>CAVVNC010000001.1:0-28230 GCA_963749525.1 uncultured delta proteobacterium
CCATCTTCAACGCAGGGGCAATTGCAGGGACCGTCAAGACCGCCGAATCCATACAGAGGGAGAACCTCCTCCAGTATCAGCAGGTGATCCAGGAGGCCTTCCGGGAGGTCGAGGATGCCCTCATCGACCAGCGCAAGTCGAGGGAACAGCTCGATGCCCAGCAACACCAGGTGGAGGCCCTGCAGAGGTATTCGGACCTTGCGCAGGTGCGCTACGAGAACGGCTATACGAGCTATCTCGAGGTCCTCGACGCGGAGCGGAGCCTCTTTACCGCCCAGCTACTTCTGACCGAGACCCAGGGCAATCTCTTGCGCGCCCTCGTAAACCTTTACAAGGCAATGGGCGGGGGATGGGTCGTCGAGGCATCGAACCTGACCGGGGATAGGTAGACTGGGGAAGATGCCCTTGGTCACATAAAATTTCCGCACCCGCACCCGAAAAGAATTCACAAAATAACCTACAAAAGCCTTGAAATGATGAACCGGATGGGATAGTAGAGTAGTATCACGCTAAATCGGGGGGTGCTATGGGGCGGGCTCGCTGCTTTCTGAAGGGTAAAAAAGGGCTCAGGAGAATCGGATACGGGGTTGTTGCGACACTCTTGCTGGCCGCCTCCGGCTGGGCCGGAGGGAGCGATGTGACTCCCACAGTCACCATGTTTTCTCCCCAGGGAGAGATCAGGGACGTAAGGCAGGTAACCGCGCGTTTCTCCGAGGAGATGGTCTCATTCGGCGATCCCCTTCTCGAGGACCCTTTCACCATCGACTGTCCCACGACCGGCAAAGGACGGTGGGCTGACAACAGGAATTGGGTCTACGATTTCGACAAAGACCTGAAATCAGGGATGAAGTGCACGTTTACCCTGAAGGCCGGACTGAAGGCGGCAAGCGGCAGCGCCTTGACCGGCGTGCAGGCCTTCTCTTTCAACACCGGCGGGCCCCAGGTAGAGGATGCGGTCCCCGGCGGCGGCAACAAAGAGATAGTGGAAGACCAGGTCTTCCTGCTCACCCTGGACGGCGAGGCGCAGGAAGACTCCGTAGCCGGAAATGTCTTCTGCTATATCGGTGAAACCAAGGAAAAGGTGGGCATCAGAATCGTGGGGGGCAGGCAGAGAGAGGAAATAGTAAAGGCCGCGTCGCGATTCGACCGCGGGGCCCAGGTCGACAGGATCGCTCTCCAGTGCGGCCGCCCGCTGCCGAACAACACATCAATCGATCTCATATGGGGAAAGGGCGTCCTGTCGGGAAGCGCCATCCCTTCTTCCCGGGAACAGGTATTCCATTACAGGACGCGGGAGCCCTTCACCGCGACCTTCGAATGCGGACGGGAGAGCTCCAAGGCCCTTTGCAACCCCTTCCTTCCAGTCTCTATCGAGTTCTCCTCGGACGTGCCCAGAGGTCTTGCGGCCCGGGTCTCCATGAAGATCGACGGCAAGATCCATAGGCCCAAGATCCCGGATGGCAGTGAGACGGTCCGGACCGTTACCTTCGAAGGTCCTTTCCGGGAAAAGAAGGCGTTCTCCATCGCCCTTCCTCAAGGCTTGAGGGACGACGGAGGAAGGAGCCTGTCGAACGGCGCTGCCTACCCCATCAGGGCGAGAACCGATGCCTACCCTCCGCTGGCCAAGTTCTCCTCACGCTTCGGCATCATCGAGCTATCGGAGCCTGTGCTCCCCGTGACGGTGAGAAACATAGGGCCGTATCTGAGAGGAAGGATACAAGAAGTCCCTGACAAGAACACCGGGAAGAGCGACGCCACCGAGGCTGGACCCGCCTCCTCCCCGGCAGAGAGAAGCGACGGGGAGCGAGGCGGGTCCGGCCTCACCCAACCGAAGATACACGACCGACGTAGCCGCCACGATCAAGCCGGTGGAAGGCGACCAACAGATCATTCAGTGGCTCCAAAAGGTCGCCGGAGTCGGCCGTTCGCGGTCCCTTCTCAGGGGGAGCCGTCGGCAAAGAAACTGGCCATGCCGAGGCCGCTCGGTCAAAATGCGTTCGAGGTGATCGGGATTCCCTTCAAGAGACCGGGATTGTACGTGGTGGAGCTGGAAAGCACCATCCTCGGCACCTCCTATCTCAGGAAAGAGAGACCCATGTACGTCCATACCGCGGCCCTGGTGACGAACCTCTCGGCGCACTTCAAGCGGGGCCGTGAGTCTTCTCTCGTATGGGTGACGAGCCTCGATAAGGGAGAGCCCGTGGAGGGCGCCGCCGTAGCGATTCGCGACTGTCGAGGCAAGCTCTATTGGGAAGGCAAGACCGATAGCAATGGCATAGCTCACGTGAATACAGCCCTTCCTGAACCCGAGGGGCTCCCCTACACCGAGCGCCGCGCCGACAAGGACGCCTTCTACGATCGGAGCCAGATAGAGCCTATCTCCTGTGTCGATCAAGGCTACTTCGTTTTTGCCAGGATAGCCGGCGACACGACCTTCGTTCATACGAGCTGGGACAAGGGCATAGAGCCGTACCGCTTCAGGCTCCCCTACGGCTTTTACTCCTATGATGAAAAGGAGGGTCCCTTTCGCCCCGTAATTCATACGATTTTTGACCGCCCCCTCTTTCGGGCGGGTGAGACCGTCCACATGAAGCACGTGGCAAGAATGCTCACGAAGGACGGCTTCGCCTTTGACGACCACCTCCCCTCCCGGGTGGTGATCCAACATTCGGGAAGCGATGAGAAGTATACCTTCCCCCTCTCGTGGGACCCCGCAAAGGGCGTAGCCGAGACAACGTGGCAGATTCCTCAGGACGCAAAGTTGGGCCAATATGGGGTCTATGTCGAAAAAGGCGAGCGACGGTATCCCGCCGGGGAATTCAAGGTACAGCAGTTCAAGGTACCCCTCATGAAAGCCGCGGTCAAGCCCCTGTCCGAAACCCTTGTTAACACGACGAAGGTGGACGTAGACGTCATGGCAGAATACCTATCGGGCGGCGGAGCCAAAGGTCTGCCGATTAAGCTGAGGGCGCAGGCCGAGCCGAAGGAGGTCACCTTCGAGGATTATGACCAGTACTCCTTCTCGAGGGGGGCAGTGAAAGAGGGGATCAAGCGCCGGGGATCCGAAAGCCCCTCTGACTACCCCGATGAGTCCGTAGATGAGGAGGAAGAAGCAACAGGATGGTCGCAGCGTTATTCGAGACACGGGAGGCCCGTGAAGACCCTGGATCTGACGCTCGGGGAAGGCGGAATGGCCCGGGCTGCCATCGACGGAATCCCGCGCTCCTCAGTTCCCCTCGATCTGTTCACGGAGATGGAATTCAAAGACCCGAACGGCAAGGTCGTAACCGTCTCGAAAACCATCCCGATCTGGCCCTCCGGTGTGGCGATCGGTCTTGAGACCGACGACTGGGTTGTCCACAAGGACCCCCTCAAGGTGAAGGCCCTTGCCCTCGATCTTTCGGGAAAGCCTGTGGCCAATCTGCCGGTGACCGTGACGCTTTTCCAGAAGAAGATCTACTCCCATCGCAAGAAGCTCTTGGGCGGTTTCTATGCTTACGAGAACAGCCAGGAGATCAAGAAGAGCGCACCCGGCTGCGAGGGCACGACGAACGCCCAGGGTCTCCTTTTCTGCGAGATCGAGAACCCTCCGGCCGGCTCCCTTCTCGTTGAGGCGCGAGCAGCGGACGGAAAAGGCAACGTGGCTGCGACCAACACGGAGGTCTGGGTGACGGGGAGGGAAGAGATGTGGTTCGACGCGTCGAGCAGCGACCGCATCGACCTCATTCCGGACAAACAGCGGTACGAGCCGGGTGAGAATGCCCTCTTTCAAGTGCGAATGCCCATGAGGGAAGCGACAGCCCTCATCACCGTGGAGCGGGAGGGCATCATCGACAGCTTCGTGACGAGGCTCTCCGGCACGAACCCATCGGTAGAGGTGCCTATCAAAGGCTCTTACGCGCCCAATGTCTTCGTGTCGGCCCTCTGCGTGCGCGGAAGGACGGGCGAGGGCAAGCCCACCGCCTTTCTCGACCTGGCGAAGCCGACCTTCAAGCTCGGCATAGCCGGCGTTTCCGTGGGTTGGCGTACCCACGAATTGAAGGTAGGCGTCGCATCGGATAAGAAGGTGTACAAGATCAGGGAGAAGGCCCGCTTTAGCGTGAAGGTGCAAACGGCGGACGGCAGACCGGTTCCGGCGGGCAGCGAGGTCGCTTTTGCCGTGGTCGACGACGGGCTTCTCGAGCTCATGCAGAATGAGAGCTGGAACATCCTGGAACACATGATGCAGAAGCGGGGCTACTCGGTCGCTACGTCGACGGCCCAGATGCAGGTGGTAGGCAGGCGTCACTACGGACTCAAGGCCATCCCTTTTGGCGGCGGCGGGGGGAGGCAGATCACGAGAGAGCTCTTCGACACCCTCCTCCTCTGGAAGGGGAGCCTGCCACTCGACGAGAAAGGCGAGGCGACCGTGGAGGTGCCCTTGAATGATGCCCTCACGAGCTTTACCGCCGTCGCGGTGGCCACGGGAGCAGCGGACCTCTTCGGCACCGGTCGCACCCATATCCAGTCAACCCAGGACCTCATGATCCTCTCGGGGCTCTCGGACGTGGTGAGGGAGGGCGACCAGTTCAAAGCCGTCTTCACCTTGCGCAATACCAGCGATCACGAGGTTGCAACTGAAACGAAGGCGCGCGTTACCCTGGAAAAGGGTGTCATTGACCTGCCTCCCCTAAAGGAGAGCCTCAAGGCGGGCGAGGCGCGGGAGATCGGCTGGAACCTCACCGTACCCGTAGGCGCCGAGTCCATGAAGTGGGAGGTAGCGGTGACAGACTCCGAAGGGACGGCCCGGGACAGCCTGAAGGTGACGCAGAGAGCGCGCCCGGCGCTGGAGATAAGCGTCGTCCAGGCATCCGTTGCCCAGCTCGATAAGACGGCCCAGTTCACCGTAGAGAGACCGAAGGAGGCACTCCCCCTGAAAGGCGGCATCAAGCTGTCGTTGACGCCAAAACTCTCCGAGAGCGTGAGCGGCATCATCGACTATATGACCTCCTATCCATACGTCTGCCTGGAACAGCGGTTGTCAAAGGCGGTGGCCCTCGGAGACAAGTCGGCCTGGCAGCAGATCATGAAGGTCCTGCCCGGCTATATGGACAACGATGGCCTCCTCAAGTATTTCCCCACCATGGAGAAGGGCGACGATATTCTCACGTCCTACTTCATTGCCATCGGCAACGAGGCTGGCTGGGAGACGCCGCCCGAGCTTCTGACGAGAGTGAAAGAGGGGCTCCAGAAGTTCCTCGAGGGAAAAACACGAAGGGAGTCGCCTCTGTCCCGTCCTGACCTCACCATCCGCAAGATCGCCGCCATCGAGGCCCTTTGCCGGCTGGAGCCGGGGAATGCGCGCTACCTCCAAACGATCGATATCCAGCCCTTGTCCTGGCCCACCTCGGCGGTCCTCGACTGGACAAGCATCCTGAAAAGGGCTGACGACATTCCCGGCAGGGAGGGAAGGCTCAAGGAGGCTGAGCAGATCATCAGGTCGAGGCTCAATTTTCAAGGAACGCGCATGGGCTTCTCAACCGAGAGGAACGACTACCTCTGGTGGCTCATGGTCAACGGAGATGTCAACGCAGTCCGCACCATCCTCACCTTTCTCGATGATCCCGCTTGGATTGAGGACATGCCGAGACTCGTTCGCGGCGCCACAGGGCGGCAGGAGAAGGGAAGGTGGTGGAGCACCGTGGCCAATGCCTGGGGCAGGTTGGCCCTCGGGAAATTCTCCGATTCTTTCGAGGCCGCCAAGGTCGAAGGCGTGACAAGCGCCCGGATGGGGGGGCAGAAGCCAGACCCTGGATTGGAAGGCCGCCCCTGCGGGCAAGACCCTTCTCTTTTCCTGGCCCGGCGGAAGCGAAAAGCTCTCCGTCGACCACGAGGGCCCGGGCAAGCCCTGGCTCTTCATGCAAAGCCTGGCAGCCATCCCTCTTAAGGAGCCCGTTTCCACGGGTTTCAAGATCAAGAAGACGTATACCGCGGTCGATGAAAAGGTACCCGGAGTGTGGAGCGTGGGCGATGTGGTGAGGGTGAGGCTCGACCTGGAGGCCCAGACCGACATGACATGGGTGGTGGTAAACGACCCTGTCCCTGCGGGCACGACAATCCTTGGTACCGGCCTGGGCCGCGATTCGGCGATCCTCACGGGCGGCGAGAAGAGGGAAGGATGGGCGTGGCCCGCCTACGAGGAGCGCTCCTTCGAGGCTTTCAAGGCGTACTATTGGTACGTGCCGAAAGGCAAATGGTCCCTCGAATATACGGTGCGCCTCAATACACCAGGCCGTTTTCTCCTGCCCAACTCCAGGGTCGAGGCCCTCTACGCGCCGGAAATGTTCGGGGAGATGCCGAATCACCCCTTTGTCGTGGAGTAGATTTGAAGCGCATTCTTGCCGGATTCACGGGCTTCTCCCTTGCGGCCATCGCCATTGCAGGATGGCTCTGGTCTCCGCTGCCTTCCGTTGCGGTGAGGTCATTCTCGGACGTGCGCGCGGCCTACACCAGCTCGGATGGCCTGCTCCTTGACCGGAACGGTGTGCCGATCCAGGAGCTGAGAGTCGATTTTCAGGGCAGGTCCCTCGAATGGACGCCCCTCGGAGAGGTCTCGCCTCCCCTTCTGAGGGCCGTCGTGGCCTCGGAGGATAAGCGATTCTATCGCCACTCCGGGGTCGATGGGATCGCCCTCTTTTTCGGCGCCCTGAAAAGCAGCCTCGGCAGAGGGCGGAGGGGAGCGTCCACCATCACCATGCAGGTTGCCGCCATGACCAACGGAACGGCGCGACCGGAAACTGCGGGTCGAACGCTCGCTCAAAAGTGGCGGCAGATGCGTCTCGCCTGGGCAATGGAGCGATCATGGACGAAGGATCAGATCCTTGAGGCATACCTGAACCTCGTCAGCTTCAGGGGCGAGCTCAAAGGGATTGCCGCCGCCTCCCGGGGGCTCTTTCAAAAGGAGCCGTCAGGACTTAACACGACGCAGTCACTCATCCTCGTCTCCCTCATCAGATCGCCAAACGCCGGAATGGCGCCGGTGACACGACGGGCCGTCACGCTGGCGGCAGCGATGAACGAGCCCGTCAGCCCCGGCGAGATTGCCTCAGCCGTCGGATCGCCCTGGGCAGGCCTTACTGGGTGGGGCGATACGTTTCCCTCGCTCCCCATGCGGCGCAGTACCTCTTGAAAGGCGGCCGGAAGGAGGCGCGAAGCACCATCGACGCAAGGCTGCAGTCCTTCGTGCTGACCCTTCTGCAAGGCCACCTTGCCTCCGTGAGAGGGCAGAACGTCCAAGACGGGGCCGTGCTCGTCGTAGATAACCGATCAGGGGAGATCCTTGCCTACGTGGGAAACTCGGGCACCCTCGCATCAGCGTCGTGCATCGACGGTATTCAGGCCCGAAGACAGCCCGGGTCGGCGCTGAAGCCCTTCCTTTACGCCCTCGCCATCGAGAGGCGGATCATCACCGCCGCGTCTCTCTTAAGCGACACTCCCCTCGATATCCCCACGGAGCGCGGCATCTACCGGCCGGAGAATTACGACCGGGGATTCAAGGGGCTCGTGCCCGCCCGCTCCGCCCTTGCATCGTCGCTCAATATCCCCGCGGTGAGGGTCCTCATGCTGGCCGGTCCTGACGCCTTCGTGAAGAAATTGAGGGACCTCGGGTTCACCGAACTCAGGGACGCCGACTACTACGGCTATTCCCTTGCCCTCGGCAGCCTCGACACGAGCCTGTACGAGATGGTCAATGCCTATAGGACGCTCGCCAACAAGGGCATGTGGGAAGAGCTTACGTTGACCCCTAGAGCCGGAAAAGGGAACGCGCGGCGGGTTTTCTCCCCGGAGGCGGCATTCATAGTTGCATCCATCCTCTCCGACAGGGAGGCCCGAAGCATCACCTTTGGTTTTGAGAATCCCCTGGCGTGTCCTTTCTGGAGCGCCGCCAAAACAGGGACGAGCAAAGATATGCGCGACAACTGGTGCCTCGGGTTCTCTGAGAAGTATACGGTCGGTGTCTGGGTGGGCAATTTCTCTGGCTCGCCCATGTGGGACGTGAGCGGCGTCACGGGTGCGGCACCGCTCTGGAACGAAGTGATGAGCTATCTCCATGAGCGGGAGAGGAGTTCCGCTCCCCTACCCCCTCGCGGTGTTGTGGCCCGTCGCTATACTACCGACGACGGGACCTCGGCACCTCCGGAATGGTTCATCGCGGGCACGGAACCGGCTTCCGTGGAAGCCCGGCGTGTGGAAGGCGAACCCTCGAGAATCCTCTACCCTCCGCCGGAGGTCATCATCGCCGTCGATCCGGATATTCCCTTCGACAACCAGAGGGTCTTCTTCGAAGCGTCGGGCAGCCACAAGGATCTTCACTGGCTTCTAAACGGGCAGCCAGTGGGCGAAGGGCC
Source organism: uncultured delta proteobacterium (assembly GCA_963749525.1). GTDB lineage: Bacteria > Desulfobacterota > Syntrophorhabdia > Syntrophorhabdales > WCHB1-27 > CAVVNC01. The sequence continues at coordinate 8,388 of CAVVNC010000001.1, forward strand.
GCTCTGCGGATGGACTCCGGTAGCCGGCGAATGCATACTAACCCTGGCTGACGGGAACAATCGACCCCTCGATGAAATAGCCTTCAAGGTAAGAGAATAGCGCCAGAGGCGGAGGCGCCCCGCACCAGCGGGGTCACGCGGGGAAGAGCGGAAGAATGGAAGAGTGGAAGACGGGAAGACGGGAAGAATGGAAGACGGGAAGAATGGAAGACGGGAAGAATGGAAGAATGGAAGAATGGAAGATTGGAAGATTGGCCACCCTTCCACCCTTCCAACATTCCATCTCCAGTATCCATTCTTCCAGTATTCCATTCTTCCAACATTCCATTCTTCCACCCTTCCAACATTCCATCCTTCCATTCTTCCACCCTTCCATCATTCCACTATCGAGAAGAGAGGAGATCCGTATGGACAGTTTTCCTGATTTCATGAAGAACCCGGTAAACCGGATCGACTCCGGGTCGCAATATACGAAAGACATAGAAGGCTACGTGTTCGACGGCGCCGACGGAAGCCAGATGGCCTTCTGGACTGCCTACGCGGACCGCTCATCCGCAGGGCACTCACACGATTACGACGAATACTTCGTGGTCGTCCAGGGGGAGTATGTCTTGCTCATGGACGGGCAAAGGATCGTCATGGGCAAGGGTGACGAGGCCCATATTCCAAAAGGGAAGGTTCACGGCGGGGAGGCCACGGCGGGCACGAGGACTATTCACGCCTTCGGCGCCAGGAGGGCCGAGAGGGAAAAGAGGCGCCCCTGACGAGGCCGGACGCGGAAGAGGCCTTAAGGTCTCGCCCTCCCGACCACCGGCTTCTTCTTTTCCACGGCGGCCTTTCTGGCGGATGCCGCCGCTGCCGAGGCCCTTGCTACCTGGGCTTTTTGCGCTTCCACCTCTGCCTTGAGTCCGTATGTGTCGTCTTTCAACTCTTCTATCTGCTTCTCGGACCTGTCTATCTTCGCTGTCAGATCCGCTACCTGCTTCCTGAGCGCTTTCAGATCGCCCTCCTTCTGCGAGGCTTTCAGCTTGGCGACCTCGGTGCGCAGCGCCATCATTTGGGAGAAGGCGGCTGTCATGGCCGCAAGAATGGCGAGGATGATCACCCCGGGGAGGACGGCCGATTTCACCTTTGCGAAGATGGCACGCGCCTTGGCGTACGCGGTCCCGTTCTCGGAGCCGGAACCCAGGATCTCCTGAGTCCTCAGATAGTCCTCCACGCTCTTCAGCTGGATCTTCTCCTTCTCAAAGCCGAACATCTCTTCTCTCCTTCTGGGCAACGGAGCAAGGAGCATCGGGGAAGCCGACCTCGCAATCCTGCTTCCCCTTTGTACCGTAGTCTATCCCGTGGGAATAGGGTTTTCAACACTTTTGTTGACCCTTCGGATGTAACAAGGGGCGAGGCAAAAGGCAAGAGCTTCCCGTGGGTCTAAGAGGGATCCTATTTGAGGATGTCGATATCTCCATAGTCTCCCGAGGCACGGGAGGCCGTGGTGCCCCCCGTGGGCAGAGGAAGGGATCCTATTTGAGGATGTCGATATCTCCGTAGTCTCCACAGGCACGGGAGGCCGTGTTGTCGGCATCCGTGAGAATGGCGATGCCCCGGGTAACTGGGGCATCGTCCTTGCCGAAGAGGCGGCGGTAATCGGCGAGGACATCGCGCCTCTCGGACACCCATTTCCCCATAAAGGCGTCGCCGCTTTCGAGGACGATCATCCTCGTCCTCGAAGAGAAGGGGGATTCGAGGGAGAGGCCAACGGGCAGTGTCGTGCTCCAGACGTACTTGACGGTCTTTATGAAGGGTTGCCTGCCGAAGACCACGTAGAGGCCGAGAACGCTGTCATTGGTGGCTTTCTTCATCTCGTCGCCTTTGTCGGGCAGGATCAGGGCACGCCATTGCCATTCGAGCAAAGGATGCTCTTTCAGCGACCACTTGGCTTCGAAGCCTATTTGAACGGCCGTGCCGCGTGCATCGGCGTGGAGAAACTTCTTGCCCCCTTCCTCCTGGACAGTATAGACATCGCCAATGTTCCCGTTCCTCGACACCCACCCCGGCGGGGGCTCGCCCATCTCAAAGCCCTCGAACGAGATGTGGATGGCAGACTGGGCCAATGCCGGGCAGGACCACGGGACGCACAGAACAAGAGAAAGGGCGACGAGCATCACCCGCAAGAGACCTGTTTCCTCCTTTCGCTTTCCCTCAAAAATCCGACCCTGCTTCGTCTAAGAGTATAGGTCAATCACGTGAGCTTCCACAAGGAATCTCTTCGTCATTTGAGCCCCGCTGTTCCTCGACGCATGGTCCTCATTCGCGGATCTACGCTCCGGCTCCGATCCGTTTAACCGCTCCAGATGAGCTCGGGCTCGATTGCGAACCGATGCCTTACCCTAACCTCTTGTGGTTGCCCGCAAACCAGAGCGCCCTACCATGGTCGTAAAGCCCGGCCGTCAGTCGCCCGTGCCTTCGGCACCGCTCGTCTTCCGCTGACGGGTACCCCGGAGCCTCCACGATGATCCGCTCATTGAGGAACCATGCATCGAGGAACTGATGGGGAGCCCGAAAGGAAGTGAGGCCAGCAAGAACAACCTAGTGGACTTCCATTTGGTCCTCATAATCTCGGCCCACATACGGGCCGAGATTATGAGGACCCGCCCGGACCCTATACCCCAGGATCATACATGCATTCTTCTGTACCTGCCGGGTGTATCAGCAATTAGGCTGATATCCCCGGCACGGAAGGGATGAGCGCATGGAGGGATCAAGGATCGTTTTTCCCGCCTTGGAAAAACGATCGCGATGAGATGTGGATGCCATCTGAACCCCGTCGCCCGTAGGCGTCCGGCCAGGAATGTGCCAATCGTCTTAGCGGGGCGCCCCCGTCCTAGAAGACCTTTTGAGAGCAGCCACACTGCCACGGGGGTAGCGCGTCGGAGGGCACGGGGTGAAGAGGGCGCCGCAGCTCGCGATCGCTCCATGCGGTCGTCCAAGCCGAATTAGACAGCAGCTATTTAACGGAGCGCCGAAATATTGTAGAATCTCTCACTATGCGTAGGATCGTAGCAATAGTGGCACTTATCATCCTCTTCATCCTTCCGCTGCGCCCGTCTCAGGCAAAGGAGCAGGAGTACCTGGTGACGAAGGTGCTCTCCGGAGACACGATCGTTCTCGAGAACGGCAGCGTTGTCCGCTACCTGGGCGTCAATGCGCCCCAGCTCCGGGGAAAGGAAGGAGGGGGCGATTTCTTTGCCAGGGAGGCTTTGCGCCGGAACAAGAGCCTCGTGCTCTTGAAAAAGGTGCGCCTCGAGTTCGACGAGCAGAAGAAAGATGAGGAAGGAAGGCTCCTCGCCTATGTCTTCGTAAAAGACGTCTTTGTCAACGGAGAGCTCATTCGGCTGGGCTATGCCCACGCGGCCGTCAGCCCGCCCAACGTGAAATACAAAGACCTGTTCCTCAAATACGAGAGGGAAGCCAAGGAGAAATACGCGGGCCTGTGGCAAGAGGGCAAGGAGGAGTCGGAGCCATACTACGTGGGGAATAAACGTACTTACGTCTTTCACAGGCCTTCGTGCCCCTTGGCCACAAAGATCCCCGAAAAGAACAAGATCATTTTCAGGAACAGGGTCGATCCCATACGGATAGGGTACGTACCCTGCCCGAAATGCAAGCCGTGAGAGAGAAGAGTCGAGCTCGCGTTGCGAAAGGAGGTCATGAGCAGAGAATACCTTGAATACTGGGGTCTCAATAAGGACCCTTTCCATCTGGCGCCGGACAATGAGATGCTCTATCTCGGCGGACAGTACTACGAATGCTTCGAGCGTCTCCTCTATGCGGTCAACACCAATAAGGGAGGCGCCCTTCTCGTGTCAGAGGAGGCAGGCCTCGGAAAGACGACGATCCTTCTCAAGCTCGTCGCCGAGATGGAGTGGAACTACGGGGAGAACTTCCGCTGTGCCTTCATCGATCACCCGACCCTTACCATCTCCCAGCTGATGTCGCAGATCAGCAGCAGCATCCTCTCCTCGGAGCCGCACGCCGACAAGTTCCACAACCTCTCGAAGATCAAGGAGCGGTTGATAGAGCTCAAGAAGGCCGGGGGCAAAGCGATCATCATCGTGGACGAGGGCCACACCCTGTGCGGCAAGCCCGAGGTGCTGCAGGACCTGAGAATGCTCCTCAACCTGACGCACGAGAAGGAGTACCTCTTCACCATGATCCTCTCAGGCCAGAAACCGCTCTGGGACGAGATGAAGCGCGTACCCGAGTTCTGGCAGAGGCTGCCGGTGAAGTATTACCTCCTTCCCCTTAGGCTCGAAGAGACGCGAAACCTGGTGAACCACAGGCTCAGCAAGGCAGGGGCCGATGAGGACCGCGAGATCTTCTCCACCGAGTCCTTCGAGATCATCCAGCGCTTCGCGCACGGCCTTCCCCGCACCATCGTAGCCCTCTGCGACCTGTGCCTACTCGTGGGCTCAGCCTATCAGGCAAGGAGGATCGGCTACAAAGAGGTCTCGAAGGCCATCAATGCGATGTCCGGCAAAGGCGAGGTCGAGGAGGTCGCTCTCGGCGGCGTCGCGGCAATGCGTGAAGAACCCTCATTCCTGCGGAGTCTCATGAACAGGCTCAGGGGACGGAGCTAGGCTGGCTATCAATAGGTAAGAACGAGCGTAAGCGAGTCTTTGAGGGGGAGGCTCCGACAGCTTTTGCTGCCGGAAGGGGCGACTAAAAGCCCCATTGATTGTGTCTCATGAACAGGTTCAGACGGCGGGACTGACGCGCCAATAAAGAACCCCGGGGCTTTTAGTCGCGGAGAACCCTCTTTCCTTTGTCCCTCCTTCGGCTGGCAATGCGGGCTCTCACGGCCCTAACCGATCTGCCGGTATTCTTTGTGACGGAAAGAGCGAACAATGGACGAAAAGGGACGCGTGATCGATATGCAGAGCGTTCCGCAGAATAAAGTAACGATTGCTCCGGCGGAATCTTTTCCTGAGCGGAGCCTAGCGTAGCGAAGGAAAAGATGGAGCCGGTCGGTAACGGGAATGAATTCTGCAGAACGCTATATAATGGCGCCATCGCAGCCGCTGATCCTTATCGTGCAGTCATGCGTCAAAAGGAAGTCATTCTCGACGCATACAGGGAAGGGCGCTCTACGACTCTCTGCGTCATCGGTTTCGGCAAGGCGGCACAAGGCATGGTCCGGGCAGTACTGGACATTGCGGGGGACAAGGTATTCCGAGGGGTTGCCATTACGAAGTACGGCCACTGGGCAGACCGCGGCGAAGACCGCATACGCGTCTACGAGGCAGGCCACCCAATCCCTGATGAAAACGGGATAGGGGCCACGAATCAGGCCATAGCCCTCGCCCGCAGTCTCGACGAAAAGAGCGTACTCGTCTGTCTCATCTCCGGCGGCGGCTCGGCCCTCCTGGTGGCGCCTGCCCCGGGCATCCTTCTGGCTGAAAAACAGCGAACCATTGACTTGCTCCTGCGGGCCGGTGCCGACATCCATGAGCTCAACGCGGTGAGAAAGCATATCTCGGCCGTGAAAGGGGGGAGGCTAGCGCAGATCGCTTATCCGGCGCGCGTCGTATCCCTTATCCTCTCCGATGTGATCGATGACAGGCTCGATATCATCGCTTCAGGACCTACGGTACCCGATGAAACGACCTATGCCGACGCGCTGGGTGTGATCGAGAAATACCGTCTTCGGAATGAAGTCCCCCGAAAGGTATATGACCACCTGGTGGAGGGAAAGGAGGGGAGCATCCCGGAAGCCCCTGGAAAGGATGATCCCCTATTCGACGGGGTGACGAATACCATCGTGGGGAGCAACAGACAGGCAATCGAAGCGGCCGGCATGAGGTGCGAGCACCTCGGCATCGATGCCGTGAAAATCGATCGCCCAATCCGGGGAGAGGCGCGGGATGCAGGCCGATGGCTGGTGAACGAGGCCCGTAAGATGCTGAAAAAGCGAAAGGACACGGGCAGAGGGCTGTGCCTGATTTCAGGGGGCGAGACGACCGTGACCGTTCGGGGCCGGGGGAGGGGAGGAAGGAACATGGAGCTAGCCCTCGCGGCCGCGATGGAAATGGAAGGCATCGAAGGGATGACGCTCCTCTCGGCAGGGACCGACGGTACGGACGGGCCTACCGATGCTGCGGGCGCCATCGTCGACGGCCGTTCAATCGGGAGGGGGCGCGCAGCCGGCCTGGACCCTGGAGAGTGCCTTTCCAACAATGACTCGTATTGTTTTCTCAGAGGCAGCGGCGACCTTTTCGTGACCGGTCCAACGGGAACGAACGTCATGGACATTCAGGTGATCCTTCTGTCGGCTTAAAGGCCCCCGCCCCCTTTACGTGAGAGGCCCTAAGACTATGCAAATAGTGAAAAAAGAGGAGGCAAGAGCGTGAGACCGAAGGTGTTCGTGACGCGCAGGATACCGTCGCCGGGGATCGAGATGCTGACGGATGCGTGCGATGTGACCGTCTACGGGGGGACTCAAGGCATAGACCGGGAAGAACTGCTCCGGAGTATAAGGGAGAAAGACGGACTTGTCTGCATCCCCCAGGACCGGATCGACAAGGAGGTGCTCGATGCGGCGCCAACTCTTAAGGCAATCAGCACATACAGCGTCGGATACGAGCACATCGATGTGGAAGAGGCCACGAGAAGGGGCATCTACGTCGGCCACACCCCGGGGGTGTTGACCGATGCGACCGCGGACCTCGCCTTTGCCCTTCTCCTCGCCGCTGCGCGGAGAATTGCCGAGGCAGACCGGTACGTGAGGGCGGGAAAATGGCAGGGGCCCTTCGGTTCCATGTCTCTGCTCGGCGAACCCGTGTGGGGGGCGACCTTAGGCATAGTCGGCTTCGGAAGAATAGGCCGGGCCATGGCGGCCCGCGCCGGGGGCTTCCACATGAGGGTGCTCTACCACGATTCGGAGCGGCTCACCGCATCCGACGAGGGCTCACCTGGAGCAAAATACCGCGGCCTCGACGACCTCCTGGCAGCATCCGATTTCGTGAGCATCCACGTGCCGCACTCGACAGAGACCCACCACCTTATCGGCGAAAGAGAGCTGAGACTTATGAAGCCGACGGCCATGCTCATCAACACGTCCCGCGGCCCCGTCATCGACGAAGGGGCCCTTGCCATGGCATTGAAGGAAGGGTGGATTGGCGGCGCGGGGCTCGACGTGTACGAACAGGAGCCGCTCGACAGCCGCAGCCCCCTTCTCGGGATGGAAAACGTAACCCTCGTGCCCCATATTGGAAGCGGGACGAAAACCAGCCGCAGGGAAATGGCGGAGCTTACTGCGAAGAACCTCCTCGCCGCCCTGAGGGGAGAGGCGCCCGTCCATTGGCTCAACCCCGACGCCGCGAAAGTGCGTCCTTTGGGCTAAAGTAGAAAGAAAAGGCTTCGGGCCTACATGCAGGTTAAGGCCGGTCCGCATGAAGGTATCGCACCGCCCCCTGACCACTGCCCTACTGGCCTCAGATATACGAAAGTATTATCTTCGGCCGACGTGGTTCAGATGGCATCCACATCTCGGCTATTATTGGGGCTCAGCGCCCCCTCCACAGGCAAAGCCTGCGAAGCCTCCCCCCTCAAGACTCGCTGACGCTCGTGTGTGCCGTTCACGGACCGTCCACTCGCCGCCTGAGTCTATCCGGAGCCGCTGCTCTGATCGAGCGTCTCTTCTGCGAAAAGAACGTGAACGGCTTTTCGCTTGCCCGACAGAGCTTCTTGTGGCATGATTGTCAAAAGGGAAGCGCTTTAGCCCCGATGCTTCCCATACTTCGGTCAGATGAGGAGCGTGCGCGATGGATCGTGTCCTGGCGTTGACGAACCACAAGGGCGGCGTGGGCAAGACCACGTCAGCCGTCAACATCGCCCATGCGTTCGCCGAAACAGACAGAGAGGTGCTCCTTATCGATCTCGATCCGCAGGGTAGTGCCACTCTGCACCTCGGGATACGGGATAACGGAAGCCAGCTTCTCTATGCTATGCAGAACGCCGTGGCTCTGCCCGTCATTTCGACCGCGATGGAGCGGTTGTCCCTCGTGCCCTCAGGACCGGTCTTTGCCGAGGCCAGGCAGAGGTTTAGCGGCGTGCTCGCAACCGAGCTCCTTGCCCGTTGTTTTTCGAGGACTGAGGGGCCGTGGGACGTCGTGATCGTCGACTGTCCCCCCAGCCTGGATATGCTCACCTTGAACGCCCTGCGCGTGAGCAGATACGTGGTCATCCCCGTTGAGGCTAATCGTCTGGCTCTCGAGAGCGTGCAACAGACTCTCGAAACCGTCGCGTTGGCCCGTCAAGGCAACCACGTCCTGGAAATGATGGCCGTCCTCGTCTGTCGCTCCCATCCCAGGCGCCGCATACACCGAGAGGTGGCAAGCGAGCTGGAGAAAACCTTCCCAAACAGAATACCGCCCATTGTCCGGGAGAATGTGGCGCTGGCCGAGGCGCCCGGCGTGGGTCTCCCGGTGGGAGCGTACGCGCCTGACTCGTCGGGCGCTGCCGACTACCGGGCCGTTACTCAATGGCTGTCGGCCAGAATGTTTCGGTGACGAACAAGCCCCGCAGATAGAGGCACCGCGCCATTATAGGCACTGCGGCGGCTCTCCTTAAGTTACCGACGGTAATAGCCTTCCCGAGACTCTCCAGCGATGTAGCCACCGAGGGCGCCTACCCCGGCGCCGATGGCAGCGCCCGCAAAGGGCCGCCCTCCGACGAGCGCACCGAGAAGAGCACCTCCGCCCGCCCCGATTGCGGCTCCGCTCAATGTGCTCTGCTGAGTAGGAGTCATGTCGGCGCATGATGCGAGGGCAAAAACGAGCACAAGAGCAATAAAGGCCATTGCTATTCGCTTCATGGATTTCTCCTTTCACTTAAGGAAACACCCGTATCGCGCATCGGTCTTTGCTGTCACACCTTATGCGGCTGATGACCGACCGGGTTCCTTATTCGTCTCCTCCGGAATGGTGGCGATAGATCTTTCGCGCGGCGTCTTTCGAAAACATCTGCTGCCGTTTCCGCGCACACGCCCGCAACCCACCGGAGGTGGCGTCGTACATAATTTAAGACACAAGTCTTAATTCAAAAAGACCATAATCCCACCCGTTGGCTTTGTCAAGTCACTACTGCGACAGGGCGATTGGTATCCGGGTAGGGTACATGGCTCCCGGGGGTTTCCTTCCCGGAAAAGGTGGATTATATTCCAAGCGGATGGCTGAGGTACAGAAACTACTGCTCCTCTTCTTTCCCTTCGCGCCGGTGAGGAATGACCGGCGCAAGCGGTGGTTTCTCCTGGCTGGTCAGGGAACATGAACTCGCGTGGAGGATCGGTCAGGCGATTGATCGGAGAAAGGGAATATGAAGAGGCTGTCGGTAAAGGAGGACATGTCATGAACAGTAAAATAGATTGGTTTCGGCTTCTGGGAATTGTCGTTATGGCTGCCCTGCTCGTGGCAGGGACCGGCGGCGTTGTTCGGGCGAACAATGCAGTGGACGCGAGGCACCTTGTGGACAAAGCGAGAATTACCCTCGATAGCTTCGACAGGGCGAAAGACATGAGCGCCTTCCGTGACCTCCTGAAGGACGCCAAAGGGGTCTTCATCGCTCCTCAGATCCTCAAGGGTGCGTTTATCATCGGAGCTTCCGGTGGCAGCGGCGTATTCATGGTGAGAGACACTGCAACGCATAAGTGGTCCCAACCGGCCTTCTATACGATAGGTTCGGCGAGCTTCGGCCTTCAGATCGGAGGCCAGGCCTCCGAAGTGGTGCTCCTCGCCATGACTGACCGCGGCGTGACCGCCCTCCTTTCGAACAGCGTGAAGCTTGGCGCTGATGTCGGGGTCGCCGCAGGGCCGGTAGGCATAGGCGCCTCGGCTGCAACCGCCAACTTGAGCGCGGACATAGTCGCCTTCGCCCGCTCTAAGGGACTGTTCGCAGGGATCTCCCTCGACGGGGCCTTAGTGAAGGTGCGCGACAGCCTGAACCATGCGTACTATGAGGCGAAGGTCAGCCCTACCGATATCCTTGTGAAAAGGACGGTGGCGAACCGTTATTCCGGACGCCTGATCTCGGCGATTTCTACCGACGCGGCCAGGGGTTAAGAAAAATAAATGGAGGACGTCCCCATCCTGACAGTCCATTCCTTGAGGACGTCCTCTTCACCATTCTCAAGGCGAAGCCTGCAGAGCTTCCCCCTTAAACCCCGCTTTCGCTCGGGTCCGGTGATGAAAAAGCGACATCAGCCCTTGCAGAACCTAAGGGTGATGGCGGCCTTTCCTGCCCGAAAAGCAACCCGCACGAACGATCCGCCTTTAGAACCGTAAGGGGAACCATCTACTCTCTCGACAGGCAGGTCTTTCAACTTTATGAGAGTAAGCGAGAGCAAGAGTCCGGCTTAACCGAGAATTCACTTGCAATTCTGTACTTCATCGCATAATTCTTTGATACGATCTACCCGGCAAAGTCGGCCGACCCGCGGGCGCGGGATGAAAAGCCAGGGCTTTCTGGCGGCGCCGGGAAAGATACAATCCTGTGTCATGCGGCAACGGACATGAATCAAGCTCATTACCGTTCCTTCGCTCTCTTGGTAAGAATCGTACTGTCCCTATTCAGATGCCGTGAAGAAGGCGCTCGTGGTATTTCTGGAGGGACACCAGGCTTGGAGGTTAACCATGCTGAAGTGTAAGCGTCTGTCGATCCTCTTAGTTGTTTTTTCCTGTCTTCTCATCATCCCTCTCCACCATGCGGGCGCACAGGAATCGAAGGCGCCAACAGGTCCGGCCCAGGCGCAGACGTGCAAGGATGAGGTCCGGCAGCAGGTCTTACAGGAAGGCTGGGGGCGCTACCTGGGGATAATGCCGAACAGCATCAGCCTGCTTCCCCCTTCTCCTACCCCGGGATCGGCCGCTCAGGCTTTTGACGACGCCGTCCACAAGCAGAAAATGCTGCTCAAGGATACGCCGCGCTGGAGAATGGCAGCCAAGGATGCAGACCTCAGTTTTCCCAACGCCGCAAGCAGGTTCTCCTGCGCCTTGGGCATACAGATCACAGAGAAGGACACGCCGCGTCTCTACCAGTTGATCTATCGCACCCTAGCCGACGCGACCCGCGCCGCCGTGGCGGCCAAGGAGTGCTACCACCGTGACCGGCCGTTCGTCGTCAACAAGGAGCACACGTGTAGACCTGACCAAGAGGAAGAATTGAAGAAGAACGGCTCATACCCTTCGGGCCACGCCACGATCGGCTGGGTGTGGGCGCTCGTCCTGAGTGAGATCGCCCCTGACAGGATCGACGCGATCCTTGCTCGAGGCCTGGCTTTCGGACAGAGCCGCGTGGTTTGCAACGCGCATTGGGAGAGCGACGTGATCGCGGGTACTCTGGTCGGGGCTGCCGTCGTCGCCCGGCTTCACACCGACGCTACGTTCATGGCCGCTGTTGCGGCGGCTAAGGCCGAAGTCGCTGCTGCCAGGGCCAAGGGGCCCAAGCCGCCGTCGGACGAGTGCGCTGCCGAGGCCAAGGCATATTGGTTGGACGGGACTGACGACGACATAACCAGCCTGAAAGGGGGAGCCGCCAAGGCCATCCCATAACGGGGACCCCGGCTGGTTTCGCGCACGACTGAAGGAGGTTGGCGCCATAATTCCATTTTGATTGCCGGACGAGACCCATAGGAGAGAGGATGACAATGAAAGGCTTCCTTATTTCCATGCGCCGGTTTCCGGGATAATTCTTCGGCACCGCAGCGTGCTCCCGGCGGCACGTCAACGGCTATTTTCTCCGAGCCTGTCTCTCAATGGCCCACAGGCTTCTTACCTGTTTCATCAGAGATTACGTCTCGAGTCGACCTTTTCCAGGCAGCTAACGATTCCCCTTGCGTATAGCCTGCCAACGCTTGCAAAGAGGACATATTTTGTTGTCAGGATAGGGATTTGCAGGTCTTCGGCAAGCTGGATCGTTTCCGGAGAAGGGTGCTTGCCGCGAACGAAAATAATGGCCGCAATATCAAGAACATTAGCGGTAAGGACAACATGAGGGTTGGTCAGTCCCGTCAGGAGCAGACTTCCTGCCGTGCAAAAGACCAAGGCGTCGCTCATCAGATCGGCGCAGCCGGCTTCTGTTACCTCCAAATCCAACCGATCGTGGCCAACGATAACTTCTGCATCCAGTATCTCTTTAACTTCTTGCAGCGTCACTTTGCGATCCTTTTGTCCATCGAAAGATAATAAGGCAAGAACAGCATATCATCAACCTTCGAATTTCACCACACGGTCAATGAGAAATCGGTAAAGGCCGTGGGGATGGAAAGGACAAAGGGGGCGTTGAAGGTCCCAGGCGGTAATGGTTGAGAGATATCACGTGACAGTGGATGCCAAAATTGCTGCAACTTTAGCGATCAGCGCGTGCCATAGAATCTCAAGTGGGGAATACCGAGCAATGCACGATAGAGAGGAAGTCCCAGGGACTCTGTAACCAGGTGATGGTAAAGAGCCGGGGGAAGGAGTACTCCTGCCTTCCCCCGGCTCACTCGCTTCGGTAGGTAGGCTTACGCCGCAAGCCCCGCCTGCTTCCGGTCTCCGAACAGAACGTTGAGGTCAAGGAGTATCAGTATCCTGTCCGCCAAATTGATAACGCCTTCGATGTACGCGGAGTCGTTGCTGCCCGTGATGCTGGGCGGAGCCTCTATTTTGGGATCCTGTATCCTGAGCACCTCGGATACCGAATCGACGATGAAGCCGAGGATTCTGCCCTCGATCTCCGCGACCATGATCCGCGTCGCCTTATCCCGGTCGGCTTCTCCGAGACCAAGCTTCGTCCGGAGGCTGACGATAGGGATGATCTTCCCCCGCAGATTGACCACACCTTCGACGTAGGCTGGTGCGTTAGGTATCTTCGTGATATCGATCATCCTGTTGATCTCCTGGACTTTCTTGATGTCGATGCCGAAGTCCTCCTGTGCCAGCCGGAACGTGACAAGTTGAAGCGCTTCGTCGCTCATAGGATCCTCCTTTCGTCCCTCCAATGGGTGACCCTGTTACCCCGGCCTTATATCAAGAATAAAGATTTGATCCCATGTATTCCCCTAATTGTAGGGGTAACCGCTCTGACAGGAGCCGGGAAACGACGACTTTCGAGCTCCCGATGGATCCTCCGCGCCTCATCATTTGATTGACAGTGATAGAGGGTGCCGACAAAAGTATTGACGAAAAAAAGTCTATTGTTCTAAGATGTGATCACATATTATGAATATCGAAAAAATCTCACCCAAGACGATTCGTCAACAAATCTACGACCAACTGAAAAAGAAAATCATCTCAGCTACCATTCCGCCCGGCCAGGTCATGACCATCCAAGGGCTCGCAAATGAGTTTGGAGTCAGCGTTATGCCGGTGAGAGAGGCCTTATGGCAGCTCGAATCAGAGAAAGTCATCGTCATCGAGAGCAACAGGCGGATCTTCGTGAACACGCTTACCAGGAAAGAGATGGAGGAGGCTTTGAATCTCCGGTTGATTCTTGAATCAATCGCTGCAGAGAGGGCCTGCGATCGCATGGGCGACGACGATTTATCTCACTTGAGACAAACAGTGGAGATGATGGAACGTGCATTTGGAGAAACGGATAAATTCTTCTCCCTGAACATTGATTTCCATTTTACCATCTATTCAAGTGCTGATTCCCCCATGCTTCTCGGAATGATCGACGCCCTCTGGGCCAGAGTCGGGCCTTATATGGCCATCAACTGGGGGGAGAAAGTACACCATGCCTCCGTCATACGGTTTCATCGGCTGATGTACGAAGCTTTGTCCCGGAGAGACAAAGAGAAGCTCAAGGAATCGCTCGCCGCGGATTTTAGGGTTGCGGCTCAGACGATTATTCCTCTGCTCCAGGATACTGCGCCTGAGACAAGATCGGCTACTATTAAGAAGAAATCCGTTGATTAATGCCCAGCTAGCCGAGTCCACTCTCGGCCTTCAGAGGAGATGACAATGGATACAGAGGCAAACAAAAAAGTTGTGCTTGGTTTTTACAGGACAGCTTTTGAAGAAAAAGATCCCGAAAAAGCGCTTTCTGTTTTTGTCGGCGATTGTTACAAGCAGCACAACCCACATGTTCCCGACGGCAAAGACGGTTTTGTCACATATGCAAAGACCAGGGTTGCCAAGAACCCTGGTCGAAAGCTACTGTTCGAACACGTCTTCGTAGATGGTGACTACGTCATACTACATATCCACCATGTTTTCACTCCAACGGATGAGGCATTTGTCGACGCACCGCACGGGATGGCCGGTGTTGATATCTTCCGTCTTGAAAACGGTAAGATAGTTGAACATTGGGACGTGCTTCAGCCGGTGCCCGCTGAAGCCTCGCACAGCAACACGATGTTCTAAAGCGACTGTAGGGGATGTGAGTCGCGACACTACCTAGAAATGGGAGGTTATGCAATGGACAGAAAAAAAGGGTTGGGTCTGGCAACTGGTCTGTTGGTGATATTTTTCCTTGCAAGCACCTTATTCATAGGTGCTTGCGGGTCTGCGGCCGCAGCATCTTCTGCTCAGCCGAAGCTCAAAATCGGCCTCCTCGTTTGCCTGACGGGCTGGTTTTCGGTGTATGACACGCTCGAATGGGACGAGGCGCAGGTTGCCCGCGATATCATCAACGAGAAAGGCGGGGTAACCGTGGGTGGACAGAAATACCTCATCGAGCTTGTTCCGGAAGACTGCAAGAGTGCCGTTGATGGGGTCGTCGCGGCGGCCAAGAAGCTGGTCTATGAGGATAAGGTTCAGTACATCGCCGGTCCCGCAGCTTTTTTCTCAGCGGCGGCAAAGGGGGTTACCGAGCCAAGTAAGGTGCTCAGGGCGATAGCTTGGTGCACGAACACCCCGGGGGAGTTGGACAACACAACGCCGTACACGTTTCTTTCCCACGACGCGACTGTGGAATTCGGCATAATGGGCAGCAAATATATGAAGCAGGCACACCCTGACGTGAAGAGCGTCGACCTGCTCATACCCGACGATGGCACCATAAAATACCTCGGGCCGATCCTTGAGAACATTTACAAACAACAAGGCCTTTCCCTCGTCAACACGGTCCTGTATCCCAATGAAGGCGTCAACTTCGGACCCATAGCGGCACGGCTGAACTCTTCCAAGGCTGATGCCGTCATGATGCAGAATGGTATCGTTCCGAACGCAGCAGGCATTCTCAAGGCCCTGCGCGAAATGGGCTCCAACAAGCCCTTCGCGGTGCTCATCGGCGCCAATGCAGCCGACATGCTGGCGGCGGCAGGAAAGCCTGCGGCGACCCAGTTCTTTGCCATAGGCATGGGCGGTGTGGAGATGCCAGACATGCCCCCGACGCTGGCCGAGATCCAGAAAAGGCTGTTGGCGAAATACGGCCGCGACAGATCGATGCACCTTCAGATCGTCAACTCCATCTTCGAGTTCGTGCAGGTAATCGAGAAGGCCAAGAGCATCGATACGACGAAAGTCCGCGATACATGGGAGAAGCTCAACACCATGGACACTCCTTACGGTACCGCCAGCATAGGAGGACTCAAGACATATGGAATCAAACACGCGGTAAGCCACCGCATGCCGGTCCAGACCGTCGAAAATGGCCAGGCTAAGTTCGTGACCTGGATAGATCCCGGCATGGTCCCATAGAGGCAGGTTTCTGACCCGGGCAGCTACGAATGCGAGTCACTTCATCGTGGCTGCCCTCATGCAGGCGCATACCGAACGGGAAACCGTATGGAACTTCTCGGCACGTCAGTCGTTAACATGTTCGTTCTGTCGTCAATGTACATATTGATGGCCCTGGGCTTCGCCTTGCTATTCAGCATCATGGGCATTCTGAATTTTGCCCACGGTGCGATCTACATGGTGGGCGGCTACATCTGCTATCAATTTGCCGGAGAGTATGGGCTTAGTCCGTGGACATCGCTTCTTCTTTCGGTCCTGATCATATCTTCTTTCGGGCTAATCCTGGAGAAGTTCTGCTTCCGGCCGTTTTTCGGAAACATGAACCGTACCATCGTTGTCTGCATAGCCCTCATTGTCATCATCGAGACTACCGTCAATATTGCCGTCGGAACATACATCAGGTCAATCCCTTCCTTCGCCGCGGGCATTATCAGGGTCGCCAACGTCTCTCTAAGCCTGGATAAACTGATTACCTTTGTGACTGGAGGCGCCCTCCTCTGGGGAATGATCCTCTTCATCAACAAAACCACGTGGGGAGAGCAGATGCAGGCGGTTGCGCAAGACGTGGAAGGCGCCATCCTGCACGGCATCAGCGTGAACAGGATCTCGGCCCTTGCCTGCTTCATTGCTTGCGGCCTTGCGGCTGTATCGGGAAGCCTCATGGGCGCCGTTTTCAGCTTGAGTCCCTTCATGGGAGACTACATGCTGGTGAAGGCGGTTCAGCTTGTCATATTGGGTGGCATTGGCAGTATCGGAGGCATTCTTTTCGCAGGACTCATCATAGGCGGGCTGGACGCCACTCTGCCGCTTTACGTAAGCGGAGCGACAAGCGAGGCGATTGGCCTCGGGATCATCATCCTCCTTCTGCTTTTCCGTCCTCAGGGGTTCTTGGGCCGAGAGGTGATCAAGGAAGAATACGGAACCCTGGAACGGAAGGAAACTGGGACGGCCGGGGCACGGTGGGCTGCGCCTGTGTCGTATGCCGTACTGGTCGCGCTTCTGAGCGTCTTTCCCCTCTTCGTTCCCTCACCATACTGGATCCATATTCTCATCATGACATTCATATACACCGTAGCCGCGTCAAGCCTTCGGACCATAACAATCTCCGGGCAACAACCACTCGCTCATGCGGCTTTCATGGGCATCGGCGCTTACGTCTCTGCGGTGCTCGGCAAGGAGCTGGGTTGGAGCCCCTGGCTGACGATGCCCATAGGCGCTTTGATGTCTATGGTCGTCGGCGTCTTCATCGGATACCCTTTTGCCAGGTTGAGGGCGATCTACTATGCCATGGTAAGTCTTTTTTTTGGCATAGGCGTGATACAGGTCTTCTTTGTGTTCCAGAGGTGGACGCAAGGAATGAGTGGACTTGTGGGCATACCTCCTCTCTTTGGCGGAGCCGGGTCCAAGCTTCCTCACTACTATTTCTTTCTTCTATTTGCCGTTGTCTGCCTTCTGGTGCTCTATAGATTTGAATTCTCGCGGATCGGAACGACATTGAGG
Organism: uncultured delta proteobacterium; assembly: GCA_963749525.1. Classification (GTDB taxonomy): domain Bacteria; phylum Desulfobacterota; class Syntrophorhabdia; order Syntrophorhabdales; family WCHB1-27; genus CAVVNC01. Next base: position 25,604 of record CAVVNC010000001.1, read on the forward strand.
GCGATAGAGCAGTCCCATTCCGTCGCGTCGAGCGTCGGCATCAATGAGGCCCGCTACAGGGTCCTCGCTCTTGCAGTAGGCTGCTTTTTCGCTGGCATCGCCGGCGCGGCCTATGCTCACTACAACGAGGTGCTTTCTTATACGAGCTTTACCCTCCTTGCCACCCTATGGCTTTTCATGTATGCCCTCATCGGCGGGATAGAAAGCTTTGCAGGTCCCGTAGTCGGCACTTTGATCCTGTTCTTGCTTCCCGAGATGTCCCGGGGCCTGAAAACCTACTCGCCGTTCATCTCAGCAGTGATACTGCTTCTCGTCGCCTACCTGATGCCGCAGGGGATCGCGGGTCTGCCCGCAACCATCAGGTCGCGATGGTTTACCAAGGAGATGCGTGAGACCAAGGATGCCGGGGTCGGCTATGATTCGTGAGCTTCGTTGGCTGACGAAGACGTTGGGCGGTTTTTTGACGGCTGTGAGGTATGTCGACTTTTAAGATGCGAGAGGGCGAACTCGTTGGGCTCATAGATCTGAATGGTGGTGGCAAGCGTGTTGCTTGAGGTAAAAGACATTACGGTCCATTACGGGAAATCGCTGGCGATACGAAACGTTTCGCTCGAAGTAGCGGAAGGATCGGTCGTCAGTATAATTGGCGCAAATGGGGCAGGCAAGACCACAACCCTCCGAGCCTTGCTGGGCCTTGCACCCCTCACGAGCGGCGACATACGCTTTGATGGCAGCAGGATCAGCGGCCTTCGGACAGGCGACATAGTTCGACGCGGCATCATTCTTGTGCCTGAAGCAAGGCATCTTTTCCCTTATCTCAGCGTACGGAGCAATCTGAGGCTGGGCGCAACTCTTCGCAAGGACAGGGACAAGGTAGAAGCGGACCTGCAATGGATACATAGCCTCTTTCCCAGGTTGCTCCAAAGGCGCGACCAGAAAGCAGGCACGCTGAGCGGCGGGGAGCAGCAGATGCTGGCTATCGGGCGTGGATTGATGGCCAAACCGAGGCTCCTCTGCATGGATGAGCCGTCCCTTGGTCTCGCTCCCTTGGTTATCGAGCAGTTGGGGGATGTTATCAAGAACATCAACCGTCAAGGGGTAAGCGTCCTGCTGGTAGAGCAAAACGTTCACCTCGCTCTCGGTGTAGCGAGCAAAGGCTACGCGCTTCAGGTCGGTAGGGTTGTTCTGGAGGGAGACATCGCTTCGATGAGATCGAGCGACGTGGTAAAAAAGGCGTACCTAGGTGGATAACACTTAATTTCTCCTGTGCGAGGTACCAGATGTCAAGAAAAGCGAATTTTGAGAAGTTGATGGAGCCCGGCTTACATAGGCGGGGTACGGACGAGAAACAGGATCATAAAGACCGCGTCGGGCTACGGTCTCGCCGAGCCGGACGGCACGATAGGCGAGAGGAGCACGGCCCTTTACGAAAGAATGGCACGAGGTGGCGTCGGCCTTATTGTCTTCGAGTTTACCACGGTCGAATACCCACGCGGGGCACGCCGTCCGACGTCCGCTGAGGCCCGCATGGACGACGACCGATACATTGGGGGGTTCAGCAAACTGACCGATGCTGTCCATAAACACGGGTGTCCCATATTTCTCCAGATCATGCACTCGGGCCCCTGGTATGTCCCGGATGAGGGACGGGAGGTCCTGGGCGACCGGGTGTCTGCCTCGGCCTTGCCGGAATCGGAGTTCCGGGAGCTCGCTGAGCTGCAGGCTCCAGACATGATCATGCCAAGGGAGCTCTCCATCGCCGAGATCGAAGACCTCACCAGCAAGTTCGCAGATGCAGCAGAACGTGCCCAGCGGGCCGGATTCGACGGTATGGAGATCAACGGCTCACATCACCATCTGGTGAATACCTTCTTCTCCCCCATCTGGAACAGGCGCCACGATGCCTACGGCTGCGACAGCCTTGAAAACAGAGCCCGATTCATGTGCGGAATCATACGAGAGGTCAAGAAGCGTTGCGGTAAAGAGTACCCTGTCCTGGCCCTTTTCAATGGCGTCGAGCTTGGACATCCCCAGGGGACGACCCTTGAAGAGGGTAAGCAGTTCGCCAGGATGCTGCAAGAGGCGGGAGCCGATGCCATACAGGTGAGGGCCGCGGGCTATGGGGCTTTCGGCGTCAACCTCCTTCACGCCGACCGGCTGCTTCACCCGGAGCTTCCCAAACATCTCATCGTGAAGGGACTCGACTGGAGCCGGAAGGGGAAGGGCTTCTCCGTCCCTCTCGGAACGGCTATCAAGGAAACGGTATCCGTCCCTGTCTTCGTGGCGGGAAGACTCGACCCCAAATTGGGCGAGGAGATCCTTCGAGAGGGCAAACTTGATTTTATCGGAATGACGAGGCGTCTCCTTGCGGATCCCGACCTTCCCAACAAGGTGGCAGAGGGGAGAATGGAGGACATCGCGCCCTGCTCCGGCTGCTTATACTGCTGGCACGAGCGGGCATATCTGGGAAAACCCATACGGTGCCGGATCAACGCCTCATTGGGAAGAAGTCGAATACGTCGTGAGACCCGCAGAGAAGCGGAAGAAGGTTCTCGTGGCCGGCAGTGGACCCGCAGGGATGGAGGCAGCGAGGGTCGCGGCCCTGAGAGGGCACGAAGTGCTGCTCT
>CAVVNC010000002.1:0-23989 GCA_963749525.1 uncultured delta proteobacterium
CCATCCTTGACACGATATTCGTCCAGTTTGCCTTCGGAGATCAGCCGGTTGTACCAGCGTTCGCGCTCGTGCAGCATCCCATTCTTAGAAATGCGGCCGGAAAAAATGACCGTGTCCATCGGGAATTTCTCGATGCGGAAATGGGTGTTGAAAAAATGAATGGCGAAGATGAAGCCGGCGGCGAGCAACGCCTCGTCCGAATGAACGAGCAGCGCGATGTTGATGATCCAGCCGGGCAGAAACCGCGTGAAGAACGTCGGAAACCACATGATCAGGCCGGACGCGCCAATGAAGGCCACGCCCCAGAAGACGGCGAGGTAATCGAACTTTTCCCAATACGTCCACCGGTCGAACTGGGGTTTCGGACCTCTGCCGAAAAACCATTTGTTGTGCGCCACAAAATCGCGCCAATCCTGAAGCGTCGGCACCAGGGAATCCGGACCGAACGGCACTTGCCACAACCGCTTCCACTCGAACCGACCCGTGGCAGGATCGCGCAAGGATTTCCGGCCGCGCCACGCCTTTGTGATCAGCGACACCAGATGCAGACCAAAGTAGAGAAACGTCACCAGGGCGCCAAAACGATGCAGCATTCGCGCTGTGTCCGGACCACCGATGATGTTGAAAATCACTCTGGCCCAGTGAGCAGAAGAGAATTCCAGCGGCATGCCGGTGATGACCAGCAACAGAAAACTCGACACCACCAGCAGATGCAAAAAGCGTTCAAAGGGCTGAAAGCGGGTGAACCATTCGTCGCCCACCTGCGTTCGAATTTTCGCTTCGCGGAAGGTCTTCGAGTCGTGCCGATAGAGATAGAGCGCGCGCACCAGCCATTCGAGGGTGTGCAAGCCGAAGAAACCGAACGTGCCGAGGAGCAAGGCGGTCAAGGCTAGAAACAACGCATGGAGGAACGGATAGTGCTTGCCATCCTCAGGGTTGGCGTGCGGATCGTATAACGTGAAGCCGATGGTGGCCCCGGGATGACATTGCCGGCAGGTGGTCAGGATGTTGGTTTTGGACAGGCGCGAGCGGGAATCAGACGGCGGCAGGATGTCGTGATGGCCGTGGCAGTCGTAACAGGCGGCCACTTCCGGGGCGACGTTGGGACGGCCTAGCGCCATGGCCTGGCCGTGGTAAGTGCCCCCGTAATACTGGTAGTGACTGGAATGACATTTGCCGCACCGCTCGTCAGCGATCTCTTTGAAATTGGTGACGGCCGGGTTGACAATCTGGTGGGCGGTATGGCAATCGGAGCATACGGGCGCGCCTTTATTCCCTTCGGCCAATAGATGCCCGTGAATGCTTTGGTCGTAGGTGCGCTCGATGCCCAGGTGACACTTGCCGCAGGTCTTAGCGATATTGGCATGACTGATGGGGGAATCACGATCCACATCTCGTTTGATGTCATGCACGCCGTGGCAGTCGTCGCAGGAGGGCGCCACGATCAGGCCCATTTTGATCAATGCCTGCCCATGGATGCTGTCGCCATATTCCTTGGCCGCGTCGGGATGTTTGATTTCGTATTCCCTCGTCAGGCCGCGATTGCTGTGGCATTTGGCGCAGGTGAAGGGCAGGTTCATCTTGAACACCGGCGACGCCGAATTGCTTACAGGAAGAATGTCATGCGAGCCGTGGCAATCCCAGCATTCGGCTGCGCCCGACGAGCCGAGCAAGTGGCTCACGCCGTGGATGCTCGTACCGTAAGCCTTGGCCTCTTTTTCATGGCAGAGGCTGCAATCAGGCTGCGGCAACGGGCTGTCGTGAGGGAGTTGCTTGATTTTGGTGTGGCAGTCCAGGCATTGAAGGTTGGCATGAACCGAATGGGCAAAGGTCTTCGTCGGGAAAACCAACGACTCCGTTTTTCCATCGACGACCCGGGTGGTACCGGGATCGAGATGGCAACCCAGACAATCGCTGTTGGCCAGTTTCTCCGGCGCCTTGGTCGGGGCCGTTTCCTGGCCCAACGCGACGCCCCCCGCCAGCCAAGAAAAGGCGAGTAGGCAGAGCCACACAAGCCCGGCGTTGCGGAGCCGCCCCACCACCGCGCGTTGTGGGACGAGTTCCATCTCCGCTCCGCACTCTTCGCAAAACTTCATTCCTTCGCGATTCTCGGACTGACTTAGGACATTTCATTCGCGGAATCTCCTCAGTTCGACTCCGTGGAACTTGCCGTATGGTAAAACTACGTTCATTAAGACATTATAATGCCCGGGCGGTACGGTGAGAACAAGAAAGTGCGTTAGGAAAAAGAAAACTCTCTTTCCTTCTGCATGGGAATGAGGGGCACAGGTCCCTCGCAACTACCAGTCAATCGGGCCTCGTATCGGCTTTGAGCATTGGGCGGACCTCATCTGTCCGCCCTTTCCTTTTCCGGCTCCTCCTCGTATCCGGTAAACATCGCTTTGATATGGGTGAAAGGCGTCGGTCCCAGCGTCGCCATATAGACATGCGCGATGAGGTAGATCACGAAGAGGTAACCACCGATGACGTGGATCGCGTCGAGCACTCTTGTTCCCCCGATATAGCTTATGATGCCGCGGAAGTAGGGTATGTTGCTGAAGAGGATGCCTGTCACGACCGTAAGCGGCGTCAGCACAAACATAACTCCCGCGTAGGCGACCTTCTGGAGGGGGTTGAACTTCGCATCCGGCGTCGCGGGATAGGGGTTGGGCCAGCCCCTGAAGACGCCGACGGCATAGTAGAGCCCCTGCCTCACCATGCCTTTTCCGTCTCTGGCCGGCCGGAAGGCATAGTGGCGCGCGATATTGCCGCTCGCCAGGCTGTAGGCGAGCCAGAACAGGAAGGAGACGGTCGCAAGGAGGCCCGTCCACCTATGGATGAGCACGTCGTTCCTGTAGGCAAAAAGAAACCGGATCTCAGGAATCCTGAGGCGCACCCCCGTAAGGATGAGGAGGAAGATCAGCACCGTGTTGACCCAGTGCCATATCCTCAAAGTAAGTGTATGAAGCTCCACGTGTCTCATCTTCTCTTCACGATCCGCAGGATCACGTGGGCGCCCATTGCGGCAAGGCCAAGAACCATGAGAAGCATGCCGAAGAAATCGATCAGCTTGAATCCCAGTTGAGTGAGCCGGGGCCCCTTCAGCCCGAGAAAGGTCCGAAAATCGGCCTTCGTGAGCTTATCTTCGCCCAGAAGGAAGATGTCCACGAAGGTCCCGATAGGATATGACGAGAAGAGCGTGCCCTTTACCGGTACATAGTCGGTCGATTCCCTTTCCGGGAGAACGAAGAACATGGAATCGTAAAAGGCCGCCTCTCCGGAGTGGCAAGGGAGGCAGCCCTTTTCCTTGGCGGGCGTCTCGGAGTAATCGTGATAGACCTTGGTGACGATGATGGAGGCATCGATGATGGCATGGGTGTCCTGCTTCCTCAAGATGGTGAAGAGCCTGCCTATCCTCGCGTCCGCGTCCTGATGGTCGTTCCCTTTCACGAAACTGTCCGGGTCTGTCCCGAGTGCTGCGACGAGCCGGCCGTAGGAGAGGGGAGTCTTTCCGCTCTCGGTCTTCTCGGCGAAGTAGTAGACCATGCTTTTCTGCGATCTGGGGCTGTGACAGGTCGCGCACTCGAGATAGCCGAAGTGGAGCCTCGTGTTCGGCAGCCATCCGTGTCTCTCTATGTAGTTCCGATGGCAGCGCGCACAGACCGCCACCCGCGCCTCAGAGGGGCGGTCCCGGTACGATCTTATGCTGTGGGGGTTGTGGCAGTCGACGCATTGGGCCGCACCCCTCAACGAATGCTTCGATCGGCCGTAGACCTCGGAGACCTCTTCATGGCATTTCACGCAGACCGTAGAATCGATGGTCCAGCCTTGAGCGGCCTTTCTTTCCGATCCGTGGCAGTCGACGCACGTCACGCCGTTCATCCCGTGCACGGTCTTTTCGAAGTTCTCGTACTTGGGAAGCTCGGGGATGAATACTCGACGGTCAACGAGTATCTCGTAGCTCGTGGAGCCGGTGACTTCCAGGAGGGCGTTGGAGAAATAGCCTTTTCCCCCGTGGCAGGTGTCGCACGCAGCAGGCTTGGCCGCGATGGTGTGGAGACCGCCGCTGACCATGTATCTCTTCTCGATGGAGTAATGCCCCCTGAAGGCGTCCTCGAGGAGCCCTTCGAATTGGCGCCACTCGTCCCTGTCGATCAGGTGGTTGCCGGCCTTGTCGACGGCCCGGGCGTCAGGGGTCTTCTTTCCCTTGATAGTTACGCGGATCCTCAGCTCGGTTCCGTCCGGCCTGCCGTGGCAGGCGACACAGGAGAGGCTGCCGAGGTGCCGTTCCCTTGCGGGCAGGCCTGAGTGTTTCGGCGCCCCATGGCAGGAGGCGCACGTCTTCCGTCCCTTTTCCAGGAAGTGCACGTCGTGACATTGGACGCAGCCGAGCCCCTTGGTCCTGTGCACATCCTCCTTGTAGAGCCCGGCCGTTTTCTCATGGCAGCCCGCGCAGTCGGGTTTCGGCAGCTTGTCGCCGTGGGGCAGCTCCGTTATGGACGAATGACAGTCGATGCAGCCCACTCCCTTGTGGGAGAAGCCTTTAAGCTTGTCGTGACAGTCGAGGCATTCCTCGTCCTTTACCGCAGCCGTTGCCGGGATCGACAGAAGGAGGATAAGGAAAGCCGCCATCAGGGAGGGATACCGTCTGTCGTTGCCGTGCCGATGCACAGAACAGATGTAATACCCTCCAATGGGCCTGTCAACTAAAATGAGATGAGGGTAGTGTCCTAATTTGGGATCAAATTAGGACACTACCGAGATGAGCGGCTCGACGCCCTGCCACCGCGCTGCCCTGCCTTTTTTGTGACACCTTCCTTTTTTGTGGTAGAAATTGCCTGCTTTTAATGATAATGATTTACCTTAAGGTCTGGTGAAATGGGTTTTGCCATCGTCATTTTCGTCCTTTTGGTTGTCTCCCTGCTCATGTGGGCGGGCTCACCCGCACGAGGCCACGCGGGCTGCCTTCCCGCGGGCCGGAAAGGGGCCGGCCCTGAACGCCCGGAGGAAGGGACCGTGGCTGAGGGCCCCGATTCTCAGTACCGTTTGGGCCTAACGTTTCTTGAGAAGTCGGAAGATCACGAAGGGTTCGGCTGGCTTCTCATGAGCGCCGAGGGGGGAAACGCGGCAGCCCAGGACGCGATAGGTCTCATGTACGAGTTGGGCAGGGGCGTCGCCAAGAACGAGACCGAGGCCGCCCGATGGTACGAAAAATCGGCTGAACAGGGGTTTCCAGACGGCGAGGTGAATCTCGGCTATCTCCTTGCCCTGGGCAAGGGCGTGAACAGGGACTACGGAAAGGCCGCGGAATGGTTTCGGCACGCAGCGGAAGGAGGCTACCTGGAAGGCAAGAGCAGCCTTGCGTGGCTTCTGGCGACGTGTCCCGATGATAGAGTCCGTGACGGCGTCCGGGCAGTGGAGATCCTGGAGCCCGTGGTAAATGGGGGAATGAGACACCCCGTGCTCCTGGACACCCTTGCCGCTGCGTACGCGGAAACCGGGGCGTTCTCGCTGGCCGTCGACTTGGCCAGGGAGGCCCTGTCGAAGACGGATCGTGCATCGGAGCGCATCCTCTACGGTCAGGTGTACCTGCGCCTTCGCTACTACGAGTCGGGCATGCCCTGGCGGGAGCCGTTGAATGGTGCCTCCGAACCCACAGTCCCCGCGGCAGACCTCGACACTGCAGTGTACGGAGCGCCCGGACATGCAGAGCCTGCCCCGGATTCGCCGGCACCGGCGGAGGGTCCAGTAGACCGGCCGGAAAGAGCGGACGCGCAACGGGTGCATCCTGCGTCGGTCTCGGAAGAGGAGTCCCATGAGAGGCCGGTCGAGGCAGAAAGGCCGTCTGAGGCCACCTCCCAGTCCCACCTCGATTATATCGTCGAGAAGCTCCTCGTGGTGGAAAACCTCCTTCGCCCCCTGGCCGCGGACAGCGCAGCCCATGGTAGTCACGACGATTCCGCTTCCCTCGAACACAAGGAGGCCTCCGATTTCAGTGGCTCTTTGGTGGACGCCATGATAAGCGACGACTATCGGGGAGTCTACAATAAGATGGAAAAGGCCTTTCAGAGCGCGGTGCCGGAAGACCAGATGAGGCCGATGCTCGACGAGATGTACGCGACATACGGAGGCCGTCCGCTCGAGGCGGAATTGAAGGCCGAAGAAACGGGCTACAGGCTCTACGCGGGTGAAAGGAAACGGGTTCACAAGTTCTGGTACTCCTTGCGTACCTCAGAGCGGGATAAGGGCGTCTATTCGCTTTTCGTGGAGGTATACCCCGAGGAGGGCCGGCTGGCATGCTCTACGTTCTTCATAGTCCCGCCCGGGGCAGGACCCAAGTAGGAAAGCGCCGCCTCCTTTGAATAATGAAGGGCTCACTCGCCCTTCGCCTTCCCCTTGTGGTAGCATATTCTCCCCATGGTCTCCGTGATTATCACCACGTACAATAGACGCTCTTTCCTGCGGGAAGCCGTTCTTTCGGCGCTCGGCCAGTCTTACGGGGACACGGAGGTCATAGTCATCGACGACGGCTCACGGGATGGCTCTTTTGACGTCGTTCGTGATCTGCCGATCAGATACGAGTGGAAAGAAAACGGGGGCGTGAGCTCCGCGAGAAACTTGGGCATCGCCCTCGCGCGGGGCGAGTATCTCTCGTTCCTCGATGTGGATGACCTATGGAAGCCGGAAAAACTGGCAGTCCAGCTCGCGCAGATGGAGGCTGACGGCTACGCCGTCAGCTATACCGATGAAATATGGGTGAAAGATGGCCGATGGCTCAACCAAAAGAAGAGGCACCGGAAGTACTCCGGCTCCATCTACGAGCGATGCCTTCCCCTGTGCATCATCAGCCCCTCGTCGGCAATGATCGCGAAACGGGTGTTCGATGAGGTGGGCCTCTTCGACGAGTCTCTGCCTGTATGCGAGGACTACGATATGTGGCTCCGCATAAGCAGCCAATACCCAGTGCTCTTTGTTCCCCTTCCCCTCATCGTGAAGCGGGGCGGCCACGCCGACCAGTTGTCGCGCGCCTTCGAGGCCATGGACAAATACCGGATCAAGGCCCTTCTGAAGATGCTCGACTCCGGAGTCCTGAATGACCTCCAGAGCCGAAGGACCCGCGCCGAGCTGCGGAAGAAGTGCATGATCGTGGGCAGAGGGGCACAGAAGAGGGGAAAGGCCGAGGAGGCAGCCTACTACCTCTCCTTCACCCATGGCCCCGATGAATGAGGCCCGAGCCGTACCTTGAGCCTTTCAGGGTCTCTTTCGGAATCCGGCGAGGAGGGCAGACGAGCAGATGCTCCCAGGGGCGCTGTTCCGCTTCTTGCTCTTCGAGACGTTCTTTTAAGCTCCTCGACAACCTGACCGCCCGTGAAGCACGCATTTTTTGTGCTTTTTGGCTAGGGTATTTGTGAAATAATGCACAACTTTGGGTACAATATCGTGCGTGTTCATTTGGAAATGAAGCACCACGTCTGATCCACAAAATCGTTTAATATTGTGAAATAGTGCACAATTCTGCGCTAGGAAAATTCTCCTGATATGAGGATGGGCGCACGATTCACATTGACAAAATATACGATTATCTTATAATAATCGTATCCAAACTTGTGTACAATTTCCGAGGAGGTCACCCATGGCGTACGACGCGACGAAGATGGCAGACTGGCAAATTGCTGAAGCGGCTGAAGAGCACATGAAATCCATCTGGCAGCTGGGCGAGGAAATGGGGTTGAAGAAAGATGAGGTGATCGGATATGGCCGGATAGGCCGGGTCGACTTCATGAAGATCATCGACCGGCTGAAAGACAAGCCGGACGGCAAATACATCGAGGTCACCGCTATCACGCCGACCCCCCTCGGTGAAGGCAAGACAACCGTGTCCATGGGTCTCGTGGAGGGCATGGGCAAACGGGGATGGAACGTATGCGGCGCGATCCGCCAGCCTTCGGGCGGCCCCACCATGAACGTCAAGGGCAGTGCGGCGGGCGGGGGCAATGCCCAGGCAATCCCCCTGACCGAGTTCTCTCTCGGCCTCGCGGGGGACATCAACAACATAATGAACGCGCACAATCTCGCCATGGTGGCCCTCACCGCGCGGATGCAGCACGAAAGAAATTACTCCGATGCAGAGTTGGCGAAGAGAAAGCTGAAGCGCCTCGACGTCGACCCGAAGAATGTCCAGATGGGCTGGATCATGGACTTCTGCGCCCAGTCCCTGCGGAACATGGTCATCGGCCTCGGCGGTAAGATGGACGGCTTTCTCATGCAGTCCCGTTTCGACATCGCCGTAAGCTCCGAGGTCATGGCGATCCTCGCCATCGTGAGGGACCTCGCGGACCTCCGTGAGAGACTCGGGAAAATCACCGTGGCCTATGACAAGTCGGGCAAACCCATTACCACGGAGGACCTTGAGGTGGCCGGCGCCATGACCGCCTGGATGAGGGAGAGCATCAACCCTGTCCTGCTGCAGACAGTGGAGGGGCAGCCGGTTTTTGTCCATGCGGGACCCTTTGCGAATATCGCGGTGGGCCAGTCTTCGATCATCGCCGACCGCGTGGCCCTGAAGCTCTTCGACTATAATGTCACGGAGAGCGGATTTGCCGCGGACATCGGCTTCGAGAAGTTCTGGAACGTGAAGTCGAGGATCAGCGGGCTCAAGCCGAATGTCTCCGTGCTCACGACCACGATCCGTGCCCTCAAGATGCACGGCGGCGGACCGAGGGTGGCGCCCGGGCTTCCCCTTCCCGAAGAGTACAAGAAGGAGAACCTCGGCCTCCTCGAAAAAGGCGCGGCCAACATGATCCATCACATCAAGACAATAAAGCAGTCGGGGATGAAGCCCGTCGTCTGCATCAACTGGTTCCACACGGACACGAAGGAGGAGATAGCCCTGCTTCGCAGGCTCGCGGAGGCCGAAGGGGCGCGCGTGGCCGTGTCGACGCACTGGCTGAACGGCGGAGACGGGGCTCTCGAGCTCGCCGACGCAGTACACGACGCCTGCGAGGAAAAGGCCGATTTCAAGTTCCTCTATCCCCTCGAAATGCCCCTCCGCCAGAGGGTGGAGATGGTGGCGAAGAACGTCTACGGGGCTGACGGCGTGTCCTGGACGCCGGAGGCGGAGGCCAAGGCAAAGGCCTTTGAAGCGGATCCCGAGAAGAAGGATTACTTTACCATGATGGTGAAGACCCATCTCAGTCTCAGCCACGACCCGGAAAGGAAAGGCGTGCCCAAAGGCTGGGTGCTGCCTGTCAGGGACGTCCTCGTCTTCTCCGGGGCCAAGTTCCTCTGCCCCGTAACCGGGGCCATAAGTCTCATGCCGGGCACCAGCTCCGACCCGGCATACAGAAGGGTCGACGTAGACGTAAAGACGGGCAAGGTCACGGGATTGTTCTAGGTTGTCGAGAAGACGCGCAAAAGGCGGGTCATGGGGGCGGCTTGTCTCGAAGCCGCTTCCTACCTCTCCCTCGCGGCTTTATCGGAAACAAAGGGTGAGAGTCTTGTGCTGATCTGTTCTGCGGTAGCTTTCAGGTGGCTGATTACGTCCGGTAGTTTTTTGTCGCCCATGGAACTGGTGAATCCGACCACCCAGACGGCGGCGATGGGAAAATGGCCGGAGTAGATGAGGGCAGCAACGGCCGTCACCCCTTTGAGATATTCTTCACGGTCTATCGCATACCCTTGCGCTCGCGTCTTTTCGAGCTCTTCGAGGTATCGGTCGGGGTCAACGATGCTGTTCTCAGTGTATCGGGGGAGGCCCTTGTGTTCGAGCAAATTGAGGACCTCCTCATTATCCATGGACGAGAGAAACACCTTGCCGACCACTCCCGCGGTCAATTCCATGCGGGTCCCAACCTGGGAGGATATCTTAAAATCCTTGTGGACTTCGAGTATGTCGACGAGCCCTCACCTTGTCTTCCTCCCTGATGCCGAGCAAGACCGTTTCATCCACCGCCTCGATGAGGCGCACCAGAAAGGGCCGGGCAACTACCGCCACGTCGGTCGATCTCACGATTTTTTTTGCAAGCTCGAAGAGGGTGTTTCCCGTGTTGAATTTCTTGCTCAAAGGGTCCTTGACCAGGATGCCCTCCTCTTCGAGCGATTTGAGTATGCCGAAGGTCGTGCTCTTGCTCAAGGCCAGGGAGCGGGCGATGTCCGTCGTGCCCATGGGCCGGCCCTCTCTCACGATGAGCTTGAGGACTTCGACGGCTTTCTTTAGAATGGGGGCGTCATACATGATCTACTATGCTGAACCTGCGCACCCATTCTATTGGCCTTCCGGCGCTTTGTCAATAGAAATACCGGTTTAGGGGGAGCAATTCTCGAAGAAAATGGGATTTGACACGATTAACGGCGGCAGAGTGGATTGGAGAAAATGGTCTACCATGGTGAACGGACGTGAGCGGGAGCATGAATGGCTGACGCGTATAAGGTGAGGTTTCTGCCCAGAGACAGGGTGTTCCCCGCGGAAAGCGACGAGACGCTCCTCGATACGGCCATGAGGTCCGGGGTCCACATCAACGCGAGCTGCGGAGGGAACGGCGCCTGCGGCAAATGCAGGATACGGATAAAGGAAGGGCAGGTAGACTCGAGCCCGAGTCCCGGGATATCGGAGGCCGACTATGACGCGGGGGTGCGCCTCGCGTGCAGGACCCGGCCATTAGGGCGACGTCACGATCGAAATCCCCTTCGAATCGCAGGTGGACAGGGTCTCGCTGAGGAGGCGGGAGACATCGCCCCGTATTCTGTCCGCGGCGGACCTGGACCGCCTCGTGACGGACTGGTCGGTGAACCCCTCGGTCTTCAAGGAGTACGTGGAGCTGCCGCCCCCTTCGGCGGAAGACAACCTGAACGACCTGGGAAGGCTCGTCCGTGAATTGAGGAAGACCTTTCCTGAAGGCCAGGTATCGCCCGATCTCCGGGTGATCAAGAAGCTCGCTTCTACGTTGAGAAACGGCGGATTGGCGCGTTACCGCCACCCTGGACGCCACCGACGGGGACCTGGGTCTTATCAACATCGAGCCCGGCAACACGGTGGAGAAGCACTATTCGATCGCCATCGACATCGGAACGACAACGGTGTGGGGACAGATCCTCGACCTCTCCCACTGCCGCGACGTAAGGCAAGCGCGGACTCGCGACGGGAGCATCCAGTCCTGCGTCCTCGGGGAGGCCGCCGACTACAACGGCCAGATAAGCTACGGCGAGGACGTCATATCGAGGATCATGTATGCCCAGAAGGAGGGGGGGCTCGACCGCCTGAGGGAGGTGATTTGTTCCACAATTAACGGTATAATAAGGGAGTTGCTCCGGACCGGAAGCATCGAGGCTGAGTACGTCTCTCACGTGGTTCTCGCCGGCAACACAACCATGACCCATCTGATATGTGGTGTTGACCCGAAGTATCTGATGCTGAGCCCCTACGTGCCGGCCTTCAATGCCATACCCCCCGTGAGCGCGCGAGACCTCGGGCTGGAGGTGGGTGATCACGTCCTCGCCTACGTTGCCCCGTGCGTCGCTTCTTACGTGGGGGGAGACGTCGTGGCCGGGGTTCTCGCATCCGGAATCTTTCAGAGGGATGAGATAGCGTTATTCATGGACATAGGGACGAACGGCGAGATCGTCATAGGGAACAAGGACTGGCTCACGTGCACCTCCTGCTCCGCGGGACCGGCCTTCGAAGGCGGCGGCATCAGGTTCGGCATGAGGGCGGGTGCCGGCGCTATCGAGCAGGTAAGCATCGATCCGTCCACGTACGAGCCCATGATTCTTACCATAGGGAGGACGAAGCCGGCGGGGATCTGCGGCTCCGGGCTGATTGACGCCGCTGCGGAGTTTTTCGAGACGGGCATCATCGACCGGAACGGCCGCATCCGGCGGGACCTCGCCACAAACCGGGTAAGGGAGGGGGAAGTCGGCTGGGAGTACGTCCTCGCCTGGGCCGAGGAGACCCAGATCGGGAGAGACATAGCCCTCACCGAGGCCGATCTCGACAACCTGATCCGGGCGAAGGCCGCCGTGTACGCCGGGTGCCGCACGCTTCTCGGAAGCGTCGGCCTCACCTTCGGCGACGTGGACAAGGTGATCATCGCAGGCGGATTCGGCCGCTACCTCAACGTCGAGAGGGCCCAGACCATCGGCCTTTTGCCCGATGTGCCCCCTGAGAAGTTTGTCTTCATCGGCAACGGCTCCCTTCTCGGGGCAAGGCTCATGACCTTTTCGAGAGAGCTTCTCAAGGAGGCCGGGCAGATAGCCAGGTCCATGACGAACATCGAGCTTTCGAGCAACCCCGCGTTCATGGACGAGTTCATGGCAGCCCTCTTCATCCCCCACACGGACGACCGGCAATTTCCCCGTGTGATGGAGCTTGCCGATGATTCGAGAGAAAGGAACGGAATGCATGCCTGAGATATTCGCCTTTGCGGGAAAAGGAGGGGTGGGGAAGACGACCCTGGGCGGCCTCCTTGTCCGCTATCTGACGGAAGTTAGAAAGGGAGGCCCGGTTCTCGCCGTGGACGCCGATCCCAACTCGAACCTCAACGAGGTCCTCGGGATGGAGGCCTATGTCACCATCGGCGACGCCAGGGAGACGATGAAGACGGAAGTACCTACCGGCATGACCAAAGAGACCTGGATGGAGATGAAGGTGCACGAGTCCGTGGCCGAGGGGCGAGGTTTCGACCTCCTCGTCATGGGGAGGCCCGAGGGACAGGGCTGCTACTGCGCCGCCAACAGCCTTGTGAAAAAACACATCGACATCCTCAAGGAGAACTACTCATTCGTCGTCGTGGACAATGAGGCGGGCATGGAGCACATGAGCAGGCTCGTCACGACCGACGTGGATCATCTCTTCGTGGTCTCAGACGGCACGGCACGGGGAATCATGACAGCAGGAAGGATCCTCGACCTGGTGGGGGAGCTCAAGTTGAACATAGGCCGCTCCCATGTGGTCGTAAATCGTGTACAAGTGGAGCGGGCGGACGAAGTGAAGCGGCTCGTCAAGGAGAGGGGCTTGGAGATAGGAGGCATCGTCCACGACGATTCCTCCCTATTCGCCCTCGATGCGGAAGGGGGGAGCGTCTTCTCCCTTTCGCAAGAGAGCCAGGCTCTGTCGGAGGCGTACGACATCTTCAACAAAACTACCTGAAGAAAGGAGCAGCGATGGCGGCAAAAATCATAAGCGGAACGCAGATAGCAGCGGAGATCAGGGAAGAGATCAAGCAGGACGTGGCAAAGCTCAAGGAGAAACACGGGGTGACCCCGGGGCTTGTCACGATTCTCGTGGGTGAGAATCCTGCGTCCGTGAGCTATGTCACGGGCAAGCAGAAGACTGCCCACGAGCTCGGCTTCTTTTCGATCCAGGACAACCAGCCTGCCGACATCACCGAGGACGGGCTCCTCGCCCTCATCGAGAAGTACAACAAGGACCCCAAGATCCACGGCATCCTGGTGCAGCTTCCCCTGCCAAAGCACGTGAACGAGACCAAGGTCCTCTATGCCATCGATCCGAACAAGGACGTGGACGCCTTCCACCCGGTGAACGTGGGCAAGCTCGTCATAGGGGAGGCGAACTACTACCCCTGCACGCCCTACGGCATCCAGCAGCTCCTCGTGAGAAGCGGCGTCAAGACCGACGGGGCGGAGGTAGTGGTAGTGGGGAGGAGCAACATCGTGGGCAAGCCCATCGCCAATATGATGCTCCAGAAAGCAAAGGGCGCGAACTCCACGGTGACCGTCTGCCACACGGCGACCAAAGACATGGCCTTTCACACGAAGAGGGCGGACATCCTCATCGTTGCAGCAGGACGGCCCAAGGCCATAACAGCCGATATGGTCAAGGATGGGGCGGTCGTCATCGATGTGGGCGTCAACCGGATCGGCATGACCCCCGAGGGGAAGGCCAAGCTCGCGGGGGACGTCGATTTCGAGGCGGTCAAGGAGAAGGCATCGGCCATCACCCCCGTGCCGGGCGGGGTCGGTCCGATGACCATCACCATGCTCATGCTCAACACGGTCAAGGCGGCCCGGGTTGCCGCCGGGGTTTAGGAATATTTCGGAAACAGGAGGGGCACATGGCTGACTACAACTACGAGGAAAAAGAGAACTTCGAAGGCAAGAAGGTGAAGGTGCTGGGGCCCACGTACGAGCCCGGGAAACCGGAGGGTCCGGCGGACTGGAAAGAGAAGCTGCCGACGAACGAGGAGAGGATGGCATACCTGCGCACGGCCTTGCGCTACTGGTACAGCAGCGACTGGTTCGGCTCCGAGAAGAGAAAGCAGGAGGCCTAAAGGAGATCGTCTTTTTTTGGGTCACGAGGATTCGTCTTATGGACACTTCTTTTGGTAACCGGGGACGAAAAAGAGAAGAAAAGGGAGGTTGTTATGGCTTTTTCCATACCTAAGATCAGCTATACGGGCACCATTAAAGAGGTCACGCTGGGCACGGGTGCGTCTGCGGTTAGCGTGGGGGGTGAAGGGTGCTACCCCTTCTACGTCTTCGAGGGGGCCATGCCGAGGCCGCCCCGCATCGCGTTCGAGGTGTGGGACTACGAGCCTGAGGATTGGCCGGACTGGGCAATAGAGCCTTACAGGGACGTCATCTCCGACCCTGTTGCCTGGGCGAAGAAGTCGATCGGCACGTACGGTGCCCAGATGATCGCCCTCCTTCTCAAGAGCGCAGATCCCAACGGCCGCAATAGGGCAGTGGAAGAGGTGGTGGCGACGGTCCGCGCCGTCTCCGATGCCGTATCCGTGCCCCTCATCGTGTGGGGCTGCGCGAACGACGAGAAGGACGCGGCCATGCTGAGGAGCATCGCCGAGGTCTGCGAGGGGAAGAACGTTGCCCTGGGCCCTGTCTCCGACAAGAACTACAAGCAGATAGGCGCCATGGCCATAGGCTACGGCCACACGGTCATCGCCTCCACGCCCATCGACGTCAACCTCGCGAAGCAGTTGAACATCCTGCTCGGCAACCTCGGGGTTCCCGAGGAGAAGCTCCTCATCGATCCCACGACCGGCGGCCTGGGCTACGGCCTCGAATACTCGTACTCGGTCATCGAAAGGGACCGTATGGCAGCCCTCACTCAAGGGGACGTGAAGCTCCAGGCGCCCGTGATCTGCAACCTGGCGAACGAAGTCTGGAAGACGAAAGAGGCAAAAACGGCTAAGGCAGACAACCCGAAGCTCGGCGACGAGAAGAAGCGGGCCGTGATCATGGAAGCGGTTGCGGCCATGACACTTGCGGTCGCCGGGGCCGACATTCTCATCATGAGACATCCCGAGGCCATCTCCTCCGTGAAGGAGATGATCGAGGAACTTACACAATAAACATAAGGAACAAGGGGGAATTATGTCTGACGAAAAGATACGGAGTGTCGATCCTGCAACAATAGAGCTCCTCGACAAGGCGGAGAAGGAGAACATAAGCACCGCCTTCTTCCGGGCCGATGCGATGAAGCCCTGTCCCATAGGGGTGGAAGAGAGCTGCTGTAAGATATGTTCCATGGGGCCCTGCAGAATGCCCCGCGGAAAGAAGGGTGAGGAGAAGGTGCGCGCGGGGGTGTGCGGAGCGACCATCGATACGGTCGTGGCCCGCAACTTCGCCCGCAAGATAGCCGCAGGCACGGCCTCCCACTCGGACCATGCCCGTGAAGTGGTGGAGACCTTCATCAAGGCCGCGAAAGGCGAGGCCCAGGGCTTCACCATCAAGGACGAGACGAAGCTCCTCGAGGTGGCCCTCGACTTCGGCGTGCCCACGGAGGGCCGGACCGTCAGGGACATCGCCGTAGACATCGGCGAGAAGGCCCTCGGGCAGTTCGGGCAGCAGCAGGGGGAGCTTATCCACATAAAGAAGGCGCCCCTGAAAAGACAGGAGATCTGGCGCAAGTACGGCGTCGTCCCACGGGGCATAGACAGGGAAGTGGTCGAGATCATGCACCGCACCCATATGGGGGTCGACCAGGACTACGAGCACCTTATGCTCCAGGCCACCCGCTGCGCCCTCGCGGACGGCTGGGGAGGCTCCATGATATCGACGGACCTCCAGGACATCATGTTCGGCACGCCCGTGCCGGTGCTCGGCACCTTTAACCTGGGCGTCCTCAAGGAAGATCAGGTGAACGTCATCGTCCACGGCCACGAGCCGCTCTTGCCTGAGCTTCTCGTCACGGCCGCCAAGGACCCCGAGATCAAGAAGGCGGCGGAGAAGGTGGGGGCCAAGGGCGTCAACCTCGCGGGCATGTGCTGCTCCGCCAACGAGGTCCTTATGCGCCACGGAGTGCCGGTGGCAGGCAACTTCCTTCAGCAGGAGCTCGCCATGGTGACCGGTGCGGTCGAGCTCATGACCGTCGACGTCCAGTGCGAGATGCAGGGACTCAAACAGGTCTCGGAATGCTACCACACGAAGCTCATCACCACATCCGACCGGGCCAAGATCGAAGGAGCAACCCATATCGAGTTCCATCCCGAAACGGGCCTCGACACGGCGAAGAAGATCCTCAAAATGGCCATCGAGAACTACCCGAACCGGCGCCATAACGTCTACATCCCGCACCACTCCCAGGACGGTGTCGTCGGCTTCTCCCACGAGACCATCAACTACCTCTTAGGGGGCATGTTCCGGGCGAGCTACAAGCCCCTCAACGATAACATCATCAACGGCCGCATCAGGGGCGTCGCGGGCGTGGTAGGCTGCAACAACGCGAGGACACCACACGATGCCGCCCACCTTGCCATGATCAAGGAGCTGATCAAGAATGACGTGGTTGTCCTCACCACAGGCTGCGCTGCCATGGCCTGCGGCAAAGCGGGTCTCCTCACCCCCGAGGCTGCGAAGGCTTACGCGGGCTCGGGCCTCGCGGAAGTATGCGAGGCGGTGGGCATCCCGCCGGTCCTCCACATGGGCGCCTGTATCGATAATTCGCGTATCCTCATCGCGGCAACAGCAATGGTGAAGGAGGGGGGTCTCGGCGACGACATCTCCGATCTGCCCGCCGCGGGGGCCGCGCCCGAATGGATGAGCGAGAAGGCCCTCGCCATAGGCCAGTACTTCGTGGCCTCCGGTGTCTATACCATCTTCGGCACCACCTGGCCCACCTTCGGCAGTGAGAGGGTGACGAAGCACCTCTTCGAGGAGCACGAGGAGATGTACAAAGGGATGTGGGCATTCGAGGCCGATCCCGAGAAGGCGGCCGCCCTCATGATCGCCCACATCGACAAGAAGAGAAAGGCCCTCGGCCTCGAGAAGGCGAGGGAGAGGGTGCTCTACGACATGGCGATGAGAAGGGCCCTCGCGTGAGGCCGTATTTCGTGCCTTTCTTGCCTCTCGCACCCGCGTACCCGGGTGTTGTTTCCGCAATTAGACCGGCTCTATGCCTTTAGGAGGGAATCATGTCCAAAATCATAGCTTCGGCTGCCATAAGGGGCGCCCAGAAGATATTTGACAGAACCGAAGCCTCTTACAAGGAGGCGCTTCAGAAGTACGGACCCAATCAGGAGATAGGTTTTCCCAACACCGCCTACTATCTCCCCATCATCTATGCCATGACCGGCATCCCCGTCGCCACCCTGGAGGACTGCCGAAAAGTATTCGATCTCTGCCGCAGGCTTATTCCCCCGGCAGTCAGGGAGACGACGCCGCTTCCCTATCTCGCGCCCACCCTCGATGCGGGCATGGCGACCTTCTTCGTGGAAGAGATCGCCGAGGCGATCACCTATCTCATTGATCCCAACCGGTACGTCAACGGGGAGGACCCCGCTGACGGCAAGATCTGGCTCGGCGCAGCGTCCGACCTCATCTTCAGGAAGAGGGGCGTCGAGTTCGTCGACGGCACCGCACCAGGCTTCGCCGCCATCGTGGGCGCGGCCCCGGACAAAGAGACGGCGGCAAAGATCGCCCTGGAGCTGCAGGAGAAAAACCTCTACGTCTTCATGTGCGGCGAGCACAACGGCAAGCGCTTTGCCGACCAGCTTGTCGAGGCGGGCGTCCAGGTGGGGTGGCCCACGAGGCTCGTCCCCTTCGGCCCCGACATCCATCAGGCGGTCTTTGCCATCGGCTTCGCCTGCCGCGTGGCCATGGCCTTCGGCGGGATCAAGCCGGGGGACTTCAGAAAGAACCTCATTTACAACAAGGACCGCACGTACGCCTTTGTCATGGCCTTGGGCGACGTGACCGACGAATGGTACGCGAATGCGGCGGGGGCGATCAACTGGGGCTTCCCCACGATCGCCGACACCCCCATTCCGGAGGTCCTCCCCACGGGTATCTGCACGTACGAGCACGTGGTATCCAATGTCCCCCACGACCACATCACCGAGAAGGCCATCGAGGTGAGGGGCCTGAAGGTCCAGGTTGCCAAGGTGCCCATCCCCGTCTCCTTCGGTCCGGCCTTCGAGGGAGAGAGGGTCCGCGGCGAAGACATCTACCTCGAGATGGGCGGCGGCAAGACCATAGCAGTCGAATGGACCACGTCGAAGAGGATGGAAGAAGTGGAAGACGGCCGCGTGGAGGTGATCGGTCCGGACGTCACCGATATTCAGCCCGGCACGAGGCTCTACTTCGCCATGGTCGCAGAAGTTGCGGGCCGCAGCTTCCAGGAGGACTTCGAGCCCATCCTGGAGAGGCAGAACCACCACCTTATCAACCAGGCCCAGGGCATCATGCACATAGGCCAGAGGGACATCGCCTGGCTCCGCATCTCGAAGCAGGCAGTGGAAAAGGGCTTCAAGCTCGCCGACATAGGCAAGATCATCCACGCCAAGTACCACCAGGATTTCGGCGCCATCTTCGACAAGGTCCAGGTGAAGATATACACCGAGGAGCCCAAGGTCCGGGAGATCCTCGAGAAGGCGCGCGCCTCTTACTCGCACCGGGATAGCCGCGTGGAGAACATGACCGACGAGACGACCGACACGTTCTACTCCTGCACCCTCTGCCAGTCTTTCGCGCCGAGCCACGTCTGCGTTATCGCCCCGGAGAGGACCGGCCTGTGCGGCGCTTACAACTGGCTCGACTGCAAGGCATCGTACGAGATCAATCCCGAAGGGCCCAACCAGCCCGTCCAGAAGGGGGCGGTCCTCGACCCCAAGCTGGGCCAGTTCAAGGGGGCGAACGATTTCGTGTATACCGCGTCCCGCCAGAAGGTGGAAAACGTCAGCTTCTACAGCCTCATGGTCGACCCCATGACCACGTGCGGCTGCTGCGAGTGCATCGCGGCCGTCCTTCCCATAGCGAACGGTATAATGACCGTAGACCGCGACTACGGAGGGATGACCCCGTGCGGCATGAAGTTCACGACCCTGGCCGGCTCGGTCGGCGGCGGGGCCCAGTCCCCCGGCTTCCTGGGCCACTCCAAGTACAACATCACCCAGAAGAAGTTCCTGAAAGGCGACGGCGGCCTGCTCAGGCTCGTCTGGATGCCCAAGCGGCTTAAGGAGGAGATCCACGACCGTCTCGCCAAAAGAGCGGAGGAAATGGGCGTTCCCGACCTCCTCGACAAGATCGCCGACGAGACCGTGGCGACCACCGAAGAAGAGGTCATCGCCTATTGCACGGAGAAGGGACACCCGGCAATGACAATGGAACCCATAATGTAAAGGAGACTTACTATGGCACTCACTGGTATCCAGATATTCAAGCTTCTTCCCAAAACGAACTGCGGCGAGTGCGGTTTCCCCACCTGCCTCGCCTTTGCCATGGCCCTGGCTGCGGGCAAAGCCGAGCTTGAGAAGTGCCCCACCATATCCGCCGAAGCCAAGGAGCAGCTCTCGGAGGCGAGCGCGCCCCCGATCCGCACGGTCTCCGTCGGCACCGGCGAGTATGAGGTCAAGCTCGGCGGCGAGACGGTCATGTTCCGCCACGAGAAGACCTTCTTCAACAAGCCCGGCATCGCGGTCCTGCTCATCGACACCATGGCGGACAGCGAGATAGACGGGCGCATCAATGCCCTCAAGGAGCTTCAGTACGAGCGGGTGGGCCTCAACCTGAGGCCGGAGGCCCTTGCCCTCAAGCAGGAGGGCGACAAAGTTCCTCGCCCTCGTCACCAAGGCAGCGGCCACCCCGTACAGCCTCATTCTCATGACATCGGATGGGGCGCTCATGAAGGGGGCCCTCGACATTGCCAAGGCGAAGAAGCCCCTCATCTACGCGGCCACCGCGGAGAACGTCGATGCCTTCGGGGCCCTGGCAAAGGAGTACGCCTGTCCTCTCGCGGTGAAGGCGGGAGACGTGGAAGGGCTCATGGCCCTCACGGAGAAACTGGCTGCGGCCGGAGTGAAGGACATGGTCCTCGATTCCGGCTCGAGGACGCCGAAAGGGGCCTTTGCGGACCAGGTCGCCATCAGGAGAGCGGCCCTCCAGGGCCGCGTCAAGTCCCTCGGCTTCCCCACCATCGCCTTCCCTTGCGAGATGGCGAAAGACCTCGTAAAGGAGAGCCTCATCGCCTCGCTCTTCATCGCGAAGTACGCGGGCTAATCGTGCTGTCCGAGCTGAAGGGGGAGAACGTCTTCCCTTTGCTCCTCGAGCGGCTGAACATCTACACGGACCCCCAGAGGCCCATGACCACGGACCAGGGCGTCTATCCCATCAACAACCCTACCGCCGACTCCCCGGTCCTCGTCACGTGCAACTTCTCCCTCACCTACTTCATCGTCACCGGGGAGATAGAGAACTCCAGGGTGCCCACGTGGCTCTGCGTCATGGACACCGAGGGGCTCTCGGTCATGACCGCCTGGGCCGCGGGCAAGTTCGTCGCGGACACCGTGGGCCCCTTCATCAAGAAATGCGGCATCGCCGACAAGATCAGCCATAAGAAGCTCGTCATTCCCGGTTACGCCGCGGGCATCCTCGGCGATTTGGAAGAGGAGCTTCCCGGCTGGCAGATCACCGTGGGGCCTCGGGAAGCAGCCCTCATACCCCAGCTGCTCAAGAGCTACTAGGGAGGGAGAGACAGATGCTCATTATCGGAGAAAACCTGAACGTCATAAACAAGAGGATCGGGCAGGCCCTCAAGGACAGGGACCCGGTACCCATCCGGGAGATGGCGGAGGCCCAGACCAAGGCGGGGGTCGATCTCATCGATCTCAACCTCGGACCCGCGCGCAAGGCGGGGGCCGAGCTCATGGAGTGGGTCGTCAACACGGTGCAGGAGGTGACCGACGTCACCCTCTCCCTCGACACGAGCAACGTCGAGGCCATGGAAGCAGGCCTGAAAGCCGCGAAGCGCAAAGCCCTCATCAATTCCATCTCGGCCCGTCCCGAGAGGATGGAGGCGCTCATGCCTCTCGCGAAGAGGTACAACGCCGCCTTCATCGCCCTCACCCTGGGCCTTGAAGGCATACCAAGGGACGCAAACGAGACGGGGGCTTCTGGCGGCCGAGCACCTCGCAAAGGCGGCGGAGTACGGCCTTCCGGAGGAGGACATGTGGATCGACCCCATCGTGCTTCCCATCAACACCCAGCAGATCCAGGTGCAGGGGTGCACGGAGTTCGTCACCATGCTGGCGGACCTCGCGCCGACAGGCAAGTCGACGTGCGGCCTTTCGAACATCTCGAACGGCGCGCCCGACCATCTTCGGGGCATCCTCAACCGCACGTACCTGATCTTCCTGAAGCGCTACGGCATGTACTCGGCGATCGCCGATGCCTTTGACAAGGAGCTCCACGACATAGCCAAGGACAAGAGGCCGGAGCTCGAGGCCCTCGTCCACAAGGTGATGGACGGGGAGCCGGTGGACATGGCCGGCCGCTCGAAGGAGGAGACGGACTACGTGAAGACGGCCAGGGTTTTGCTGGGGAAGGTGCTCTACTCAGACTCATGGCTGGAGCTGTAGAGACGGGTAGATTCGGACTCGGATCACGGCATGGAGGGATCGCGATCTGCGGCGCCCTCTTCGCCGGGCGGCCTCCGACGTACGTTAAGTACGCCTGCGGCCAACCCGGCTCAGATTGCATCCCCACCTCACGATCCCTCCATGCCGTGATCCATTCCGTGCCCGGGATATCAGCATATGTTGCTGATATCCCGGGCAGGTACAGAAGAGTGCATGTATTATCCTGGGGTATACGTGCCGATTCGTATCAGCTTTAGCCTGAGCTGATACGAATCGATAGACAAAACGAATTAAGGGCGCGGCTCCCTTTAGCCGTCATCCCGGCGGATGCCGGGATCCATTTTGCCCAGTCCTCCTGAAAACGTCTGGAGTTGCAGTTGATTCGCCATTATGCCGATGGTAGAATGGGTAAGACGTAAGAGACTGTGCTATCGATGTGAGGTATCATGGACGATCTGTCGTTCTTGAAGGCAGTGGAGAAGGAATCGGGCGAGAAGGTATCGTCGTGCTACCAGTGCTACCGGTGCACGACCGGCTGCCCTGTGGTCTCGGACATGGACATCATGCCCCACCGGGTCATCCGCTACGTGATGCTCGGCGATAGAGAGAAGGTGCTCCGGTCGAAGACCATCTGGACATGCCTCCAGTGCTACACGTGCAGCGTCCGCTGCCCGAACGATATCCACATAGGACATGTCTTCGATACCCTGAGAAAAGTGGCGGTCCGAGAGGGGAAGGCCCAGAATAAGGACGTCTGGGTGTTCGACGAGCTTTTTCTCGACAGCGTCCGCAAACACGGCAGGCTCTACGAGATCGAGGCCATGATGCGGTACATGCTTTCGAAGAGAGACCTTTTCTCCAACACGCGGGTAGGCATGGATATGATGAGGAAAGGCAGGATCAACATCCTTCCCCACAACATAAAAGACAAGAAAGGGATGAAGGAGATTTACGAGCGCATCGCCGCGGACCACGCGGCGGCGCAAAAGCGCACGTCTACGTGAGGTATTTGAAACCCGCCACCGTGGCGAGGGGTAGAAATAGAGGCAACGGCTTGCTCACCGTCTCGAGAAACCCATGGTGCCGGTAGAAGCCCGCAGCTCCTTCATCCTTGGCATCGACCACCAGCGCATAGGCCGCAATCCCGGAGCGAACCACACGGATAAGCACGTCCGCCAATAGCGCGCCTCCGAGTCCCTGTCCCCTGAACGCCCGATCAACGGCAAGACGTCCCATCCTCACGGCGGGAACCGAAGGGTACCGCGGCAGCTTTCTTGCGAGTCTTACGGGTAAGTCGCCAAGGAAGACGCTTGCCGATGCAAGCGTGTAGTAGCCCGCAATACGCCCGTCGGTCGAGAGGGAGACAAAGCACGCGGTCACCCTGCGTTTCATGTCCTGTGTTACTCGCTCCCTAAGGTAAGAATCGAGTGCATCCGAGCCGCTGGTGAACGAGCTGCGGTCATGAGTCTGTTCCAGAGGGACCACCCGAAACGGCTTCTCTCTCACTTAAGCGCCCAGGAGTTTACGGCGTCGCGTGAAAGCGCGCTTCATGGCCGGCGCGGCTTTAGGTGGTGACAGCAACGCTTGAGCGAACTTCTCCTGGTCGGCCAGCGTCAGCCTCAGAACTTCCGTTTGTTCGATCGCCCTCGTGGCTGCCTCCTGAACGGCATCGATGACAAAATCGGTTACGGTGCGGTTCTGCAGTTCCGCGGCCCGCTTGAGGGCAGCGTGCAGTTCCTTGCTGATACGCGCTTCAAGGCGCGCGGTCGATGTATTGGTTGAACGCATAATGCACCTCCCCTTTCATTATACGGCAAACAGCCGTACAGATCAAAGGAAGATCGAGAAATCAAGACCCTCTTCGTAAACCCCGGCGAGGTCAGACCAAAATGAGTTCGAGGGGATGCCAGGGCTAAAAGGGGACAAAACGAAGATAGGGTGTCTTGGTGTTATCGGGCGAGTTGCGAAATATTGACAACCCAGGCTCTTCCTGGTATAAATTGACTTCTATCATAGTAGGCGCGTAGCTCAACGGGAGAGCGCTACCTCGACGCGGTAGAGGCCGAGGGTTCAACACCCTCCGCGCCTACCATTTTTTCCGCGAGACACAAGCAGGCCAAGAATGGAATCGGCCGATTCCATTCTTGGCCTGCTCCGCACATTCC
>CAVVNC010000003.1:0-176572 GCA_963749525.1 uncultured delta proteobacterium
TACCTATTTTCTCTCCTTTCTCATTGTCGCGGTCAATTGCGTGATCTTCTATGTCCTGTCAAAACGACGCTTTCCCCTCGCCTACGGCAGCCTGGTGATCGTGCTTCTCGCCGCCTCCTTCGTGTTCGGCGTGATTCGGCTCAGCGAGCCCATGAAGGGAACCCTGAAGGCATCCATCGTTCAGGGAAACATACGCCAGGACGTCAAGTTCGACGAGGCTTACAAGGCGGCCACCGTAAACAAGTACATCGGTCTCACCTTAGAGCAGCTCCCTTGGTTCTGACCTTGTCATATGGCCCGAGACCTCCATGCCCTTCGTTCTTCTGGACGACGAGGCGAGAAGGGAGATCCTCGCCCTCCCCGCGGCCGTCTCGAGCGACCTGCTCCTCGGAACCATAGCGAGGGACCGGTTGGGGCGGTACTACAATGCGGCCTACGTGATCGGAAAGGAGGGTCTAGTAGAAGGGGAGTACACCAAGGTGCACCTCGTCCCTTTCGGCGAATATACGCCCCTGACAAACTACTTTCCTTTCCTGAAGGACATGAGCGTGGCTACCGGAGACTTTTCTGCGGGACCGGCCCATAGGCCGATAGCCGCCGATGTAGGCAAGGTCGGCGTGCTCATCTGCTTTGAAGGAGTCTTCCCCGACATCACCAATGAAACGGTGAGAAACGGGGCCGAGGTGCTCGTCAATATCACGAACGACGCCTGGTACAACCGCACCTCAGCCCCCTTTCAGCACTTTGCGTTCTATGTCTTCAGGGCCGCAGAGACCGACAGATATGTGCTGAGGGCCGCCAACACGGGGATCAGCGCCATCATCGACCCATGCGGGCGGGTGACCGCGAGGACGGGCATATTCGAAGAGCGCGTCCTGAACGGGTCATTTTCCTTACGACACGGGGAGACGATCTACGTGAAGTACGGGGACTATTTCATCCTCTTCGCCTTCCTTTTCCTGTGCGCCCTTGTGGCGAACGGGGTGCTCCGCGGCCGCGTGAAGAACGGATAGACTAAGGATGAGCGTTCGCAGAACAAACTGGCGGGGGTGAGGGGGCGCTTGAGCCGGGGACCTAGGTGCCTTGTCGGAAGACGAGCGAAGCAAGGCTGAGGGGGTGAGCGATGCTATCGCCGCTCTTGGGCGAGCGAAGAGAGCTTGAGCGGGGAGGCTCCGCAGGCTTATGCCTGTGGAGGGGGTGCTGAACCCCAATAATGGCGAGCTAAACGCCGTTCATGCCGAGCGCCTGAGCATGAACTGCCTGGAGTCCCTCTCGAACCCGTACCTTTCATACAGGCCGTGGGCATCGCTCGTAGCGAGTATCCCGAGCAGACCCTTCAGCTCCGGGCTTGCGACGATGTACTCGATGAGTCTCTTGCCCAGTCCTTTGCGCCTGTGCCCTTCATCAATAACAACGTCACAGAGCCAGTAAACCGCGGCCCTGTCGGTCACGACCCGGGCGAAGCCGATTTGCGTGCCGCAATGGTACACCCCGTAGCAGATGGCGTTTTCGATGGAGATTCGGACGTTTTCCTTGCTTCTTCCGCCCGGCTGGCAGTTGGCCGACAAAAGGTGGTACGTCCCGTCGATCGACAGCAGGGATCTGTCGTCGCTTATCCTGTAGTCCCCCTCTACCCATTCCATGCTCTCAGGCCCCCACTTTCTTTCGGGCGCTGCCGCCTTATACGAGCCGCTGCGTTGGCCGGAATCCCCGCCTTGAAGGGCGAAGAAAAGACGCTAAAGAGGCGCTCCCGGTTCAATAGGTCGATCTATGAAGATATGCCGGGCACGGCCGGCTATGCCTGTTGTCATCACCCGCGGTGGGTACTTGCTCCGATTTTCACAAAAAAACATGGATTATGAGGAAAGTATTGCAGATTTCTTCACCTATGTAAACGAGATTCCTCAAGGGCCACCCTCGCGTCCCTCAGGGAGGACCGTGCGTCAGTCCGGCTACGTTCCGTATGATCCTGTAGAGGTTGATCCTGACGTAATCATCGAGGGCGTCATCCATGCGGGGTGCGTCCCTCTCTCTGAGAAGCCGGAGATTGATGGAGGCCATCCTGACAAAGCTCCGCCGCGGCATGCTCCCGCCGGCTCCGGGATTTCTCCCCCCGATCCTTGCCCGAACGGCCTTGAGGCTCTCTCCATCCTCTTTTGACAACACCTTGCTGAAGACGAACATGATGAGGCGGCCTCGCGCGATCTTCTCCCTGTTCTCCTCGAAGTCGAGGCCCGCCAGGTCGGTGAGAATCTTGTTGATGTGCCTGAATGAGACGCCCAGCTTGGAAAGCTCTTCACCCACATGAAGGAGGACTGCTTGGTTGAACGTGTAGTCGATTGCATAGCCCTGCTGTCTGGGGATGTCGTTGAAGACGTCGGCCTTCTGAACGATATTCGTGATGCGACTCTTCTTGAGGCCTAGGGACAGGAGTTCTTTGAGATGAAACGTTCCGGAGGTTCGTGGTGTCCTGCGCGCCGCCATGATATAGGACACCCGACACCGGATTGCCTTGTCAAGAGTTTTCGGAAAGTTCGGGCCGGGAAAGACCCGTTTTAGGACGAACGGGCGGCTGTGGTCACTCTTTTGCTTTCATATCGAAGAAATCTTTGAATTTCTGCTTGAAGCCCGAAGCCGGAGCTTCGGTCTCGGCTAAGCCTTGGAATTCCTTCGAAAGCTCCGCAAGCAATTCCCTTTGCCTTTCCGTCATGGTCTTGGGAACAGTGATGTGGAGATGGACGAATTGGTCTCCTCTTCCGTACCCGTTCGTCTTCGGGACGCCGAGGCCTCTCAGCCTGAATACTTTTTCCGGGGATGTGCCGGAGGGAATCTTGAGCCCGATCTCCCCATCGAGGGTGGGCACCATTATCTCACCACCCAGACACAAGGTGGGAAAGCTCACTTCGGTGTGGACATACACATCGTCGCCCTCCCGCTCGAACAAGGCGTGTTCTCTTACCTTGAGCACCACGTAGAGGTCGCCGGCAGCCGTATCGCTCAGGCCCTGCGCGCCCTCTCCCCTCATCTTGAGGCGAGTCCCCGTATCAACACCGGGCGGCACGTTGACTTTCACCGTCTTTCTTGACCTGACGACTCCCCTGCCCTTGCAGGCTTTGCAGGGGTCTGTAATGACCTGCCCCTCTCCTCCGCAGTGTTCGCACGTCCTGTTGATGGTGAAGAAACCCTGAGTATACCTTGCCTGGCCCCTGCCGTTGCATGCCTTGCACACGGTCGGCTGATGGCCGGGCTCTATCCTCGATCCGCCGCACGCGCTGCAGCGCACCTCCCGGGGGATCTCTATCTCCTTCTCCGTCCCGAAGACGGCCTCTTCGAACTCTATTTCCAGGTTGTAGCGGAGGTCGTCTCCCTTCCGCGTTTTCCTCCGCTGGGTGCCCCCGAAGAAATCGCCGAAAAGATCACCGAATATGTCATCGAAGTTCCGGCCGAAGCCGAAATCATAGAATGCTCCCGACCGGTCCTCCGTGCCGAAGCGATCGAAATTGGCCCGCTTTTCCGCGTCACCGAGAACCTCGTAGGCGAGGTTTATCTCCTTGAATTTCTCTTCTGCTTCCTGATCACCGCGATTGCGGTCCGGATGGTACGCGAGGGCGAGCTTCCTGTAGGCCTTCTTTATTTCCTCATCGGTGGCGTTCTTTGAAACGCCTAGAACTTCGTATAGATCTTTCCTCATACGCGTGCAATATTCTACTCCGATTCAGCCATCTTGGCAACCGACACCATGGAAGGTCTTAGAAGCCTTCCGTCCATCATATATCCCTTCTGAAACTCGGCTATGACGGTTCCCGGCTCGACCTGCTCGCTCTCTTCCTGGTAGACCGCCTCATGGAGATTGGGATCGAACTTCTTGCCCTTGGCTTCGACCCTGCTTACGTCGAACTTCTCGAGCACCTTGAGAAAGCCGTTAAGGGTGAGGGCAACCCCCTCGGCGATGGCTTTAGCCTCATCTGTCTTGCCTGCGTGCTCGATCGCCCGCTCCAGGTTGTCTATCACCGGCAAAAGCTCCTTGATGAGAGTCTCGTTGCCGAACCGCAGGACCTCCTGCTTTTCCTTGGCTTTCAGTTTCTTGAAATTATCGAAATCCGCCTGATGGTAAAGGAGTTTCTCCTTCAGATCCTCTATTTCCTTTTCTTTCCCTTCGAGATTCGCCTTCAGCTCCTCTAGCGCTTCCTCTTTCCTTTTCTTCTTCTTGTGCTCTTCATGCTCGGACTCGCGGCAACCCTCGTCCTTCCCTTTTTCGCCCTCGCCTTGGGCGTTTCCATGCTTTTCTTTTTCCTTATCCGTCATCTTGCCCTCACATCACCCTCAGAAGATCGGTCACCGCCCGGGCCGTGTAGTTTACTATTGGGATAATCCTCGAATAGTTCATGCGCAACGGGCCGATCACGCCGAGTATTCCACGGTTCTCCTCGTCGATCCTATAGGTGGAGGTAATGATGCTCATGTCCCGCATCTCCCTGATCTCGCTCTCCGCACCGATAGTGACGTGGATGCCTTCCTGCTCCATACTCCTGTCGAGGAGCTTCAGGAGCTTCTCTTTTTTCTCGAATGCCTGGAACAACTCCCTGAGTCTCGTGATATTCGAGAGCTCGGGCACATCGATGATCTTGGAGGTGCCTTCTATGTAGACTTCCCGCCCTTCTTCATTCCCCATTATCTCCTCGAGGACGTCCATTACCTTCGTCATGAGCGAGTGAAAGTCCTCCCTGTCCCGCCTCATGTCTTCATATATCCTTTTTCGCAGGGTATAGAAGGGTGATCCTTCGCACCGTTCGTTCATGTAAACCTTCATCTCCGCAAGGAGATCAGGCGGCAGATCCTCCTCCGTGCTCACGAGCCTCGTATGGACCATGCCCGAAGACGTCACGAAGACAACGAGTATGGTCGTCCTCGACAGTTTGACGAATTCCACTTCCTTGAAGAACATGAAGTCCATCCTCGGCTCAACGACTATGCCCGCGTACTTGCACAGGTTGGCAAGCATCCGCGAAGCATCGCCCATGATCTCCTCTACCTGCGAATAGCGATGCGTAGTGAGGCCGTCGAGGATCTGCAACTCCCGCTTTCCCGGAAGACGGGGCACGAGCAGCGTGTTCACGTAGTATCTGAAGGCTTTCCCGTCGGTATTCTTCCCGCCACGATGTGCGGCTTGTAAAGGAAGCCCTGATCCTCCAAGTCCGACATCACGTTTCTGATGGTTGCCGAGCTCCATCTGTTCGCTATCAGCTTCGACAACGTCCTCGACCCGACCGGCTCAGCCGACGTGATGTAGCTGTTCATGATCAGCTCGAGGACCTTCTTTTCCCTTTCTGTAAGCGTTTCCATGGGACCTAGAATAAATTAACGATATTGCCAGTTTTTGTCAAGGAAGGCACTTTGGGGCCAGGGACGGCCTATGTGGGCTCGTTGGTTCGATTCTCCGTGGCGTCGTTCGTTCGCGATGCGGCCTCTTGATGGAGCGGGTACGAGGCCGCGTTCTAGCCTGATCTCCTCGATTCTCCTCAAGGGTCTCTCCAACTGCCTTTTCCTCGTAGTGCTGAGGGCGTCGAACTCCCTGTGGAGATCTTCCATCCGCTTCCCCACTGACTCGAGTTTCCGCGTGAACTCCCCCCACTGCTTCTTGAACGAGCCGAACAGAGAGAGTATCTCGTTCGATGTCTGCTGTACGCTGAAGGAGTCGACGGCCTGGCGTATGACAGTCAGAACCGCGAAGAGGGTGGCCGGGGAGCAGCAAATGACGCGCTGTCTGATGCCTTCCTCCAGAATGAGAGAGTCCTGCTCCTGAATGAATGCATAGACTTGCTCGTTGGGGATGAACAGGAGCACGCAGTCGATCGTCCCTTGCTCGCCGTTTATGTAATCCCGGGTCGTTACCTCCCGGATCCTGCTCTTTACGTCTTTGAGAAAGTCGGCCCTGTAGCGTTCCTTCTCCGGATCCGTCGCCGCATCGAGAAATCTGAGGTAGTTGTCCAGAGGGAACTTGACGTCCATGTTGAGCTTGAGGTCGCGGGGGAGAAAGAAGGTGAAATCAGGCCTGGACCCCGCCCCTTCTATGGTCTTTTGTTTCGCGTAGTTCAGGTTTTCCGCAAAGCCCGCCGCCCTCAGGATGTCTTCAGCCATGCGCTCGCCCCATTGTCCGCGGCTCTTGGCGCCTGCGAGGGCTTCCTTCAGCAATCCGGTCGTCTGAAGGAGCAGGTTAGTCTGTTCCCCCGTCACCTGAAGATGTCTCGTCAGCTCGCCGAACTTCTCCGCCCTGTCTTTTTCGAGGTCCTTCATGAGCTTGCCTATGTTGTCGAGCTCCGTTGTCATCCGCACGAGCTGCTGATCGATCAGGCCCTTCTTCGCTTCCAATTCCCTCACGTTTGTCTCCCTCTCCGACTCAAAGCCCGACTTTGCCAGTTTGAGGAATTCGTCGGTCGATTTCGAGAGCGCGTCGAGAGACAGGCTGCCGAAGCTTGCTTTTACGTGGTCGATGAGCGCCTCCGTCTCGGCCCGGCGTGCGCCTTCCTTCTCCGCAAGGATCTCCCTTGCAAGCTCCTTGGCGGTCCTGGCGCGTGCTATCCTGAAAAGGAGAGCAGCAGCGAGGCCGAGCACGAAGCCGACTGCAAAGGGGACGATGAGAGACGCGGAATACATGGGGTTCCTTTTTCGTTCCTCCCCGGCTATTCTACATTTTCCATCCCCTCAAGTAAACACGGCCGGCTTCTTCACGGGAGGGCGAGAAGAGGCTCTTGCGAAGGTGCGTATTCCGGGCCTATATTAAACCGATAATTGACGAGCGGCTAAAAGGAGGATGCGATGGCCGAGACAAGCACACTCAAGATCGATGGAATGAGCTGCCAGCACTGCGTGATGCGCGTGCGGAAGGCGGTTGACGAGCTCCCGGGAGTGTCACAGGCCGATGTGAGCATTGGGAGTGCGAGGGTAACGTACGACGAATCGAAGATCAAGGTGGCTGATCTGGAACGGGCCATAGAAAAGGCAGGGTACAAGGTGGCAAAGGGCTTGCCAGCGGAGGGTGGGATTCCACCCGATCGATAAGCGCAAAGAGAGCCGGCCCGTGCTCGAGCTTATCGTGCGCTTACCACGTCAGCCAAGCGGCTCAAGAGGTCGAGGGCCCGCGTTGCGTAAGCCTCGCTTAAGGATCCGAGACCACAGGAGGTGGTTGCCAGCCAGTTCTCCTTTTCCCCGCCCACAACCTCGGAAAACAACTGTTGGATGGTCTGCCATTGTCGGGCTAGATCCGCCAGATTCGCACGATCAAGGTCCTCTGCGGAGGAAGGAACGATCCCGGGAGCGATCATTCCTCCCCTTTCAAGAAAAGCCGAAA
This sequence comes from uncultured delta proteobacterium, assembly GCA_963749525.1. GTDB lineage: Bacteria > Desulfobacterota > Syntrophorhabdia > Syntrophorhabdales > WCHB1-27 > CAVVNC01. Next base: position 7,349 of record CAVVNC010000003.1, read on the forward strand.
GGTCGGACTTGAAATAGAAAAGGGTATCCATGAAATTGAAGGCGTCGTAATTGATGATATCGGTTTTCGTGGCGAGGAGCGCCGACCAATCGGTGTTTCCGCAGACATGGATACCCACAAGCGCGTCGAGTCCCTGGACCACCTCGTCAAACATCGAGATGACATCTTCCTTCGAGACTGACACGAAAGCCGATCCGAAAGAGACCATGGCGGGCTCGTCGAAGAAGAGTATCACTTCCTTGCCGGATACGCGCGCCTTTATTGTCCGTATCATCCATTCAGCCTTCCCATGGAGCGCCTTCTTGATGATATCGAAATAGGCGGCGTTGTAGATGATGGGTCTGCCCAGCTCATCCTTCAGGCCTATCCCCATGGTGAAGGGGCCGGTCAGCTGCGTCTTGACGTACCTTGTCGTATCCTCGATTTCCGGCAGTCTCTCGAGAAGCCTGTAGAACCCCGGAGCCCTCTCCTCGGAGATCTGCAAATGAATCTAACCTTCCATTGCTGAAATCCTCGTAGAAGGCCTCTATCCCCTCAATCGCAGTTGTATCCACATAGACCTTTTCCAATACCTCATCCACCCGGACAGCGGGAACGCCTTCGAGGCATTGGACGTACATGCCTTCGAGAAACGAACGGTTGGGCATTTGCGGCCAGAAGGGGACTTCGGGGCATGACTTGAAGATGAGGTCTATCGCCCGGTCGACATCGACAAAAGGAAGGCTTCCGATACTCGTTACCAGCATGAGCAATTCTTATCACAACCCCGAAGACCTGTCAAATGAACGGTCATGCAACAAAGTTGTTCAATGTGGTAATGTTTTCTTGACAACAGGGAGGATGATGCCCATAATACTTTCCTTGACTTTAGGCCCGGTCCCGCATTAATAATAGGTAACACCAAACCATGTGGAGGTATTCCCCCATGAAGACCAGACTGTCGGTGTGCGCCGTAATGGTAGGTATGCTCTTTCTCCTTCTCTTTTCGATTGCGGCCCCCGCTGCCGAGTACCCGAAGGAGCCCATCACCATCAAGCTCGAAGGGGCGAAGATGCCTCCCGTCACCTTCCCCCATGAGACGCACGTCGAGAAGGTTAAAGTCGCGTGCGCTACCTGCCACCATAAGGACGCGCAGAATCCCAAGGCGTGCACCACGTGCCATGGCGCAAAAGAGGCAAAGGGCGGGGCGCCTCTCGCAAAGGACGCCTTCCACACGAGGTGCCAGGGCTGTCACAAGGAGTCAGCGGCAAAGGGGCTGAGCGCGCCCACCAAGTGTAATGAGTGTCATAAGAAGTAACCCGCCCGCGAAAGGGGAAACCCTCTCGCGGGTCCCGGCGACGGATAGCATCTACCGGTTCCTCTCTTCCGTGCGATTCACCATGCTCGTCCTTCCCTTCATCGCGGCGAGCTGCGTACTGGGCACACTCATAAAGCAGCAGGCGACTCCAGAGGAGTATCTTGCGCAGTTCTCCGACAGTACTTACGCAATCCTCAGGTTTCTCAGGCTCACCGACGTGTTTCACGCGCCCTGGTTCCTCTTGCTGATAGGCCTCTTCGTGGTCAACCTTGTCTTCTGCACCATCGACAGGCTGAGCCTCCTCCTCAGAAACGCCGGAGAGAAGAAGCTCCCGAACGAGAAGACCTTATCCGCCATGTCCCAGACATTCCTTCTCCCTGGGAAGCGGGTCGAAGACGTGGCCGGGCTCTTCATAGGATACAAACGGGCCGGCGTCTACGACAATGGACAGGTCCTCGAAAAGGGTGGGATCGCGCGGTACGGCGTCTATATGATTCATGGGAGCATCATTGTCATCCTCGCGGGAAGCCTCATCGGCCTCATTGCCGGCTTTCGGGGCTCTCTCACGCTCGCCAAAGGGGAGATGAGGGATGCAGTCTTCAAAAGAGGCGCTGCACAGGCAACAATTCCTCTCGGCTTCGCCGTAAGGTGCGACGATTTCAAGGTTGCCTTCTATCCAAGCGGCGAGCCAAAGGACTACGTGAGCAGAATCGCCATAATTGACCACGGGCAACCAGTCAAAGAGGCGGAGGTGAGGGTCAATCATCCGCTCACGTACAGGGGGACGAGCATATACCAGGCCAGCTATGGAAGCAACCCGGTGTTTCGGTTCAGTGTGGCCGGGAAAGAGGTTCGCCTCATCCAGGGGAGCGTCTACAAGGAGGATGGGCTGACCATGATGGTGATGAGGTTCGAGAAGTCCATCCACAACTTCGGCCCCGGAGTCCAAATAGCCTATGTCGAAGGAAAGGAATCGAAAGCGTCATGGTTCCTCAAAGATGTGCCGAGGTTGAGGGAAAAGGAGATCATGGGCGTGCCCGTGCGCCTCGACGACGTGAGCGAAGACTTCTTCACCGGTCTGGAAATCGCTCACGATCCCGGCGTCTGGGTGGTCTGGGTGGGATTTGCCATGATCCTGTGCGGCCTCTTTGTCAACTTCTTTTTCTATTACAGGCGCGTCTACCTTCTCCAGACGTCTTCCGGCGTGCTCGTCGCAGGCGTCTCGCCGAGAAACAAGGATGCCTTCAAGCAGGAATTCGAGAAGTGGAGGGACCGATTGAATGGACATAAGTAGCAAGATCCTCGGAGTGGTAACGCTTCTCTATCTCTCACTTTTCTTCGTCCATCTCCTCTATTTTGCCACAAAGAAAGAGGGGGTGCTGAAGATCGGCTGGCTCGTCCTCTACGTGACGTTCGGCCTGCACTCGATCGGTCTCGCCGCGCGATGGGCCGAATCGTACTCGCTGGGGTACGGTCATGCCCCCTTATCGAATTACTACGAGTCCCTTATCTTCTTCGCTTGGTGTATAGCCCTCATTCTCATCATCATGCGAAAGAAGCTGAATGCCCCCATCATCACCATGTGCGCTCTCCTTGGGGCCCTCTTCTTCATCGGATTGGCCTCCCTTTCTCCGTCTGTCGACAGGCGTATTCAGCCGCTCATTCCCGCACTCCAGAGCAATTGGCTCCACGTGCACGTCTTCACCTGTTTCATCGCGTACGCGTCATTCGCTATCTCTTTTCTCTGCGGCCTCTTCTACCTCGTCAAGGGAAAGGGCATCATCCCAACGGCCGAGAGGTTGGAGGAGATCAACTACCAGAGCGTCATGGTCGGTTTTCCCATGCTGAGCGCAGGTATCCTCACCGGGGCGGTCTGGGCCCACTATGCCTGGGGCTCCTATTGGACGTGGGACCCCAAGGAAACCTGGTCCCTCATCACGTGGATCGTCTATGCCCTCTTTCTCCATGCGCGATTTGCGAGAGGCTGGAAGGGTACGAAAATAGCCGTGCTGTCCATCGTAGGATTTGGGAGTGTCATTTTTACCTATTTTGGTGTAAACTTTGTCCTGTCCGGACTACACAGCTATGGCGCTTCCTAAGAAGAAAAAACCCCGAAGCCTCGTTCTCGCAGGAAACGGAATCAATTGCGAGCTCGAGACCGCATTCGCCAACAGGCTTGTCGGATTCAACGCCGATATCGTCCATATCAATAGCCTCATGGAAGGCTCGAAGAACATCCACAATTATGACTTTCTCAACTTCCCTGGCGGCTTTCTCGACGGCGACGACCTTGGGGCCGGAAAGGCACAGGCGGTCAAGTGGCGATATCAGCGGATCAAGGACTCGGAACGCCGGTTCATCGATGAATTGTTGAAATTCGTGAGCGACGGGAAGCTCATTATCGGCATATGCAACGGCTTTCAGCTGCTTGCAAAGACGGGCCTGCTCCCGGCCTTGAAAGGTGACTACGGCCAGCAGAGCGTGAGCCTCGCGTTCAACGATTCAGGAAGGTTCGAGGATCGTTGGGTCACTTTGCGGGTCAACAGATTTTCTTCTTGCATCTTCACGAGAGATATAGATAGAATTTACCTCCCCGTGCGGCATGGGGAAGGGAAGCTTGTCATTGAGGATAAGAACGGGGGCAACGCGGCGGATCTCGAGAAAGATGGACACATTGTGATGCAGTACTGCAAGGAAGATGGTGGGATAACGAACGAGTTTCCGTACAATCCCAACGGCTCAAGTCTGTCCATCGGCGGCCTTTGTGATCCCTCGGGCAGGATACTCGGCCTCATGCCTCATCCCGAGGCATTCGTCCATTTTACTCAGCATCCGCGCTGGACACGGGAGAAGCTGCCCGTGGAGGGCGATGGGTTGAAGATCTTCAAGAATGCCTACGACTATATTGCGGATAACTGAGAACGATGGGAGGAGGCCTTTTATGAATAAGATCGACATAGTGAATGAGCTGTCCGAGAAGATCAATCTTAATCAGAAAGTCGCAAAGGTAGTGGTGGATACCATTATCGATACGATAAAGAAGGCCATCATCGCCGGGGAGAGGGTCGAGATAAGGGGATTCGGAAGCTTCTCACTGAGATCGTACAAGCCGTACAGGGGGAGGAACCCCAAGAACGGAGAAGTAGTGGATGTTCCGGGAAAACGGCTTCCCTATTTCAAGGTGGGAAAGGAGCTGAAGGAAACCATCTGGAAAGAGCGTCAGAACTCCCCCCAATAGGGCTTCAGCGTCTGTTTTGCCCTTGACACTACCTCCAGCACAGCCCGGGAGCGGTCCTCCTCCAACTCATCCGCTTTTCGAACAGGCATTCGCTTCAAGCTCCATCACCACTGCTTCCACCGAACTTGCCAGGGCTTCGAGATCGTAGCCGCCTTCGAGCACGAAAAGCAGTTTCCCCCCGCATTCGCTTTTTGCTATGTCCATGAGTATCCTTGTCATCCGCGCGAAGCCTCGCTCGGAGACGGCCATGCCGCCGAGGGGATCGTCCCGGTGAATGTCGAATCCGGCTGAAACGAGGACGACCTCCGGCCGGAACAGGCGGCTCACGGGAACGACGATCTCCTCGAACACATGGATGTAATCGGCATCATTCATGCCGTACGTCATGGGAACGTTGATCGTGTAACCCTTCCCTTCCTTTTCTCCCACCTCATCGAACCAGCCGGTGCCCGGATAGTACGGATACTGGTGGGTCGAAAAGTAGAGTACGGCCGGATCGTCGTAGAAGCTATGCTGTGTGCCGTTGCCGTGGTGAAGGTCGAAATCGACTATCATCACGCGCCGATAACCGTGCTTTTTCAGCAGGTGCCTCGCGCCGATGGCGCAGTTATTGAATATGCAGAAGCCCATCGCTTTGGCGGCTTCGGCATGGTGACCCGGCGGTCTCACGAGGGCGAATCCGTTGTCGACCTTGCCGGAGAGGCACGCGTCGATGAGCTCCAGAAAGCCTCCGGCTGCCATGCAGGCCGCCTCGTACGACCGCGCGGAGGTCACGGTGTCGGGGTCGAGTCGCCTTTGCTGGCTGCCTTTCGTCTCCCGGACGAAGCTCACATACGCCGGGTCATGATTGAGGGCTATCTCCTCGTCGGTAGCCGCCCTGGCAGGCACGTAAACAAGCCCTGCCTGGTCCATTGCCTCGAGCCTCCCGTAGATGGCCCTCAATCGCCCCGGGTTCTCCGGATGGAAGCTCTCGGTGACATGCTCCAGATAGATCGCGTCCTTGACTATCCCCACCTTCATCGTAGCTCACCCCCCTACTTTTAGAAAAGAGCTTATGACCGATCGACGAAAAAAACAAGCAGCAATTATTGGGGTTCAGCACCCCCTCCCTCACAGGCATAAGCCTGCGGAGCCTCCGTGCGCTCAGCCTCGCTTCGCTCGTGTTTGATGTACGATCTATTTCATTTACTTTTCAGGCGGTTTTGTGACAATCTAAACACCACAGGGAGGTGCCACGATGAGCCGAAAGATGTCCTTGTCCGTCAGTCTTCTATGCTGTGCCCTTGTTTCGATGACCGGCTGCAGCTTTGTCCATAAGAGTAATCCCGCCAAAGCACCCGAGACGGTGAAACAAAACCAAGGGAGCACGATTGAATGGGGCGAACGGAAATGGGAGTTCTACGAGAAGGACAACGGCGGCGTCTCCTATTATTTCGACAAAGGGTCCGTCACCTTCCCATCGAAAAACGTGGTCCATGTCTGGAGGAAGAGAGAGTTTCCCGGGGAGACGGCCGATGCGCGGCACACCGCCTCGAACATGAAGGAGATCACTTCAATCGACGAGTTTGACTGCTCCGAGGGTCGATACCGATCCCTCGAAGTGCAGGGTCTCAAGTGGGACGGGACCACGACGGAGCTATTCAGAAAACCCACCCCCTGGGGGACAGTCTACCAGGGCACAGCGGAAGACTACTTCCTGGATAACTACTGCGGCCAAGCGAAGAAAGGCCAATAGAGAAGAGAGCACCGCTTTAGCCCCTTCCTTGACGTCTCCGGCTGTTTGGGGGTAAGATTTCACACGATGAACATCCATCATCTGGAGAGCTTCGTGAGGATCATCGAGTTGAGGAGCTTCACCAAAGCGGCCGAAGAACTCGGTCTGACGCAGCCGACGGTGAGCAAGCAGATTGTCGATCTGGAACAGTTTTTCCAGGTGAGGCTGATCGACAGAACGAAACGGAGCCTTGCCGTCACGAGGGCGGGCGAGATCCTCTTCAAGCATGCGAAGGACTTCCTTTCTCTCAAAAGGGAAACCATCGATGCCATGGCCTCCTTTCGGGGCTTGAAGAGCGGATCCCTTCGCCTCGGGGCGAGCAGCATCCCGGGCGTTTACATCCTGCCACCCATACTCAAGGCGTTCAAGGGGCGGTTCGGCGGGGTGGATCTCACGCTCGTGCTGTCGGACAGCCAGAACATCGCGGATCGGGTCGAAAACGGAGATGTGGACATCGGGTTTGTCGGCTCAAGGGAAGAGACAAAGAGAATCGTCTACAAGCAGTTTCTTGAAGACAGCATCATCTTCATTGCTCCCCTCGATTTCCCTGAGCTGATAGACATCCACGATATCGCCAAGTATCCGCTCCTCGTAAGAGAGCCCGGCTCCGGGACAAGAAAATGCTTTGAGACGGCCCTCCTGAAGCGACATCTCAAACCCGAGGACCTCCATGTCGTCGGAGAGCTGGGAGACACGGAAGCAATCAAGGCAGCGGTCCGGGAGGGGATGGGTATCTCCTACATCTCGAACCGGGCGGTAAGGGAGGAATTGAGCCGGGGTCTCTTGAAAGTCCTGTCCGTCAAAGGGTTTCCCGGGGTCAAGAGATCTTTCTACATCATCACCAAGAAGGGCAGGAGTACCTCGCCCCAGACTGAAGCCCTGTTACGAATCATAAATGAATGGAGACACCATGAGCAAGAGTAGTAAGTGGATCGTGATAGTCCTCGCCTTGGTCGCCTGGATCGGCGGAATGCCGGCCTTTGTGGGCGCAAAGGTTTACTATGATATATACGGCCAGTCGTACAAGAGAATAACCATCGCGGTTCCGCCGTTCGCGGCCGCAGACAAGGGGCGGCCGGAAATAAGCGACCTTTTGGGCCAGGACCTGGACATGTCAGGGTTTTTCGTCGTGGCCCCCCGCTCCATGATGGACAATGACTTTTTGAGCGAAGGGGTGGACAGGAAGAGCATAAGGTTCGATCAGTGGTCATCTCTCGGCGTCGAGCTTCTGTGCAAGGCCACGGTGGAGGAGAAGGATGGTACCATCGCCCTCTCTTCGTATCTTTATGACGTGACGGACGGCTCTCTCCTCTTCGCAAAGAAATTCGGAGCGGCCTCTTCGGACTGGAGAAGATTGGTCCACCGCCTCGCCGACGAGATCATACTACAGGCGACGGGCGAAAGGGGTATCATGAGCTCGAGGATCTACTTCGTGGGTGGACGGCGGGATGTCTACGTCTCCGACATCGACGGCGAAGGGCTCAAGAAACTGACCTCCTACGACAAGCTGATCGTTTCGCCTTCTGTCTCTCCCGACGGGAAATACCTTGCCTTTACGTCCTACAGGGAGGGCAAGCCTTGTCTATATGTATCGGACCTGGGGACCAACCGAGAGGTATTTGCCGACAAGGAAGACGGCATGAAGCTCGGCGGGGCGTGGATGGACAAGCGGACTTTGGCCTATTCTCTTACCACGGGGAGGTTCTCCACCATATACTCGGTCAATGTGGAGACGAAAGAGCGCAAGGTCTTGTTCAGGAGGGAGGGCATTCTCACCTCCCCCACCTTCAGCCCGGACGGGACCAAGATGGTCTTTGTATCCGACATGTACGGCGGACCGAACATCTTCGCCAAAGACATGGCTACGGGCGAGGTGAAGCGCCTTTCGTACTTCGGGAACTACAATACGTCCCCTGCCTTTTCCCCGAAAGGCGACCTGATCGCCTTCGTCTCGAAGACGGAAGGCGCCCTGGAGATATGCGTCATGAGGCCCGACGGGTCCGATGCGCGGGTGCTGTCCGACGGAGGGGTGAACGATTCACCGCGATTCTCCCCCTGTGGCAGATATATCCTCTATTCCTCGCAGAAGGGGAACGGCAAGACACAGATCTGTTTCATGCTTCGGAACGGCGACAACAAGCGGGTGCTCAGGTTGACCGGCAGCGATGCGACCCAGCCGAATTTCATGCCCTAGGAGGGAAAGGCTATGAAGATACTACTTCCATTGTGTGCAGCCGCAGCATTGCTGCTCTCTTACGGATGCGCCTCGAAGCCTGCTCCGGCACCTATCGGCGAGCGCGCTTCCCTGGAAGCGGAAGCCGGCCAGCAAAAAGCAAAGCCGGGGCTCCCTGAAGTCCAAAAGGGGAAGGAAGGGGGCGTCACCGAGGAAGACCTCGCAAAAGCGGAGGAGGAGAGAAGGCGGCGGGCGGCTGAAGAGGCGGCCAAGGGCGCGCGCTTTACGGACATCTACTTCGAATTCGACAGCTACAATGTGAGGCCTGATGACGTACCCATTCTGAAAGATCTTGCCGCCTGGCTCGGAGCCAATCAGGCCGCAAAACTCACCGTGGAAGGCCATTGCGACGAGAGGGGATCGGTTGAATATAACCTCGCCCTCGGTCAGAAGAGGGCTGAAGCGGCGAAAGACTACCTCGTCAAGCTGGGCGTCAGCGACAAGCGCATAAAAGTCGTCTCCTATGGCAAGGAAGCGCCCCTCGTGCCCGGCCATACCGAGGAGGCCTGGGCCAAGAACAGGCGTGCCCATTTCGTGACAGGCCAATAGTAGAGGCCTATGGGGCGGTTCCACAAGGACAGGCTGGTCATTGAGGGGGAGGCTCCGCAGGCTGATGCCTGTGGAGGGGGCGCTTAAGCCGCGCGACCCACGCGGCCTTGTGGGGAGCACGTCGGAAGGTAGCAGGACGTGGGCACCCCGCTACTACAGACTGGTGAGGGGGGAGGCAGGCCCTGGCAGCTTGGCTGCCGGAGGGGGCGCTTAAGCCGACGACAAAACCGAGCGTGAGCGAGGTGTGAGGGGGGAGGCGCCGCAGGCTTTGCCTGTGGAGGGGGCGCTGAGCCCCATTAATTGCTACTTACGGAGGGCAACATGGAGAGAAGACTCCTTCTAGTTTTTTTGCTGGGCCTTTTTGCATTTGGGTGCGCTTCTACAGGAGACGTGACCCAGGTGAGACAGGACGTCTCGACCGTCTACGGCGAGCAGACGTCGTACAGGGAGAAGACGGACGCGCGACTCTCCAGGATGGAGAAGGATATGAAAGATCTCCAGAAAATGATAGGGACGCCGGACGCCGGCCTGAGGAAGCAAGTCGTCGACATGTCCCTTACGGATCAGTCCCGGGACGACAAGATCAAGGCCATTCTGGGGAGACTGGACGAGCTGGAAGCGCAGCTCCGTACGTACTGGGAAGAAACGAAGAACGAGATGAAGGACTTGCGAAAACAGATAACGGCTCCCCCTGAGGCCGCTCCTGCCGCGCCGACGAAAGCAAACGCGGAAGGGATCTACAAACAGGGTTTCGACGCCTTTCAAAAGGGATCATATGACAACGCTGTGACCCTGTTTGCTCAGTTCGTCAAGGAAAACCCGGACTCTCCTCTCGCACCCAACGCGTACTACTGGATGGGTGAAAGCTACATGAGCGGGAAGAACTACGAAAAGGCCATTGTCCAGTTTCAGGAGGTGGTCGACAAATATCCCAAGAGCGACAAAGCGGGAAAGGCCATGCTCCGCCAAGCGGATGCATTCAGTGCCCTGGGGGACAAAAAGAGCTCTACCACCCTCTTGAAAAGGGTGATAGAGCTCTTTCCCAAGAGCGAAGAGGCCCGGCTGGCCGAGAGAAAACTACGTGGTGGCGCTCTCTAGCATCTCGGAGGTGGGCTCCTCTTCTGCCTCCGCCTTGTCCAGGGCCACCATCTCGTAGCCTCTGTATTTTGGAAAACCCGTGCCCGCGGGGATGATTCTCCCCATGATCACGTTCTCCTTCAAGCCCCGCAGGTAGTCGACACGCCCCTCGATGGAGGCCTGGGTCAGGACCTTTGTCGTGTCCTGGAAGCTCGCCGCGGAGATGAAGCTGTCCGTGATGAGCGAGGCCTTCGTGATGCCGAGGAAGAGCGACTCGGCTGTCGCCGGAGTGCCTCCCTTTTCCATCACGCGCCGGTTCTCCTCCTCGAAAACCCACCATTCCACGGGCTCGTCAATGATGAAGTTCGAATCGCCTACTTCCTTTATGCGCACCCGCTTCAGCATCTGGCGGACGATGATCTCGATGTGCTTGTCGTTTATCTTCACTCCCTGCAGTTGGTAGACTTCCTGGATCTCATCCACGAGGTAGCGCGCCAGCTCCTTCGTACCCAGAATGCGGAGCACGTCGTGAGGGTTGACGGGACCGTCGATGAGCGCCTCTCCGGCCCGCACGTAGTCGCTCTCGTGCACGATGATGTGCTTTCCCCTTTGAATCGTATACTTTCTCGCCTCGCCCCGGTCAGGCGTAACGATGACCTCCCTTTTCCCCTTTGACAGCTTGCCGAAGGAGACTACGCCGGAGATCTCCGTGACTGTGGCGCTCTCCTTCGGCCGGCGGGCCTCGAAGAGCTCGGCGACCCTCGGCAGACCGCCGGTGATATCCTTTGTCTTCGTCGTTTCTCTGGGCATCTTCGACACGGTGTCGCCGGCATAGATGTCGTCCCCGTCGTTGACCACTATGTGGGCCCCGATAGGCAGGATATAGCGCGCCGGGCTTGCCGTGCCGGTTATCATGATGGTCCTTCCCTTTTCGTCCTTGAGGGATATCCGGGGGCGAAGATCGGGATCCCTTGCCTCGATGATGACCTTGTATGCGAGACCGGTGACCTCGTCAACCCGCTCCTGCATGGTCACGCCTTCGATGATGTCGCCGAACTTGACCTTGCCCGAAACTTCCGAAAGAATCGGCGTCGTGTACGGGTCCCATTCGGCAAGGATCTGACCCTCGCTCACCTTCTGCCCATCCGCAACCTTCAGCTTTGCGCCGTAGATAACCGGGTACTTCTCGCGCTCGTGGCCGGCCTCATTGAGGAGAACGATTTCACCGTTCCTGTTCATGGCAACGGGCTGTCCTTCCTTGTTGAGGACCATCTTCACGTTCACGAGCTTCACGTATCCTTCGTTCCTCGACTCCAGCGTAGACTGCTCGACCCGTCTCGATGCGGCACCGCCGATGTGGAACGTTCTCATGGTAAGCTGCGTGCCCGGCTCGCCGATGGACTGGGCGGCGATGATGCCGACCGCCTCGCCAATGCTCACGAGCCTCCCCCGCGCGAGGTCCCTGCCGTAGCAGAGGGCGCAGACACCCCTCCTCGACCTGCACGTGAGGGCCGAGCGGATTTTCACGATTTCGTAGCCTGCCTCGTCTATCTGCTTCAGGTGCTCTTCCCTGATCTCCTCGTTCCTCTGCACAATGATCTCGCCGTCCGGGTCTCTCAGGTCTTCGAGGGAGACCCTTCCGAGGATCCTCGTGCCGAGCTGCTCGATGACCTCGCCCCCTTCTATGAGGGAAGTCACCTCGATACCGTCGAAGGTACCGCAGTCCGTCTCCCCCACGATCACGTCGTGGGCCACGTCGACGAGCCTCCTCGTGAGATAGCCCGAGTTCGCCGTCTTCAGGGCGGTATCGGCAAGACCCTTCCTCGCGCCGCTTGTCGAGATGAAATACTGCAGAACGGTGAGGCCTTCGCGGAAATTGCTCGTGATGGGAGTCTCGATGATCTCTCCCGACGGCTTCGCCATGAGCCCCCTCATGCCTGCAAGCTGCCTTATCTGCTGGGCGTTTCCTCTTGCCCCCGAGTGGGCCATGATGAACATGGGGTTGAGACTGTTCTGATACTCATACTGAACCGGGGCGAGCGCCTTTCCGGGGGCGTCACCCTTCTTGGAGCCCTTCTTGGGGGCGGCTTTCGGCGCGGTTTTCGCCTGGAATTCGAGAGGCACCTCTATCCGCTCGGAGCCGAGCTCTCTCATCAGCTCGTCGGCGATCCTCTCCGTCACGTCCGCCCATATATCGATGACCTTGTTGTATCGCTCACCGTCCGTGATCAACCCTTCCGAATACTGGTTCTGGACGACCTTGACCTCTTCGTAGGCATTGTTTATCAGCTCTTCCTTCCGCTCAGGGATGATCATGTCGTCGATGGAGATGGAGATTCCGCCTATGGTGGCATAGTAAAAGCCGACGCTCTTGAGCCGGTCGGAGAGGATGACGGTTGCCTTCTCTCCGCCCTGCCTGTAGCAGATGTCGACGAGCTGGCCGATCGATTTCTTGTCCATGATCCGGTTGATGACCGAGAACGGAATCACTTCCGGGATAACCTCGAGCAGCAGGATCCTTCCGGGCGTCGTGGCGACTATCTCTCCGTCCATCCTCACCTTCACCCGGGCGTGGAGGTCGACCTCTCCCGAGTCGTAGGCGATCCTCACCTCTTCCGGGTCGGCAAATATTCTTCCTTCACCCGGCCGGTACTTGCGGTCTATGGTGAGATAGTAGAGGCCGAGCACGATGTCCTGGGTCGGAACGATGATCGGTCTGCCGCTCGCCGGGGAGAGGATATTGTTCGTGGACATCATGAGCACCCGGGCCTCCGTCTGGGCCTCGATCGACAGCGGCACGTGGACTGCCATCTGGTCTCCGTCGAAGTCCGCGTTGTACGCGGGACAGACGAGGGGATGGAGCTGGATCGCCTTGCCGTCGATAAGCTGCGGCTCGAAGGCCTGGATGCCGAGCCTGTGCAGCGTGGGCGCCCTGTTGAGGAGCACCGGGTGTTCCTTGATCACCTCTTCGAGCATATCCCATACCTCGGGACGCTCTTTCTCGACAAGCTTCTTCGCGTTCTTTATGGTCGTGGCAAAGCCTTTCTTGATGAGCCTGTTATAGACAAAGGGCTTGAAAAGCTCGAGGGCCATGTGTTTCGGAAGGCCGCATTCGTGGAGCCTCAACTCCGGCCCCACCACGATGACCGACCTGCCCGAGTAATCGACCCTCTTGCCGAGGAGGTTCTGGCGGAAGCGGCCCTGTTTGCCCCTCAGCATGTCGGAGAGCGACTTGAGCGGTCTCTTGCTCGTCCCGGTAACGATACGCCCCCTCTTTGAATTGTCGAAAAGGGCATCGACCGCCTCCTGGAGCATCCTCTTCTCGTTCCTGATGATGATCTCCGGGGCGTTGAGCTCCATGAGCCGTTTGAGCCTGTTGTTCCTGTTGATGACCCTCCGGTAGAGGTCGTTCAGGTCGGATGTGGCGAATCTGCCTCCGTCGAGCGGCACGAGCGGTCGAAGCTCAGGCGGCAGGACAGGTATGATGTCGAGGATCATCCAATCGGGTTTGACGCCCGATATGCGAAACGCATCGACGACTTTCAGCCGTCGCGCCAACTTCTTTCTCTTGGCGTCCGACGAGGTCTCCCTCATCTCTTCCCTTATGGTCTTCCCGACCTCGCCCACGTCGATCCGCTTGAGGCACTCGCGCATGGCTTCGGCCCCTATTCCGCCGAGGAACTTGTCGCCGAATTTCTCCTTTGCCTCGAGGTACTTGTCCTCGGTGATCAGCTCGCAGAATTTGTACTGCGACGGGCCCGGCTCGACCACTATGTACATCTCGAAATAGAGGACCCGCTCCACTTCCTTGATCGTCAGCTCCAAAAGCGTGCCTATCTTGCTCGGCATGCTCTTCAGGAACCAGATGTGGGCGATGGGGGAGGCGAGGTGGATATGGCCCATCCGCTCCCTGCGGACCTTCGACTGGATGACCTCCACGCCGCATTTCTCGCAGATGATTCCCCTGTGCTTCATCCTCTTGTACTTACCGCAGATGCACTCATAGTCTTTCACCGGGCCGAAGATCCTCGCGCAAAAGAGGCCGTCTTTCTCCGGCTTGAAGGTGCGGTAGTTGATCGTTTCCGGCTTCTTCACCTCGCCGAAAGACCATTTTTCTATGAGCTCCGGCGACGCCAGGGAGAGCTTCATCGCCGTGTACGTCAAAGGATCCTTCTGTTTATCGAAAATCTTGAAATAGTCGTCCAAAATGGTCCTCCTTATTCTTCTTTGACCAAGTCGACGTTGATGCACAAGCTCTGCAGTTCCTTGACCAGTACGTTGAATGATTCAGGCAAGCTCGGCTCCAGCACGTCTTCACCCTTGACGATCGACTCGTACGCCTTTACCCTGCCGCTTACGTCGTCCGACTTGATGGTGAGGAATTCCTGAAGGGAATAGGCGGCACCGTATGCTTCGAGCGCCCAGACCTCCATTTCCCCGAGCCTCTGACCGCCGAACTGCGCCTTTCCTCCCAAAGGCTGCTGCGTCACGAGCGAGTAAGGCCCTATGGAACGGGCATGTATCTTGTCGTCCACGAGGTGGTGAAGCTTCAGAAGGTACATATAGCCTATGGTCACTTTGTGGTGGAAAGGTTCCCCTGATCTCCCGTCGTAGAGCGTGATCTGCCGCGTATCGGGCAGCCCGGCCATCTTGAAGGCATCGCTGATCTCGGCCTCCTTCGCGCCGTCGAAGACGGGAACGGCTATGTGCACCCCGTCCTTGACCTGGTTCGCGAGCTCTATCAACTCATCCTCGGTAAGCTTCTTCAAGAAATCCCGCACGTCTCCTTTGCCGAAAACCTCCTCCATCCGGCTGCGGATGAGGGAAGCATTGTTCGTCTCGATGAGCTTGCCTATGGCCTTCCCCAGCTCCTTGGATGCCCAGCCCAGATGTGTCTCCAGTATCTGGCCGGCGTTCATGCGCGAGGGCACGCCAAGAGGGTTCAGGACCACGTCCACGGGTGTTCCGTCTTCGGTAAAAGGCATATCCTCCTCGGGGAGGATAACGGACACAATCCCCTTGTTCCCGTGCCTGCCCGAGATCTTGTCGCCCACGGCGATCTTCCGTTTCATGGCCACATACACTTTGATCGTCTTGAGGACGCCGGGCGGCAGCTCATCGCCTTTCTTGATCTTGTTTATCTTGTCTTCGTAATAGAGCTTTATCAGCTCGATCTGGTTTTCCTTGCTGTCGACGATCTTGGCAATCCTCGCCTCGAGCTCGTCGTCGTCGAAGTTCATCTCATGCAGCCTGTCCAGATTGAGGGCCGCGATCTTCTCTTTCGTGAAGACCTCACCTTTCTTGGCCAGCGGTTTCCCCTTCCCGTCCTTCATCTCCTTCGGAGCGGCTTTTCCGAGGAGCAGGTCCTGCACTTTTCCCCTCGTCGAGTCGAGGATGATCCTTATCTGATCCTCCTGGTCCTTGAGGATGTTCGATATCTCGATATCCTCGATGAGTCTCGACCGCTCGTCTTTGTCTATTCCCCTTCTGGAGAGCACCTTCACGTCAATGACGATGCCTTCTATGCCGTGCGGGATCCGAAGCGAGGTATCCTTCACATCCCCCGCCTTCTCACCGAAGATCGCCCGGAGCAGCTTCTCCTCCGGGGTAAGCTGCGTTTCCCCCTTCGGAGTGACTTTGCCTACGAGGATATCTCCTGCCCGAACGGTCGCACCTATCCTGATGATTCCGCTCTCATCCAGGTCCTTGAGGGCCTCGTCTCCTACGTTCGGGATGTCACGGGTGACTTCTTCCTTGCCGAGCTTCGTGTCCCGAACGACGCACTCGAGCTCCTCGATGTGAATCGAGGTGAAGCTGTCCTCTGCCACGAGCCGTTCGTTGATGAGGACCGAGTCCTCATAGTTGTAGCCGCGCCAGGGCATGAAAGCCACCATGACATTCTTGCCGAGGGCCAGCTCTCCCCGGTCCGTGGACGGGCCGTCGGCGAGTACTTCGCCCTTTTTCACGTAGTCGCCTCTCCGGACGATCACGCGCTGATTGATGCAGGTGTCCTGGTTCGAGCGCCTGAATTTGAGCAGATTGTACACATCGATCTTGGTGACGGGCTCATCTCCGTTCGTTCTCTCTTCGTACTTGAGAATGATCCTGTTCGCGTCGACGTTCTCTATCACACCCTCGTGCTTCGCCACGATGCTCACCCGCGAGTCCCTTCCCACGATGCGCTCCATGCCGGTGCCGATAAGGGGCGCCTCGGTTCTAAGAAGGGGGACTGCCTGTCGCTGCATGTTGGAGCCCATGAGGGCACGGTTTGCGTCATCGTGCTCGAGGAACGGGATGAGGGATGCCGAGACGCTCACAAGCTGCTTCGGGGAGACGTCCATGAGATCGATGCTCATAGGGTCTATCTGAAAGAATCCTCCGCTCTTTCGCGCGGAGACCAGGTCCGTGAGGAAGCGCCCGTGCTCGTCGACCGGCGCGTTTGCCTGGGCCACGTAATACGCTTCCTCTTCGAGGGCGCTCATATACTTTATGTTATTGGTCACCCTGCCGTTGATTACTTCCCGGTAGGGCGTTTCGATGAATCCGTATTCATTCACCCGAGCGTACGTGGACAACGACGCGATGAGACCTATGTTGGGCCCTTCCGGCGTCTCGATGGGGCAAACCCTGCCGTAATGGGTGGGGTGAACGTCGCGGACTTCGAATCCGGCCCGTTCCCGGGTAAGACCGCCGGGGCCGAGGGCCGAGAGTCTCCGCTTGTGGGTGATCTCGGAAAGCGGGTTTGTCTGGTCCATGAACTGGGATAGCTGGCTGCTCGCGAAGAAGTCCTTCACCGCCGTTGCAACCGGCTTGGGGTTCACAAGATCGTGGGGCATGAGCGTTTCCATCTCGGGAAACGTCAGCCTCTCCTTGATGGCCCGTTCCATCCTCACGAGGCCCATCCTGAACTGGTTCTCCAGGAGCTCGCCCACGGTTCTTACCCTTCTGTTGCCCAGATGGTCGATATCGTCTCCTGCGCCGCGGGCGTCTTTCAGACGGAGCAACTGCCTCACCACCTCGATGATATCCTCCCTGCGCAGGGTGCACGTATCGAGGGGGATGGAGAGGCCGAGGCGGTGATTCATCTTGAGCCTCCCCACTTTGGAGAGGTCGTACCGCTCGGCGCTGAAGAACATGTTGTGCACGAGGGCTTCCGCAAACTCGTACGTAGGGGGGTCTCCCGGTCGAAGCTTCCTGTAGATCTCGAGGAGCGCCTCATCCTTGCCGCCCGCCTTGTCGACGAGGAGGGTGTCCCGGAGGGACGAGCTGACGTTCAGGTTATCGATAAAGAGCACATCGAAGCTCTTTATGCCCCGGGCAGTGATCTTTGTCAGATCGTCTTCCGTGAGCTCCTTGTTGATCGGAACGATGACTTCCTTGGTCTCGGGATCGATAATGCTGGCCGCGACGATCTTGCCCAGGACGTCCTCCTGCTGCACGGGGATCTTCGCGATGTTCGCCTGCTCCATCTTCTTTATGACGCCCTTGGTGATCTTCTTGTGCTTCTTCACGAGCACTTCGTCGGTCTCAGCGTTCACGATATCGGCGGGCGCCTTCTGCCCGAGAAGAAGGTCGAAGGGCGTTTCCTTGAAGACCTTTCCGTCCTTCAGAATGACGGCTTCCTTCTCGTAGAAGTAGTCGAGGATCTCCTTTTCCGTGTACCCGAGGGCGCGCAGGAGCAGCGTAACCGGAATCTTCTTGCGCTTGTCTATGCGGACGTAGAGAAGGTCTTTGTGGTCGAACTCGAAATCGAGCCACGAGCCCCGGTACGGAATAATCCTCGCCGTGTAGGCGAAGTTGCCGCTGAAGGGCGCCTTTGACTGGTCACAGTCGAAATAGACGCCGGGAGAACGATGGAGTTGGCTGACGATCACCCTCTCCGTCCCGTTGATGATGAAGGTCCCTCTCTCCGTCATGAGGGGAATCTCTCCGAAGTAGACGTCCTGCTCCTTGACGGCCTTGATATCCTTTATCTTCGTGTTCGGATCTATGTTAAAGACGACGAGCCGTATGGTCACCTTCATGGGGGAGGCGAAGGTAAGCCCCCTCACGATGCACTCCTCTTCGGAGTACTTGGGATCGCCTATCTCATATTGAACGAACTCGAGCGACGTAGTGTCGTGGGAATCCTTGATAGGAAAAACGCTGTTGAAAACCCCCTGAAGTCCCACATTCGTCCGCTCTTCCGGCTTGATGCCCTGCTGCAAAAAGCTCTCATAGGAATTGAGCTGGATTTCGATAAGATTGGAAATCTCGAGAACCTCTTTGAGCTTCCCGTAACTCTTCCTCACAATCTTATTATGAAAAGTCTGCCTCATATCCTTTTCACCTCTTTATTAAAAGGTTCGGGGGCAAAGCATCGCTTTGCCCCTCGATACCCGGTTACGTCTCTCTTCTACTCGACCTTGACCTGCCCGCTCACCTCTTCAAGCTGCTTCTTGATGGTCGCTGCTTCCGTCTTGGAGACTCCCTCCTTCACCGGCTTGGGAACACCTTCGACAAGGTCTTTCGCCTCTTTCAGTCCCAGGCTCGTGATGGCCCTCACGACCTTGATCACCTGGATCTTCTTGTCCGCCTCGTACCCGGTGAGGATCACGTTAAACTCGGTCTGCTCTTCCACCGGCTCGGCAGCCGCTGCGGGCGCCGCCCCTCCGCCTGCAAAGCCTCCGGCCATCATGGGCATCGCCGCAGTCACGCCGAATTTCTCCTCGAGGGTCTTGATGAATTCCGACAGCTCGAGAACCGTCATGTTCTCTATGTAGCTAATTACTTCTTCTTTTGTCACAGCCATGTGGCTCATCCTCCTTTATGTTCCTTCTTTTTGGCTTTTGATCGCGTTCAGCGTCAGCATAAGCTGCATGAGATTCCCGGAAAGTGCGCCCACGAGCCTTTGAGGCAGGCCGAGCATGAGCCCGAGAAGCCTGCCGACGAGCACCTCTTTGGGAGGTATCGTCGCGAGCGTCGCAATGTCCGGTCCGCTGATCCGCTTATTCCCGAGGAGACCCGATTTCAGCTTCAGCTTGGGCACATCCTTGGCGGTTGCCGTGAGCACTTTTGCCACGCCCACGGGATCTTTGAAGCTGTAGATCACCGCGTTCGGACCCGCAAACTGATCCTGCAGGGCCTCTGCACCGGTCCCGGTCGACGCTATCTTGAGAAGCGTGTTCTTTGCGACCTTGAACTCTCCTCCCACATTATCGAGATCCCTCCGCAGCTTCGAGATCTGGGCGACGTTCATGCCGCTGTACTCGGCAAGAAACAAGGCGCCGGCGCGCTTGAGCTTGTCCCCAAGCTCTTCCAACACTTTTTCTTTTGCCTTTCTTTCCAATGGATTTCATCCCTCCTTTCGTATAAAGAGTATTTATGGAAAGCCAGAGAGACGAATAAAGCTCGTGCTGCAGTCTCGGCAGGCCGTCATCGTTTACCCGAAAAACCGGCACCTGCTGTCTCTGACTCTTTCCCTTACTTGGACAGAACCCGCACGTATGTGGGATCTATCTTTATGCCCGGGCTCATGGTTTTGGAAATGGCCACGCCTCTCACGTACGTGCCTTTGCTTGAAGGAGGCTTTAATCTGGTGACGGCGTCGAAAAGTGAGTAGATGTTTTCCCTGAGCTTCTCCTTGCCGAAACTGCCCTTGCCAACGGGAACGTGGAGATTGCCCGCCTTGTCTACGCGAAACTCGACCCTGCCCGCCTTGACCTCGGTCACGGCCTTCGCCACATCGAACGTCACTGTGCCCACCTTGGGATTGGGCATGAGGCCCCTGGGCCCGAGTATCTTGCCGAGCTTGCTCACGGCCCCCATCATGTCGGGGGTCGCCACAGCCTTATCGAAGTCCAGCCAGCCCTTCTGAATCTTGTCGATCAAATCGTCCGACCCGACGAAATCTGCGCCGGCGTCCTGGGCTTCTTTCTCCTTCTGTCCTTTTGCGAAGACGACGACAGTCACTTTTTTCCCCAACCCATTGGGAAGCACGACCGAGCCCCTCACCATCTGGTCGGCGTGCCTCGGGTCAACGCCAAGACGCATCGCCACTTCTACGGTCTCGTCGAACTTCCGTTCGGGCATCTCACCGAGAAGGTCGAGGGCCTCGTCAAGGGCGTATTTCTTTTCCCTGTCCACTTTTTCCCTTGCTTCTCTGAATTTCTTTGATTTTTCTGCCATTTTCGTCGCTCCTCAAAAAAATAAAAACGCTCGGAACAGTATCTCCCTACTGTCTCGATCGAACTCTTCTGCCCTAGTTCTTCCGTGATGCTGCTCTATCTATCAGACCCTCTTATCCCTCCACTACCTCCAGGCCCATGCTGCGCGCCGATCCCTCCACAATCCTCATTGCCCCGGAAAGATCCTTCGCATTCAGGTCGGGCATCTTTAATTGGGCGATCTCCTGCACCTGGGACTTCGTCACCTTTCCCACGGTCTCTTTCCTCGGGTTGTTTGCCCCTTTTGCAAGCTTCACCGCTTTCTTCAGCAGAAAAGAGACGGGAGGGGTCTTCGTGATGAAGGTAAAGGTCCTATCGGAAAAAATGGTGATGAGAACAGGGATTATCGTTCCTTCCTGCGTCTTGGTCCTCTCATTGAAGGCCTTGCAAAACTCCATTATGTTGACGCCGTGCTGGCCGAGCGCCGGCCCTACCGGCGGCGACGGGGTTGCCTGACCTGCGGACAACTGCAATTTAACCATAGCGACGACTTTCTTCGCCATCGTACAAGCTCCTTTTACATTTTTTCTATCTGCATGAAGTCTAATTCTACGGGCGTGGTTCTTCCAAAGATGTTCAGAAGCACCTTCACCTTACCCTTTTCAGGCTTGATCTCTTCCACGCTGCCGGTGAAGTTGGAAAAAGGCCCTTCGATCACCTTGACGTTGTCCCCTTTGTCGAACCGGATCTTGGGCTTTACCTTTCCTTTCCCTTCCTGGATCGCGGAGACGATATCCTTGATCTCCTCATCGGGAAGGGGGGTCGGCTTCATGCCGTAGCCGACGAAGCCCGTTACTTTCGGTGTGTTGCGCACGAGGTACCAGGTATCTTCCGTCATCTCCATCTGAACGATGATATAGCCGGGAAAGATCGTCCTCTGGGACTTCTTCGCCTGTCCCTTGACCCGTTCCATGATGATCTCCGAGGGCACGATGATCTCGGCGAACTGATCCGCCATTCCGCTCGTTCTTATCCTCTCTTCGAGCGCCTCCTTGACCTTCTGCTCGTAGCCGGAATACGTATGCACCACATACCATTTCTTTTCCATCGAACTATCCATGGAACAAGACCTGAATAAACCTGGCAAGGCCGATGTCGACGAGACCGAGGAAGACCGCCGCTATGAAAACCGTGATGAGAACCACGTAGGTCCCCTTCATCGTCTCCTTTCTGGACGGAAAGGTGACGCGCTTCGTCTCGATGTAGACTTCCTTGAAGTACTCCTTGACCTTGTCAAGCGTTTCTTTCACATCCATGGTTTCTCCGTTACAAGCAGGCCAGGAGGGATTCGAACCCCCAACACCCGGATTTGGAGTCCGGTGCTCTATCCGTTAGAGCTACTGGCCTAATTATTTTGTTTCCTTATGGCTTGTGTGCTTTCTGCAAAACTTGCAGTACTTCTTCATCTCAAGCCTGTCGGGCGTCTTCTGCTTGTTCTTCGTCGTCGTATAGTTCCTGTTCTTGCAATCCGAACAGGCCAGGATCACGAGCTGCCTCATCTCTCCCCTCTTCTCTCCTTAGAATCTCTCATCTCTCGTCACGATATGATCTCCGTTACCACGCCGGCGCCCACGGTGCGGCCGCCTTCCCTGATGGCGAAGCGGACCTCCTTCTCCAGGGCGACGGGGGTGACGAGCTCTACGGTGATCGTCACGTCGTCACCGGGCATCACCATCTCCACCCCTTCGGGGAGCTTCACGATTCCGGTGACGTCGGTGGTGCGGAGGTAGAACTGGGGCCGATAGCCGTTGAAGAAGGGGGTATGGCGGCCTCCCTCTTCCTTGGTGAGAACGTAGACCTGGGCCTTGAAGTTCGCGTGCGGGGTGATGGAGCCCGGCTTCGCGAGGACCTGGCCTCGCTCCACCTCGTCCTTTTTGGTGCCCCGGAGCAGGACGCCGATGTTGTCCCCTGCCTGGCCCTGATCGAGGATCTTGCGGAACATCTCGACGGAGGTGGCGACGGTCTTCTGGGTGGCCCTGAAGCCGATGATCTCCACTTCGTCGGAGGGCTTCACGATGCCCCTCTCTACCCTGCCCGTCACGACGGTGCCGCGGCCGGAGATGGAGAAGACATCCTCGATGGGCATGAGGAAGGGCTTGTCCGTGTCGCGGACCGGCTCGGGGATATAGGAGTCGCACGCGTCGAGCAATTCGAAGATGCTCTTGCAGTGGGGGCAGTCGGGCTTGCCGTCGCCGCACTCGAGGGCCTTCAGGGCAGAGCCCTTGATGATGGGGATCTTGTCCCCGGGGAACTCATAGGAGGTGAGGAGCTCTCGCAGTTCGAGCTCGACGAGCTCGATGAGCTCGGGGTCGTCCACCATGTCCACCTTGTTGAGGTAGACGATGATGTAGGGGACGCCCACCTGACGGGCCAGGAGGATGTGCTCGCGGGTCTGGGGCATGGGGCCGTCGTTCGCACCCACCACGAGGATGGCGCCGTCCATCTGGGCCGCGCCCGTGATCATGTTCTTGATATAGTCTGCGTGGCCCGGGCAGTCCACGTGGGCATAGTGGCGCTTGTCCGTCTCGTACTCGACGTGGGCGGTCGCTATGGTGATGCCCCTCTCCTTCTCCTCGGGGGCCTTATCTATCTGATCGAAGGGGATCCACTCCGCCTTCCCCGTGTTCGCCAGGCATCTCGTGATCGCGGACGTGAGGGTGGTCTTCCCATGGTCGATATGGCCGATGGTACCGACATTCACATGGGGTTTCTTCCGTTCGAACTTTTTCTTAGCCATAGAGAGCCTCCGTTTTGGTTTGTGGAGCCCACGATCGGGATTGAACCGATGACCACCTCCTTACCAAGGAGGTGCTCTACCACTGAGCTACGCGGGCATCTGGAGCGGGCACGGTTTAACCCGCGACGTATTTTGTTTTTGAAGCGGGCACGCTCGAGCCCGCTTCCGTATTGTTTTTGGAGCGGGAAACGGGATTCGAACCCGCGACCCTCAGCTTGGAAGGCTGACGCTCTGGCCAGCTGAGCTATTCCCGCCGCGATAAACAGTTTGGAGTCAACGGTCCGAACGCCCTCCCTGATAGGGAGCCGGACTCGCAACTCCAATTGACCTAATCGAAGGAGGCGAGGAACAACGACACTCCCACGCCCCAACTCACCGGTTAATGGTGGAGAGGGGAGGATTCGAACCTCCGAAGTCTGAGACAACAGATTTACAGTCTGCCCCCTTTGGCCGCTCGGGAACCTCTCCCCCAGAGCTGGTGATGGGACTCGAACCCGCAACCTGCTGATTACAAATCAGCTGCTCTGCCTGTTGAGCTACACCAGCCTTGCTCAGACCGGTATTATAATATAACGTCTCTCGCAAAATCAATATATTGTATGACCGACAAAACTTTCTTCAAGCCCAAGTCGAGGCCGTTACTATTATATACCAAAACAATCATAAAGGGAAGCCCGGCAGGAAGAAAGAAAAGCACCCGGTTTGGATACAACCCGGAGCATCGTTTTGAAGATGAGGGAATCGCAAACCAGTTGACAACCGTTCTGTTTTGTAGTTATATATTCATCTTTGAAAATCGAAGGAGGTGATGCGATATGCAGTGTCAAACACAGAAACCCGGCACCGAGTGCCTGTTCATGAAAAAGGCAGGCTGCTCTTACGGTGGCGGAAAATGCTTCACGATCATCGAAAGCTGCGAGGGTTGCACCAGGGTACTGGAGTTTTCCACCGGGAAATTCTGCAGCAACTTTCCTTATCCGGCACAGAAGTGGCAGAACGCCAATTGTACCATGGCGACGCACATAAAGAAGGTCCAGAAGACGGAAGAGCAGAAGATCAATCCCCTGAAGGCCTCGAAAAGAGCCGCTGGAAAGAAGTAAGATCTCCATTTCCCTTGACTTGACCTTACAGGTATATTACTTTAAGAGCAAAAGGTGCCTCATGGATACGTTCTTCCCAAAGGAAGCTGACCTCGGCAAGAAGTGGTACGTCGCGGACGCGGATCAAGTTGTCCTCGGGCGACTCTCGGCCAAGATCGCCGGGATCTTGAGGGGAAAGCATAAGGCGACGTATACGCCCCACGCTGATACCGGCGACTTCGTCATCGTCATCAACGCCGAGAAGGTGAAGATGACGGGCAATAAGCTCCAGCAAAAGACCTACGCGCGGTACAGCGGCTATCCTGGGGGCTTAAGGGTGGTGAATGCGAAGACGCTCCTTGCGGCAAAGCCGGAAGAGGTCATCAGGCTCTCGGTGAAAGGCATGCTTCCCAAGAATGCCCTGGGAAGGAAGATGCTCAAGAAGCTTAAGGTCTACAAGGGGAGCGAGCATCCTCACAAGGCACAGATGCCCGAGACGCTCGACATCAAGGAGGTACGACGTGCCTGAGAAGAGGTACTACGCGACGGGAAAACGGAAGACGGCCGTGGCCAGGGTTTGGATAAAGCAGGGTGCCGGCCAGTTCACCATAAATGGAAGGGCTTTTGAAGACTACTTTCCTCTCGAAGAGTGGAGGCTGATGGTGAACAGGCCCCTCGCGATCACGGAGAACTCGGACAAGTTCGACGTGGTTGCGAACATATACGGCGGAGGCGTTCCCGCGCAGGCCTGGGCTCTCGGGCACGGCATAGCGAAGGCACTCCTCGAGTTCAACAGCGGGTTGAGGGGTCTACTCAAGAAGCAGGGTCTCATCACGAGGGATCCCCGGGTCAAAGAGAGAAAGAAATACGGAAAGAAGGCCGCCAGGGCAAGCTTCCAGTTCTCGAAACGATAGAATCAACGGGGGCATGGCCTAAAAAGGAATGCCCCTTTTTCTCCTCTCATAACTCGCAAGAAAGAAGCCCATTTTCATCGATCAATTGGCTCGTCGAGAAAGAACCGGTGCGGAACCCGACCCGACCAAAAGACGCCTGCATCCGGCGTCAGAGGACTTCGCTCAGGGCCCAGATGACGAACAGCGTCGTCTGTGTGTTCTTCCTGGCCACGTTATTGAATTGCATGGGCATACTGCTCGTGAAGGAGCCGTCAGCCTCTTGAGCGCCGCACAGATAGGCCACGGCTCGTTCGATCGTCTTTTCCATACGGGGAAGCCCCCGGAGGGCACAAATGGCTAGTGAGGTGACTTCAGGGTCCTCGGGGGCCGGGGCAGTCATGGAGAATCCGCCCGAGGCATGCTGCGGCGCCAGGAGCCACTTCGAGGCGCTTCGGACCTCGGGCGCGGACGGCCCTGCGCCCAATGCCCGCAAAGCCCTTATGGTCCACGTAGTTGCGAGGGCAATGGAATCTCCTCCCTTTGACATGGGGAAGCCGCCGTCCTCTCCCCGGCACGAGCGCAGCCAGGCGAGCGCCTTGTCCACCATGGGCTCCCCTTTGCCAAGACCGGCCGCCTTCAGGGCGAAGAGAACGTTGGCCGTGTAGACGACAAGTGGCTGCCCTTCTTTCCCTATCCGCCTGAACCCCCCTTCTTCATCCTGAACCTTTCTCAGATACTCCACTGCCCTGTCGATGGCTTCGGCCCCCTTTCGCGCATCCGCGAGGGCAAGAACGACAAATGCCGTATGGGCGCTGTTGCCGTTCCAACTCCCGTCGGCCTTCTGGTCCTTCAAGATGAAGGAGAGCCCTCGTTCCACCGCCTTCTTTCCCCAGCCCCGCGTGGAGAGTACCTTTACCGCCCAACTCGTCGGCTCCGACTCCGCGGGAAATTCACCCTTGAGCCTTGACCAAGCCCCATTTTCGTCCTGCATTGCGAGAACGTGCGCGACCGCTTTTGCCATCGTGTCTGAAGCCGCGGCTATCACGGGGGCCGGCAGGCGGAGGCGAGTCTCTTTCAAGGGAATGGGTTCTTTCATTTCTCTCCTCTTCGGTCGGAGGGTGCGGGAACGATCCTGCTCGATCCGGAATTTTCTACACCCTATCATTTTCCGATACCGGCCACAATTGATTTCTGCTACAGTGTTATACCGGGTTGCATTCGAAGGCACATCGAGGAGGTGACGAGGAGCCGACGAAGGCGTACTTTTTCGTACGTCGAGGAGAGCGACGAGGAGACAACAAAGATGTGACGAAGAAGGCGACTCGGTATTAGCCACGAGGAGCAAGCCATGGCAGAATCCCTTTCCGGTTATTGCGACCTATCGTGCAGATACGCGGAGATGCCGAAGGATTCGGGCATCGACGGCGCAGGAAGCTGCAGGACCTTTGTCGCCCTTTACTGCCGAAAAAAGAAGAGCCTCGTTCACAAGAACCTGCCGTGCACGAAGAAACGGCCGAAGGAAGAGACGAAAAAGGAGTAGCCGGTCCCTCTCTATTCCGGGACGTCTTTTGGCCCGGCGCGGGGCGTTTTCTCCTTCTTATGATGGCCTCCATGGCCAGCTCCGACACGTCCATGGCCCTCACCGCCCCTTGCGCCCTTTCATCCTTTATGCCGTCTTCGAACATGATGAGGCAATAGGGGCAGGACGTGGCGATGATCGAGGGGCTTTTGGCAAGGGCCTGCCTCGTCCGCTCCGAGCTGATCCGTGTGCCCCGCGATTCGTGCATCCAGAGCCTGCCGCCTCCTGCGCCGCAGCAGAAACTCTCTTCCCGCGTCCGGTCCATGTCGATCGCCCGAGATCCGGAGGAAGCTTCTATGTATGTGCCGTGGCAATGCTTTTACAAGCTTTCGTCGAGCGTTTTTGAAGATGCGTCTCTCCCTTTAGGCCGAACACGAAGGCCCTTCGCCATGATATAATGTAGCTTCACGGAGGAAAGAATGCTGCCAGAGCTGCTCGTCATCCTCGTCATCGTCCTCATCATCTTCGGGGCAGGCAAGCTGCGGGGAGTAGGGGGTGCCGTCGGCAAGAGCATAAGGGATTTCAAGGAAGCGATGAGGGAGTCCCGGGAGATCGACATCACGCCGAAAAAAGACGAAGATACGTCAAAACCCACCTGAGATGAAGACAGACCGGCATCGCATACATAGGTGTCGGGTCGAACATCGACCCGTACGAGAACTGCGCAAAAGGCATACGAAGGGTCCTGGAGCATGGCGATATCCGTCTTCTCGGCCTGTCATCGCTATTTCGAACGTCCCCGGTTTCGCCCGTGCCTCAAGACGACTTTCTCAACTGTGCCTTGAAGGTGCAATGGGCAGGCCAGCCCCGGGATCTCCTCACCTTTCTCCTTTCCGTCGAGCGGGAGCGGGCAAGGAAGCGGGATGTCCCCCTCGGGCCCAGGACCCTGGACCTCGATATTCTCCTTTTTGACGACCTTATCCTCGAGACACCGGAGCTTGTCATACCCCATCCAAGGCTCCACGAGAGGCGGTTTGCCCTTGTCCCGTGCCTGGAGATAGACCCGAGCCTGGTCCATCCCCGCCTGGGCCGCCCCTTTAGTGAATTCCTGGGCGAGATCAATGACGAGCAGCGGCTGGAAGTCTTCGGGCGTCTGCCGGAAGTTGAGTTACTGCCGGGTGGGCACGGCGGCTGATCGATAGGCTTGACGGGCCATAAGTTACGAGCCAAAACCCTTGCATCCTGCGCGACGTACGTGCTAATCTCACACACATTCGAAGCCAAGAGTCCTTATGCAAGGTGGGGCACACCCATGCTCGACGAAGCGACATTCTCCGCCTTCCGTGACATCGGAAGAGACCTGTTTCTTCGGGGCATGGTAAGCTCCCACGCCGGCAACTTGAGCGTGCGGACAGGGGCCGCTATCTGGATCACGAGGACAGGGGCCATGCTGGGCCGGATCACCCGGAACGACGTGATCGAGGTAGACCCGGCCGGGCCTGACCCCATTGACAGCCGTGCCTCCTCGGAGCTGACGGTCCACAGGGCTATCTACCACGCGACCGGCGCCGGGGCCGTCGTCCACGCCCATCCGCCTTACGCGACGCTTCTGTCCATGCTTCAGGACGAGCTTACGCCGGTTGATTCAGAGGGTTATTATGTGCTCGGGAGGGTCCACGTGGTGAGCATCGGCACGATCGGCACCGCGGGCCTGCCGGAATCGGCCCGGGCGGTAAGCGAGGCGCTCAAAGAACAGAGGATCGTCTTGCTCAAGGGGCACGGAAGCTTTGCGAGGGGAGATACGCTGGAACATGCCTACATGCCCACGAGCAGCCTGGAGGCGTCCAGTTTTTACCTCTATCACCTCTTCAGGCGGCAGGGGCAGTGAATTTTCCAAGAAATAGATTCCAAATGAGGAGGACGGGATGAAATTCTTTATCGATACCGCCAATGTGGACGAAATAAGGAAAGGCTTAGAGATGGGGCTGGTGGACGGTGTCACCACGAATCCCTCGCTCCTTGCGAAGGAAAAGAAGAACCCCGAAGATGTTGTCAGGGAGATAGTCTCCCTGGTGCCCGGGCCGGTGAGCCTCGAAGTGCTCTCACCTGAGGCCCCGGCCATGGTGGAGGAGGCAAGGCGCCTCGCATCCCTGGGGAACAACGTGGTAGTCAAGATCCCCATGACAGCGGAGGGCATGAAGGCGGTCAAGACGCTCTCAGGGGAGCGCATAAAGACGAACGTAACCCTCGTCTTCCAGCCGCTTCAGGCCCTCATCGCGGCAAAGGCCGGGGCCGACTACGTAAGCCCCTTCGTGGGACGCCTCGATGACATCTCCTCGGCGGGGATGGAAATGGTGGAACAGATCATTTCCATTTACGGCAACTATGGGTTCGAAACGGAGATCATCGTCGCCAGTGTCCGCAATCCTCTCCATGTACTCCATGCGGCCATGATGGGCGCGGACGTGGCCACGATCCCTTTCGGCGTGCTCACGCAGCTCATGAGCCACCCCCTCACGGACATCGGGATCGATCGGTTTCTCAAGGACTACTCGACGCTAAAGAAGTAGTGGGGTGGCGCTGCTCTCCTCGAAGCTTCGGGGGGCATTCCGATTTTTCTTGAGAAGTCTTACCACTTGAAATACAACATAGTGAGACCCTCGGAAAGGCGAGAAACGAGGTCAACGATCGGGTCCCACGATGGAAATAGAGCCCCTTTATTCTGCATACACGGTCGACGAGCTCCTTGACGCCTACGACCATATCGACCGGGAAAAGTATCCGGACCGCTTCAACAGGCTCGCACAGGAAATCGAGCGGCGCAAGGACTGAAATAGAGGAGCATAAGGCTCACAGGGATGGTTTCGAGCGGTTTTTCGCTTACTATCCGCCCGCATACGAGGCTGGCGATCGTCCTCTGACGCCTTGGAGGCTCAAAGACGTGGCTTTGGGCCTGCTGTTCCTGGCTTGTCTGTCTGTCGGCTGGTATCTGCTCACTCACAGCGCTTACCTAAGGTACCGACCATGGCTCGCCGAGCCTGCCGTGGTCGCGCTTGCACTCATCGCTGACGCCGTCATCGTTCTTTTTGCTGTCAGGGTCTCCCGGAACCATCCAAGATGGCCCCTGATCTCTGCCACCTTCGGCACGTCGTGGGTGGTGTGGGAATGTCTGAAGTCACTCAAATATCTCCTTGTCGTGGCTCTGCTCATCATGCCTGTAGCCGTTCTTTTCAAACAAGGGATGGGCCTTGACACGGATACGAGGCAGCTTGAATGGTTGAGATCAGCGCCGAACAGCATATATAGTCTGGTTTTGCTCGTCCAGAGCTTTACCCTCGGCCCAGTGGCCGAGGAACTCTTCTTTCGAGGTTTCCTCTATACCGCCCTACGGCGTTGGTTGAGCGGGGCATGGGCCTCGGCGATCCAGGCGTGCGTCTTCTCCTTCATACACCAGCAGAACCTGTTTGCCAGCGTCGTAATATTCGCTCTCGGGTATGCTCTCTCCCTGTTCTACGAACGGAGAAGGAATCTTTTGTCTCCGATTCTTCTCCATGCCATAAAGAACGGTATGGTGGCCGTGCCTTTGCTCGTCCTCACCTGCGCCAATCTCCACACCGCCGCCGCTACATGGGAGGAGGCCCGGACCCCACCTGGGTGGCTGAACCGGCTTCAAGGAGTGGAACGCCAGGAGGACGGCGCCCGCCAATGGCAGTATGCGATCGACACATGGGGAAGCAAGGGATCGAGGGAGTGGAAGAAGGAGGCAAACGGATTCGTTGCTGTCTGTAGGTGGTTTCCCGAGGAGCGGACTGCATGTGCCAAAGCAAGGCTCGGTGTGACCTCGATCTACTACTCCCGCCTAAACGATCCCAGGAGGGCGGTAGTCGAGGCCGATGCCATCCTGGCTCGCTATCCTGACCAGAAAGAACAGTGCGCAAAGGCCCTGGGCTTGGAAGGGTGGGCTTACTACAGGCTGAAGGATCTCAGGTCCGCCCGTGATGCGTTCGAAAGGCTTCGGCGGGAGTTCAAGGACCAAAGAACCGCTGTTGAACAGGGAACAGAAGGAATACAATACGTGGACGTTCTGGAGAAAGGGCGGCAAGAGCCATAGAGGTAACCCACGGGAAAGGTTGTTTCGTCAGACGGCGAAAGAACAGGAAAAACAATACCCAAGGAGGGAGGCCATGTTTACCGGCATACACCATACAAGTTTCACGGTGAGCGACATGGATAGGTCGATCGCCTTTTACCGGGACATCCTTGGAATGGAGCTGACCTGGGATTCAAAGGCTGCGGGCGTGGAGTTCAAGGGGCCGGTGGCCGACGCCGTCACGGGATGTCCGGGGACAGAGCAGCGAATCGCCTTCCTCACTCTCGGAGAAGGCCGCCTGGAGCTTGTGGAATATACACCCACGGGCAAGCCGCAGACGGACAATAAGCCGAGCGACACGGGCAGCGCCCACCTATGCTTCAGGACGGACGACATTCAGGAGGTCTATCGGAAGCTCGTCGCCAACAACGTCCGGCTCCACTGTGCCCCCCAGGACAACGGACCCGCCATCGTCATCTATTTTCGGGACCCTGACGGGTGTGTGCTGGAAGCAACGCAGGTAAAATCTCCCTAGGGGACGAACAAAAACTCTCCCTATCCGGGCCACTTCCCCTTTTCTTTGAGCGCCTTGACGATCTTCTCCGGGGTCACGGGCAATTCCTTGAACCAGATGCCCGTGGCGTCGTGGATGGCATCGACCAGAGCCGGGGGCGTGCTCACGATGCTCCCTTCGGATGCCTCCTTTGCACCGAAGGGGCCGTCGGGGTCGTTCGTGATGATGTCGATCACCTTGATGTCGGGCACGTCGGTGGACCGGGGCATCTTGTAGTCGAGGAGGGTCCGGTTGTGCGTAAAGCCCTTCTCCATGATGAACTGCTCGTACATTGCCTGGCTCTGTCCCTGAACGGCCCCGCCCTCGTTCTGCGATTCCACGCTCACGGGATGGAGGGGCACGCCCCCGTCGTGGGCGATGGTGAAGTCGGTCACGTCGACCTTGCCGGTCTCCCTGTCGACGCCGAGGCGCACGGTTTGGGCCGTGAAGCTGTATGAGGTGCCCCCGTTGCCCGTGCCGGTGTTGAAGTCTATCTGCTCGAGGCCGTACGAGGAATGGCCCCTCCCGAGGACCACCGCCCCCGAGCCTTCGTAGCAGGCGATCTTCGCGAGCTTTTCGAAGGAGATCCGCTTGTCCGGCTTCGATCTCGGATAGGCAAAGCCTGCTCTGATCTCGACCTCCTCGGGCGCGACGCCCCATGCGGATGCCGCGGCTTGCATGAGCTGCTTCTTTGCATCCCGGGCCGCCAGCTGCGTGGCCTGACCCGCGAGGAGGGTAACCCTGCTCCCGTAGCTCCCCGGATCGACCGGAGTATAGGCGCTGTCCACGCGCTTGAGGGAGATATCTTCGTAGCGCGCCCCCAGCTCCTCCGCCGCGATCATGGCGAGGACGGTGTCGGAGCCCTGGCCGCAGTCCGTGGCGCCCGTGATGAGATTGACGGTGCCGTCCTCGCAGATCCTCACGATGGCCGCGCACGACTGGTGACCGAGCTGCCGGGCGCCTCCCTGGTAAGTGGTGCCCGATATGCCGACCCCGTACGAGATCGGTCCCTTCTCTTTCTCCATACTCTCCTTGTCAGCCCAGAGGTGCTCCTCGACGACCGACTTCAGGGCCTCCTTGAGGCCGCATGTCTTGAAGGAGATGCCGTTGATGGTGCGGTACTCCTCTCCCCTCTTGGGGTTGTCGATGGCGTTGCGCATCTTGATCTCGACAGGGTCGATGCCAAGCTCCTCGGCGAGCATTCCCATCTGGATGTCGCACGCGAAGCGGGTATGGGTGAAGCCGTGGCCGCGCATGGCGGCGGAGACGGGGTTGTTGGTGAAGACCCGCCAGGCGTCGTACTTGTAATTGGGGAGCTTGTAGGGCATGGTCGTGGCGCACCCGGTGAGGTACATGGTGAGGGGGCCGATGGCGGTGTAGCCCCCGCCGTTGCCGACGACCCTGCTCTCCACGGCGGTGAGGAGGCCGTCCTTCGTCATGCCCATCTTGTTGTAGATGATCATGTTGTGCCGTCTGCGGCACGTGGTGAGGACCTCTTCCATGGGGTAGACGTACTTGACCGGCTTGCCCGTCTTCTTCGACAGCATGACGGTGCAGAAATCGCCTGCCACTGAGTCGTTCTTCGTCCCCCCGAAGCCGCCGCCGATGAAGGGCTGGATGATTCTGATCTTGCTCAAGGGGAGCCTGAAGCAGGCGGCGAGGTGCCGGTAGTGGAAGTAGGGGCTCTGTTTGGCGGGCCACACCGTGATGGAGCCGGACGGGTCATAGTAGGCCAGGGATGCGGGAGGCTCGAGGAAGCCCGTCAACACCTTGCCCGTCTCGAACCGGTCCTCCCTGACGATGTAGGATTCGGCGAATGCCTTGTCCACGTCGCCGAAGCTCCAGTGGTACTCGACGCTCACGTTGTTAGGCCTGTAGTCGTGGATCACGGGGGATCCCTCCCGCATCGCCTCTTCAGGGTCGAAGACACCGGGAAGCTCCTCGTACTCCACCTTGATGAGCTCGCAGGCCTCTTCTGCAGTCTCCTCATCGATCGCGGCGACCGCTGCGACCCCCTCGTAAAGGTAGCGCACCTTGTCGACCGCGAGGGGCGGCTCGTCCCTCGTGGTCGCCATGAAGCCCCATGTCCAGCCGCCGAAGTCCTCGCCGGTCACCACCCCTTTCACACCGGGAACTTTCAGCGCGGCGCTCGTATCCACGTGAAGGATGCGGGCGTGGGCGTAAGGAGCCCTCGCCACCTTGCACCAGAGCATGCCCGGCAGGGAATAGTCGGCCGCATACTTTGCCTGGCCCATGACCTTCTCTTTGGCGTCGATCCTCGGAAGGCGCTTTCCGATCACCGAATATTCTTCCATTCTGTCACCCCTTCATGCGCTCTGCAGCGACCCTTATCGACTCGATGATCTTCGTATATCCCGTGCAGCGGCAGAAATTCCCCTCCAGCCCCTTGCGTATCTCCTCGTCGGTAGGGTCGGGATTCTCGTCGAGGAGAGCCTTGGCGGAGAGGATCATCCCCGGGGTGCAGAAGCCGCACTGCATGCCCCCCCTGTCCACGAAAGCCTGCTGGATGGGGTGCAGGTCGTCTCCGCTCGCGAGACCCTCGATGGTGACGATCTCCTTCCCTTCCGCCTCCATGGCGAGGATGAGGCAGGCGTTGACAGGCTTGCCGTCCATGAGCACCGTGCAGGCCCCGCACTCCCCCTGTCCGCACCCTTCCTTCGTGCCGGTGAGGCCCAAGTCCTCCCTGAGGGTATCGAGGAGGGTCGCCCACGGCTTGACCTCGAGCTCGAGGGCAAGCCCGTTTATTCTCAGCCGTATCTGTCCCATCATCTCCCTCCTTCAAGGAGCACCTGGGTGAGTGCCC
Organism: uncultured delta proteobacterium; assembly: GCA_963749525.1. GTDB lineage: Bacteria > Desulfobacterota > Syntrophorhabdia > Syntrophorhabdales > WCHB1-27 > CAVVNC01. The sequence goes on from CAVVNC010000003.1 coordinate 41,417, forward strand.
GCCTCGTCATGACATAGACCATGTCACACCGATACTCCTGGGAAGCCCTGTGGTCATCGATGGGGCTGCACTGGTTAACACTGTGGCGGGCAGCCTCGTCGATGAGCTCCGGGGTGATCGCCCTGCCTTCGAGCAGTGCCTCAGCCAGGGGTGCGCGGACCGGCGTGGGAGCTACGGCACCGAGCCCTATCCTCACGCGGGTGCAGACGCCGTTGTCGCACACCGCCTGGACCGCCACCCCGACGACGGCGAGATCCATGGAGTGGCGTGGCGAGAGCTTGAGGTAGACGCCCCGGCTTCCGGCGGGAGGGAAAGGCACCTCTATGGCCACCACCACTTCGTCACGGGCGACGACTGTCTTGCGGGGACCGGTGAAGAACCGGTCCATGGCCACAATGCGCTCGCCGCCGGGCCCCAACAGGTGCACCCTGGCATCGAGGGCGAGCAGGCCCGGGGCGCTGTCCGCGGAGGGGACCGCGCTGCAGATGTTCCCCACGAAGGTCCCCCTGTTCCTCACCTGGGGCGAGGCCATGACAGAGGCTGCCTGGACGAGGAGAGGGAGGCGCTCACTGACGAGGGGGGAGCGGGCAATGGCGTCGATCGTGGCGAGGGCGCCAATGGTCGCGACCGATTTGCCGCCCGAGGAGACGGCGTCGAGACCTGGTATAGCCTTCAGATCGACGACATAACGGGCCTTGATCTCCCTGCCTTTCAGCTGGGGCACGAGGTCGGTGCCGCCGGCGAGGAGCTTCGCATCTTCCCCGTGTCCGGAGAGGAACGCGACGGCCTCTTCTACGGTGCCGGGCGATACATACTCGAATCGCGGCAGTCTGCGATAGAATAGGGGCATATGGCCTCCTTCCTGGCAATCAAGCAACTGCTGCGCAACAAGCGCGCACGCTGTTGCTTTACACTACTGTAAAGTCATATGTAAGCAATGATAAACAAATAGTAGGCGATTGTCAAAGAATTTGTTGCTGCATCCGTCGATTAAGCGCATCTGATAGAGACGCCCCTTGAGTTGACAGCCCGGTGCAGGTGCGAATAGAATACTGAACGATTTCCTAAGTATGGATGGCGAGGAACCCCAATGAAGGCTCTCAGGGCAAGAAAACCCTCCTCAGAAAGGACTAAGGCCAGGATTATCCGCGCGGCCAGGCAAGTCCTCGTGAAAAAGGGGAGCTCATCGTCTGCCTCCATCACCGGGGTGTGCGCCGCTGCAAGAATCACGAGGCCGACCTTTTATCGCTATTTCAGGAGCAGTCGCGCCCTTCTTCTGGCCGTCCATATGGCTTCTATCGAAGGCTCCCTGAAGCCCTACCTCGAAAAGGCCTTCTCCATCGATGATCCGGAGGCGAGATTGAGCTTCATGGTCCGCACTTTCGTGAAGGAGATCATCTGCGTCTACCCCGAGTTAAGGGTCCTCATACACGACTCTCTCGGTACCGAGGGTAAGCCCTTTCGCGAGATAAGGACCGAATGGAGAAGGCATTATATGCTCTTCGCCGACACCATAAAGCAGATCCAGAATAAAGGAAGAATGGGTCCGGATATCAAGCCCTCCTGGGCTGCCCTTTTTCTGCTGGGCATGCTGACATGGACGACGTACTGGTTTGATTTCGATCGGAAGGGCAGCGTCGATGCGATTACCGATCTTGCGGAAAAGCTGGTCTTCGACGCTTTGGGTCTCGACCAAGGAGGTATGTGAAATGGCAAAGAAAGAGTACGCCCATCTGGTAAAGCCGTTACGCGTCCAGGAGCCTCCCAAGGGCCTCTACGGCGGCGCGCGGGTGTGGATGGAAGGCAAGGATTTGGAAGGATTCAACGCCCATTTTACTTACGGCTTCGTCAAGGAGCCAGGCCCCTTCCACCCCTTGGAAGGCGCCCTCGTGCACCCGTACGACGAGTGTCTGATCTTCGCCGGCCTCGACAATACGAATATTCATTTTCTCGGGGCGGAGATGTCTATCTGCCTCGGCGATGAGCGGGAAGAGCACGTGTTCAGCGAACCGACGGTCGTGGTCATTCCCAAGGGGACGCCCCATGGCCCCGTATTGGTGGAGCGTGTGGACAAGCCCTTTGTTCACTACGGCTTCGGTCTTGCTCCTGGATATAAGGCCGCGTCCCTACCGGTCAAGGCGAAGGGCTCCGGTTCCACACACGCCCATCTCGTCAAGAGGCTCGTCACTCATGTCGATCCGAACAAGGTGGGCACAGGCATGGGGTACGAGCGCGTGGTCGACAAGGACGGGGTTCTGCGCCCCGCAGACCGCGGCATCGGGCCCGGAAACGCCGACCAGCTCGTATGGCTGTTCGGTCGTGACCTCGAAGGGATGGAAGTCAACTTCACGTGGGGCTTCTACAGCAGGTGCGGCAAATGGCACAGGGCGGGAGAGACACACACCCACCCCGAGGAGGAGATACTCATTGTCGCCGGTCTCGATCCGAACAATATCGATTATCTCGGAGCGGAGATCGAAATGGGGATGGGGGGAGAAAGGCACGTATTCAACAAGCCGACCGTTTCCATCTGCCCCAAAGGATTTCCCCATTTACCGCAAATAACGAGGTGGGTGGATAAGCCCTATGCCTTCTTCGTCATAAACTTGAGCGGTGAGCACGACTCGCCTTGGGTGGAAGTGGAAGCGTGAGGGAATACCCTCACCCGGGGAAGAGGGAGGGGCTAAACGCTCTGCAAACAACCCTGAAATAGCGTCTGTCTCTTCGATGGTACGGACGTGGGCTTACTCTATTGTTAAACAGGCGTCTGAGCGGTTGAGGAGGAACTCTCTTGATGCGCGGCCGGGACCGGATCCTACGAACCATATTGGTCCAGGTAGCCCTCAATATACTCCCTCACACGGGCCTTCGTCCGATACACGCCGAAATGGCCTTCGCAGAGGATATCGGCCTCAAGGCTGAGGAGGGTCTCCATGGAATGCCGCCAGGCCGAGAGGTCGGCGCCGAATTCCGGGAGGAATGGGCCGTGTATGTCCTGGCCGAAGAGCACCCTCTCCTCTCCCCGGTCTCGGTAAACCGCGAGAGAGCCCGGTGTGTGCCCCGGCGTGTGAAGGCATACGACTCTCGTTCCGTCGCGGAAGGTCAATGTCTCTTGCGCGCCCTCGAGTGTCACGTCGACGGGCAGCGGAGCCAGGTGCAGACCGTACCAGGAGGCGCCCGTTCTTACCGGGTCGCCGTTCTCAACGGCGCCGGCGTCAAGGACGTGCATGACGATCCGGACCCCGAACCGTTCCTTGAAGTAGGCGGCACCGCCCACGTGGTCGATGTGGCAGTGGGTGAGAATGAGTGTGGAGAGGCGCGCCGGATCGAGACCGAGAAGCTCTATGTTCCTCACGATTTGGGCCGTATTTCCGCCCGCCCCGCTATCCACGAGGAGAAGCTCCCCCGCGTCCACGAGATAGACCGAACAGTCCCTCTGGTCAGTGAGATCGGAGCTTCCCACCAGATAGACGCCATCAGTCACTCTTTCCGGGGAGGGGAGGCCGAACATACCCGATCGTACCACGTTACCCTCACTTTTCGGCAATAGAGGCGCCCGATCTTCTAGAAAGAGCCCAGCGCAGGCCGGTCAGGAGGCCGCTCCTCCTGGACCGCCGGTCCGCCCTCCGTCTTGGGCGGCGTGGCCACCGCCGCGGACTGAGCGCCGGGTCCGGCGGGGCTCTGCTGCTCCTGACCTTTCTGTTCCGGCGCCGGGGCCTGGGGAGTCTCGGCACCCTGGACCGGTGCAGCGGGTGCGGAGAGCCCCTCCACGTTCGGGCGACCACCCGGCGGTTGCGGAACCGGGCGGCGTCTAGGCGGAACGTTTGTCGTACCTTCCGGGGCCTCGCCTGCTGCCTGAGGGGCCGCGGCCACGGGGGCAGCGGCTGCGCCCTGCTGGGGTGTCTGTTCAGGCGGTTGGCCAGGCGGCTGCGCCGGTCGGACCAGTTCCCGGTATTCGACCCTCTTGATCTCTCCGAGGACAATCAGCACCCGTCTGTCCGACACATCCTCCCTTATGAAGGCGTAGTTGTACCCGCGCATCATTTTCTCGAAGGCCTGGCTGAGCGTGAGGTCGGAGAACACCATCGTAACGGGCACGGCGAGCGCGGTCCTCGGAAGGGAACCCTGAATCTCGAACAGGTGCTTCTCGGCCATGAGGGTGAGCATCTCCCCAAGGGGGCGATCCTTGACATTGACGCTTATCCTGCCATCCCTGCCCAGCGCGATCGTGATGGCCTGCACAGCGACCTCTGCGGAACGCGGCGCCTGCTCAGGCGCTTTTGGGGCCGGAGCTTCTCCCTTCAAGGGCTGCTTCGTTTGCGGCCTGCCAACGACCAAGGGCTTGCTCGCACACGGCCTCGCCCCTTGAGCCGCAAGGGTCCGCGTCTTCCGGAACCGGGTGCGGGGGGCCCCGACTGAAGATACCCGTGGGCCCGGACCCTTTCGTGCGTAATACCGCCCGTGCCGGAGGTGCCGGGCGTGCCTGCGTGCCGGAGAGGCTCTGTGTCGTGCGGCAACCTTCGCGTAGGGACGTCTGGCCCGCAGCCTGTGGTGGGTCCTGGCTTTCCGAAATCGGGGATGCCGCTTTCTCTCTGTCGAGGACCGTCGGGTATGCCCCTGTACTCCTTTGTGAGAGGCGTCGCGCTGATACGTCGTGGGCACAGACCCCCTACCCTCTTGCCCAAACGCCCCTTCAGCTTCCCAGCTCAAGGAGAGGAGGGCTGCCATGAATAGCGCACAGAGGAGGAGAGCGGGCCTCTGCTTCGGCGCGCACTCCTGGGCTTCTCTTTCGCGAATATCTCCGGGCGGAGGATCGCCCCTGCTTCGGCGGGACTCTCCCCCTTCGGAAGGCGGCAGCGCATTGTCAGCATACCCTTGCCGATCTCGTTTTGATTCGATTCGTAGGCTTACTCTCGAATCATAGCGCGGAACTAAGAGACTGTCAACATTCATTTTGAAAAAGGCTCGCCCTGACCTCGAAAAGCCCGTAACTGCTGTATCTAATTGAGTACCGACCCCCTTATTTGACGTTGACTATTGGCCTCTTATCTATTATCTTATTCCCATATGTTCGAAAAACTGCAGGAAAGACTGGACGTCGTATTCAAGAAGGTAAAGGGCTACGGCAAGCTCAGCGAGAGCAACATCAAGGACTCCCTAAGGGAGGTGCGGGTTGCCCTGCTCGAGGCCGACGTGAATTACAAGGTGGCCAAGGACTTCCTCGAAAAGGTCCAGGAGCTGGCCTTGGGCGAAGAGGTGATGACGAGCATTACCCCTGGCCAGAAGTTCGTGAAGATTGTCTATGACGAGATGGTCGACCTTCTGGGGTCCACGAACAAGCCTCTCGACGTGGCAGGCTCTCCGCCGGTTCCGGTCATGCTTCTCGGCCTTCAGGGCTCAGGCAAGACGACCACCGCGGGCAAACTGGCGCTATATCTGAGGAAGAAGGGGCGCAGGCCCCTTCTCGTTCCGACGGACATATACCGTCCGGCTGCTATTCAGCAGCTCGCGAAGATAGGGAGCCAGCTCGGGATCGAGTCCTTCTCTCCGGCTGAAGGAACCGACCCTGTGCAGATCTGCCAGGATGCGAAAGCCCATGCGATGAAGAGGGGGTTCGATACGCTCCTCATCGATACGGCCGGACGCCTCCACATAGACGAGGAGATGGTGAGCGAGCTGGTGAGGCAGAAGAAGGTGATCTCCCCCAGAGAGACCCTCCTCGTGGTCGATGCCATGACCGGTCAGGACGCGGTGAACATGGCGAAGGCCTTCGACGAGAAAGTCCAGATAGACGGCGTCATTCTCACGAAGCTGGACGGAGACGCGAGGGGCGGGGCGGCCCTTTCCGTTCGCGCGGTAACGGGCAAGTACATCAAGTTCATCGGGATGGGGGAGAAACTCGATGCCCTGGAAGTCTTCTACCCGGACCGGATGGCCTCACGCATACTCGGCATGGGCGACGTGGTCTCCCTCGTCGAGAAGGCCCAGGAAGTCTTCGACGAGAAGAAGGCCAAAGAGCTGGAGCGGAAGCTCAGGAAAGATGAGTTCACCCTGGAGGACTTCAAAGAGCAGATCAAGCAGATGAAGAAGCTTGGGAGCATGGAATCGCTGATCAACATGATCCCGGGCATGGGCAAGTTCAAAGGAGCGATAGACTTCTCCGAAGCCGAAAAAGAGATCAAGCGGACAGAGGCGATCATCAACTCCATGACGGCGAGGGAGAGACTCTACCCCCATCTCATCGACGGGTCGAGAAGGGTAAGGATAGCCAAGGGAAGCGGTCTCCGCGTGCAGGACGTAAACGAGCTTTTGAAGCGATATCTGGAAACGCGGAAGATGATCAAGAGATTCACGAAGGGGGGCATGAAGGGCCTTCCAAGACAACTATTCAAGTAAGGAGGCGAGATTGGCGGTCAAATTCAGACTCACACGGCATGGTGGAAAGAAGAAGCCATACTACAGGATCGTTGTCGCGGATGAAAGATATCCGAGGGATGGGAAGTTCATCGACATGGTAGGCTCGTATGACTCCCTTAAGGAACCGGCAGCGGTGACCCTGGACAAGGAGAAGATAACGGCCTGGTATCAGAAAGGCGTAAGACCGACAAAGACAGTCGGGGAGCTTTTCAAGCGGGAAGGGGTCCTCTAGCGAAGCAACACATCAACCCTGCGGAGGTGGAGCTCATGCTGAAAGAACTGATCGAGTACATCGCTAAGGCATTGGTGGACAGCCCTGATCAGGTAAGGGTCTCCGAAATCGAAGGGGAAAAGACGTCAGTCATCGAACTCAACGTGGCCAAGGATGATCTCGGAAAGGTCATCGGCAAACAGGGCCGGACCGCGCGGGCTATGAGAACCATACTGAGCGCAGCCTCAACCAAGGTGAAGAAAAGGGCCGTTCTCGAAATCATCGAGTAATGACGTTCATTCCCGTAGGGCAGATAGTTGCCTTCCATGGGTTAAAAGGTGAGGTAAGATTCCGATACTACAACGAAAGCAAAGAGGCTTTCCTGGGGTATTCGGCGTTTTTCGTTGACCGGGATGATAAGAAGATCGAGCTTCAGCCTTCCCGGGTGCGCCTTCAGGGTGGAACCTTCATAATAAAGTTCAGGGGCTTGGATACGAGGGAGAAGGTCCGTTTTCTCCTCAAGAAAGAGCTCCTCGTGGCCGAAGAGGACCTCCCGCCGCTGGAAGAGGGTGAATACTACGATTTTCAGCTGGTCGGCCTCGAGGCTCTCACCACGGAGGGGCGGATGGTCGGCAGGGTTAAGGATGTGATGCATACAGGGGCGACCGATGTCCTGGTGATTGCCGGCGAGCAAGAGGTGCTTGTGCCCATGACCGAGGACCACATAGGGGACATTAGCGTGACCGGCGGCTTCGTGCGAATCACCGAGGCGGCCTTTGCCGAATGATCTTCACCATCCTCACCCTGTTCCCTTCCATATTTAACTCCCCTTTGGGGGAGAGCCTTATCAAAAAGGCCCGGGACAAGGGGCTTCTCGAGTTCAACATCGTCAATATCAGGGATTTCGCACACGACATCCACAGAACCTGCGATGACGCACCCTTTGGCGGCGGTGCGGGCATGGTGATGAAGGCGGAGCCGATCCGCGACGCCATGGAGCATGTCGATAAGGTGCGCGGGAGACCGCGTTATGTGCTCCTCACACCCCTTGGCCGGAGGTTCGATCAGGAGCTGGCATCGAGGTTTTCACGAATTGACCATCTGGCCCTCGTATGCGGGCGATACGAGGGGGTGGACGAACGGATTCTCGGCCTTGTCGACGAAGAGGTGAGCATCGGCGACTACGTGCTGTCCGGGGGCGAAGCCGCGGCCCTCGTGGTGATCGATGCAGTGGCCCGCCTCGTTCCCGGGGTCCTCGGCAACGAGGCTTCTCCCGTGGACGAGAGCTTTCGGGATGGTCTGCTCGAATACCCGCAGTACACGCGGCCACGCGAGTTCTTGGGAATGGAGGTGCCGGAAGTGCTGCTCTCGGGCAATCACGAAGAGATACGCAGGTGGAGGAGAAAGGAGTCCATCAGGCGGACTATCCTGAGGAGGCCGGATCTGATGGACCGGTTTCAGCCGACGAAGGAGGACGCCCTCCTCATCAGGGAGCTCATGGAGGAGCTGGAGTAGAGAGCATGGGCGCCGTCTCCCTTGCCATCATTCACTACCCCGTGCTCGACAAGAGGGGAGACATCGTCTCGACAAGCATCAACAACCTCGAGATGCACGATGTGGCGAGAAGTTGCATGACATTCGGAGTTGAGCTATGCTATATTGTTACTCCTCTTGGGAAGCAGAGGGCCATTGCTGAGCAGCTTGTCGAGCACTGGAAAAGCGGGTACGGGCAGAAATACAACCCGGACAGGGCCGAAGCCCTCGGAAAAATAAGCATAAGAAAGGCCTTGGGCGAAGTGATGGCCGAATTTGACGGCCGTCAGCCTCATGTTATAGGGACGTCCTCGAGACAAAGGGATGTCTCGATCGGTTACGACGAGCTAAGGAAGTGGATCGTCTCCGATTCGCGGCCGTTCTTGCTTCTCTTCGGCACCGGTTGGGGCTTGCCCCCCGAAATAGTAGGGGGCTGTGAAAGGACATTGTTGCCGATCAAGGGACCGGGTGATTACAATCACCTGTCGCTGCGTGTAGCCATCGGCATTATTCTCGATAGATTGTTCGGCGTCAGAGGAGGGGCAGATGAATGAGATGATCGACCTGATCGAAAAGGAACATATGAGGCTCGACCTCATCGATGTGAACGTGGGTGACAGCGTCAAGGTCTACACGAAGATCTACGAAGGCGACAAAGAGAGGATCCAGATGTTTGAGGGCGTCGTCATCGGGAAGCGGGGCGGAAACACGAGGGCCACGTTTACGGTGAGAAAGGTCTCTTACGGCGTCGGGGTCGAGAAGACCTTTCCCAAGCACTCGCCCTTGATCGAGAGAATCGAGGTCTTGAGCAAGGCAAAGGTGCGGAGGGCGAAGCTCTACTTCTTGAGGGACCTGAAAGGCAAGGCGGCAAAGCTCAAAGAAAAAAGGGACTGATGGCCTGCGCGCTTCAGGGTCTTGTGGCGGGTATCGACGAGGCGGGGCGCGCGCCCCTCGCGGGTCCCGTGGTCTCCTCGTGCGTCGTCTGGCTGGGAATGCCCTCCAACCGGGAGAAGGTCAACGATTCGAAGCTGCTCACGGAAAAAGAGCGAAACTACTTCTTCGGATGGATCCTGGAAAACGCCCACAGGGTCGCAATCGGTCTGGCGACCCCCGGGGAGATCGAGGAGCTCAACATCCATCGCGCCACGCTTCTTTCCATGGAGAGGGCAGTGCGGAACACTTCCCTCCGGCCGAACCTCCTCGTTGTAGACGGTCTTTTCCCCGTCCCATCCGTTGAACAATCGAAGCCGATAGTGAAGGGAGACCGGAAGTGTTTCTTCATCGCCTGCGCCTCCATAGTGGCAAAGGTCGTGAGAGACAGGATCATGGTCGCCTATGATAAGACATATCCGCAGTATATGTGGAAGAAGAATAAGGGATATCCGACGGAGGAGCATAAGCTTGCCATCGAGACCCACGGGATATCCCCTCTCCATAGGCGGACGTTCAGGGGCGTCAGGGAGTTTTGCGAATGACGACCCGTGAAGAGGGCATCCGAGGAGAGGATACGGCCATAAAAACCCTGAAGAAAAGGGGATACCGGATCATCGAAAGGAACCACAGGAATTTACTCGGCGAGATCGACGTGGTTGCCGAAGAGGGGGGGTGCCTCGTTTTCGTTGAGGTCAAGAAGAGGAACACAGGGAGGTTCGGCGAGGCGATTTGCGCCATTGACGAGCGTAAGAAGCGCCACCTCGTAAAGGCCGCCCTTTTCTACATGAAGATGCACGATTGTTTCGACAGGAGCGTCCGCTTCGACGTGATCGGCATCGACAGCGAACGCTTCAAGCTCGTTAAAAACGCGTTCCTCGTGGAAGAGAGCCATGCGTGAACCCATCATGCGACTTCTCGAGGCCGTGGCAGACGGCTCTATGCCGGTTGAGGCGGCATTCGAAGAGCTGAAGGACTTCCCCTTCCAGGACCTGACCCATACGAAGATAGACCACCAGAGGCACCTACGCAAGGGGATCGGCGAGGTGATCTTCGGCGAGGGAAAGACTTTCGAGCAGATCTGCGACATCGTCCGCTCCATGAGGGAAAAGGAACTCGACGTGCTCGCCACGCGTGTCGACAAGGAGAAGGGAGGAAGGCTCCTCGAGTCCTTTCCGGAGGGCCTCTATTCAGAGGCAGCCCGCTCCTTCGTCATCCAGAAGGACAAGTCCGTCAGAGGGAAGGGGATGATCCTCATCGTCTCGGCCGGCACAAGCGATATTCCCGTTGCCGAAGAGGCCTATACAGCCGCCATCTTCTTCGGCAATTCCACGGAACGTCTCTATGACGTGGGCGTTGCGGGTATTCACCGCCTGTTCGCGAACATGGACCTCCTCAAGAAAGCCAGGGTGATCATCGTGGCGGCCGGCATGGAGGGCGCCCTGCCTTCGATCGTTGCGGGGATCGTGGGCGTTCCGGTCATCGCCATCCCGACGAGCGTCGGCTACGGGGCGAGTCTCGGCGGCTTCGCGGCCCTTCTCTCCATGCTCAACTCGTGTTCGACCGTTGCCGTCTTCAACATCGACAACGGGTTCGGCGCGGCCTACTTTGCCACCCTGGTCAACCGCCTATGAAACTGCTCTACCTCGACCCCATTATGGGAATCAGCGGGGACATGTGCACCGCCGCCCTCATCGACGCGGGATGCCCGCTCGATCAGCTCTTGGAGCTTCTCCGGCAACTCCCCCTGGACCTGCCCTCCATGACGCCCGAGAAAAGGCGGAAGGGCGCAGTCGAGGGGACTTATCTCCGCATAGGAGAGAGCCCGATCCACCTTTCCATCGGACAGATGAAGAAGATGATAGAAGGCCTCGAGGTCGAACGGCGCGTGAAGTCGGACGCGCTGGGCATCCTTGAGGTCCTCGTCAATGGCGAGGCGAAGGCCCACGGCGTGCCCGCGGAAGAAGTCCATTTTCACGAGCTTTCCCACGTCGACACCATCATCGACTGCCTCTGCGTTGCCAGGGCAATGGCCTTTTTCGCGGTGGAAGAGGTGTTCTGCGGGCCCCTGCCGCAGGGCCGGGGGTTCATCAAGACTGCCCACGGCATCATGCCCAACCCGCCTCCTGCAACGACCGAGATCGTCTCCGGCTTGGATGTTGTCTTCCTCGATGAGGAGCGCGAGCTGACAACGCCTACGGGCGCGGCAATCGCCAGGTACTACGCGAAAGGACGGACGAGACCGCCCTTCCGGGTCGTCGGACATGGCTACGGCTTCGGTACGTTCGAGACAACGAGGCCGAATGTGCTGCGCGTCTTTTTGGGCGAGGCAGACGGGCCGTCTTTCGAAGAGGAAGTATGGGTGGCCGAAGCTGACATGGATGACATGGAGCCTGAGTACCTGGGCGCGGTCGCCGACCGGATTCGGGCCGCGGGCGCCCTCGACGCGATCTATTTTCCCATTCAGATGAAAAAGGGGAGGCCCGGCATCCGTCTGGCTCTCATCGCCCCGTTGTCCCGGCTCTCGGGTCTCGTAGACATGGTCCTCAGGGAGACAACCACGTTCGGGGTGAGGTTCAGGCCTGAGTTCCGGAGCGTCCTGGCAAGAAAAGAAGAGGTGCGTGAGACGTCCCTGGGGCCTGTCAATGTCAAGACAGGCTACGACCGGTCCGGCAAGAGGCTTAAGGCCCATGTGGAGTTCGAGGACGTTAAGAAGATGGCGGACAAACTGGGGATGACCTATCTGGGTCTAATGGAGGCCCTTAAGAAAGAACTTTAGGTCCGTGAAGAGGCCCGGCTTCATGGCGCGCTCTATTCTCTTCAGTATATCTCCCTTCATGTATTTGAGCTGCGCGAGCCAGAGGTGGTCATCAACCTCCACGTAAAGCACGCTGCCGCTTATCCGCGCGGGCTGCGTATGGGCCGCCACCTTCTGCCCCACGATATGGCCCCATTGACCGAATATGGCGTAGGCCTCGATGTTCTCGGCAAAATCCTTCTCCCTCATGACCGATTCGAGGATCTTCTTGAGGGGCGTGAAGGGCATGGGTCTATTATAGCACGAACGAAGATGGAAGCGGTTGTAAGGTCAGCCGACATTCACGATGGGGAAGCATGAAGTCGAAGGAGGTGTTGCTTTTCTCATGAGGCTCGGGAGCCTGTTCGAGGCGTGACCCTGCCGTCCTCAGTCACTGGAAGTTTCTCAGCCGTCCGTGCGTCCTGTCGGGCCGACGGATGTGGAGAAGGCCTTATTCCGATACCCGGATCAGGGTCGGTGGTCTCGTTTGCCCATACGTGCTGCGTGTCAGGAAGGCGCTTTTGAATCGTTAGATAGACAGAGACGACGAGAATCCAGGTGATAACGGAAAGAAAGACCGACCATTCGAGGAGAGCGATCGGCCAGATGCGGGGACGGGCTACGGCAACGCCGAAAGTCCGTACGTCTAATGATTGCGTGAAATATGGGACCAGAAGAAAGGATGCAAAGCTGGCTGCGCAGGCCATGCCGGGGACGAGAAGCCACTTGTTCGCCTTGTGGTCCTTGTCGAGCGCTATGACCACGATGAAGAGCACGACCGATATCAGCCCGGAGTAGAAGAATGAATAGGCCGCGGCTGCATGTATGAAGAATCCGTTCATGGGAAAGACGCCTGTGAGACTGCACGCCAGGCCGGAGAAGATTCCGGCGCCCGAAGCGTGCCACCCAAGCCTGCTATTGAGGTAGCACCCTAACGCGGTCATAAAAACGATTATGAGGCAACCGCCTACGACCATACTCGAGTTGAAGGCTGTGGCGAGGGCGGAGACGTCCACTTCTCCGAGCTCCGAGATGTAATGATTGAAGAGGGAGTAGGCCTCCCCACCTCTGCCCCGATACGCAACGGTGGCGACCAGTGCCCCCGACAACATAATAGCTGAACCGGCAAAGCCGGACAAATAGGCGAGCTTCGTGACGTCAAGTCTCATGCTCTTTCCTCTCTTCTCATCAGTCAAATCCCTTCTACCATCGAACGGTCCTATCAGAAGATAGTGCTCTTTCGAGGGCAGTTCAACCTGGTGAAAGGCGTGCCCCAATGGACAAAAGGGGTAGGCTCGAAGACATAGGCATCCGCCTGGAAAAAAATGGCTCAAAGGGTAGGAAAAGTCCCCTTGAGCCTCGAAACAGTGGCAGTTTTCTCATGCTGTTTGTTCGCCGCCCTGGCTGATCGGGCTGCGACTGTTTTCATCCTGCCTTTTCTTCCGGCGAGATGTTCGTTTTTGCTGCCGGAAGAAGCCTTCTATTTCACGAAACGACCGATCATCAAGACTACTGAGTTCACTCCCTGATTGTTATGGTTAAGACCCCCGTTCGAGATATGATGAAGCCTGGCCGCGGCAAACACCCCCGATGCGAGCTCGACCCCTATTCCAGCCTGGGGATTGAAGTTCAGGTGCAATCCCTGGCCCTGCACACGGAAATCGGTGTAGATGAGACCGATACCTCCTTCGACGTAAGGACGAAACGAACGACCGGAAAGGGGGTCGACATAGTAGAGGGCCGTGATTCCCGCCGATCCCACGAAACCGTGTTCCGATCCTAAGCGCTCCCGAAGGCAAACTCGGTTTTGAAGCGGAGCGGCGCAGGAGCCTGGTGATGCCAGACCTTCTCGTAGTCGAACAGGGCAAAACCAGAGACCATAAAAAGCGATATGTCGTTCGTGGGGGAATAGGTGTTGCCGCCTATCAACGCCATCCCATACCGGTTCGGTACGGCCGCCGGGTTCACTTCTTCGGGTGAGTTTGTCTCCGCCTGGGCTGCGTTACAACAAAGAAGAAGGGCGGCTGTCAGAATGGCAGCCGCGAAAAACATGGATTCTGTTCAGGGTTCCTCCGTGACCTTCACGACCCGCGGGTCGTTGGGCAGCCGTTCGAGCTTCTCCTTCAGCGCGCGAGGTGCGCCCGCTTTTGCTACTGCAGGCGGATTCCACGCACTACCGCCAAGATTATCCTTCCCTTCTATTTGCACTGTCGCCAGAACCGTTCCGGAGGATCTCCGACTTCCAGCAAGGCGTAATAATACAGCGCGACGTTCATGTACGTATCGGTTTTCCACTCTCTTAAAGTGAGCAGTATGGTTCGACGGCTGGATGCGGTCATCAGCTTCTTGACGACCGCATCGCTCGTGTCCTTGACTTCTGTTTCGACCCGAACGGCGACGAAACCTTTGGCCTTGAGCGAATTTGCAAGGGCCGCCGTTACATTGTCTGATAAAGGCTTGCCGTCTTCCGTGATGACATCGAAAGGGTTTCCGTAGCCACCCCGTTGGAGGCCCACGAAATTAGGACTCTTGTTGAAGGAGAGGACGTAGTCGCGCTGATCCAGAGTCGTTACTGCGACGGGGTAGTTGCCTGACACCCGGAAGTCGGCGACTACGGTACCATATTCATGTCTGTTACCGATCGCGCACCCCCGTGGCTGCCAAAACCAGAACCACGACTATAGCCATTCTGATGCATTTGGCTATTCCATGCGCTGCCATAAGGCCTCCTTCATATAGGTTTTATGAGATTACTCTTTCTACTGTGATAAGGCTCAACGTATCTTCTCTGTCGATCTTTAGACAGGTAATGGAACGAGGTGACAGACGATCGGGGCCGGTTGGAGGGTCCGGCAAAAGAGGGTCGTCAATGCCGGGCGCGACGAGTCTGCCCTGGATCAAGAGACCAGCGGCTGCCAGATCAAAGGCCGGCGACGTAGGGAAGCTTCCATAGAACGGCGTATAACAGGCAACCTGTCCCGACGCGGGGATGTATCTTGAATACAGCGTTCCCGTTCCTTTGTAGCCGTCCGCCCCCAGAATCAGCAGGCCTTCTTCGGGCAGGTCCAATTCCCCGTGGTCGGCAAAACCCATATTCACTCCTCTGATGCAGCCGTACTTCCCCGGATTCTCCCTCCGTGAAAGCACGAGAAAAACGCTTCCCTCGCCGGGTATCGCGCTCTGCCTTTCGAAGTCAAGGGGATGCATCTCTGCCTGATCCGTTTCATGGGTTCCGAAGTACCTCTCCCAGCAGTACCCGAGTACGTCCGAGTACTCGTCGACTGCTCCGAACAGCACAGCGTCCACCCGCCCTTCCTCGAGCCAGCACCACGCCGTCAAGAGTGCCGACGAAACGGACATTCAACCGGCTCACGGTGAGACTCGGCCCTCTTTCATCAAGGAGGATGGTCGCATAAGCCGCTGCCGCGTTATGGACCGAACTCGCGAACAGGGTAGGCGAGGCAAAGGCATCCCCTCTTTTATGAAAGAGTCAAGGAAGCCGAAGGTCGTGCGGTGCGGCCCATATCCGGTCGCAACGATAACCCCGTGGTCCCGCCGGTCTTTCTCCTGAGTTTCGTGCGTCTTTGAGCGCAAGAGACGCTGAGAGAAGGGCCATCTTCGCATAGTGATCTATCCGGCGCAGCTCTCTTTTTGCGAAAAACTCTTCGAGCCCTTCCGTGCTTGCCCGATAGACCGGCAGCCTTCGAGTTCCCTCTTTTGTGATCACTTCGGCTACAGATAGAGCCGGACGGATGCCGTTCCTAACGGCAACGGCCAGGGCATCGACCCCACTCCCGAAGGCCCCAACGACGCCTATACCTTCAATAGCCATCCGCATATTAGTCATTGCTGCGCTCAAGTACGATGACAGAGTTATGACCGCCGAAGGCGAGCGATTCGGAGAGGGCGCAATTTCCCTTAATCTGTCTCTCAAATGCGTTCGCATTTGCGGGGAACTCGGGATCAGCCACGGAAAAGCCTGCACTCGCCGGTATCCGGCCCTTCTCGAGAAAAATCATGGTCAGAACCGCTTCGATAGCGCCCGCGGCACCCAGGGCGTGGCCCGTATGCCCCTTGGTCGAAAGAAGGGGACCTCGGGAAGCATTTCGTGCAGGGTTATGGCCTCCACCCGGTCATTGTCCAGCGTAGCGGTCCCGTGGGCGTTGACGAAACTGATCTCGGCAGAAGCCTTCTTGCTCGTCTCCAGGGCGTAAGCAATGGCCTGTCTCAGCCCTTGTCCATCCGGGCTTGGCGCGGTGAGGTGATAGGCGTCGCAGGCTGCGCCGTAGCCCACGACAAAGCCACGGGGGGACTTTCGCCTCATTCTCCACGAGTATTCCGATTCAAGAAGGAGCGCTGCCGCTCCTTCTCCCAGGTTGAGACCTTTTCGGTTCCGGTCGAAGGGCTTGCACATCTCATCATCGGTGACCATGAGCGAGGCGAAGCCCTCATATGTGACGCGCGAAAGCTCGTCGGCACCACCCGCTACCACAACGTCGCAAATGCCCGCCGCGATCCATGACGCTCCTATGCCTAGGGCGTCGGTGCCTGAAGAGCAGGCGTTGACTACCGTCTGATATGGTCCCGAAAAGGCGTACTCCCTCGCAATAAAAGGAGCGGGATTGTTGGAGAGAAAGCGGGAGACAGGGGACATGTCAGGCTCCTTCCGATCGAGATATCCTTGGTAGAAGCGCGTGCTATTGAGCGCGCTCCCAACGGTGGTGCCCATACAAACGCCGACCCGTAGTGACCCCGGGCTCGAAGTCAGCCCACCGTCGGCCAGCGCCTCACGGACCGCTGCGAGGGCGAGGCTATTTGTCCGCGAAACCCCATGTTTCAGCCACCTCGAAGGGGCCGGCAATGGCGACGCAACCTGGAAGACCGGAGAGGTGGGGCTATAGGAGTCCTCGAATCTGACAGGAGCAACCCGGTCTTTCCGGCCGAGAAAGAGTGCCTCTGCACAGGTGGGCACATCCGGCCCCAGGGCGCAGACGCAGCCCAAACCCGTGATCGCTACTCTGCTGCCGCCCATACCGACGACCGCTCCTCGATGAAAGCAGCGAGGCTGTCTATAGAGCCGAAAGCGATTCTCCCCTCGTCCATATCCTTGATCTCCACGCCGAAGTACTTCTCCACGAGCACGACAAGCTCCACTGCGTCGAGCGAATCGAGGCCCAGACCCTCCCCAAAGAGGGGCTCGTCATCGACAATGTCGATTGGGTCGGTCTCCTCCAGGTTGAGTTCCTCCACGAGCATCGCTTTGAGTTTGTCCTTTAGCGTCACCTTTTTCTCCTTGCTTTTTCATACTTCTTCCCCGATTCCGTGCTGACGGCAGGTCGCCTTTCTCCCACATATCGAAAAAATTGAAAAACTGAAAAGGATGCACTTCGACGAAAGCTTCCAGAGCTTCGACGAATGCTCTCGCGTATGGAGCGAACTCTGCCGGAGACCTGCCGAGGCCGCCAGGTACCCGGATGACCCGATCGAGCGATAGCTCGTAGGCCCCTGGGCCAGTACGATGTGAAAACAGGATCGCTATCGGGCTTCCGGTAGCCGAGGCTATTTTGAAAGTACTGAAGGGGACTGGTATGGGATTTCCTATGAATTCCGTTGCCACGGTGCCTCGGCCGCTCCCAAAGACCCTGTCCCCCATCGCACAAAGGACCTCGCCCTTTTTCAGCACTTCTATCATGCTGAGCATGCCCCCCATGGGTTAAGCCGGGTCAATTATTCGGAAGGGTGAAGGCCCTTCCTGGTGTTCGAAATAGTGACGGTCCACGTCGCCTTCTTCGCGGTGGACAAGGAGGTTGATGGGAACGTTGAGAAACCGGAGGGCAACCATGGCCACCTGCCATCCTCCCACGTGGGCGGTCAGAAGGACTACGCCTTTTCCTTCCTGTACGAGAGCCCGTAGCTTTTCGCGCTCCCGGAAGTCTACTTTGATGAACTCCGGTCCGATTATCCCGAGGGCGGCCCGATCGATCAGGACTTCGCCGAGGTTGAGGTCAAGCAGATATGTCGTCCAGAGCCTGCCGAGCTGTCGCAACTGCGGGAATCTCCTCGATGTGTAGTAGCGGGCGCGATTTCTGATAGAGGGCCTGAAGAGCACATAGTAACCAACGACGACGCGAAGGAGGACGGACACGACGTATTTTGCCCTCATACGAATGAGAAAGTAGAAGATGGCGTGCTGGAGCTTGGAACCGACGCTCTTGCTGCTCCATGCTGGCGGAGCGTCTCCCTGGTTATTGCCGGCCATTCATACCCCATCGTACGACATGGGCCGTGATGTATATTGCGCTGCCCACAATGAGACTCATCGCCGGACCGGCTATGAGCGACCCGAGCAGCCACTCGTAGAAACGCTCCAACCCTTGGTAGCCAAGGGTTCTCACGGACACTTCCGTGAGGAATGTCCCATGCCTGAGGAAATACCCTGTCTCGATGCAAAGGGCAGGGACCAGTGGCGGCATACAGACTTGGCTTACCGAAAGGGCCGCCACCTTGTTGAGGCGGAAGAAGCTGGCAACGCCGAGTATCACTAGGGTGTGGCATGCGATCAGGGGGAGTGCGCCTAGAAAGACTCCGACTGCACCGGCGACGGCGAGGGGGCGGGGGAGCGTGTTTTCTTGAAGCAGGGTGGTGAGGGACCGCAGAGGATGGAGAAGGCTGATTTCATCGCTTCCCTCGTGGTCCGCAATCCTTCTATGAGGGAGCGGAACGAGGGCCCTCATGGTGAGCCACGTGTTGAGCCGGGCGAGCCGGAGGTTGTCTTTGAAAAGGGAAAAGTGGGACACGCGCTCGCCGGCGGGCGGATAGGAGACGCCTACAGCCACCTCTTTCAGCAAGACGCCTGCCCAGGCTGCCTTCACAAGCACCTCCACCTCGAAGGCGTAACCGGTCTCACGGAGCGTCAGGTACCGGAAGAGCCCTATCGGATAGGCACGAAAACCACTTTGGGTGTCGCCCACCCTGTGGCCTGTCTGAAGGCGCAGCCAGAAATTCGAAAATCCCCGGCCGAACCGGGACAGTCCCGGGGCACGATGGCCGAAGGACCTTACCCCCACTATAATAGCGGTCGGGTTCTCGCTGATGAGGGGCAGGAATCTGTGGAAGTCTTCGGGGTTATGCTGACCGTCCGCGTCTATGGTCACGATGTGGGTCATCCCGAGGCGATCGGCCTCCCTTGCGCCGGTCAGTATGGCCTTCCCCTTTCCCCTGTTGGTCGGATGACGAAGGAGGCGCACATCGAGGCCTTCGAGCACCTCGGTCACGTTGTCGGTGCTGCCATCGTCAACGACTATTAGGCAGTCGTGGACGATGAGGGCCTTCTCGACAACTGCTTTGAGAAAACGGGCATGGTTATAGACAGGAATGATTATGGCCACCCGGGGCGCTGACGAAGTCGATGAGATTGGCATAGAAGCGCTCTTCATGACTAAGAACGGGGACAGACAATGCAGTCGGCCGGAGGGGTAGGCTTCCGCATGGCCTCCCGATGGGCCTTCATTGTCTCTCCGTTCCACACGACTCTTTGTTTATGGCGAGGCATTTGAAGACAAGGGAAAGGGAATTGCTGCCGGGCACCATAAGGATGCGCATCAGTCCTCTCCCCCGAGTCTCTTGTTAGTCCGGGCGAACCGGATGAAGTCTCCCAGGCTGCCGATGAACCTCGACCAGCTATCCGGCGAGCGCCAAACCATGGTAGCATAACCGAGGAGCACCCGGGGACGTAGGAAATGTGAGCGATAAAACCTCAGGAAGAGCTTGTTCATGCGCTCTTTTGTCATATCTTTGGGCACGAACTGAAAATGCATGCAGTCCATCTTTTCCCAGTTCTCTTCGAAGTTCCCGAGGCTGTCGGCTTGCTCGTAAAGAGGCGTACCGGGAAAGGGCGTGAAGATCGAGACGTTAATATCATCGAGAGGAAGGGAGAGGGCATAGCGGTTACTCCGCTTCACACTCGCCTCTGTCTCCCCGGGCAGACCGATCATGAAGAGCCCCTTTGTCCGGATCCCGGCACGCGATATCATCCGGACCTTATCCGCAAGCAGATCAAGGTCCGCCTGCTTTCTGTGCAGCGCAAGCAATTCGGCGTCTCCGGTCTCGATCCCTAAGCTGATCATCCAGCAGCCGGCGGCCTTCATGGAGGCGAGCAGCTCTTCGTCGATATGTTCGGCCCTGACCGCACAATTGAAAGTCATGTTGAGGGGCCTGTCCGCCACCATGCGGGTAAAGTCGACCACCCTCCGGCGATTATACGTGAACTGATCGTCATAGAAGTTCACGTGGCGGATGCCAAAACGCTCCTTGAGATAGGCAAGGTGCTCGTATAGGTACTCCGCGGAGTTGTAACGGTAGCTGCGTCCGAAAACGGAGCGGTCACAGTAACTGCACGAATAGGGACAGCCCCGGCTGGAAAGACAGCTCGTGCTCGGCACTGTGGGATAATTGAAGATCGGCAGGCGGTAGGCGTCCGGAAAGCCGTCCAATTTCTCGTAAGCGGGGAATGGTAGGGCATCGAGGTCGAGAAAGGCACCTCTGGCGTCTGATGTACGGATCTCACCGTCATCGAGGCGGCATACGACACCGGAAAGAGCCCATTCCTCTCCAGGCTCACACCCCATAATGTCTGCAAGGGTCTGCTCCCCTTCACCGAGGACGAGCATGTCGATTGCAGAGAAGGGGGCTATCGCGTCCATCTTGAGAGCCGAGACGTGTGGACCACCGCAGATGACACGGATGCCGGGCAAGACATCTTTCGCGAACGCTCCCAGACGCACCCCGTCCAGGAAGCCGGAGGTGGTGCAGCTGAGGCCCAGAAAGGCGGGCCGCTTCTCCATGAGGTAATCCCGGATTACCTGGTCGGAGTCAGGTCTCGCGTAACAATCGACGATTGTCGCATCGATCCCTCGTTCGGCGAGGAAAGCGGCTATGCTCGCCAGACCGAGAGGAGGCATAATGTTCGCGAGCCTGGAGATGTCCTTGCCGGCAGCCCGCTGCGGATAACCGAGCGGGTGAACCAGGAGTATCCTCTTTCGATCAAGTGATTTCAACGGACGCCATCGATCAGGAAAAAGAGAGCAGCCGGTCCCAGAGAGGGCCCCGAAAGCCGAAGCGATGCATCACCTTGAGCCTCATTTGGCCGTCTCCCGGAGGGAATATTCGGTCCCGCCTCCCCCGGAAGGCCTGCTTTATCTTCCGCTCCATCGATTCCCGGTCAATGCCGGGCGAGAAATAATAAAAGGGCCTGAGAAGGTTTTGTCCCGGCATCAGACGACCCTCTTCGAGGGCCCTTTGGCAGAGATCCGTTCCGGGGAAGAGGCGGATGCCCGAGAATCCGAAGACCACGCATTGCCTCAGATGCTCGATGTTCGCTATCCCTTCCCTCAGAGAAGCCTCAGTCTCTTCCGGGCCGCCGAACATGATGTAGTGGGCGGCCGGAACCTCAACTTGTCTGCACGCGTCCTGGAGAGCGAGGACGTCGTCGAAGCCGAAAGGTTTCGCGAGCCCGGCAAGGGTCTGATCGCTTGCGGCGTCCGTACCGATCTCGATGCTTTCGAGCCCGGCTCTCTTGAGAAACGCAAGGGTCGATCGTTCTATTCTCCGCGGGCAAAAAAAAGCCGACCAGGTAACAGGTAGACCGCGACGGAGGATCTCCTCGGCGACGGAAAGGTAGTGCCCCTCTTCATCATTGAAGACCGAATCCGTGAAAAAGAACCTGGTGATGCCACCCGATGCATAGAGTCGCTCTACATCGTCCGCAATTGCCCCGGGCTCGCGACACCTGAGCCCTGCCCCCTCGAGGGCGGGATAGGTGCAGTAGGCGCATTGAAAGGGACATCCCCTTTTTGTCTGTATGCCGAACACGGAGCAGGGGCGATAGTAATCGAGCATGCCGCCGTCCCATGCGGCGCCGGGAATGGCCGCGCCATCGAGGGGTTGGGCTTGGGCCGAGACAATTCGCGCCGAAGGCTCGGCTTCATTGAGCCGGGAGATGAGATCTCCCAGGGCCCGTTCGCCTTCGCCCACGATCCCGTAGTCCGCGCCGAGATATTCCAGTATCTCTCCGGGCAGAAGCGAGTAACCCGAGCCTCCAAGGATGACGGGCGCGTTGGTCTCTTCCCTGACGACCTCGACTATGCGTCTGTTCGTCGGCAGAGACCAAGCCCGTTCAGAGCTGAAGGAGTCGACGTTGTCCACGTTGCGGATGGAGATCCCGACGAAGTCAGGAGCAACTTCTACGATCCTTCCGCGAAGAGCCTGCTCAGATGCACCTTGTGCGAGGAAATCGAACTGGGCGACCTCGTGCCCGCGGTCGGCCATGGCCGAAGCCAACATGGACATGCCCAGCGGATAGACAGCATAGGGCTCGTCGGAAGTATTCGACGAAATAAGGAGGATTTTGCTCATGTTGGGTCCGGCGTCCTGGGCGTGCGCCTTCCTGCCCTCCTGCCCGAGTAGGTGCCGTCCTCCATCTCCCTCCGGATGACCTTCCTGAAAAGCTCGCCCATGCGCAGCTGGTAATCTCCCCCATGGTAGAAGGTGTCCCACGCATAGTGGTACATCTCCTGGAGCTTTTCCGGCGTCATGCGCCGCGGCTGGAAGACTACCTTGTCGGCCGTGTAATCATCCCAATTATTGCTCAGTATCCTCCCTTCCTGCTCGAGCCGGGCCCGAAGGGGCGAATGGGGGAATGGGGTAAGGATCGTGAATTCGGCTATGTCGATCTCGATTTTGAGAAGAAAATCGACGAGACGCTTGATGAAATCTTCGTCCTGCTCGTCGGTTCCTAGCAGGATCGTACCCTCCACGCCGATACCATGTTCCTTGAGCCTTCTCACCCGATTCCGTATCACGTCTGACGTATCGAATATCGCCTGGTACACGTACCACGACCCCGCCTCCGATGCGAGCCGGAGCACTTTGTCGTCATCGAGTATCGGATGGGAGACCCACTTCTTTTTCAGGGGGGCTATGGCGGTAAAGAGATCGACGAGCCAGTCGCGCTCCTGGGCGAGGGAGTTATCGACGATGAAGAGCCGGTTGTTGGGAATGGCGGCCATTTCTTCGACTACCTGGTCGATAGGCCGCGGCCTGAAGCGCCGTCCGCCGAGGAATCCTACGCAGCAGGGGAAGCAATTGAACTTACACCCCCGGGATGCGTGGATGAGGTCGAGCATCTGGACGCCGCGGTATTGGTAGAGGTCGCGCTTAAGCAGATCACGGCGGGCAGGCCCGACTGATGCGATGGACGCAGGTTCATCCATGAAGTCGTAAACCTTCCGGAGTCGCCCTTTTTCGAGATCCTCGAGCACAACACCGAAGCGCCCCTCTGCTTCTCCAAGAAAAATGCTGTCACCATGGGTGGCCACTTCAACGGAATGGAGCATGACGGCAATGCCGCCAAAGATGACGGGGACCCCTCTTTTCCTGAAAGCATCGGCAATCTCATAGCCCCTGGGCAGCTGGCACGTGAGCATGACGGAGATGGCAACGAGGTCCACGTCTGCCGAGAGGTCGAGAGACTCGACATTCTCGTCCACGAAGATTGTCTCCACGCGGGCGGGAATTGTGGCGGCGAAGACGATAGGGCCGTGGGGCGGCAGGTGAAACTCGGTCTGTCTTTCGAGTTTCCTCCACCGAGGGTATACGAGGAGTATCTTCACCGTCACCTTTCCGAAGAGAGGCCCGCGGCCAGTTCGATCATGTTCTTGACGGGCTCCCCTTCGAAGAGCAAATCCTTTCCCCTTATCGTGAGACGGCCATAGGGCAGGCCGGCGCACGAAGCCTGGGTGAGGATAAAGAAAAGCGCGCCCGAGGGGGCGTTGCCGGCCATCAAGAGAGGGGGTGGCCCGAGGTCGCAGACACCGGCTGCCACGATCTCGCTTTCTCCTTCCATGATGCTTTCGGCCGACATTCGCAGGGCCGTGGAGCCGGTGAGATGTGCCTCGTTCACCAGATAGGTTGCGCCGGTAAACCCGAACTCGATAGCCGCCTCCCCGAGGAACGTACTCGAAAGGGTATAGGCGAACAGGTGGGGGCTCGCGTCGCGCCCGCCCTTGCTTCGAGCGCTATCGAGAAAACTGACGTCGGTCTCCACACAGCCATACACGGTGGAGGCGATAAGGGCGGCAGACCTTCCGCGCAGATCAGCCTGTTCCATGCCCGCGTCGCGCAAGGCCAGGGCTATGGCAGCGATTCCGAGCCTGGAGTAACGATCGAGCCTCCCGAAGCGGGGATGCGGATCCGAAAAGATCTGCGCGCGCCTGATCGGAGGAAGATCACCGATCCCCCACGAAAACGCCTTGTCCCCCCTGCCTGTCCCGAACCCTGCTGAATTCACCCATCCCACTCCCGTGAGGAAGGCATCCGTCATGCTGCCCCTGCCTCCAGTATCAGCGCGCAGCTCACCCCGCCGAAGCCGGAGTTTGTCGCAAGGATTCGGGTGCCCGACAGAGGCTCGGGTTTGCGTGTGACATGAGCCGCCGCCTGCTCCTCCCCCTCGCCGAACCCTACGGTGGGGGGAAGGAGCCCCTCGGCAAGGCAGCACAGTGCGATGGAGACTTCTATGCCCCCCGCAGCCCCGAGGGTATGGCCGATCGCTCCCTTGACCGAGTAAACGGCGGGCATAATGTCCCCGAATATGCTCCGAAAGGCAGCCAGCTCGGCCCTGTCGTTGCGTATCGTGCCGGTCCCGTGCGCGCTGACCGCTCCCACCTGCCCGGGCTCCAGGTGAGCCCGCCCGAGAGCGGCAACGATGGCGGAGGCGAGGCCCCGGCCGTCTGGTGCGGGAGTCACGATGTGGACGGCGTCGTTTGCGACTCCCCAGCCGGTGATCGTCCCCCTGCAGGGCAATCCCCTCTCCTTTGCCAAGTCCTCATCCACGAGAACCAGGAGCGCCGCCCCCTCGCCAAGGCTCAGACCATCACGGTTCCGGTCAAAGGGCTTGCAGGGTCGGGGTGAGAGTATGCGTAGGGCGGAGAATCCGGAGAAGACGAATTCACTCAGCAGGTCAAGGCACAAGACCATGACCGACCGAGCCGAGCCGGAACGGATCAAGGAAGCTGCCCTTGCCAGGGCGATGGTGGAGGAGGCGCAGGCGCTCGAGATGTTGACGCCCGGCTCGACAGAGTGTAGCTTCCTTCCAACGATGAAGGGGAGCCGAGACGGCAGTATGTCATCCGTATCCACCTCTTCTCCGCGATAAAGGCGTTCGAGATTGTCGATCCCGGCCTTTGCGCTCGCCGTGAGGATAAGAGTGCCGGGCGGAAGAGTCAATGGCCGCCGAAACAGCCTGTCGAGGAGCCCGTGGATCATTGAGTGGCGTCCCCGCGGAGCAAGAGCCTCTATACACGCGCCGATCGTGGAATCGTGGACGCTCGTGGGGAAGCGCGTGATCTCCTTGATAGCCGATCTTCCTTCCATGAGCCCCTGCCATGTATCGTCAAGTCCCCCTGAGGCCGTGACAATGCGGGCCTCGGTGATCCAGACCCTCTTCAAGCAAGCTCTCCTGAACGCCACCTCTCCCTAACCGCGCATAAAAGGGGGGGTGGACGAGGAGCAGGTTGTGATCCCGGTCGAGCATGACCTGAACCGTGTGTCCCGTGGTCGTGACCATACCACCTGAGTCGGTTATTGTGTAGGAGATGTTGATCCGGGCCGCGTCCGACCAATGGAGCACTGCCTCTACGAAGCACTCTTCCTGAAACCTCAAGGGGCGATCGTAGTCGACGTGGAGTTGTTTGATGGGAGCCAGAACGCCGTGCTCGTAGAACGTAAGATAGCCTATGCCATATCGCTCGCCAAGAGCCGTCCTGGCGTCCTCGAAATAGCTCGCGTACCGGCCATGCCACACGATACCCAGCATGTCGGTCTCCTCGAAACGCGCCCGGCGGCTGATCGAGGTACGGAGCGGGGCCGGGTCGTCCTTCTGAGTAGGGAATACCGTTCTTTTCATGGTTCCACCTGTTCGGCCGCCATGCAACGAACCGAGAAGGTGGCGGCCTTGCCTTCTTCATCCGTAATGCGGGCCTGGAAGGCCAGGAGGGGAAGACCGGCCGTTTCCCTGCACTCCACATTCACCGAGGCCCCGGGCCGGAGTTCCCTCTGGAACTTTGCGTTATCGAGGGCGGACAGCTCGAGGCCCGTTTCTTTCACTCTTTCCATAACCGCGATCGACGCCAGTACCTGAACGAAGGCCGGCACGAGAGGATAGCCCGGAAAATGGCCGGAAAAGCCGAGGAACCCTGGTTCGAATGTAAAGGTCTGGCCTATCCAGCCCTCATTCCCCGGCAGCGGCTCATTAACTGCCGCCGCCTTTATGGCGTTCTTTAAGGCGCTCATCGGTCAGCTCCTCCTTTCCGAACAGAGGTGAAAGAGGGCAGGGATGACGAGGAGGGCCGACGGGATGGCCCCGGCGAGCCCGAGCAGTAAGGTGATTCCTATCGAATGGAGGGCCGGGTGACGGGCAAGAACGAGCATGCCGATGCCAGCGACCGTGGTCAACCCGCCGAGAAGTACGGCGAGATCGGTTGACCGATCGTGCCCTTCGGTGACCCTGTAGATCATCAGGACACCGAAATCGACTGCCAGACCGATAACGAGTATGACGGCAATGACGTTGAAGATATTGAACCTGATGTCCAGGAGTCCCATGGCGCCCAGCATATAGACCACCCCGGTCGCCACCGGGATCAGAACGTAAGCGGTCTTTGCAAGGTTCCGAAACAAGAGTATGAGAACGAAGACGATAGAGAGGATTGCGGCTATCACGTACCACGTGAAGTTGCGAACGATCTCCTTGCTTAAGGCCTCCCTGAAACGGCTGGGCGATACGACCCTTATCCTACGGGACTCGATGGGTTGGCTGGATAGGACATACGTGAGGCGGGGCAAGTCCGACACCAGGGTGAGGGCATTCACGCCCCCCGGGCCTTTGAGCAGTAGGGCATCGGCGAGGCCTCCGAGCCCCGCATCACCGAGCGATTCAAGCGTTATGGGCTGGGGCGAAGATCGGAGTCCCTCCATAAACGGCGAAAAAGCGCTTGAAGAGAACCCCAGACGGGCCGCCTCTCTGGCGAGGTCGTCGAGTATTACCCGGCCCCTCGTTCCTTTCCAGAAACGCATCCATCGTTCGCTGTTCAGTTGCTGGGTCGCCGCGGAGGGAAAAACCGGAGCTAGGCTCACGATTTGCGCCTCCGGCAATTCCTTTCTTAGAGAGTGGAACACGAGGTCGTTGGTCGCCAGCGCCGTTTCCGAGTCCGGTCCCGCGGAAAAAACCATGGCCATGCTACGGAAGTCCCCCCATACGGCCTGGGTGCGCCGTTCCGCCTCTTGCAGATAAGAAGGCACGTAGCTCATGGACTTGAGGTCGCCGTTGAAGCGCACGTGACCGGCCTGCCATACCGAAACGGCGAGCAGGGCGAGCCAGATGGAGACGACCAGACGGGGTATGGCAGGTCTTGGGTTGCGGTTGGGGATGATGGCCTGCACTCTGCCTTTCCCCAACGGCCGCAGCACGTGGGGTACCACAACGAGAGAGAGAAGCACGGAGCCCGCGATGCCGATCATGGCGAAAACTCCGATCTGACGCTGTCCAGGCAGGTTGGAAAAGAGGAGAACCGCAAAGGCTGCCACGATAGTCGCTCCACTGAAGATGATGGGGCGAGAGATCTGCCCCACCTTTTGGATTGCGTCGCCACCGCTTCTGAGGGTGAAGTAGACGTAGAGCGGATAATCGTCGGTAATGCCGAGGAGCACCGAGGCAAAGCCGATTGTCGCAGCGGAAACGCCTCTGTAAAGGACGAGGGTAGCAGCGGTGGCGATGCAAAGGACGGTGATGGGAACGAGGAAGACGAAGACGGCTCGCCAGCTCCGGAGAAAAAAGACGAAGAGGAGCAGCATGGCGAGACATGAAGAGCCGAGGACAATAACGAGGTCCTTCTTGATGATGTCCGCATTTGCCACCATATACCGGTGGCCACTCACCAGGGTTACCTCTATGCCGGGCGGGACAAGGGCCTTTACGAGCTCGTCGAACCTGTTGAGCATTTGCCTCGATGCCCCGGAATCGGTCATCTTGGGGGTCATCTCCGTAATTATCATCGTGTTGCGGCCATCGCCGCTCACGAAATGGTTTGACTCTATGCGCACGTCAGGGACTATTCTCAGGGCCTGCAGTTTCCGGAAGGCGATCATGCGCAGTTCGAGGGGGTCGGCCTGATACAGGCCCTTCATGGCCCAGCCCGTAGGCGATTGGAGATCCTTGTATATCCGGCGGACCTTAGAATGGACGCCGGCTCTCGATAACTCTTTGGCCGCGTCGCGTAGATCCTCGTCGTCGGCAATCATCGGGAGGCTCCTAAGAAGCCAGCCCAAGATCTCGGGGCCCGCGGGCACATCAGGACCGGTCGCCACTTTCGTGAAGAAAGGGGGCGCCATGGATGCCGCCAATCGATCGGTCGTTTGAAGCAGTGTCTCCATACTCGTGCTCGGAGCGGCCCGGAGGCTCACGATGCCTTTTCTGGAAAGGGGCGCCCGTTGAAGCAAACGGAAGTCGTCCGCTACCTCGCTCCCCCTGTCGGGCAGCATCGCTTCGATGTCCTCGTTCAGCTGTCCGTAATAGGTGACGGCGGAAGCCGCCGCGATGACAACGATCGTGAACGCAAAAAGTGCAACCCTGTGCCGCTCGAGAAAAGTGAAGAGGACGGAGAATTTTCCCGGCAAGCCGGTCATTTCTCGAACACTTCTTTGGGAAGGGGTGGGTTGATGCTCGTGTTGACGAAGGTGGTGCCGATGATGTCCTTGTCCTTTGTCTGGATGTCCACCATCTTCACATAGGAGCGGTCTTCGGAGAACGTTATGGTGAGGTGATCGAGGTAGCGCTTCTCCGCCTTTATGGTGGGCATGAGCTTTACGACAGGAGGACTCCGGCTGATCACCGTGATGTCGTACCGCTTACTTAGCCAATCGGCATCCCCCTTGCACCACGCAAAGACCTGGTTCACGAAGAGGCCGAACGCCGGTTCCCTCGCGAGGCCGGTGGTTTCCACCTTGCCGTCCTCTCCCCAGCGTTTGAGGCTCAGTCCATTGACGACGAAGCCGCCTGCAACCGGTTCTGTCTGCTCCCATCTGAGACGGTCGGGCTTTTCATAGTAGAAGTGGCCCTTCACCACGGTTCCCTTCTTGAGCATCGAGAGGTGGCGTTCTTGTATGAAGTCGCTCGATATGCGCTCGACTTGCGATACGGCGAAAAGGGTCGTCTCGACGAAGTCGTCCCTGTCGGTCTCGACGGCGCCTTGAGCAAAAGCAGCGGGACGGGCCGCCAATAGGCAAAACACGAATAAGACAAAGAAAGAAGCCTTCATCCCCCTTTCTCCTCTCCGGCGGTTTCGGGGACCCACAGCTTGAGCGTGGCCGATGCGATGCGGCTTCCGGCCCGCGTCACCGCGGCTTCGGCGACGGCGAACCCTCCAATACTCGCTACTGTCTTCACCGATATGCGGAGCATGTCGCCGACGCAGGGGGTTTCCGACACTACAAATTTCCGGACACCCACGAGAAAGCCCTTAGAGGGCACGATCCCGTTTGATAGATCCCTGTAACCCTTCGCGGCAGCATATGCCTGTGCCATGATTTCCAGGGTGACAACGGGGTCGAGTCTGCCCGTCCCTTCCGCCAGGAGGTTTTTTTTTGATATTCGCGCCTCGACGACCGCTTCATCCGCGGTCATTGCGGAAAGTCTGTCGATGAAGAGCATCGGGGGGCGATGGGGGACCAGTCTTTCAGCGGATACAGGCAAGGTGAAACCGTGATCGCCGTTCAATGGCACTTGCGGCATCACAGAGGCGCCTTCCCCGTGCGATGCAGGCCTTCTTTCATAAGGGACAGGTGATCGACCATCTGTTGTTTCACGTACTTGCTCATCTTGAGATGAGCATCGGGTCCTGAATAGGCGGACGGGTAAACAGGGGGCAGGACGTCGAGACAAACCTTGGCAGGGCGCACGAAGCGGCGGGAAGGGGGCAGCACGGTATCCGTACCGGTAATGCAGAGTGGTATGACAGGTACACCGGTTTCCACGGCGATCTTAAAGGGGCCCGAGTGGAAGCGCTGTATCTTCCCATCCTTGCTCCGGTGGCCTTCGGGAAAAAGAGGACGTATGCCCCCGAGCCGAAAAGTCGCTTGCACGTCGATAGGCAGCCTTCCCAACCAAGCTCTTCCACGTTCATATACTCGGCGAGCCTCATAAAAGGGGCGTACCAGAACATCTTGAACGGCCAGGCCCGAACCGCGAAGACGACATCACTGAAGGGGAGCGCTCCCATGACGTAGGTGTCGAGAAAGGAGAGGTGGTTGACGACCAATATGCCGGGCTTTGTCACGGGGCCCGGGAATCGGGCAAGCCTGATCCTCAAGAAAGGGAAGGTCAGGAATATCCAGACTCTTCCGTATATCCAGATGAATTGGCGCATGATGCGCGCCGAGTCCCAGCGGGTGACACCCTTCCAGAGGGGGAAGCCGATGGGGAAAAGAACGGCTCCGCAGATCGTCCAGAGCAGCATGACCGGGTAAAAGACGCAATTGGTAAGGGCTACCCAACCCAGGTGGAGCATACGTCTTGCTGCAGTCAGGGCTGTCAAGCCTCCATCTCGCGTTTCTTGCTCAGCACGAACTCATGGATATCCCCAAGGGTACGGATCTCCCGGATGGCCTCCTCTTCCCTGATTTTGAAATGAAACGCCTTCTCGAGGACGACGACCATGTCGACCATGTCGAGGCTGTCAAGGCCGAGATCCTCGTAAATGTGGGCATCCGGGGTCATCGTCGCCTGATCCAGCTCGAACTCCTCCGCCAACGACGTATCGATCAATCGAATGATCTCGCTATCTGTCACTATTATACCTCCCCAAAACCATACAAGCGTTGACGCCGCCAAGAGCAAAATTGTTCTTAAGGACCATTTTGATCCCCCTTTCCTCAATCTTCTGAACGTGTCTGATGCCGGAGCAACGCTCGTCTATCGTCTCCAAGTTCCGGGTGGGGATGATGCGGCCGGCGGTCATCATTGCTATTGTCGCCACCATTTCCAGAGCACCGCTCGCTGCCATTGAGTGGCCCAGGTGCCCTTTGAGGCTGCTCACGGGCACATCGCCGCCAAGAAGTTCCGAAATGGCTTCGCTTTCCGCAATATCCCCAGCTTCCGTGCCGGTCGCATGGGCGTTCACGTAGTCGATCTCGTCAGGCGCGACGCCGGCGTCGACTAGCGCCTTTTCCATGCAGAGCCGAACAGCGGCAGAATCAGGATTTGCGATGTTAGACGTGTCGGAGACGGTAGCAAAGCCAAAGACTTCCGCACAAATGGGGGCATTCCTTCGTAGCGCGGCGTCGAGGGACTCTAGAAGGAGACAGGCAGCCCCTTCGCTGCAGACCACCCCGTCCCGGGCTTTGTCGAAGGGGCGCGGTGTCGATTCCGGCCGGTCGTTGTAGTGCGTGGAGGCGGCATTGATCAAATCGAATGTCGCCGTCGTGAGGGGATGGATCTCATCGGCACCGCCGCAGAGCATATAGTCCTGTTTTCCGGAAGCGATCATCTCATATGCGTATCCCACGGCTTGGCAACCGGTGGCGCAGGCGGCAGATGGGGCAAGAATGCGGCCGGTGACGCCAAGGGCCTGGGCTACGTTGGCTGCGCACGAATGGTTCATCATCTGGAAAAAGACGGTCGATTTCATCTGTTCGACGCTCTTTTCCCTTATGAAGTGCTCGAAGAATGCCTGTGTCGTGACAGGGCTGCCGATAGTAGAACCGATGGATACGCCAAGTCGTCCGCCCGCGGGAATATCGTCTGCCAAGGCCGCCGCACTCACTGCCTCTTGGGCTGCGAGGGTGGCGAAGATCGACATGGGCGACATAGTCCGCCTGAATTTTCGTGGGATTTCTTTGCCGTCTACCCCCGGCACAACAGCCCCTACGAGGCTCCGCAGCCCTATGACCTGTTCGAGCCCGGGGAGGCGCTTCACCGCGCTCATCCCAGACATCAAGCCGCCAACAAGAGCGGGCACGCCCCTGCCAAAGGGAGATACGGCGCCCATTCCCGTGACAACGACCCTTTTCATACGCATTTCCTCAATTCCTCCCTGAGATGTTCGTGCCCGAGGATGGCGCCGCACGCGAGGAAGGCGGAAATCATCGTCCCCAGGACGCCCGGCGCCGTCAATGCCTGACCCGCAAGGAGCAGCTTCCTTACCCGCGTGACCGGCATAAGGTCGTACTGATCGATCCGGTGCTTTACCCCGTAAAGGCTGCCCAGGGGGTTGTTACCAAAGTCCCGGAGCGTAAGGGGGGTGGCGCTTTCCGCGAAGACGACGTGTCCGGAAAAACCGGGATAGAATGTCTCTATGCGTCCGAGGAGCCTCTCGGCAATCTCTTGCTTATGGGCGACATACGCCGGACCCCGGTGTCCCGTCGTTGATTTCGACCAATGGGCCACTTCGGAAAAAGAAGCCGGGCAGAGAGCCATAAAGGCCCGCCCTCTCTGGTCTCCTTCGCCTGCCGCTGTCAGATAGAGCGGCCTCTCGGCAAAAGGCACGCTATCGTCTAAACCGGGGAACGCCTCCCGGGCAAAAATAAACTGATTCCTGCCCACGAGGTCCTCCATCACCACATCGGTCGTGCCGAAGAGTAGGTAAGCCGAGGAGGTCTCCTCGAAGGCTGCCAGCCGTTTTCTGTAGATGGGCCTGAAAAACCGATCGGGCACCATGCTGAGGAGGTATTGGGGATGGACTGTGGAAATGCAGCAGGCGGCCGGAATCTCTTCCCCGTCTTCGAGTCGCGCCCCGGCAAGGTCTCCGGCTGACGAGAAGGCGACTTCCTTCACCGCACGCCCGGTAAACACGTCGACCCCCCACGCCCTGCAGCGGTCGTCCAAGGCGTCTACCAGGCTCTTTCCCCCGCCTCTTATGCGATGCACCGAGTTGTAGTAGGACGCCACTACCCGGGCATGGGCTCCGAAAGAGACATCCTGGGGCGAGACCCCGTGGAGCAGGCAATGCATGGAGAGAATGCATTTTAAGAGCGATTTGTCCGTAAGTGAGTCGAGTCGGCTCTGCAAGCTCTCCCCCCGGGACGGGTCGCCCAGGGTTTGATCGGTCAGGGGGGCGTCGAGGTTTGCATAGGGCAAAGCGTCGTACGTCCGGGAGACAGCCCGCATATAGCCGCCGACGGCTTCGGCCTCCTCCGGAAACTGTCTTTCGAAAGAACGGCGGATCCGGTCGGCCCCATAAGGGAAAGGGAAGACGAAGCCTGATTTGCTACAGCGGAAAACATCGAAACCCTCTTCGTCGAAGGGCTCCTTTTCGAGACTTGACGCTATTCCGAGGTACTTGAAAAACGTGTCAAGGATTTCGTGCTCATCGAGACCTCCCGTGTAGTGAAAGCCCGTGTCGAAGAAGACGCCTTTCCGGCTGAAGCCACGGACGAGCGGCGCTGTCTTGCCTGCCTTTTCCACGAGAGCAACCCGGCAGCCGTGCTTGGCGAGGATGGCGGAAGCGGTCAGACCCGATAGACCTGCCCCGATGACGAGATAGTCGTAGGTCATGTCACAAAGTTGAGAACAAGGCCGGAGTTGCTTCCACCGAAGCCAGCAGAGTTGCACAAAACACGTCTTGGTGGCCTTTCGACCGTTTCCCGTACCACTCTCAGCCGCTCGGCTCCGGGATCTGATGCGGCAAAATTGATGTTGGGGGCAATAAATCCCTGGTTCGCCATGATGACCGAGTAGACCACCTGCGAGGCACCTGACATCCAGAGCTCGTGCCCCGTCATCGATTTTGTGGACGATACGAGCGGACCAGCCTCTCCAAAGATGGCGAGGATGCTCTCCGCCTCCACTGAGTCACCTACAAGGGTGGACGTTGCGTGGGCGCAGACATAGTCGATATCCCGAGGCAGCAGGCCGGCGGCCCTGATCGCCTTGGTCATGGATGACTTAAGGCCGTGGGCGCTCGGCACGGAGATATTATTGCCGTCCGAGGAGAAGCCGTAACCCCCTATCTCTCCGAGGATCTGCGCCCCCCTTTTCCGGGCGAGATCGTAACGCTCGAGGAGAAGGGCTGCTGCGCCTCCGCTGGGCACCAAGCCGTCCCGCTCCCGATCGAAGGGACGGCAGGCCGTGGGCGGGTCGGTGAGACGCGTGGAAAACGCCCCGAGGGCGTCGAAACTGCACATAGACTCCCAGTTGATCTCCTGGGCACCGCCGCATATCATCCGCTCCTGCCTGCCCAGCATTATGAGATCAGCCGCCTGGCCCACCGCGTGACCACCGCTCGAACAAGCAGAGCTGACGGTCCAGCAGGCGCCTCTGGTTCGGAGTGTGGTGTTTAAGTTCATGGTGACGGAGGAAGTCATGGAGCGAAAGACAAGACCGCTTCCGATCGACTTCGTCTCTCCTTGTTCCTTGAGGAGGTGCACCTGCTCGATAGGGGCAAGGCAGCTCGAGTCATTACCGAAAAGCAATCCCGTTTCCTCGTTCTGCAATTCGGCCTCGTCGATGCCTGAGGTGGTGATTGCCTCCATTGCGGCAGCATAGGCCCAGACAGCGAAGTCAGGCATGGTCTTCCGTTGTTTTTTTGTGAGCACCGACTGGACGTCGAAATCGACGATGGTCCCCGTGAGGGGGCTCCGGAAGCCGCGGGTTTGCCGTTCGTTATCGAAGACTATACCTGACTTGCCTTCGCGGAGTGCCTTGCCTACCTTGCCGACCCCTGTACCGAGACAGGAGACTATCCCTATCCCGGTAATGGCTACCCTATGCATGCTATTCTTTCCTCATGCCTTGCAGTGACACCTTTTTTGTTCGCGATTTGCACAGAACACCCTCGCAAACAGCGTAACGAGCTACAGATCCTCCTGTCTTATAGCCTCTTTGTGTTGGGGAAGCCCGTTTG
Source organism: uncultured delta proteobacterium (assembly GCA_963749525.1). Classification (GTDB taxonomy): domain Bacteria; phylum Desulfobacterota; class Syntrophorhabdia; order Syntrophorhabdales; family WCHB1-27; genus CAVVNC01. Next base: position 76,254 of record CAVVNC010000003.1, read on the forward strand.
AGGCACCCTGGAAGGCTACATGTAGACTCCGCCGTTTACCGAGATCACTTCCCCCGTTATGTAGGAAGCGGCATCTGAGCAGAGAAACACAACGACGCTCGCTACCTCGTCGGGAGTGCCGAAGCGTCCCAGGGGGATTTGAGGGATAATCCTTTCCTTGGGAAGACCACTCGTCATGTTGGTCTCGATAAAACCAGGGGAAACGGCGTTGACGAGGACATTCCTTTTCCCGATCTCTTTTGCGAGCGACTTGGTAGCTCCGATCAACCCTGCTTTGGCCGCGGCATAGTTAGCCTGCCCCGCCATGCCACTTTCGCCTGAGGTGGAAACGATGTTAATGATCCGTCCGGCCCGCCTGCGCAGCATACCGGGCAGAACGCGTTTAGTGACGTTGAAAAACCCGTCAAGGGTGACGGAGATCACGTCGGTCCACTCCGACCCGGTCATCCATACCATGGCCGCATCCCGTGAAAAACCCGCGTTGTTGATCAAGATAAACGGCGTCTGATTTTCGAGCAGGGGCTCCAGATTAGCCTGCACCTCCAGCGGATTGCGGACGTCGAAGGGTAGGGGCAGGCAAACGGCGCCGAGGCTTTGTATCTCGGCTGCGGTCTTTGCCGCCGCCGAATGGTCCTTTTCGTAGTTCAGCCAGATATCGCAATCGTTCCTGGCCAGTGCAATTGCAATGGATGCGCCTATGCCTTTGCTTGCCCCTGTGACGAGGGCTATTCTTCGCTCCGCCATGGTGGTTAGCTACTGTCCTGAGCTGCTGACGAGACCATTGTCGCCGAACTCCACGGCAAAACTCTTAAACCTGTTCTTCCAGTAAACCCACGTGTTCGCGTCGAGGGAAGGAGTACGATGGACGGCAGGGTAGCCGAGGGCCGTCATGACACCGTTCTTTGACATCCCTACATACGCTCTTCCTTCCGATATACCTTTCCGGTCCTGTTCTGAAAAGGCATCCAATTGAACGGGGGCAGGGGATATGATGAGGGCCTGATACTGCTCGATAGTCATGTGCATGTTCTTTTCATCGAAGTAGAAGAGTATTTCCTTTTTGGCCGGCAGCGCTATTATGGAGAATCCTCCCCGGAACGTGGATAACCCGACCTGCGTGTTGACCGGCAGGATCATGTGCCCCTGTCCCGGATCGGTCCAATTCGCGTAGCTGGCCTTCGCATCGTGGCCGTGCTGCTGGTAGTGGATATTACATTTCAAATAACCCCTTGCGCCGGCCTCCTGGGCGACGGCAGCGTTTACGCCCACGAGCCAGACGGCAAGCATGAGACCGAATAAGCCCAGATAGTAGACAAGGTTTCTATGTCGCTTCATGATGTCCCTCCCCTTAGGAATTGACCAGTTTCGTTTACCCGTTCGCGGCGAGACGATTCCTTTGACGGAAAACGGACAGGCTACCGCCCGCCATCAAGATGTCCCATTTCGAAAACAGTACAAAAATCACCATTTCTTAACAAATCATGAGTCAAATCGAACACGTCCATGTTAGGATAGTGTCGACCGAAGATCAAGAAAAAAGTACGTTTTCCTTGTATGCCCGGCTCGGCGCTCATGGAAATCTGAAGATCAAGGCAGGCCGCCGCCCAGCCGCCTCCCCACGGTCTCCGGATTGAAATCCAGGAGTTCATAAGCGGAATCGGTGAGTGTCCCGATGATTTTTCTAAAGTCGAAGCGATGGCCGGGCAGACCCCGGAAGTCATGGAAAATGAGAAGGACCGGATAGGTGCCTGCCCGCTCGATTGATCTCCTGCAGCTTTTCGTTACAGACTCCTCGTCTGCAAAGGGGCTCCCGTCACCTGAAGGGACGCCGGAGACGATCTTCCAACCCTCCCTTACCAGGATCGAATCGGAGGGGATTGCCGGATTGCTCAGGTAGGGCGGGCGAAAAAACTTAAGCGGCCTTGCCCCTGCTTTCATCAACTCCTCGTAGCACCCAAGCACCTCCGATTCAACTTCGTCCCGATCTCAGACGGCTAAGATCTGCATGGTGTTGCCCATGGACAAGCACATAGTGGCCATCGAGCTCTATGGCCCTGACGATGTCAGGATTCTCTTCGACGCCAGGATCCGGGCAGATATCGTCCCTGAATCGCGAGGTGAAGGGGAGCCGGATTTTCTTCTCGCAGGACCAAATGTCGAAAATGCGAGACTTGGATTTATCCTTTCCGATAAGAAAGAAACCGACGCGCACAGGATAGCCGGCACTGTTCAGGATTCCGCGAAGCTGCCCAAGTATGTACGGTGTTGACGACCGGGCGGGCCCATCGTCGAATGAGATCATGAAACTCTTCCCCTCGGACCGGCTTGTCAACATGGGCTGGCCATGGGCGTTTCCGGGCGAGAATGAGACGAGCAGAAGCAGGATGACCCCCAGAATTCGTTGCCTGCCTCTATGTCCGCAGAGACAGGATGTTTTTATCCGGGATTTCATCCGCATCTTATAGCACATCACGGTAGAACCATCAAGGTGGGCGGCAGAGAGCCATTATTCCTTGACGCAACTTTCACCTAGCCATCAAATGGCAGCAAAAACGCGCGGTCAGCTCAGAAAAGGGATGTTGTGACAAGGACTTTACTGTTCGCAAGAGACGGAGGCAGGAGCCCCAAATGCAGGGCGTGGTCGTGTCAACCGGCCGGCTAGACTTCTATTCTGGGAAAGATCGGCGCCACCTTCCCTATGGGTGCCAGGTCGCCGGCAAGGTAGAAGCATTTCTCCTCCTCGAAGCTTGCCTTCTCGATTGCCTTCCCGATCCCTAGGGCTTTCCAGACCCGGGCGGTCTTCCCGGGCATGAACGGATAGAGGAGGAGCGCGGCAATGCGCACCCCGTTCCATACGTTGTAGAGTACTGTCGGCACCCGTCCCGGATCGTCTTTGGCGAGCTTCCACGGTGCTTCCGTGTCGATGTATCTGTTGAGGAGGGCGGTGATCTCGAAGACCGCACCGAGGGCCTTGTAGAAGGAAAAGACAGCCATCTCCCTCTCGTAGTCCGCGACGTGCGCCTCTATGCGCTCCAACAGATGCGCGTCGGTGCCACCCGCCTTGTCCGGCCCCCCGACCCTTCCCGCGAGGAACTTCCCCATCATGTTCGCGCTCCTCGACACGAGATTGCCGAAATCATTCGCCAGGTCCCCGTTGATGCGGGCCTTGATGGCCTCCTTGGAGAAATCACCGTCCAGGCCGAAGGGCACCTCCCGGAAGAGAAAGAACCTGAACTCATCCGCGCCGAACTCCTTCACCACCCCCACGGGATCGACGACGTTTCCCACGGATTTCGACATCTTCTGGCCCTCCACCGTCCACCATCCGTGGGCGAACACGTGGCGGGGGAGTGGAAGGCCCGCAGACATAAGGAATGACGGCCAGTAGACCGCGTGAAACCTGAGGATGTCTTTTCCTATGAGGTGCGCGTCGCAGGGCCAGAATTGCTCGAATCGCTCCATGTCGGTCTGAAACCCGATGCCGGTCAGGTAGTTCGCGAGGGCATCGAACCACACGTAGATCACGTGCCTCGCGTCTCCCGGCACCGGGACGCCCCACGTGAAAGTGGTCCGGCTTATGGAGAGGTCCCGCAAGCCCCCCTTCACAAAGCTCGCCACCTCGTTAAACCGAATGTCAGGCATGACGAAGTCCCTGTTCTCCTCGAGGTGCCTGAGCAGGGGCTCGCCGTAGGAAGACATCTTGAAGAAATAGCTCTCCTCCTTGAGCCTTTCGAGGGGGCGGCCGCAGTCGGGACACGTGCCGTCTTTGGCCTGCAGCTCGGTGAAGTACGTCTCGCAGGGTATGCAGTACCAGCCCTCGTACTCGCCGAGGTAGATGTCGCCCTTGTTCCGGATCTTCTCGAAGAGGTACTGGACCACCTTCTTATGGTCGGTCCCGGTCGTCCTGACGAAGCCCGTATTGCTGACATTGAGGATCGACCACAGGTCCGTGAAGGTGGGTACCATCCTGTCCGCAAGCTCCTGCGGCGTGATGCCCTGTGCCAGGGCCGCCTTTTCAGCCTTCTGGCCGTACTCGTCGACGCCGGTGAGGAAAAAGACGTCGTAGCCGCAAATCCTCTTGTACCGGGCCATGACGTCCGCGGCGCAGGTGGTATAGGCGTGGCCGATGTGGGGGACGTCATTGATATAGTAGATAGGGGTGGTAATGTAGTAGCGCCTGCTCACCTTAGGTCTCTCCAATCTTGGCAAGCTTCACATCGCCCACCGGGAAGGTCACTTCTTTGCCCTCGGCCGTTTCCACCGTGACCGTCCGGGTCAGCACATTGAGCTTTACCACCTTGCACTCGCCCTGGGGCGTCATGACCCTCTTGCCCACTTTGGGAAAGTCCTTCTTCAGGTCAACGTACATGCCGTACTCATAGGCCAGGCAGCACATGAGCCTCCCGCAGACGCCGGAGATCTTCGAGGGATTGAGGAGCAGGTTTTGCTCCTTCATCATCTTGATGGAGACGATGGAAAAGGAGTTGAGGAAGCGTTTGCAGCAGACGACATTCCCGCAGTTGCCGAGGCCTCCTATCATCTTGGCCTCGTCCCTCACCCCGACCTGCCGCATCTCTATGCGTACTTTAAATTCCTTGGCAAGCTCCTTCACGAGCTCCCTGAAATCGACCCGGTCTTCGGAGAAGAAATAGAAGAGCAGCTTCGAACCATTGAGGAGATATTCCGCCCGCAGGAGCTTCATAGGCAGTTTCATCTCGTCGATCTTCGCCTTGCACACGTCGAACGCGTGACCCTCCTTCTGCCTTAAGGCGCGGTGGGAAGCGACCTCTTCCGGGGAGGCCTTCCTCAGGATCTTCCGCAGGCCTTCTTTCGAGGTCTCTTTAGGCTCGGTGACGACCGTGCCCAGGCATTCCCCCCTGTCCAGCTCGCAGACGACCTGGTCTCCGGCCACGAGGTCCTCGACCGTCTCCAACTCGACCGTACCGGTCACGTGGTCGAATTTCACGCGGCTCGACTTCATGCGGCCCTCATCATGTCAGTCATCAGATGCTCCATGGCAAGCCATTTATTCACATTGTAGCGGAGAGTCCTCATCGTTTCCTGGACCCTCCTGATGCAGTCTTGCGCCCATTCGGGCCGGGACGGGCCTTCCCGCTCCATGAAAGCCCTCAGATCCTCGTTCACCAGGCCCGCCGCGTCACCGGTATTCGTGAGCCACCAGACATCCCTCAAGAAGGAGAGGAGAAAAGAGAGGTATTCGGCCTCGTGTCCCTTTGACGCGATCCGCTCGGAAAGGAGGGACACCCGGGTAAACCCTCGTTTTTCCCCGGTGACGAGATCGGCAATCCTCTCTCTCATGGCGAAGTTTTCCTGGTCCATCCAGAAAAGGGCTGAGGCTATGCTGCCACTCGCCAGACCGGCGAGGACCTCTGCCTGTGCCTTATCGACCTTCAACGCAGTCTCAAGGTAGAGACCCACCATATCGCGGGGCAAAGGGCCAAAGCCGAGACGCATGCAGCGGGAGCGCACGGTCAAGGGGATGTCCTGTTCCCTTGATGAGACAAGGATGAAGACGTTCGAAGGCGGCGGTTCCTCCAGCGTTTTCAACAGGGCATTTGCCGCTTCCCTCGTCATGAGATCCCCGTTGTCGATGACCACTACCCGGGTAGACGCCTCGAAGGGCGGCTCGTATACTTCCCTTCTCACGGCGCGCAGCTCGTCGATCTTGATCGATGTCTCCCCCGTAAGAAGCGTGAAGTCCGGATGGGTCCCGGCAGCTATGTGACGGCAGCCTCGGCAGACGCCGCACGAGTCGCCCGTCTCGCAGAAGAGATGCTTCACAAGTTCGACCGCAACTGTCCTTTTTCCCACTCCCTTAGGCCCCGCAAACAGAAGGGCGTGGGGGAGCTTCTCCTTCTCCACGAGGGAGGAGAGCATGAGCTTCTGGCGGTCATGGCCGAGTATCCCTCTAAACTCCATGGCTCTCCAGCAGTCTCACCGCCTTATCCCTTATGGTCCGATGTATGGCCTCGATATCCTGCTTCCCGTCAACGACGAAAAACCTTCTTTGATCTTCTTCGGCCAGCTTCAGGTAGGCGGACCTGATCTTTTGGTGGAAGGAGACGTCTTCCTTCTCGAATCTATCCTTGTGGGGGTTGCCGGCCAGCTTGCGCTCGAGTCCCGTCTCGACCTCGCAGTCGAGAAGGACCGTCAGGTTGGGCATGACCCCCTTGGTAGCCAGACGGTTGAGGGTCGCGATGATCCCGAGGTCTATGCCCCGGCCGTATCCCTGGTAAGCATAAGTGGCGTCTATGAACCTGTCGCACAGTACGATCCCGCCCCCTGAGAGCACCGGCAGGATCACTTCCTCTATGTGCTCGACTCTGACGGCCATGAACAGGAGAAGCTCGGAAAGGGGAAGAACGCGCAATTCTTTCTGGAGCAGGACTCCGCGGAGCGCCTCCCCCAGGCCCGTTCCGCCGGGCTCCCGCGTCTTTACCACACGATATCCCTTGTCCTTGAGGTACTCAAAGAGAAGCTCGATCTGCGTCGACTTTCCGCACCCCTCAATCCCCTCGAACGTGATAAACATAGCCGGCCTACTTCGAGACCCGTGTGATGTAATCTCCGGTTCTCGTGTCTATTTTCACCATGTCCCCTTCCTCGAGGAAGAGAGGCACCTGAATCACGTATCCTGATTCCAGCTCTGCCGGCTTCGTTGCGTTCTGAGCCGTGTCACCCTTCATGCCCGGCTCGGTTTTCGTCACCACCATGTCGACAAAATTGGGGAGATCGACGCCGATGGCCTTTCCCTTATAGAAGGAGACATTGATGGTCAGGCCCTCTTTCAGGTAATTCGTGGCATCGCCCAGGTTCTCTTCTTCGATGAAGAGCTGGTCGTAGGTGTTCACGTCCATGAAATAATAGTTGACCCCTTCCTTGTACATGTATTGCATCTCTTTTTCTTCCATGTCCGGGATCTCGACTTTGTCCCCGGACTTAAATGTCCGGTCCAGCACATTCCCGGTGACGAGACTCTTCAGCCTCGTCCTCACGAAGGCGCCCCCCTTTCCCGGCTTGACATGCTGGAACTCGACTATGGTGAACGGCTCATCGTTGTCCAGCAGTACCTTCAAGCCCTTCCTGAATTCATTTGTGAACGCCACCTGCGCCATCGCTATCCCCCTTTGCGCCTCTATGAGATGAGGTCTTTTCTCAGTTTGGTAAGAACTTCCCCCCCGGTCTCCGTCACGAGAACCATGTCCTCGAGGCGCACGCCGCCCACGTGTGGTATGTAGATGCCGGGCTCAACCGTGATGATCATGTTCTCTTCCAGCAGCCCTTCCCCATTCACCGTTATCGCCGGCGCCTCGTGGACCGCAATACCCACTCCGTGGCCGGTGCCGTGCCTGAAGAAATCTCCGTAACCCTTGTCCTCAACGAATCCACGGACGATCATGTCCAGCTCCTGCACGGGCAGACCCGCCCTGACCGCCTGGATGCCCTTTTCTTTGACTTCGCGCACGATTCCGTAAATCTCGGCGATCTTTCCTTTTGGCTCTCCTAGAGGGACGGTACAGGTCTCATCGGAGCAATAGCCGTCCACCTGGCACCCGAAATCGATGATCACTTCTTCGCCGGCTTCCAGGGCCTTGTCCGTGGGACGGGCATGGGGGAGGGCAGCCCTGGGGCCCGAGGCGACGATCGTCTCGAAGGACGGGGCGTCTGCCCCGAGACAGCGCATCGCATGGTCAAGCTCGTTCGCCACCTCTTTCTCGGTTGTCCCCGGCGCTATCTTCTCGAGGACCGCGGCAAAGGCTCTGGTCGCGATGTCCACTGCCTTTCTCACCGCGAGTATCTCATCCGGGTCCTTGCACCGTCTTATTGCCTCGATATCGTTGGAAAGGGGTACAAACTCTACGCCGGGGCTGCCCTCCCTCCAGTTGTGATACGTCTGGTACAGAGTGTGGTTACTGTCGAAGCCGGTCCTTGTGATGCCATACCTCTCGAAGAGGGTTCCGAGAAGATTGTCCTTCCCCCTTGTTTCGAGGACCGTGCAGCCTCCGGCCACCTCCCGGGCATGGGTTATGTACCTGCTGTCGGTAAGAACGACGACATCGCCCCTCGTGACGAGCACCGTGCCTTCGGACCCGCGAAACCCCGTGAGGTAGAATATGTTATCCATCCCCTTCAGGACGCACGAATGAAGGTTCTTCTCCTCGATAATCTCAAGCACTCTGCCTAATCGCTGCTCTTTCATCCAGTCTCTCTTCTATCTTCTTCAGCAGTCCGGACAAGACTTCCAGTTTTCTTTTTTCCGGCGAATCCTTCGAGAGCAGCAAGAGCCTGCTCCTATACTGGTCGTTCCCAAGATCTTTCGAGAGAAGCCTCTCGTAAACTTCTCTGGCTTTTTCGAAGTGACCCTGACGCACGTAGATTTCGGCCAGCGTTGAGGACAAAATGGTCAGTTTCTCTTTAGCCACGAGGGAAAAATCCCGCCTTGCCCGAAACTCGAGGGCTCGATTGCCTATTTTGCCCAATAATATAGCACAAAAACCGATGGGGGTGAACAACGTTGGAGGAAGATCGAAAGGGCCGACACGGTTTTGGAATGGTGTGCCCCCGGGAAACCTGTTGACTAAGGGAGCGGCGGAGTATATAAGAAGCTAAATGGAACGAAAATAAGAACAAGGAGGGTGGAGATGTTCTCAAAGATCCTCGTGCCCGTCGACTTTTCCGAATACACGTCCGATATTGTTGCGAACGCAATGGAGATCGCCCGCCGGTTCGACTCGACGATTCACCTGCTCCACGTTATCCCAAACATGGACTACTTTGCGCCCTACGAGTCTTTCATGGCGGCTGAAAATGTGGTGGCCGTTCAAAAGGGCATAGAAGAAGAGGTTCAGAGGGACTTAGATGGGCCTCGCCAAAGGCATATCCGGCATTCCCGTGGTGAAGGCGGTGCGGATGGGCGTCTCCTTTGTCCAGATTGTGGATTATGTGAGGACCGAGGGCATAGAGCTCGTGGTCATGGCAACCCACGGGAGAGGCGGACTCGAGCACATCATCATAGGGAGCGTCGCCGAGAAGGTGGTTCGCAAGTCGCCTTGCCCCGTGCTTACGATCCGGCCTGCGAAGAAGCAGATGAAATCTTCCCGTTTGTAGCGCTCCAAAGGCTGCTCTCTATGGGATCGGCGTAGCCAACCTTGCCCCCATCGCGAAAGCGGCCTCGCAATCCCTGGGAAACACTTCCGCCCTTCTGCGCGCCTTGGCCGCCGGATCGAAACGCTCCGCCGCCATCTTCGAATAGTCCTCAAATTGATAGGTGTCGAAGCTGCAAAGAGTTTCGCAAGCCCCGAAGATCATCTTCAACAGCATTTCTGTTGAGGCGACGTGTTGGACGAAACCGAATTCCTTGGCGTGCTCCTCCGGGGCTCCCATGGTGGCGATAAGGCCGGCGCGGATCTTCCGGGGAACGAGCGATCGCGGGGGATCGGTGTAGGTCATAAAGGGGAAGCAAAGGCGCTCCAAGAGGGATCTCACAACCCCTGTAACCGAGGCGAAATAGATCGGAGAACCGATGATGAAGGCGTCCGCTTCCTCGGCCTTCTTCAAAAGAGGGGCCAGACCATCCTTTATGGCGCATCTGCCGTAGCTCTTGCCGCCTTTTGTCTTGCACGCGAAGCAGCTCACGCACCCCTTGAAATCCACGTCGTAAAGATGGACAAGTTCCGTGCTCGCGCCTTGGGCGGCAGCTCCCTCAAGGGCTTTCGACAGAAGAGTCGCCGTGTTCCAGGTCTTTCGCGCGCTTCCGTTAAACGCGATAATCTTCATGCATCGCACCTCCAGGATCATGGTCGTACGTCAAGATCCGCTCGTTGTCTTTTTCTGATCATTTCCGTCAGGATCAGCCGGAACGGCTGACTGCTCTGCCTTTTTGGGCTTGCGACCGCCTCTCCAGAAGGCGGTCGACGCTCCACGAACCGGCCCCGGCCGCTGCCAGGTAGAGGAAGACAAAGCAGTAGAGCACGGCGAGCTCGCCCTTGTTCTGGAGAGGCCAGAATCCGCGCGGCGCGTGGGCCAAAAAGTAGGCCACGGCCATCTGACCGGACAGGATGAACGCTGCCGGGCGCGCGAAGAGCCCTAAGAGGACCGCCAGCCCTCCGAAGAACTCCAACACCCCCGCGAGGCCCATGAACGAAAAGAGGTGGGGAAGAGGTGCGTTCGGAGGGGCAAGAAAGCCAAAGAGCTTACTTGCTCCATGCTCCGCAAAGAGAAAACCCGTCATGATCCGAAGAACGCTTAAAAGCCCTATGCGACCACCGTGAACAAGGCGCCTCAGTACTGGCCATTTCATGCCCCCGTAGGAGAAAGAAGACTCGGGTGAGTGGTTTCCTCATGTCATATGTAGTACATGAGGTGCTTGTCGATTACCCTCTCCACACCCTTCGACTGTGCTTCCTTGCAGAGATCCTCGAGGGTAACCGAATCGAGGTAGGTCATCAGCCTGTTGGACGCCTCCAGCCATACGTCGCGCACCACGCACTGGCCCATCCTTTCGCAGGCCTTCTTGGGGCTTCCTCTTGATCCGCTGCAATGAACGAGTTCGATGTTCCCTTCGGTGGCCCTGACGATATCGCCGACAGTTATCTGATCGACTTTTTTCGCGAGATAGTATCCCCCTGAAGGCCCCCTGATGCTCTCGATGATGCCAGCCCTTTTCAGCCTTTGGAAGATCTGCTCGATGTAACGGGGAGAGATAGCCTGCCGCGAGGATATGTCCTTTACCTGGGTCGACAAGCCGGCCGAGTGGTATGCAATGTCGAAGAGCGCCCTCAGGCCGTACCTACTCTGCGTAGAGATCTTCATGGATCATAGATTAGATTGTTGCACTTTTTTTGTCAAGTATATTGCCTATACCCCACCAGAAGGGACGGAAGAGGAGAGGAGCCCGTAAAGGTCCTTGACGTGGCGGACTTGGACCACCTCTATCCCGGCAAGACTCTCCGTTCCCGATGGACAGAAGGCCTTCCTGATGTGAAGCCTCTCGCACTCCCTGAGCCGCAGCTCCATGCTGACCACCCTCCTCACCTCGCCGGTCAGGCCCACCTCGCCGAAAAATGCCGCCTCGTTCCAGGCAACGTCCCGGTACGCGGAAAGGACGGACGCGGCAACGGCAAGGTCGATGGCCGGCTCGATCACCTTAATCCCTCCTGTGACGTTCACATACACGTCGCGGTCGAAAAAGGGCATGCCCAGGGCCTTCTCCAACACAGCCACGAGCACGAACAACCGGTTGACGTCGTACCCGATCGACAGCTTCTTGGGGAAGGTGAAGCTCGTCTTCGGACATATGGCCTGGACCTCGATGATGAGGGGCCTCGACCCGGTAACGTGGGGGAAGAGCGTGCTTCCCGAACCGGCCCTGCCCCGCTCGGAGAGGAAGAAGAGCGAAGGCTCCACGCTGACAAGCCCCTCTTTTCTCATCTGGAAGAGGCCTATCTCGTCGACCGGCCCGTATCTGTTCTTTATGGCCCGGATCATTCTGTACGGCATCATCCTGTCCCCTTCGAAGTAGAGCACCGTGTCCACCATGTGCTCCAGTATCTTAGGGCCGGCGATGTTGCCTTCCTTCGTCACATGGCCGATGAGGATGTGGGTGATCTCCCTCTCCTTCAGCTCCCTAATGAGTCTCGAACTGACGTCCCTGATCTGGCTCGCGCTTCCCGGGAGGAAAGCCAGCTTCGAATTGGAGATGGATTGAATGGAGTCGATGATGACGAGCCGGTAGCTTCCCTCTCTCACCGCATCGAGGATATCGTCGAGCCGGCCCGTCGCGAGCAGCGAGAAGGCAGATTTCAGGCCGAGCCGCTTTTTCCTTCCTGCCAGCTGCTTCCGGGACTCCTCCCCCGACACGTAGAGAACATCCATGCCGAGATCGGAAAGACACGAGGCGATGGCGAAGGAGAGCGTGGTCTTGCCGATCCCGGGGTCCCCGCCCAGGAGCACGGATGAGCCCTTGGTGAGTCCGCCGCCCAGCACCCTGTCCATCTCCTCGATGCCGAGGACGATCCTTTCCTCTTCAAGCTCGTCGTCCTCGATGACGACAGGGCGCTCGCGCTCTCTGTCGGGCCTCTCTTCGGTCTCTATCTTGATTTCCCTGATGGTGTCCCAGCCGCCGCACCTCGGGCACCGCCCCATCCACTTGACGGTCTCGTGGCCGCACGACTCGCACATGAAAGTGGATTTGCTCTTCATGCTATTAATGGGGCTCAGCGCCCCCTCCACCGGCAAAGCCGGATGGAGCCTCCCCCCTCATAGACTCGCTTCGCTCGCCTTAGAGCGGCCGGTAGCACAGGTTACCCCTTAAGACTCGCTTCGCTCGTGGTGCCGCTGGCTTCAGCGCCCCCTCCACCGGCGAAGCCGGATGGAGCCTCCCCCTTCATAGACTCGCTTCGCTCGCCTTAGAGCGGCCGGTAGCACAGGTTACCCCTTAAGACTCGCTTCGCTCGTGGATGCCGCTGGCTTAACCGCCCGCAAGGGGCGGGAGTCGTTGGCCATTGAGGGGCCTCTGTTGATGCTCTCAGACAATAGTAATTTTCTCATCCACGTCGGAGAGCACCCTGTAGCCGCCTTTCTCGAAGACGACCGTGTTCTCGATGCCGGTCGCCCCTTTGCGGGGGAAGACCATCTTTGGCTCGATGGCAAGTGTCATACCCTCCTCCATGGGATAGTCGTGCCTCGGGGCGAGAAACGGCAGCTCGCTCAATTCCACGCCTATGCCGTGGCCGAGGAAACTGACCTTGTGAGGGCCGTATCCCAGATAGTACGCACCGAGGCCCGATTCGTTCGCGAGCTGGTTGGAGTATCGAAAAAGCTCGGACGCGATGACGCCCGATGCCGCCCTGTCGAGGACCCGGTAGTGTATGTCCTTGCAGACCTCGTAGGCCCTGGCGAACTCGTCAGGCATGCGGCCGATGGCGTACATCCGCGTGAGGTCCATATGATACCCGTGGTAGTTCACACCAAAATCGATGAGAATGGGCTCACCCTTGCGCATCCTTTTCATGCTCGCCCCAACAGGGAAGGCCGGTGAGAGGCCCAGGCCCCCCATGGGCGAATCAGCCTGGCTCACGATGCTCCCGGTGCGCCCGCTCAGTATATGCCAGGTGTAAGGCTCGTAATTAAGGGAGCGCATGCGCAGGAGGCCTTCATGGCCTAGAGGCTTGGCAATTGCCTCCAGCATGCCCCCCAGCTCGATCTCACGCATGCCTTCCTTGAGTATTTCGGGGATCTTCCCGTATACCTCCTTGGCAATAGCGGCGGCTTTCTCCATTATCCTGATCTCGAAGGGAGATTTCTTCTTTCTCACCGCCTTCGCCAGGGACGACACGTTGACCAGCTCGGCCTCCCCCAAATACTGCTTGAAGGTGAGCACCATGTTGTAGGGCATGACATCGAGCTGCAAACCGATCCTTTTCATCCCCCGCACGTAGGGCCGTATCTCCTCGGCCGACTTCAAGGCAACCACCTGTTCGAGGCGCGATTCTCTCCTGGCCCGGTTGAGCTCTCTTCTTATGAAGAGCACGGGCGGGCCGTCAATGGGGACGAAGAGAAATCCATCCTGCGTGGTGCCGGAGAAGTAGTAGTAGTCGATCTTGTAATGGAAAAAGGCCCCATCGAGGGCGGCCTTTTCCATCAACGGCCTCAAGAGCCCGATCCGGGCCTCTATCTCGTCTTTCGGGGTCAGGAGCATCGCTTTTCCGGGCCTACTCGTCTTTCCAGACCGGCTTCCTCTTCTCGATGAAGGCGGCAATACCCTCTTTGGCGTCCTTCGTCGCCATACAGCCGTGCAGGTAGATGATCTCCGAAGCCTTGAGAGCCTGGGCAAAATCGAGACTCAGCCCTGCCTTGATCGCCCTTTTCGTCCATATGCTCACAGGCCTGCTCTTGTTCAGCAACTCCGCGAGGAACTTGTCTGCCCCTTCGCGGAAGCCCTCCGTGGGGATCACAGCGTTGACGAGCCCTATGCCTTCCGCCTCCTTGGCGCTTACCATCTTACCGGTGAGAAGGAGCTCGTACGTCTTCCTCAGGCCGATGATCTTGGGAAACCACGCTGCGGCGACGGGCGGGAAGACGCCGACCGCAATCTCGGGCTGGCCGATCCGCGAACGCTCGGAGGCAATCACCATGTCGCAAAAGGCGATAAGCTCGCACCCCCCTCCGAGGGCCACGCCGTTCACCTTTGCGACGATCGGGACATCGATCTCGATCATGCGCCGGAACATATCATGAAAGACCGAAATCATTTCGTCTACCTTGTCCTCCGTGTGGTCCGCAACGTCGACGCCGCTCGAAAACGCCTTTTCCCCCGCGTGATCGAAGAGCAGAAGCTGGACGGACGCATCCTTCTTGACGTCCAGGAGGGCCTCGTTGATCTCCTTCATCATGGAAATGGTAAGCCAGTTGAGCGGAGGCGTATTGAGTGTGATGGCAGCGACCTTATCCTTTTTTTCATAGGTGATCGATTGAAAAGCCATGTGCATATCCCCCTAAATCGGTGTGGTCGGACCTGCCCGGACTCTTCGAGACGGGCCGTGGTCCTTAAGTAGGCGTGAAACCTCTTTTCATCAACAAAAAAGGGGGGCCTTAGAGCCCCCCTTCGATACGTTCTTCTTACTTGCCCTGAGGCTTTCCGAGCACGTCTTCCATGAACTTCTCGTCCACCAACGCGCCTTTCGCAACGAGCTGACGGTTCTTGATGAAGTCGATCGTGTCCACGCCTGTGATCTTCTTCGTGTTGAACGCGCCAAAGCCAAGGAATGCCTCGCCCATCATGTTCGTGGCCAGCCAGTATCTGTGGTCGTTCTTCATGGTGTCCCAGAAGAACTTCTTCTTCTGCCTGATGCCGTCGACGGATTTCATGAGGCAGCCGGGGAACAGGTTTGCAAAGATCCAGACGATGCGGTTGACCTCCGCGTCGAGGAGGGAGAAATCGAAGTCGTTGTTCTTCAGCTTGTCATTCACCCAGGCCCTCGCCTGCTTGAATTCGTCCCCTTTCTTATACTCGCCATAGACGATCTCGCCGCCGTCGACGAACTTGTCCGTGACGACCTGCGGGTTCCGCACCCAGGCGCCCTTGTCGTCCTTAAGGACCGGTAGGGCCTTTGTCAGCAGCCCTTTCCACCACATCTTGTAGGCGGTCCACATCTCGCAGCTCACGCAGCTCCACATGGCGTCTTCGATGCTCAGGTAGTGAGGGAGAAAGTCGGAGGCGCCGCCGACAGGGGCAGAGCCGTGCCGCGGACCCGCTTGACCGAAAATCGCGAGGTCAGAGGTGATGGTGAGGTCGCACGCAGTGCCGATCTCCTGGCCGCCGGCCACCCTCATGCCGTTGACGCGGCAGATGACGGGCTTCTTGCACATGAGGATCGAGTCCACCATGTTGTTGAACAGCTCCATGTATGAACCATACTCTTCCGGCCTCATGCTGTAGTATTCCGAATACTCCTTGGTGTTGCCCCCGGTACAGAAGGCGTTCGGCCCCGTGCCCGTGAAGACGACGGCGACGATCTCCCGGTCGGTCGAGGAATTCTCGAAACCCGCGATAACCCCTTTTACCATCTCGGTTGTGTAAGAGTTATACTGGGCCGGGTTGTTGAGCCTGATCCAGGCTGTGTAGAGGCCGGGGACCACATTTCCCTTCGGGTCCGTCAATGGCTTCTTCTCATAGACGGTGCATGGCGCCTCCGTGCCCCAGTTCTCTTTGCCGTGCCTGTCGTGATCTTTTAATCCATGTTCCCTTGGCATCCAATCAAGTCCCATACGTACCTCCTCAGTGATTTTGTTTTCTCTAAAAGTCAGGCTTCAGAACCACCCTTTTTGCAGGAGACCCGGCCTTGTGAATCTCGTCGAACGTTGCGGCAATGGAGCTCATCGGCCGCACCTCGACGAACGGGTCTATCACGATTTTCTTGCTCAGAACCATGTCGAGGACTATCGGGTAGTATTCCGGCAGACAACCCCATGTCCCGACCACCTCTGCGTCAAATGCCATCAGTTTCGACATCATGTACTCGCTCTTTCCCAGGCCGTAGCCGACGAGCACGAGTCTGCCGACGAAGGAGAGAAGGTCGAGCGCGAGGTCTTGGCCGGGCTTGGTCCCCGTCACCTCGAAGATCTTCCATCCCGTATTGGCAAGGCCTTTGCTTTTGCAGTAACTCCTCCACTCCCCCACGACGTCTTTGTTCGCTTTGTCCACGGTGCTGATCACGTGGTCACAGCCGTACTCAAGGGCTCTCTGGAGTTTCTCGGGGTTCCTCGCGATGCCGATCACGGTCTTCGCGCCCAGGGCTTTCAAGGTCTGGGCCATGTAGACGCCCACCCCCCCTGTTGCGCCTATGACGATGACGTTGTCTCCCGGTTCGAGATTCGCCCTCTTGGACGCCTGGTAGGGGGTGGTGACCGCGTCTGCGATCACTGCAAGCTGTTCGAGCTGATAGCCCTTCTTATCGGCCACAAGGCACAGGTCGATGGAGGGTACGGGTATGTGACTCGAGAAGCCGCCGTAAATGCCCAGGCTGTTCCCCGGCATCTTCTGAACGAGACACCTGTTTCCCCTGCCCGTCTTGCACAGAATGCACGCCCTGCACGGCATGACTGCCGGAATGATCACCTCTTTGCCGAGCCACGCGGGGTCACCTGCCACGACGGTTCCACTGATCTCGTGCCCAAGCGTGAGCGGGGGCTTGCTGACCGTGGGGACGCCATCGAAGAAATAGCCGAGGTCTGTATGGCATACGCCACAGCCGGCCACCTGAACGAGCACCTCTCCCTCCTTCAGGGCCGGCACCGGTATCTCCGTCATCTGGAGCTTACCCTGAGTCACTTCCCCGGTCTCGCGGTTCTTTGACCACGGCGTTACCATCTGCCACGTCTTTATTGTAGTTGGTACGTCTGCCATGTAACACCTCCCCATAGTTTTTGTTTCGACGCCGTTTAGGGGGCTTTCGCTGCCCCTTCCATCCGCGAAGCCTCGCCCTTTTGTCCTGCGGCTAATCTCGCCTCGCGGCCTTAAGTTGCCGTTTCGCTCTTATCACCCCCCCGTGCGCGCTTTACGTCATTCCGTAGCCGCCGTCCACGGGCAGGACCTGACCCGTGATGTATGCCGCGTCGTCGGACGCGAAGAATACGAACGCAGGCGCCACGTCCTCCGGCTCGGCGTATTTTCCAAGGAGAATCCTTCTCACGTATATCTCCTTCAGTTTCTCGTCGTTCTGCAGGGTGCTCGTCATTTCCGTGGTGACAATACCGAGAGAGATCACGTTGGCAGTCACGTTGTAGCGGGCCAGCTCCCGGGCGGCCGACTTGGTCAGCGTGACCACCCCGCCTTTTGCGGCGGCGTAATGGATCTGCCCGGTGGTGCCCACGATGCCCGCCACGGATGTGACATTCACGATGCGGCCGAACTTCTGCTCCATGAAGTACTTGGAGGCGGCCTTGATGCAATGCCAGGGCCCTTTCATCTGGACATCCACGACCTCGTCCCACACCTCGTCCGAGAGCTTGTGAAGCATGGCGGGCTTCGAGATCCCGGCGTTGTTCACAAGGATGTGTATGGAGCCGAAGTTCTGGACACACGCGTCGACGATTCGCTGCGCATCCTCCCATTTGGCGACATCGCCCTGGACGGCCACGGCTTTTCTGCCAACGGCCTGGACCATATTCACCACTTCACTGGCGGCTTTTTCGTTTCCCGCGTAATTGACGATGACGTTTGCACCTTCCTTCGCAAAGGCCAGACAGATCGCGCGCCCCACTCCCCTTCCGCCCCCGGTTACGACCGCATTCCTTCCTTCCAGTTTCATGGGCGACCCCTCTTTCTCTTCTTTGTGAAATTTTTTACAAAACTATGAAGCAGATTTTATCTGCAATGAAAATCCTTGTCAAGACAAAAAGGAGGGCGTGTGTACACAATTTTGCGCCTCGTATCGTGAGAATGCAAGGGAAAAGAGGCGCGAAAAAGACGGAAAGGGGCGAGCCTATGGGCCGAGGAACTGTTTCACAATGTCCGCAAGGTGGGCGCAGTACTTTTCCGTGACCTCAGCCGTCGGTCCTTCGACCATCACGCGGCACATGTTCTGTGTCCCGGAGTACCGGATAAGGACGCGGCCCTGGTCCCCGAGCTCCTTCTCCACCTGGCGGACCGCCCGTTGGATCTCGGGTACGGTTGCGATCTCAGGCTTTTCCTTCACATCGACATTGATGAGTTTCTGCGGAAAGACATCCATCATCGCCGCAAGCTCGGATAAGGGCTTGCCTGTCCTGACCATGGCCGCAATCGCCTGCATGGCTGTCACGATGCCGTCACCCGTCGTGTGATGATCGAGAAAGAGCACGTGGCCCGATTCCTCACCCCCCACCACTCCGCCCAGCCGCAGCATGTCTTCAAGCACGTACCGGTCTCCCACCTTCGAGGCGTGGTGCCTCAATCCGTACTTCTTGCAAGCGACCCTCAGACCGAGGTTGCTCATTACCGTGCTCACCAGGAGGTTGTTCTTCAACCTGCCCTGCTCCTTAAGCACGTGAGCGCACATGAGGAGGATCTGGTCCCCGGTTATCTCCTTCCCTTTTTCGTCCACTGCGATGAGCCGGTCGCCGTCCCCGTCGAAGGCGAGACCTATCGAGGCCCCTTTTTCGACCACCCTTCGTTTCAGATCCCCGGTGTGCTGGGAACCGCAGCTGTCGTTGATATTGAGACCGTTCGGCGTATTGTGGATCACCTCCACATCGGCTCCCAGCTCGGCGAATGCCTCAGGGGCAACCTTGTACGTGGCGCCGTTGGCCACGTCCAATACCATCTTCATGCCCTCCATGGAAAGCTCGCGGGCGAACGTATTCTTCAGAAAAACGATGTACCGCCCCTGAACGTCTTCCATGCGGAATGCCTGGCCCATCTCCCTCGGCGGCGGCAAAAGGCTCGTGAGCTTGTCGTTGAGGATGAGGTCTTCTATGTGCTCCTCTTGCTCGTCGGAGAGCTTTGACCCGGCGCCGTTAAAAATCTTGATCCCGTTGTCTTCGTATGGATTATGGGAGGCGGAAATCACGATGCCGGCGTCGGCGCGCATGCTCTGCGTGACAAACGCTATGCCGGGGGTGGGCAGCACCCCGACGAGGTAGGGGTTCCCCCCCATGGAGGTGACGCCTGCCTCCAGGGAGCCTTCGAGCATATACCCGGAAATGCGCGTGTCCTTCCCGATGATGATCTTTGCCCGGTGACTGCCCTTCTTGAATAGGTACGCGACGGCCTGTCCGATGCCAAAAGCAATCTGTGAGTTCATGGGGTAACGGTTTGCCTCACCCCTGATACCGTCCGTTCCGAACAACCTACCCATCCTCCATCCTCCCGAAGCTCTGCTTGGTTATCTCTTGAACAGCCGCAGGGAAGGCATGGCTTCCGACACTTCCCTGCAGAAAGATGAAACCACTTGTTGAAGCCACCTCACACCCTTATCCCGCACTTCCGTCGGAAGGGCTTGTATCGTCTTAATATAATCGGCACCTTTAGCGGCGACACCGGAAAGGTCGGACAGGAATTCTTCGCGATGCTTCGCAGCCACGTCATCGGTGCCTTTGGCCAAGAAAAGGCCCTCCACGACGTGGATCTGCTCCGAAAGCTCGATCCTCGCCGCCTTCCGCTGCCCATCGGCTCGAAAGGAGGCCGAGGCAACAGCCTTTTCAGCCATGGCCTTGAGCCTCTTGACGCGTTCTTTCTTGGCAAGGGACAGCTTGTCCAGCAGGCCTTCCCACACGAGAGGACCGAATTCGTCCCCTTCGAGAAAACCCTTCCGCACCCATCGATACCATTCCTCGAGGGCAGCGAGGTTGCCGAGATAGGAGACGTTGCTCTCCACTATGCGTGAGAGGTTCCCATATGCCCTCGGCACGAAGCCCCATACGCCTCCCGGATGGGCCTTTCCGAGTATGAGCTTATTCTCTTCGGGATACTCCTTTCTCAATATGGAGCCGGCGCCTACCACGTTGCCATACCCTATGTTCAGGGGCCCCACCATCCCTCCCTGGCCCCCGAGAAAGATGGGCGCCTCTCTCAGCATCACTCCCCGGGGGACATCTCCGATGAGGGATGGCGTCGTCTTGTCGCCGTCAGGCGTGAAATTGAAGTGGATGTATGAGCTTCCGACCTCGCTGTGGTCCTGTCTGCTCGTGCCCCCGGCCATCAGACAGTCGCAGAAATTGATGAGGCTCCCCAAGGTTACAAAGGGGAAAAGGATGGTCTGCTTAAGCCCCACGCAGTGGGCTCCGCTTGCCTCTTCTTCCAGGATGCAGGCCTCCCGGACCTGCGCACCCAAACCCATGCTCGATCCTCTGAGGAACACGGACCGGCTGAAAAAACCGCCCTTCAACTCAACGTTCGGCCCGATCTGGCAGTTCTCGATCGTCACGGGTCCCTCGTACCCAATCTGGGTCCCGGCTGAAATGACCGTCTTTTCTCCATAGATCCGGCACCCCGGATAGATTCTCACCCCTTGCCCGGAAACCCGATCGACGGAAACCTCCTCGCCAATATCTATCGTTAGGGGGCTGGGAATCTGGACGCCCTTCTCGATGAGCCGGAGGACCTTTTCGACGCACGGCTGCCTAAGCTCCATCTTCCCCTCCTTGCGCATTGCGGCGAGGGCATCTTGTCGTCAGGCGGCGCGGCATGGCGTATTCCACAGATAGCGAAACCTTGAGGCGCGGCGAGAAATGAGGGGCCGGGCCTTTCGAAACTCAGAGTGGACCATATCATTTCCAGGAGGCTAAGTCAAAGGCTAAATGATCCTTCACGCCGAGATTTTAGTTGCAATGTAGCCCGCAATTGGTAATAACTCTAGTGGGGGAGCGTGGGAAGGAAAGGGCCTTCCGATAAGTTGCGGATGGAGATCGCATATCGCCATCTATGATGAAGGGCAATATGAATGAGGAAAGTGCGACTCCGTTGATGTCGGTTCTGCTTCTCAGCAGCGGATACAGGGCGATTGTCGACAATATCTCCGACGCTGCCTGGCTCAAAGACAGATTGGGGAGATATGCTCACGTGAACGAGCGATTCCTCTCCTTTCACGGCCTTTCCCTTGATGCCGTCATCGGCAAGAAGGACCAAGAGGTTTTCCCCCGGGATCTGGCGGACATCTACCGCAGAGATGACGAAGAGGCAATATCGGCGGGTGCGGGCACAGAGTTTGCCGAACCTGTAAGATGCGGCGACGGCCGCAGGGGCATGATGGAGACGACCAGGACGCCCCTTTATGACGATGCACGGGAGCTCTTGGGCATCGCCGGGGTTGCCAGGGCAGCGCGAATCGAAGATGAAGGCACCGTGCCCGATGACTCCGAGGCAGTCAAGGCCGAAAAAGCCCTGAGGCAGGCGGAAGAGAGATACCGGAACATCTATGAGAATGCCGTCGAAGGCATATTCCGTACGACGGCCGATGGCCGCCTGATCGACGCCAACCCTGCTTTTGCAAGGATACTCGGCTATGAGGACCCGAAAGAATTGGCTTCCTCGGTCATCGACATGGGAACGCAGATCTTCGCGAGCGAGAGACGGCGGCAAGAATACATGAACCTCATGGAGACCGCGGGTGGTGTCCGCGATTTCGAGATCCAGGTCCGCTGCAAGGACGGAAGCATGCAGTGGGTATCCGTCAATGCCCGAAGCGCAGAGGGCGACGAAGCCAATCCGCTCATCTATGAAGGCGCCATCGAAAGCATCACCGAGCGCAAGAAGCTCGAGGCCCAGCTGAGACACGCGCAGAAGATGGAGAGCATCGGCACCCTTGCCGGCGGCGTCGCCCACGATTTCAACAACGTGCTTACGACCATCATGGGATACTGCAGCCTCATAATGATGAAGGCCGGCGACAAACACCCCTATGCCGGGTACGTCAACCAGATAATGGAAGCGGCCAATAGGGCAAGCGCGCTCACTCAAAGCCTGCTCGCCTTCAGCCGCAAGCAGGCGATGGAAATAAAGCCGGTCGACATCAACGAGACGATACGAGGGGTGGAAAAGCTCCTGCGCAGGATCATCGGAGAGGACATAGAGCTCCAGACGCAGCTCTGCGACGAAAGGCTCATCGTGATGGTGGGCGACGGGCACATCTCCCAGCTCCTCATGAATCTGGCGACGAACGCGAGAGACGCCATGCCCGATGGCGGCGTCTTGACGCTAAGAACGGAAGCGGTGCACCTCGGCAGCGACCTCGTGGGCTCCCTTCAGGGCAAAGAGGGTACGTACGCCGCGCTGGAGATATCGGACACAGGGTCCGGCATGGACGAGAAGACAAAGGACCAGATATTCGATCCCTTTTTCACGACGAAGGAGGTGGGGAAGGGAACCGGTCTGGGTCTCTCGATCGTCTACGGCATCGTCAATCAAAACAAAGGATATGTGAACGTCGCAAGCGAACCGGGAAGAGGCAGCACCTTCACCGTGTACCTCCCTTTTGCCGAGGTTTTTGCGGACGAGGAGGTGCCGCTCGAGAGGGCCCGGCTCCGGGGAGGGGAGGAGAATATACTGGTCGCCGAGGACAATGTCCAGGTCAGAGAGATCGTGACGACGACATTGCGCGATTTCGGCTATGCCGTGGTCGAGGCGTCCGACGGGGCGGATGCCATAGAGAAATTCAATGAGAACAAGGCAACAATCGATCTCCTCCTTCTCGACGTGATCATGCCGAGGAAGAACGGCAAGGAAGCCTACCTCGCGATCAAGAAGGTGAGGCCTGACATAAGGGCCATTTTCATGAGCGGGTACACCGGGGATATCCTTACGAGGAAGGGGATCAGCAGGGACGGGGTCCCGATGATCTCGAAGCCCATCGTGATAGAGAAGCTTCTGAGGGTGATCAGGGAGGTCCTCGACAACAAGCCCGCGCAGCTCTCGCTCTTCCCATAGATTCTCTTCACTTGAGCGCCCGGACTCTTCTTTTAATGTGGTTCTGAAGACACCTCCCTCCACAGGCAAAGCCTGCGGAACCTCCCCGCTCAAGACTCGCTTCGCTCGGGATGATTGGTGCATCCTTTCCCCTCGCTTAGGCGGAACTTGCTCAAAGACCGCAAAACAGGCCGTCTTTCGCTCAAGAAGGTCCTCGTCCTCTCGCCTAAAAGAGGCGCACAGCTCCTCTTAACTAGGCAAGGGCCCGAGAGGCTCACCGTTTAGCTCCCGCGCGAAGCGAGGCTGAGGGGGAGGCTCCGGCGGCTGATGCTGCCGGAGGGGGCGCTTAAGCCCCATTAGCTGCAAGGATTGGACTTCCGCCGGGGCAATCGCTACTTCATGCTGCGGAACGCTCTACTCCATGACGAGCACTGCCGCCCCTTGGATCTCTCCGGAGCGGAGGCGGCTTAAGGCCTCATTGGCCCTGTTGAGAGGGAAGGTCTCGACCTCGCATCTCACCGGGACCTTCGGCGCAAGGGCGAGAAACTCGTCGCCGTCCTGCCTCGTCAGGTTGGCGACCGACCGTATGGCCCTCTCCTCCCACAGCAGATCATAAGGGAACGCCGGGATGTCGCTCATGTGAATGCCGGCGCAGACCACGCATCCGCCCTTCGACATGCTCCGCAGGGCCTCTACCACCAGTGACCCCACGGGCGCGAAGATCACGGCCGCGTCGAGCGGAACAGGCGGCCTTTCAAGGGAGCCCCCGGCCCAGGTCGCCCCGAGCCTTCGCGCGAAGACCTGTGCTTCCGCATCGCCCGGCTTCACAAACGCATAGATCTCCTTGCCCTCATACGTCGCTACCTGGGCAATGATGTGCGCTGCCGCGCCAAAACCGTAAATGCCGAGATGGCGCGCCTCAGCAGGTACCATGCGAAAGGAGCGGTACCCGATCAATCCCGCGCAAAGGAGGGGGGCTGCTTCGGCGTCTCCATATTCAGGGGGCAGACGAAAGCAGTACCTGTGGTCGGCGACCGTATATTCAGCGTATCCGCCGTCTATCGTGTACCCGGTGAAGAGGGGATTATCACACAGGTTTTCGCGGCCGCTCAGACAATATCGGCAGCGGCCGCAGGTGGACCCGAGCCAGGGTATGCCGACGCGCTCCCCCGCCTGAAAGGAGACCACCTGAGAACCCAGGGCCGCAACACTCCCCACGATCTCGTGACCGGGTATGAGGGGAAGTTTCGGATGGCGCAGGTCCCCATCCACGACGTGAAGATCCGTGCGGCATACGCCGCAGGCATGGACTTTCACGAGGATCTGGCCGGGTGAGGGCTCGGGAATGGGGACCTCTCTTTCCTTCAACCCTGTCCCTTTCGCCTCGAGCACCATGGCCCGCATCGTACGCTTTTCCATATTATCGCCCGAGCCTGTCCAGCGTTTCGAAGTAGGCCTCAACCCTCGTCCTGACCTGGGTCTCCGAATAGAACCTCGGGTCTCCCATGTCGCTCTCGAATACGAGCGCGGGTATGCCGGTCCTTCTCGTGAGAATCTCCTTGAGGGTGGGCACCGCAAAAGAGACAGCCTTGCAACTCCGGTTCATGAACATGATCATCCCGTTCATATCGTACGCCTTGAACAGGTCGATCGCCATATCCGCCCTGTCCTCGATGGTGGAGTTGGAAAACCGGTTGAGGTAGTTCTCCGCGAGCGTAACGAGGGGATCTTTTGCCAGATCGAAGTCGAGGCTCCAGGCGTGCACGTAAAGGGAAGTAAGAATGACGCCGCCGTACGAGCCGAGAAGGTTGGCGTGGTCCCTGAATTTGAACCAGACCGGGAGGTTCTCCCAATAGAGCCGGTACTTCTCGTTCTGAAGGACGCCGACGCCTTTTGCCACCTTCTCTTCCATAATCTCGTCGCAGAGGGTCCGGTAGAAGTCCACGCACTCCGCCGTCCCCCGCCGGTAGACGGTGATGGCCATGTTGATGAGGGCATCGAAGATACTGATCGGTGAAGGCTTGTATTGCGCCATGTCGAGGAATCTTCTTGTAGAGGATGCTCGCCTCGGCTGAATAGCGCATAACCTCTCTCAGGCGGTCGTAGTCGAACTTCCTTCCGGTGACGCCCTCCAGCCACGCAATCATCTCCCTGAGCTGCAGCACCGTATAGCCGATTATCTCCTGCCGGGCCTTTTCATTTCTAATCCATTCAGGGGTGTCGAAAATGAAGATGGGCACATTGCCTCCCCTCCTGGAGAGGACCTGGAACCACTTGGTAAGGGTGAAGCACTGCGAATTGCACGCCATGAGAAGGTCGGGCTCGGGTATTCCCCCGGTCGCGCTCTTCCCTGTGCGTCTGAAACCGAGGTCGGACCGTGCATACGCGCAGAGATGGGTTGAATAGCCCATGCTTTCGGTGGCCATGGAGAGTTCCGTTCCCATCTTCGCAGTCAGGTTCGCCACCGCGTGATTCTCCGGGTAGATGGGGATGATATCGTGCGCCACGAACAGCTCAACCGGCGAGATGGCCGTGGTGTAGCCCACGAGCTTGCCCATGTCGTGGGCATGATACGCCTCGTCCATGTATGCCTTCGTGATCGCCCGCGACATCTCTTTCGATCTCGGCTTCTCGCTCATGAGGCCTGCCTTTTCAAGGATTCGAAAAACGCCTGTAGCCTCGTCCTGGCATGGGAAAACGAGAGTGTCTGGTATTCCGTCACCAGGGTATGGAACGGGATACCCTCTTTCTTCATCGCCGCTTTCAGATCGGGCAGATCGTACTCCTCGGACTCGCAGAACTCTATGTGGACATAGACGATCGCCCTAGCGCCGTATGTCCGGTAAAGGGTCGCGAGGTCCCTCGCATTCCTAAACACGTCATCGTGGATCGGCGAGTAGAATCCCCTCTTGAAATGCCTCTCCGTGAGGGCGTCCAACGGGTCCTTGGCTTCATCGACAATACCTTCCAAATACCGGCTTCCCGTCACGAGGGTGTCTGCCACTACGTTGAGCTTGATCTCGTCGAAAAGGTCGAAGAGCTCGGGAGGATCGCACGTGATCCCCGTGAGGATGATGGGGAGGTAGCCCTCCCCTTCGGAGACCCTCACGCTGCTCCCTCACAGCTTTCAGCGTCTCGTTCATCTCTCTCTTGTCCACCTGCATGGAGAGCTTTATGAGTGAAAACAGCTGCTTGTTCGTGAGGGTCGCGGGGTTCTCCCTCTTGATGTCGTACAGCTCCTTGAGAAGCCGCTTGTTTTCGTTATGGGCAATGATCGATTCTTCGAGATCCCGATCCTTCACGCATGAGCCGGACCAGATGGCGAGAGACGATATGAGCCGTTCAATCTCCTCCCTCACCCAGTATCGAGCGCTCTGGCGGTCGACCTGCCTGGGGAGGAGGATGCTTTCCACGTATGTGTCCTTGAAGTTCATTCTCCAGATGTCGCACATGTGCTGGGTCGTATCACAGACCTGCGGCAGTACAAAACCGTCGAACAGGTCGCGTTCGTACGTCAGGGCAAGCTCCAAATTGCTCCGGGCCAAAGAGCACGCGTTGTCGGGAAGAAGGCTGGGGGCCTTCTTCAGGGGCTTGTGTGTTCCCAGGAGGGTCACGGGAAGAAACCCGAAAGCCGAGATGACCTCTTCAGGCACATCGGCCAGAGTGCTCCCGATCACCTTCCTGCCCTTCTCGGCCTTCCACTGCCTTATACCCGGATAGGGGTCAGTCGCGTGCTCTATGACCCCGTCAAGATCCAATCTCTCCCACATAACCCGCCGCCATGGACAAAATGTACCGGTTTAAGCTCATTAGGCTAATTCTTCACGCGTTCCCGTGTCAAGGGGTAATCGACGGCAAACCACCACTTCTCAAGACGGGTTGTCCGCAATCGAAGGGCAAGGGACCTTACCCGAGTTGAAACCCTACACTCAATGAGGTAGACTATAGGGTAACCCGGGGTCCCTATCTCCCCCCGTCCGCCCCGGTCGGCTCGTTGATTCGCCGCACTCAATTCGGTTAAGGTTAGGGTGGCTCCCATGGAAAGAGAATCAGGGTGGAAAAGGAAATCGAAAGAGGCGATCGAGGAGGTCTTCGCCTTCTGCGAGGGGTACAAACGGTTCCTCGACAGTGCCAAGACGGAGAGAGAGGCGGCGGCGTGCATAGAAAAGACGCTCCTCGATCACGGTTTTGTCCAGGCACCAACAGGTCCGAAAGTTTATCGTGTGAACAAAGGGAAAGGAACTCATTGCATTCAGAAAGGGCCAACGGGATCTTTCCCGGGGCATGAGGATAATCATCGCCCACATCGATGCTCCCCGTCTTGACCTGAAGCAAAACCCCCTCTACGAGGAGACCGACCTGGCCCTCCTGCGCACCCATTACTATGGGGGTATCAAGAAGTACCAGTGGCTGGCCATGCCCCTTGCCATCCATGGGATCGTGGCGAAGGCAGACGGAACGATCGTCACCCTGATGCTGGGAGAGGATGAGAGCGACCCGGTCTTCTCGATCGACGATCTGCTCCCCCATCTCTCCAGAAAGCATCAGGACGAGAAGAAGCTTTCGGAGGCGATCGAGGGGGAGAAGCTCGTCATTCTCTTCGGAAGCCTGCCGCTTCTCGGAGAAGAGAAAGAGCCTGTGAAAAAGGGGGTGCTCCGCCTCCTCGAGGAACGATACGGCTTGTCGGAAGAAGACTTCGTGAGCGCCGAAATCGAGATAGTCCCTGCATTCAAGGCGCGGGACGTTGGCATCGACAGGAGCATGGTGGGTGCGTACGGTCAGGATGACCGGGCATCGGCCTACCCCCTTCTGCGGGCCATCACGGATCTGGAGCAAGAGCCTTCCTGGCCCGTCCTTGCCGTTTTTGCCGACAAGGAGGAGATAGGGTCCGAGGGCAATACGGGCGCCCAATCCCATTTTATCCAGATCTTCATCGAGGATGTGCTGGAGGGCCTCGGTGTCGCCGACTCAGGGAAATACATGAGGCGCACCCTCTTCCGATCGAAGGCCATCAGCGCCGACGTGAACGGCGCCATCAATCCCACCTGGCAGGAAGTGCACGAAAAACAGAATGCCTGCTATATGGGCGGGGGCATCTGCGTCACGAAATTCACCGGTCACATGGGCAAGGTCGGTGCCAACGACGCCCATGCCGAATACGTCGCGGAAATAAGGCAGCTCTTCGCGAAAGAGCAAGTGACCTGGCAGACCGGTGAGTTGGGAAAGATCGATGAGGGGGGAGGTGGAACGGTAGCCAAGTTCCTTGCCCAGTACGGCATGGATATCATAGACATGGGGGCCCCTCTTCTCACCATGCATTCCCCCTTCGAAATATCTAGCAAGCTCGACATATTTGAATCGTATCGGGCTTTCAAGGCGTTCTTTTTAGCATAGATTGATGGAGGCAACAAAGACAATGATGGAAGACGAAACGCTGAAGGTGCCGGAGACACTTCCGCTGCTCCCGGTCCGGGATATGGTCATGTATCCCGCAGTGACCCTGCCGCTCTTTCTGGGCAGGGAGATGTCCATAAATGCGGTAGAGAAAGCACTTTCCAAGGATAGGCTCATCCTCGTGGCGGCGCAGAAGGACCTCACCGACGAAGACCCCCTCCCTGCGAGGATATACTCGATGGGCGTGGTCTCCCAGATCATGCGCATGCTCCGTCTTCCCGACGGGAGGATAAAGATCCTTATCCAGGGAATAAAGAAGGCGCGCATAGAGGAATACGTTCAGGAAAGACCCACTTTTCTAGTAAGGGTAAAGGCGGTGGAAGAACCGCTCATCACCGAGATCACCCTCGAGACCGAGGCCCTCATGCGCTACATCAAGGAGGAGATGGAGAAGGTGGTCTCCATGGGGAGGATGGTCCCATCGGATGTCCTTCTCGTGCTCGATACCATAGACGAGCCGGGCAAGTTCGCCGACATCGCGTGCGCCAATCTCGGCCTGCAGGTGGACAAAGCCCAGGAGCTGCTCGAGATCGTCGACCCGATCCAGCGGCTGAGGAAGCTCTCGGAGATCGTCGGGAAAGAGATCGAGCTCCTCAACATGCAGGCAAAAATCCTCTCCCAGGCCAAGGACGAGATGACGAAGAGCCAGAGGGAGTATTTCCTGCGGGAACAGATGAAGGCGATACGGTCCGAGCTGGGAGAGACGGATGAGCGGGACGACGAGGTCAAGGACCTCCGGAAGAAGATCAAAAAGGCCCGAATGCCGAGAGAAGTAGAGAAAGAAGCAAAGAAGCAGGTGGAACGCCTCGAGATGATGCACCCCGATGCGATCGAGTCGAGCATGCTCCGCACCTACATCGAGTGGCTCGTGGAGCTTCCGTGGAGCAATTCCACCAAGGACAATATCGACATCAGAAACGTGAAGGCGATACTCGACGAAGACCACTACGACCTGGAGAAGGTGAAGGAAAGGATCCTCGAATTCCTGAGCGTCATTCAGCTCAAAGGGGAGATGAAGGGTCCGATCCTCTGCTTCGTGGGGCCTCCGGGCGTCGGCAAGACGTCCCTTGGACGCAGCATAGCCAGGGCTCTGGGCAGAACTTTTCATCGCCTTTCCCTCGGCGGCATGAAGGATGAAGCGGAAATAAGAGGTCACAGGAGAACCTACGTGGGGGCAATGCCCGGAAGGATCATCCAGGGCCTGAAGCAGGGCGGCACGAACAACCCGGTATTCATGCTCGACGAAGTGGACAAGATCGGCATGGATTTCCGCGGTGATCCGGCGAGCGCCCTCCTGGAGGTGCTCGACCCGGAGCAGAACGTCGCCTTCAGCGATCACTACCTGAATCTTCCCTTCGACCTCTCCAAGGTAATGTTCATCACCACCGCGAACCAGGTCGATACCATTCCCGCCGCGCTTCACGACAGGATGGAGACCATCAACATTCCGGGATACACGGAAAGGGAGAAACTGCTCATCGCCAAGAGGCATCTCCTCCCGAAGCAGGTCAGGGAAAACGGCCTGACGACGGACCAAATAGCCTTCACCGACAAGGCCATCGAAAAGATCATCTCCGAGTATACGAGGGAAGCGGGCTTGAGAAACCTGGAGCGCGAGATAGCGGCTGTGGCGCGCAAAGTGGCCCGGAAAATAGCCGAAGGCTACGGCAGGAAGGTCGTTGTAACGCCGAAAAACCTCCATCACATGCTCGGCCAGCCGAAATTCCTGCCCGACAATATGCTGCCCGAGGACACGACGGGCGTGGTGTGCGGCCTCGCGTGGACCGAGGCGGGCGGCGACATTCTTTTCATAGAGGTGTCGGTGAGAAAGGGCAAGAAGGATCTCATCCTCACGGGCAACCTGGGGAACGTGATGAAGGAGTCGGCCCAGGCGGCCTTAAGCTACATCAAGGCGAGGAGCGAGTTCCTCGGGATAGACGACTCGATCTTCGACAACCTCGAGCTGCACATTCATGTGCCCCAAGGGGCGATACCGAAAGACGGACCGTCCGCGGGCATAACCATGGCCGTAGCAATGGTGAGCGCCCTTACCAAGAGCCCGGTGGATAGGAAGATTGCCATGACGGGGGAGATCACCCTTACCGGCAGGGTCCTCGCCATAGGCGGCTTGAAGGAGAAAACGCTCGCCGCGCTCCGGGCAGGGATCGACAGGATCATCATTCCCGAGGCCAACGCCAGAGAGCTGGAGGAGATGCCCGCTTACGTGAAGAAAAGGATCAAGTTCCTCCCGGTCAAGGACATGGACGGCGTGGTCAAAATTCTCTTCCCGGCTCGGCCGAAGACGAGTGCTCGGAAAAAGAGGGTCAAAAAGGGGGTGCCCCGTGAGAGAAGCCTCCTTCTACGAAAAGCGTAGCGACGACAAGGTAGAGTGCCTCCTGTGCAGGCACCGCTGCCTCATCCCCGAGGGGAAGAGGGGCATCTGTGGCGTCAGAGAGAACCGGGGAGGGCTCCTCTACACGCTGGTGTACGGCCTCCCGTGCGCCTGGCACGTAGATCCCATAGAAAAAAAGCCTCTCTACCATTTCTTCCCGGGCTCAAAGGCGTTTTCCATCGCCACGGTGGGCTGCAACTTTCGCTGCCTCCACTGCCAGAACCATGAAATCTCGCAGCTTCCGCGAGGCAGCGACCGGATTGCGGGGCACGCCATGACCCCGGAGGAGGTGGTGGAGGAAGCTCGCGCCGAAGGGTGCAGGAGCATCTCTTACACGTACACCGAACCCACCATGTTCTACGAATACGCGTTCGATATCGCCAGGCTCGCCAAGGCTGGCGGCATTTTCAACAACTTCGTCACCAACGGCTACATCGAGGACGAGCCCCTCGCCGCCATAAGTCCGTACCTGGACGGGGCGAACATCGACCTGAAGGGATTTTCCGATGCTTTTTATAAGAAGGTGTGCGGGGCAACGCTCGAGGGGGTCCTTGCGACCATAAAGAAATACAAATCTCTCGGTATCTGGATCGAGCTCACCACACTCATCATCCCCGGGTACAACGACGGCGACGACGAGCTTCGAAAGCTCGCTGGCTTTATCGCGGGTGACGTCGGCCCGGAAACACCGTGGCACGTCAGTGCTTTTCATCCCACCTACAAACTCACCGAAGCCCCTCAGACCCCCGCTAAAACACTCGTGAGGGCCCGTGAAATAGGGCTGGAAGCGGGGCTCAGGTATGTCTACACAGGCAACATCCCGGGTATCCCCGGCGAGGACACATACTGTCACGTATGCAAGAAACCGGTGATAAAGAGACGGGGATTCTCCGTCCGTGAGTACGAGATCGCGGACGGCGCATGCCTTTTCTGCGGGGCCCCCGTGGACGGCGTAGGACTCTAAAGAAGAGGGGCTTTGCGAGATGCCTAAAGTCCGCGAGTGCGCTTCATGCGCCTTGGGTCAGTCCCACTTAATATTCTCCCGATTCCATCCGATAAACATGTGAAGGAATTGACGCGACAGGTGCGTCAAGAGACTGACGCGCGAGGTGCGTCGAAAGACTGACGCGCGAGGTGCGTCGAAAGGGGAGGCTTCGCCATGAATGACCTGCTCCGCAAGTGCTACGAAATCCTCGGCTTGAAGGAAGGCGCCTCGAAAGAGGAAATAGTGGGAGCGTTCCGCGCCCTTTATGCGGAAGGGGCGTCGGCCACAGGATTGGGCGACATTGAACACTGGGAGAAGCTCAAGAAGATAGTATGGGCAAAGGATACCCTTCTCGCGCATCTCCCGAAGGAGGCTCCCCTTCCTGCATTAGGCGCGATCCAGGGGACGAAGGCCCAAGGAGAGGCATTGCCGCACGACTCTTCCACGGGCGGAGATACGGGTGAGGCTTCCTCCCGCGGCCTGCCGTGGTGGTGGTCGTCTGCCGCAGTGGTAGCAATGGCTATTCTCCTTTCCGGCCTTTTCTATGTTTACAAGCCCGTTCTGTTCAAGTCGCAGCCAGCGACTGCGGGAAGGGGCGGCAGGATGGCGCAGCAGACGCCGACTGCGGCCGACGATAGCGCCCCGCGCCAGGGAGAGCCGGCTTCCCAGGGCACGGAGTCATCCAAGCTTCTCCAGGACGTCAAGAAGGCAGTCGTGACAGTAACCTTCGGCAACCAATTGGGTTCGGGTTTTCTCGTATCATCTGAAGGGTACATCGTGACCAATTGCCACGTGGTCAACGCGGCGAAGGGTTCGGCGCGCCTCTCAACAGATGAAGCTGTGGACGTGAGCGTCGTCAAGATCGAGCCGGATAAGGACTTCGCCCTTTTAAAGGCCGCGCGGGGGGTTGCCTACCCGTTTCTCACTCTGGGCGACAGCGACCTCTGTCATGAAGGCGATACCGTGATCGCCGTCGGCTCTCCCCAGGGATTTTCATCGACCTTCACCAAGGGGATCGTGAGCGCCACGGGAAGGAAATTCCGCGGCTCGGCCGCTTCGTTCATCCAGACGGACGCGGCCATAAACCATGGGAACAGCGGAGGGCCCCTCATCAACGCGGCCGGGCAGGTAATCGGCGTGAATACGATGGGCGTGGAAAAGTTCCTCGCTCAAGGACTCAATTTTGCCATCGCCATCAACGATGTGAAGGCTTACATCGATGAAGGGGAAAAACTGACTGAGTCGGAACGCTCCGGACAGGCTCAGGAAATCGAGTTCAGGCTCAGACAAGAGGAGATAAAGAGGGACGAAATGCAACGGCAGGCAAGGGAGCGGATGGCCGACGCCCAGCGGGAAGAGGACCGGCGCTTCGGCGAACAGGTGGAGGCGGCGAAAGAACACGTGGCCAGCCTGCAGAGGCGGCAGGCCCTTAACCAGTGTCTCGGCGACGCGGCAGGGCAATATCAGGCGAGATGGCAGGACGGATGCCGCCAATCGTTACTATCGAACAACTGCAGGCTCCCGCAGGCCATGGTCGATCGTCTGAAAAGCGAATACCTGAACGACCAAGCTGAATGTCTGAAGCAATACGGGGAGTAGGCCCGGCTTTCCCCCTATTGTTGTCACACTCCGGCCATCCGCTGGAGGTGCATAAAGACGGTGAGGGGGCGCTTAAGCCCCTATAACTGCAGAGACAAAGACAGTTTTGGACATCGTCCAGACCAGCAAGCTTTGGTGGAAGGAATGCACTCGCTGCTGTCAGGCGAGCGAAGCGAGTCTCTGAGCGGGGAGGCTCGCCGAGCTTTGCTCGGTGAGGGGGCGCTGAGCCAGCGACAGGACGAGCGAAAGCGAGGCTGAGCGGCGGGGAGGCTCCAGAGGCTTATGCCTGTGGAGGGGGCGCTGAGCCCCAATAATGGCGTGCTGAACCCCTACCTTTGACAACGCGGCGCGCTTGTGTTATGAATTTGCCGTGAAAGTTGAATGGGAAGGAAAGATCCATGAGATAGAGAAGCGCGTCACGGTCGAAAGGCTGCTCGACATGTTTCGGCTCAGCAGGGAAGCCCATCTCGTCTCGGCCAACGGCGCATTGGTCACGGAAGATCATATGTTGGGGCCGGACGATCGCGTCAGGATCATACGGGTAATATCGGGCGGATGAAGTGCAGGGTGTGCGGCAAGCAGGCGAACATACGCCTACCGCAGTACAACAGAGCCCTCTGCTCCGATGACTTCATACTCTTTTTTGAGAAACGGGTCGCGACTACGATCCGCAAGTACAAACTGATAGGCGAGGAAGACAGGACCCTTGTGGCGGTTTCCGGAGGGAAAGACAGTCTTTCCCTTTGGCAGCTGCTTAACGGACTCGGCTTTTCTGCCGACGGCATATACATTGATCTCGGGATTCACGAGTACTCCAGGATCTCCTTTGAAAAGACAAAAGCTGTGGCCGACAGGCTCCAAAGGACCCTTTACTCCTTTTCCCTTCCGGATGCCTTCACAAAAGGGATCAAAGACCTGTCCGGGATCATGAGGAGGCAGCCCTGCTCCATTTGTGGAATGATCAAGAGGTATGTGATGAACAGGGCGTGCATCGAACATGGGTATTCGGTTCTTGCGACCGGTCACAACCTTGACGATGAGGCTTCCGCCCTGCTCGGGAACCTTCTTCACTGGAAGGAGGAGTATCTCTGGAAGAAGGGGGTCTCCCTCGATGCCGAGGGGACACATCTGGCAAGAAAGGTGAAACCCCTCTTCCTATGCTCGGAAAAAGAGGCTGCTGCGTACGCGGTAATGAGCGGCATAGACTATGTGTACGAAGAATGCCCATACTCGGTGGGGGCAAAGACGCTCCTCTACAAAGGTCTCCTTAACCGGGCCGAGGAGGAATCGCCTGCCACCAAACTCATGTTCATGAAGGGCTACTTGAAGAGAGTGAAGCAAGGCGGCTTTGGAAAGGACGAAAGAGAGTCCAAGTCTTTATGCGGCGTGTGCGGCTACCCGTCGTACGCGGGGCAGTGTGGCTTCTGCCGTCTCTTGGAAAGGTTCGGCACCAGCGACACCCTCTCTTTTCGCGTCCACACCCACTCCCTGTCATGAGTCTGGATAGTTTTGTTCAGCTTGTATTCAACGTCTACGAAGCACATACGGTTGCGCTCTTCGTGAAGGATGGCGAGCGCCTCTGCTGCCTCTCGGCCGTCTCCTTCGCCGGAAGCTTCGACAAGGCAAAGCCTCTGCCCGTGGATGGGACACTCCCGGGGTGGGTCTTAAGCACCGGGAGCCGCTCATAATCGGCAACTTCGACAAAGATGAGGAGACCCTCGGCTACTATGGAAAGAAGGAGGAGATAAAGTCCTTCATGGCTTATCCCCTCGAGATGCCGGGCGTAATAGCCGTGGACAGCAAGAAAAAGTGGGTCTTCACGGAGAAGGAGAAGAAGGTCCTTGCTCACTTCGTCTCCGTAATGGAGAAAGAGGTCGAGAGGGAAGCGCGGCTCAGAGACATGGAGGAGGAGCGCGAACAAATGGCCCTCACTCGGAGAATTATCGGTTTTCTGCGGGAGTCCGGTGACGCGTCGGCTCTGGGAGAGGTGGTGAAGGAGGGTCTGTCCGCATCAGGAGCCGATCTCGCATTGATAGGTATTGAACGCAAAGGCCGCCTGCAAATCCTCAGCGCGGCAGGGACTGCTGCCGACGAACTGGTCGGCAGGGAGTCTCCCCTGAAGGGGAGCATTGCCACAACCGTGCTCGAGGGGGGAGAGAACTTCTGCTTCCCTACGAGAGCGGCTACCTCAGAGAGAAACCCCTTCTTTTCCAGAATGATGGCGCCAGGGCAAAGCAGTATTTCGGCTTTCCCCTCGTCCTCGACGAGAAGCCCTTCGGGGTCCTTGGCTTCGTCTCTTTGTCCCAGAGACGCCTGAAGGAGGAGGCCATCGGCGTGCTCCGGGACATGGCGGGGCTCGTTGCGCTCTCTCTCGTGCGTGTGAAGGCGCGTGAGGAGATGGAAGGTCGGGACAACTTCGATCCCACCACGGGCTCTCTCCGGTTCCGACCATTCTTTTACGCCCTCGCCGAATTGGCCAAGAAGAAGAAAGGTTTTTCTCTCGTTTCGGTGAAACTCCCCGACTTCCAGCGCCTGAGAAGGACCCTCGGCGTTGAGACCGCGGACGATATCCTGAGAAAGGTATATCAGAGCATCGAGCTTTGCGTGGGGAAAGGCGCCCTCGTTGCAAGGGATGCGGGGGGTCATTTCCACGTTGCCTTGAGAGGAGCGGCCTCACCGGCTGATGAGGGGGTCCTGAAGATCCTCAGATACACGATCCTTCGGAACATCTCCTCCGAAACGACGGGAGGAAAGAGGGGCGTGGAGATCGGTGCGGCTCACTACCCGAAGGACAGCGAAGATTTGTGGGAGCTTCTGGACGCGGCAGAAGGCAGGGGCAAGAAACAAACAGCTTAAACACGAAGAAGGGGGTGCCAGGCAATGGGTCTACTGAGAAACATGGGAGCGTTTTTTACTGGCTTGTCGACGCATTTCGCAATGGATCTCGGCACCGCCAACACGCTCATCTACATGAAGGGACAGGGCATAGTGCTCAACGAGCCCTCCGTCGTTGCCATCGAGCGGAATACCGGCAGGCTCATTGCCGTGGGCAAAGAGGCGAAAGAGTTTATCGGGAAAACGCCGCAGCAGATGAGTGCTATTCGGCCGATGAAGGACGGGGTGATCGCCGATTTCGACGTGACCAAGGCTATGATCAAGTATTTCCTCACCGTGGTGAGGCAGAAAAAGCGGGTCTCGAGACCGAAGATGGTGGTCTGCGTACCATCCGGCATCACGCAGGTGGAGAAGAAGGCAGTCTACGATGCCTGCATCCAGGTCGGCATGAACAACATACACCTCATAGAGGAGCCGATGGCCGCGGCAATCGGGGCCAATCTCCCCATAGACCTCCCCCGGGGCAACATGGTCGTCGACATAGGGGGCGGCACCACGGAAGTGGCAATCATCACTCTCTCGGCCAATGCGTACAGCGAGTCCCTCAGGGTCGCTGGAGACGAGCTGGATGACGCGATCGTCCGCCACTTGCAGCGCAAGTATCAGGTGGCGATAGGCCTCAACGCGGCGGAGAGAATAAAGATGCAGATAGGATCCGCCCACGAATCCGCGGATTCCGGCTCCATGTCCGTGATCGGCAAAGACCTCGTCAACGGCATACCCAAGAACCTCACCATTACGAGCCGGGATGTAAGGGAAGCCATGGAGGAGCCGGTTGCGGCCATAGTCGATGCGGTGAGAAGGGCCCTCGAGAGACTACCCCCGAGCTCGTCTCCGACCTTCAGGACCTAGGCATAATACTGACGGGGGGCGGAGCGCTCCTCAAGGGGCTCGACAGGCGAATCGAGGAAAAGACGAGCCTCAAGGTAAATATCACGGAAGATCCCCTTACCTGCGTGGTTATGGGGAGCGGCAAAGCCCTGGAGGAAATGGACCGCTACAAGAAGGTGTTCATCAGCTAGGGAAGAGAAACGATAGGGATGTGCGAAGAAGAAAGGGGGGAAGTCTAAGGCTTGTCGAGGTCCTGATTGAGAACGCGCCTCACCGAGTGCTTGAGGCCTTCGACCTTCGACTGGACAATACCCCTTGACTCCGCAGCCTGTATGAAGCCCTTGAACTGGTTGAAGCCCAGGGCGTTGAAGTAGATCTTCTTCTCGATGAGCTTCGAATTGACGTTTCGATAGGAGTGGTAGCTTGGCTGCCCCCCCTTGTCCAGCTCGCCAAGCACATCGACGAGGATCTGCAGGGCATGCTGCAGGGGCCCTTCCCGCTTTAGCACGCGGACGACGGGATAGATGAGCGATTCCGGGCCTTTCCCTTCAATGGTGACAAATCCCGCCTTCACGGCGGCAGTCACGAAGTCGCTCCAATGAGAAAAACTGAGCTTCTTCTCGTTGAAGTTCGGATTGAGCATCTTCATCCTGATCTTCACCGATCCGATTCCCGGGTTTATCTTCTTCTTCAGCATAAGATCGGCAGCCTCTGCGAGCACCTGAAACCAATCCTCGATGCTCATGGGCTGGGCAGCCCCTTTGACCTCCCGCGTCTTGTCCTCCGAAGCCGGCGGCAGTTTCTCGGATCCTTCTTCATCGTTCCCGCCCGGTACGAGCTCCCTGTAGTCGACGTAGCTATCCGCCAGGGCGAGAAGGTCCTCCGAGGCGTTCTGGGTATTGCACACTATGTGGACGACCTTGCCGGCCCTTCTCAGGGCAAGCACGAGAAACCGAAAATCACTGTCTCCGGTGACGAGGATGAAAGTATCGATGTGGTCGTGAATACGCAGGATTTCGAGGGTGTCCGATACGAGGACCATGTCGGAGCTGTTCTTGCGCCCTTTGGGAATGTGGACGAGATAGAAATACCGGCGGGTAAGGGACGGAGCCAACTTTGAAAAGGTCGCATTCGTCCAGTTGCCGTAGGCCCTCGCGGTGACGATCCTGCCTTTCCCTTCGGCAAACTCCGTAAGCCCCTCGAGGAACAGGGAGTCGGAGCCGGGGTTCACATTCTCAAGGTCCCATAGGAGGGCTACGTTATTCACCCTCACATTATACCGTTTTCTCGCGCCCTGATCAATAAGAAGCCGGAGCGTTAGGGTAAAGCCGGAGCCCCCTTAAGAAAATATGTTATACAGTCGATAACATTAACGTGGAATTCGTGACAGCGGACAAGGCTACCGAGGAACCGGTAACGACGGCGGAGCCAGCAGAACCGAAACAGCAAGCCCAAAGACTCGCGGTCCTATTCGCGCGAATCGCTGCGTCTCAAGCTCCGGGCCATTCGGGATATGCGGCCGGGATAAGCACCATCAAAGAGGCCAGGGGTCTCGTGCTCAAGACGGTCACGGAACGGCGCGGCCGCATCCTCAAGACCGGGGACGACATGGTCGTCTCATGCCTCACGGACGCGACCGAGGCCCTCAAGGCAGCCATCACGATCCAGAGAAGCGCGGTGGAAAACAGGGACAAGAAAGTACCCCTCAACATCCGCGTCTTCATTCATAGCGGGGAGGGCTCGGCAACAGAGGAGGACGTTCAAAGAGACCTCTCGAGCTTCGTCGCCAAGATGGCGGACATGGCAAAACCCGGGCACATATACGTCTCTACAGAGACGTATAACAGCGCTCGAGGCTTGAACGCGGTGGAATTCAGGCCCCTGGCGGCGAGCGCCGGCCAGCCGTCGTGCTACGACGTGGCGTGGCACCCCGAGACGGATTGCACGCCGGGGGGGGCAGCCGAGGCTTCGCGAGGCGTGGTCGGAGGCGCCGGCCCGTTCATGCACGGAGCAACGCTCGTGGCAGGCATCCATGCCCCGTGCTTCTACTGCGGGACCAAAAGGCATTCCACGACGGCTTGCCCTTCGAAACACCTGGCCTATGGCTCGACCGGCTTCGAGAGACTGGGGTACCTGTCGATGGATGAGATAAACCGGACCTTTTCCGACTACCTGAACCGGTCCGGTGAAGAGTTGCCCGTGATCCCGGAGCCCGGCCCCAAGGGGGACGGGAGCCTCACCTACCTTGCTCCTTTGAGCTTCTATGAGCTAAAGAGGGTCTTTCAGCTCCGCTTTCTCGACGTCGTGTGGAATGCCTCGTCAAAAGCAGACTGGCACAAGGCCAGGGAGAGAAGGGTCGAGGGGTTCCCCGAGGGCGGGATGTTGTGGCTCGCGAGGGATTGTATCAGGACCGGCCGGATCGAGGAGGCGGAGGACCTGTTAAGCCGGTACGGACGGCGGAACCAGGGAGACTATAGGACCTCCTGCGGCCTCGCCTTCGCCAAGATAGAGAAGGAAAGCTATGTCACTGCAGCGGATTTCCTCAACGAAGCCCTGAATCAGCCTGCGGGGAACCTGCAGAGGACTTATCTCCTGCTCCTGCTCTCCCGCGTCTATGAGTTCATCCCGGACTTGTCCAAGGCGGAGGAGAAGCTCAAGGATGCCCTTGCCATAGAGCCCTTCTGCCCTGAGGCAACGTTCGAACAGATCATCAAATATTTTCGCGGAAGGAGAGAGGCGGACGCGACCAACCGTCTCGTCAAGCTCATACGGATCTACAAGGAGTACTATCCCGCGGCCCTCATTTCCCCGGAATTGACGAAATTTCGGGAGGCATTCGCCCCGGAATTCGAGAAGCTCGTGGTCCACGCTAAGGACGAGGCTGAGAAGGCAGTGCAGGAGGCGGACAGAGAAGTGGCCATCCTGAAGGGCTTCGTCGGAGAAAACGACACGGACGTCGCGCAGGTACTCTCATCCCACAGACAGATGTGCAGACTGCTCGAGAAACCTGATGCCCTGTTCAACTACCATGAGGCTATCGCAATGGCGGGACGCATCATTGTGGAATGTAAAGACCTGGACAAGGAGCGCGCGGGGCACGCGGCGACAGTCATTCAAAAGGTCGAAGTCCGGGTCGACGAGGCGGTGCGGCGCAGCGCCCAGCCCCGAAAGGCGACGGCCCTCTTCCAGACGATCCTCGACCAGGTGGTCCGCCTCAAAGAAGAGCTTCAGGCGCGTGCGCCCCTTGCCCCCTGTCTGGCCCAGTGCGAGGAGATGGAGCGCGAAGCGGACGGCATCGAGGTACAGATAAGAGAGATGGACGCTCACTATGCCATGATGCAGATGTGGACGCGCCTTTCGAGAGATGTCGTCCTCATTGCCTTCATCACCGCTACGATCGGCCTTGTCCTCTTTCCGGGCGCCCTTAGCCTGCTCCACGCCCTCCGCCCGGATCTCCTGTCCCTCGAATCCTCCGAGATTTGGGCAGGACAGAAGGCGATTCTCCTCACGGGGAGTCTTTTCGCCGTCATTTTTGCCGCGTTCCACGCCTTGCTGGACAAACGCAACCCGCACAAACTGAAATCTCAAAGCTGAAAAAACCGTGCGATTTCCCGTCCCTGTTGTGCTATACTAGGTGGCTCGGGCCGGCGCGGGCGTTCTTTCGCATCCGCGATCCGATTTCTTAAGAGCCACACGTGAAAAAGAGGAAGTGCCCCCGTAGCTCAGGTGGATAGAGCACAGGATTCCTAATCCTGGTGCCGCGTGTTCGAGTCACGCCGGGGGCATTCATCCCTTGCCCTCTTTCGGACGGCCGGGAGGGTGTCAAAGGATCCGGGCCGCCGGTTCTTTACCAGAATCTAACCTACACTTTTCGATCGGGATGAAAGGATTTAGGGATGGCGAACACGCCGTGTGCCTTGGGCGAGAACAAGTCTTTTTTCTACAAGTGGGCCCTCGGCCTTGCCCTGATAACGGTGTGCTACAACCTGATCGAAGGCATGGTATCCGTGTTCCTGGGCGCCGAGGATGGCACAATAACCCTCTTCGGCTTCGGGATCGATTCGTTTGTGGAAGTGATATCCGGCATGGGCGTCTGGCACATGGTAAAACGCATGGAAAAGACAGACGAGGGAGATCATCGCCGCTTCGAGAGGACAGCCCTCACAATAACGGGAATCAGCTTCTACATTCTGGCGGTGGGCCTTACTGCCACGTCCCTGATAGGCTTCTACACCGGCCACAGGCCTCGGACCACTTTCTCGAGCATAGTCGTGGGAATCATCTCGATTCTCGCCATGTGGCTCCTGATACACTACAAAACGAAGATCGGCAGACAATTCAATTCCCAGCCGCTCCTCGCCGATGCAGCGTGCACAAAGACCTGCCTTTATCTCTCTATTATTCTTCTCATCTCCGGATTGGTGTACGAGTGGACGGGCATCGGCCTGGCGGACTCCCTCGGGGCCGTCGGCATCGCACTCTTCTCTTTCCACGAAGGTCGAGAGGCCCTTGAGAAGTCAAGGGAAGATGGGCCCGGATGCGCGCCCGGATGCGATGGAGGCATCGATTCTTAAGAAGAAAGGCCATTCGTGGAAGGTCCACAACAAGGCCGGTGGAGCGGTCTCGTTTCGCCCCACCGGCCTCATCTGAACCCCGAATGATCACCTGAATTACTTGAAGCCGTCCTTCAGCTCCGCCAGCCTCTTGGTCAAGGCTTTCGGCAGCCTGTCTCCGAACTGGCTATAGAAGGCCTCGATCTCCTCGGTCTCCTTTTTCCATTCCGCCTTGTCCAGCGAGAAGAGCTTGTCGATGACGCCGGCAGGCAGCTGGAGGCCTTCGAAGTTGAGATCCTCCATACGCGGCATGAGGCCGACGGGCGTCTGCCTGGCCGGGACCTTTCCCTTTATCCTGTCCACCATCCACTTGATGACGCGCGAATTGTCCCTGAAGCCCGGCCAGATGAACTTGCCGTCGTTGTCCTTCTTGAACCAGTTGACGAAGAATAGTTTGGGGGGGTGGGCCATCTTCGTGCCCATGGAGAGCCAGTGGCCGAAGTAGTCTCCCATATTGTAGCCGCAGAACGGCAACATGGCCATGGGGTCCCGCCTCACGACACCTGCCTTGCCCGTGGCTGCCGCAGTCGTCTCGGACCCGTTTGCCGAGGCCCGGAACACACCGTGCTCCCAGTCAAAGCTCTCGCAGACCAATGGTATCGTGTTCGACCTTCTGCCGCCGAAGAGTATGCCGGAGATGGGCACGCCTTTTGGGTTGTCCGCCTCGGGTGAGAGGGTCGGGCAGTTGTAAATGGAAACGGTGAACCGGGAGTTGGGATGGGCCGCGTTCGCACCGCTCGCGGCGTCGTACGGCCTGCCCTGCCAGTCGAGCATATGCGCCGGCGCCTTGTCGCTCAGCCCTTCCCACCAGGGTGAGTTGGTGTCCGTGTCCACGCCGGTATTGGTAAAGAGTGTGGGATAGAACTTGTCGTTCCTCAGGGTCTTCATCATGAAGGGATTGGTCTT
The DNA here is from genome assembly GCA_963749525.1 of uncultured delta proteobacterium. Lineage (GTDB taxonomy): Bacteria > Desulfobacterota > Syntrophorhabdia > Syntrophorhabdales > WCHB1-27 > CAVVNC01. The sequence goes on from CAVVNC010000003.1 coordinate 118,832, forward strand.
GTCCGACGTGCCCGGCGCTACGCCGAAAAACCCCGCTTCCGGGTTTATCGCCCAGAGCCTCCCATCCGGCCCTATGTTGATCCACGCTATGTCGTCGCCCAGGGTCCACACTTTATAGCCCTTCATGATCGGATCGAGCATGGCGAGGTTCGTCTTGCCGCAGGCCGACGGGAAGGAGCCCATGATATAGGTGATCTCTCCGTCAGGGTCCTGTACCCCCATGATGATCATGTGCTCGGCGAGCCAGCCCTGTTGATAGCCCAGATAAGAGGCAATCCTGAGGGAGATGCACTTCTTCCCCAGGAGGGCGTTCCCGCCGTAACCGGAACCTATGCTCATCACAAGGTCATCCTGCGGAAAATGCATGATGAAGCGCCTCTCGGGATCAAGATCGCCGATCGAATGGAGGCCCTTCACAAAGTCGCCCCGCTCATCGATCACCTCAAGCACCCTGGTCCCCACCCTCGTCATGATGTACATGCTCACCGCGACGTAGACGGAATCCGTGATCTGGATGCAGGGCCTCGCGTAGGGAGAATCGGGGTGGCCCATCATGTAGGGTATGACGTACATGGTTCTGCCGCGCATGCACCCGTCATAGAGAGGCGCGACCATTTTGCGCGCCTCGCCCGGTTCCATCCAGTTATTGTTCGGACCCGCATCTTCCTTCTTCGGCAGGCAGACGAACGTAAGATGCTCTGTTCTTGCCACGTCGGTGGGATGGCTGCGGTGGAGGTAGGAGTGGGGGAATTCGGTGTGATTCAAGGGCTGGAAGGTGGGCTTTGAATTTATTTTCTCTTGGTTTATGCCCACGTCCACCAAACCCCTCATCTCCTCTTCCGTACCCTGAATCCAATGTATGCGATCGGGTTTTGTCAACTTCGCCTGTTCTTCGACCCATTTTTCTACGATTTTTGACACGGCTGCCTCCTAAGAGTTGGATTGACCCATCCCGGACCCGGTTTGTCCGAACCCCATGGGAAGGTATCGATCAGAGACGGACAATGAACTTAACCATAATCTATCCTTATATCCTTGGTTCCTGGCCCTGACGTATCTTCTTCTTGATCACTTCCTTGCCCCTGGTCATGTGCTTGCGCACGAGCTTCTCCACCTGCTTCGCGTTTCTACTTCTTATGGAGGCGACCATTTCCTTGTGATCCTGCACGGCGAGCTGGGGCTTTCTCTGGTACCGCATTATGATGACCCTGTAGCGGTATATATAATCGCGGAGATCGTGGAGAAGGTTGTACAGCCGGTTGTTCTTGGCGGCTTTGTAAACGACGTCATGAAACTCGCCGTCAAGCCGGATGAACTCTTCCACGTTCATGTCCTGAAGGCATGTCTCCTCGAGGGCAATGATCTCTTCGAGGGACCTGAGCTCGGCGTCGTCCATCCTCGCGGTCGCAAGAAAACCCGCATAGCCTTCGAGAATTCCCCTCAGGCCGAACACCTCTTCCACTTCCTCTTCCGTCACGCCCTTGACCGCAAAACCACCCCGGGGAAGCCGGTATATGAGCCCCTCTTTCTCGAGTTTCTGAATGGCCTCCCTTACCGGGGTCCTGCTCGTTTTCATATCTTCCGCGAGCTTCTCCTCTATGAGTCGCCGCCCGGGCTCAAATTCCCCTCCGATGATCGCGCCCTTTATGCTCACGTACACGTGCTCTCTGAGAAGTCTCTTCTTCTTCCTCTTCCGTTCCTCAACATTCTCCTTTTTGTTCATTTGCTGCCTCCTTCCTGTGAAAACCAATGTTGGCTTTGGATTCTTCGATAAGGGTGCTCTAGTCTATCACAAACAAAGGCCTCGTTGTATACAATTTTTTTTGCGTGAGAAGAGGCAGCCGCGCGCCATGGCTATCGGACACCGTTTTTTTGTAGAGACGGAGCCGCAATGCATCCACGTACAAAGTGGATCGGCAAAAGATGACCTCAGGCGGCTCCAGTGGAAGGGGATCTCTCGTCAGGGCACTCCCGTGAAAGGGGTGCACCCTATGGATCGTTTGATTTTTGGGCGTGGGTTGGTGTAGATTTAACCAACTTTTCCGGAGGTCTTATGGCGAGAGTTTTCAGCGGCATTCAGCCGACAGGGGATATACATATCGGGAATTACGTCGGCGCCCTCAAACAATGGGTCTCCCTCGTGAAAGAGTACGAATGCATCTACTCGGTAGTCGACTACCATGCCATAACCGTCGAGTACGAACCGGACGAGATGGCGGAGCGGACGTTCAACACCGCCATCATTCTGGTTGCCTGCGGCCTCGACCCGCAGCAGTGCCACCTCCAGGTCCAGTCCCATGTCCCGGAGCACACCGAGCTGGGATGGATATTCAACTCCGTCACTCCCGTGGGGGAAGTGGAAAGGATGACCCAGTTCAAGGACAAGTCGAAGCAGCATCGCGGGAACATCAACATGGGCCTCATGGATTACCCGGTACTCCAGGCCGCTGACATCCTGATATACAAGGCCCAATTCGTTCCAGTAGGGGAAGACCAGGTTCAACACGTGGAGCTGTCCCGAGAGATCGCCCGGAAATTCAACGCGAGGTTCGGCGATGTCTTCCCGGAGCCGGAGGCCATCCTCTCATGCGCGCCCCGCATCCTTGGCACCGAGGGCAAGAACAAGATGTCAAAGACCCTCAACAACTATATCGGCATCCTCGAGGACGAAGGCAACGTTTGGGAAAAGCTGAGAACCGCGGTGACCGATGTGGCGAGGGTGAGGCGGACGGACCCGGGCGATCCGGAGGTATGTAACATCTACACCATGCATCGCGCCTTTTCCCCCGAAGATGCCGTAAGAGAGCTGGGTGAGGCGTGCAAGAGCGCCTCCGTAGGCTGTATCGACTGCAAACGCGTCCTGCTCAAGAACATGATGGCCGAGCTGACCCCGATCCGCGAGAAAGCGCTCTCTCTGAAAGGACATCCCGACTACATCATGGACGCCCTGAAGCAAGGGGCACGGGACTGCAAGGGAATGGCAGAAGAGACCATGGAGGAGGTCTGGAAAGTACTCGGTCTCCTCAGGCTTCCGCATCCGTAACCTGGCAGCTCCTTAAGAAGTCCAGCGGCCTTGCGCCACCCCTTGAAAGCTTGGACGTGGCGTCCCTGCTTTGGCGGTGTCCTAATTTGAAAGGACACTACCCCTGCTTTCGCAGCCTTGACATTTTTCGAAGCCTCGGAATAAGCTCTTGCCTGTGAAGGACCTTTCCATCGGCATGTTCGATTCAGGGCTCGGCGGCCTTACGGTCTTGAGAGAAGTAAGGCAGGCCCTTCCTCACGAGCACATCATCTACCTCGGCGACACGGCCCGGGTGCCTTACGGCAACAGGTCGCCCCGGACCGTGACCCGGTACTCTCTCGAGAACACCCGTTTCCTTCTGAGCAAAGGTATAAAGATGCTCATCATTGCGTGCAATACGTCGAGCGCCATTGCCCTTTCCGTGTTGAAGAGGACCCTGCCGATCCCCGTGATCGGCGTCATCGGTCCTCCATCCAGGGAGGCGGTGCGCCGCACTCGATCGAAAAAGATCGGGGTGATAGGCACAAGGGCCACGATAAACAGCCGGGCCTATGTCAAGGCCATAAGAAGGCTCGACCCTGCCGTCGAAGTCTTCTCCACAGCCTGTCCTCTGTTCGTGCCCATAGTGGAGGAGGGGCTCGAGGATGACGAGATAGCCCGTATGGTTGTGGACAGGTACCTTGAAGGGTTGAAGGGTTCAGGGATAGACGTGCTGGTTATGGGATGCACCCACTATCCAATCCTGGAGCACCGGATTCGCGGGCTTTTAGGCGCAGGCGTATATATCGTCAACACGGGGAGAGAAACCGCCCACGACGTTCAAAGGCTCCTGGAGAAGCACGGTGCGGCAAAGCACACGGGAAAAGGCGGGTGCAGCTTCTATGTCACCGATGCACCCGACAAACTCATGGACCTCGGCAGCCGTGTCCTCGGCGAGCCCCTCAAGAAAGCCAGGCTCGTGAAGATCTCCGAGCCGGTAGTTCCCACTTCCTTCGTATGATCGCCCGGGTAGCGCTCCCCCTGCCAATAGACAAGACGTTCTCCTATGCCCTTCCCAATGGCATGGCCCCTTTCATAAGGCCTTTCTCCCGGGTCAAAGTCCCCTTCAACAGCCGGTCGCTGGTCGGATTCGTGCTGGACACGCAAGAGGGTGACGAGGAAGGATTGAAGGCTGTCACTGACCTCGTCGACTGCGTCCCCCTCATCGACGACACGTGCGCCCGCCTTTGCCGATGGGCATCGAGCCACTACGTGACGCCCATAGGCCTCACCCTCAAGTACGCTCTTTCGTCATCGATAAAGATGGAGAAGTACTGCCGCGTGAATGCAAAGGATTCATCCCTCTCCCACCTGGACGGCCTGCCTTTGGCAAAGGCATACGACGCACTCGGCAAAGAGGCGATCCTGGATTGCTTTCATCGCTCCCTCGTCGCGTTCCGCGACGCCTTTACAGGCAGGGAGATTGAGGCGGAGAATACGAAGAAATCTGCGGACGCGCACCGGGCAACCCTCTTCCTCGGAGCGGTTGAGGACCGGATGGACCTCTATCTCTCCCTTGCGGCAGATGAGATCGAGCATGGGAGAAACGTGCTTATGCTGCTCCCGGATCACCAGCTTGTGGGGGACTTCTTCTATTCCTCCTTCGCCAAGCGCTTTGCCGGCGCGGTCTTCTGGTTCCACAGCGCAATGACCGAGAAAAGACGGGCCGAGACTTTTTTCAGGGCCCGGTCTGAGGGAGGCCACGTCATTCTCGGAAGCAAGAGCTCGGTCTTCCTACCGGTGGCAGAGAATGGACTTATCATCGTGGAGCGGCCCGAAGAAGACGAATATCGGAACGAGGAAGCCTTTAAGTTCAGTGCCGTGCGCCTCGCCGTGAAGAGGGCGGAGATAGAAGGCATCCCCGTACTCCTGGGAAGCAGCGCACCGCCCGTGGAAGTCATGAGATGGGCCGAAGAGGGTTCGATCGACTTAAAGGTCGGCCGGGAGGCCGTAAGCCCCTCTGTTTCAAGCACGAGAAGCGAAAGGGGCAAGGGCCGGGAGGCACACCTGCCCGACGCCCTGGTCCAGGCAATCAGGGACGTCGTCGATCGGGAGCGGGAACGTGGTCGTGCATACGCCAAGGCGCGCTTACGCCTCGGGCCTCTATTGCGCGTCCTGCGGTCAGTGGTTTCATTGTCCTGCGTGCTCGGGGGCCTCGCTCAATTATACGAGGACCGCGGAATCACTGACCTGCGGCACCTGCAAAGGCAGAATCCCCTACGACGAGAAGTGCGTCCAATGCGGCTCCCCCTTCATCAGGTTTCTTGACGTGGGGGCCGAGTACGTCGAAGCAAGGCTCCGGGAGGCCTTTCCCGATAGGAATGTCCTGAAGGTAACCGGAGAAGCCGGCGCGCGCAAAGAGCGTCGGGCCTTACGATGCGCCCCTCAGGAAGGCAGCATCATCGTCGGCACCAATGTGCTGTCAAAGGCGTACGAATTGGCCGCAGACCTTTTGATCCTGTATGGCTGGGAGGATTTCCTCCGCATAGGCGGCTACAGGGCCAGGGAGAAGATGTTCCAGGTCTTCACAAACCTTGTCGATGCAGTGAGACCTCGAAATCTGCTCCTCCATACATGCGGGAAGGAGCCTTTCGACATATCGCTCTTTCTCGACAGGAAGCGGTTCTACGAAGACGAGCTGGAGAAGCGAAGAAAAGCCGATTTTCCCCCCTTCGTCCGCCTCTTTCTGCTGAACGTGCTGAAGCGAAACGAGCAGGCGGGCCGACGGGTCTTGAAAACCATCGACAGGTTGATCGAAAAGGAGCATCCGGACCATCAGATACTCGGCCCTATCGACGTCAAGGGTCAGTATGGGTGGAGAATGATCCTCAAAGGGGACGACCTCTCGCTCTCAGGCGTCCTTCCATCCCTCTACCGCCTCCCCGGGGTCCACATCGAGGCCGATCCTCTTTATCTGTAGGGTCTGGAGGGCAGAATCAATGTGCCTTGATTCGCGTCCTTAGCTCGCCTTCTTGCCTTCTTTTCTGAGCCTCACGAGCCCCGCCTCTATCCTCGTGAAGGTCATGCTTTTTCTCTTCAGAGCGCCCAGGTCTATGGCGTAGCGGCGGGCAAGCTCCAATACCTGCGGCATGGGCTCAGGGTCTGCCATTGTCCAATAGGGCCTCAGTTCCCTCAGGAATATGTTTACGGTCACCGGGCCCACCCCATAAAAACGGAGCAGCCTCGTCTCCAGGTCCCTGGGGCCCTGAGACTCCCGGTGCAGCCTGTTGAGGCTCCCTCCGTATTCTTCCATGAGCATCTCGCAGTTGCGCAAGACCTCGCGGGACGTCTTCTCGTCGTATCGCACGTACCCCCCCTCCCTCATCACCGGATTGACGAGAAAGTCCCAACCGGCCTCGAGGATACGCTCAGGCGTGAGGAGGTCGTGCCTTTCGAAGGCTCGATATGTCCTCTTTGCAATTGTCTCGGATATCCTCGCGCCAAAGAGCACGCTCGCGAGGAACCATTTGAAGACCTCGCGATCGTCCGCTCCTTTCAGCTCGATGCCCAGCTCTTCGCTGTAGGTCCTCTCTTTTTTCAGCCATTCGATCGTCACACCCATTGCTCTTCCTTCAGGAAGGTCCAACAAGGCCATAGCCTAAAAGCCCCTCCCCTATCCAGATCGTTCTTTCATAGCATAGGCTGTCCCCCATCGCGGTGCAATGGAGAGGGTCTTTCGGATGAGGGAGCGCCACTATTCTTGCAAGACCGGCCTTCCTCTCTTACATTCTCTATGGTGTACGCAGGCCCATCGTCTTAAAAGCCACACTCAAGGAGGCCGCAGTCTGGACTATACGATCAAGATAGGCGGCGAAGCGGGTCAGGGCATACAGACCATCGGCGACAGCCTCGCGAGGGTCTTAGCCCGGACGGGCTTTCACGTCTTCATCCACCAGGATTACGAGTCCCGTATCAGGGGCGGTCACAATTTCTTTCAGATCAGGGTCTCAAGTAAGCCCGTGGCTGCATCGAGGGAGAGGATAGACATCGTCATCGCCCTCGACAGGCCCAGCATCGCGAACAACGAAGCGAGGCTCTCCGAAGGGGGGCTCATCCTCTACGATTCGTCCCTGATTAAGGAGAAACATGGGGGGTCCCGTTTCCTGGACGTGCCGCTCGTCGATCTGGCCACGAGGGACGGCGGGAACAGGATCATGGTGAACACCGTAGCCACCGGTGCCGCCCTGGGGCTTTTGAAGATGGGCCTCGAAGCCTTCTTTCAGGTGATCGGCGAGCTCATGGGCAAGAAAGGGGCGAAGACCGTCGATGAGAACCGGCGCGCGGCGGCCCGGGGCCATGACTTTGCCAAGAGCAATTGCAAAGAGTGCGCCTTTGCGATGGGCCCGGGAGGCTCTCCACGCATGTTGATCGACGGGAACTCCGCCGTGGGCCTCGGCGCCCTCCTGTCCGGCTGCCGGTTCTACTCCGGCTACCCCATGACGCCTTCTACGGGCGTGCTTACCTTCATGGCCGAGAAGTCGGAGGAATGGGGCATCGTCGTAGAACAGGCGGAGGACGAGATAGCCGCAGTCAACATGGCCATAGGCGCCTCCTTCGCCGGCGCGCGATCGATGACCGCTACCGCGGGAGGAGGCTTCGCCCTCATGGTCGAGGGCATCTCCCTTGCCGCCATGACGGAGACGCCCATAGTCGTCATGGTGGGCCAGCGTCCTGCCCCGGCCACAGGGCTGCCCACGAGGACCGAGCAGGGGGACCTCCTCTTCGTGCTTCATGCGGGCCACGGCGAATTTCCGAGGGTCGTTCTGGCACCGGGCTCTCCTGAACAGGCCCTCTACCTCACGAACAAGGCGTTCGATCTCTGCGAGAAGTTTCAAATCCCCGCCTTCATCCTCTCGGACCAGTACCTTGCCGACTCTCAATGGAGCTACGAGGGGCTCGATCTAGACAAGACCGTGTACCGGGACTATCGCCTGCGGGACGTGCCGCCGGATGCGGCAGGAACGTACAGAAGGTACGCCTACACCGCCTCCGGAGTCTCTCCGCTCGCCGTGCCGGGCCAATCCGAATGCCTCGTCGTGGACGACAGCGATGAGCACGACGAAGAGGGGCACATCATTGAAGACAGCCAGACCAGGACCAGGATGGTCGAAAAGAGGCTGCTCAAGAAGCTGCCCTTGATCAGGGCGGAAATAGGCCCCCCCTTGCTCTACGGAGACCGGAACCCCGAAACGGTCGTGGTCGGATGGGGCTCTACCCTCGGCGTCCTGAAGGAGGTCGTGGACATTCTCGCGGATCGCGAACGCATAGCGCTCCTCCATTTCAGCGAGATCTATCCCTTTCCCGGAACGGAAGAGTTCGATTATCTCAAGGTGCTCAAAGAAGCCAGGCGGACCATCTGCGTGGAGAACAACGCTACGTCCCAGTTTGGGAGACTCATGAGGGCCGAGACCGGCCACACCTTCTCGAGCACCATTACCAAGTATGACGGCCGGCCTTACCTGGTGGAGACGCTCCTGGAAGAGCTAAAATGGCGGGATTAAAAGAGTACGAAGGCAGAACACCCGCGTGGTGCCCGGGATGCGGCAACTTCGGGATATTGAGGTCTTTCCAGCAGGCCGTCCTGGACCTGGGGCTCAAACCCCACCAGTTCACCATCGTCTCCGGCATCGGCCAATCCGGGAAGTTCCCCCACTACACGAGGTGCAACACCTTCAACGGCCTCCACGGCAGGTCCCTCCCGGTAGCCACCGGCGTCAGGCTCGTGAGCCCCCGCATGCCCGTTATCGCAGTGGCAGGAGACGGGGACTGCTACGGGGAGGGCGGCAATCACCTCATCCATGCGATCCGGCGCAACATAGGCGTCAAGGTCTTCGTGCACGACAACCAGGTCTACGGGCTCACCAAGGGACAGGCATCGCCGACGAGCATGGAAGGCATGAAGACCAAGGTGCAGCCTCACGGCGTCACGGCGGAGGCCCTCAATCCTCTGGCCCTGGCCGTGGCCCTCGATTGCAGCTTCGTCGCGAGGGGCTACGCGGGAGAGGGCGAGCACCTGACCGAGGTGATGAAGCAAGCCATCAACCACCGAGGCTTTGCCTTGCTCGATATCCTTCAGCCCTGCGTTACCTACAACAGGATCAATACTTTTCAGTGGTTCAAGGAGCGTGTCTACCATCTCGATCCGTCTTACGACCCCACCGACCGGGCAGCGGCCTTTGCCAAGGCGCTGGAGTTCGGCGACAGAATACCCCTCGGCGTGATCTACCGGAATGAGCGCATCCCCCTCGAGGAGAGGCTGCCGACGGTCATTGGAAGGCCGATCGCCGAGAGGCCTTTCGACGCTTTAGCCTTGCGGGGAATGGTGAAGGAATTCTACTGAGGAACCCCCGGTTCCCCAGGGGACGTCTTGCTTTCAGCGCCCTGTTTGCCTATAATGCAAATACAATCACAAAGCCAGGCGTCAGTTCCCGCGCTCATAGCCTAAAGAAGGAGGCTTGAGACCATGGCGAGCTACAAGTGTATAGTCTGCGGATACATCTACGACCCGGTGGAAGGGGACACCGCGAACGGCATACCCGCGGGGACTCCGTTCGAGGACCTGCCCGATTCATGGGTATGTCCGGTATGCGGGGTGGCCAAATCGGAATTTGAAAAGATCTAGGGGCTTACAAGCTCGAAGGAGGCGGCAACGGACATGCTCTTGGAGACGGCCTTTGACGACATAGGAATTCCAAAGAGGGGGAAGGTCCGCGACGTTTACGATCTCGGGGATAAGCTCCTCATCGTGGTTACGGACCGCGTGTCCGCCTTTGACGTGGTCTTGCCCACAGGCATTCCCGATAAGGGGAAGGTATTGAACCAGTTGTCTCTCTTCTGGTTTCGCCGCATGAGCGACGTGGTGGAGAACCATGTCCTGGAATCTGATGTTGAGCAATACCCTGAGGCCCTCAAGAAATACGCGGACCAGCTTCGGGGAAGAAGCATGGTGGTGAAGAAGGCCCGTCCCTTTCCCGTGGAGTGCGTCGTTCGCGGCTACCTCGCCGGCTCGGGTTGGAGCGAGTACAGGGAGAAGGGGAGCGTCTGCGGGATGAGGCTGCCTGCCGGTATGGAAGAATCGGGACGCCTCGACGAGGCGATCTTCACTCCCACCACGAAAGCCGAAGAGGGGCACGATCTTGCCATCTCCATGGAGCAGGTAGAGGACCTGATCGGGTCTGAGGCCGCCCGTACCCTGCAGCGCCTCGCGGTTGAGGTCTACACGAGGGCGAGGGCGTATGCCGAAGGCAGGGGCATCCTCGTGGCGGACACGAAATTCGAATTCGGCAGCATCGACGGCAAGACCATCATGATCGACGAGATTCTCACGCCTGATTCTTCGAGGTTCTGGTCTGCAAAGGAATACCGGCCGGGCCAGGGGCAGGACAGCTTCGACAAGCAGATCGTGAGGGACTACCTTAATACCCTCGACTGGGACAAGACGTATCCCGGGCCGCAGCTTCCTCCGGAGATCGTCGAGAAAACCGCCCAGCGATACAGGGAAATATATCAAATCCTCGCCGGAAAGCCCCTCGACTGACGCCTCCGCGGTCGCGCCTTTTCTGCTTTTTCGGGCCATAGCTGCATGGGGCGGCGGTTTCCTAGTCAAAAAATAGACACTAGATATGGAGTCATTGCCGCACGGTTGACGGCTTCTCGGGATGATTGGCTCGCTTTCGGCAACGTTGGCTCTTATCCTTGAATAGCAAGGCTGCTATCCATGCAAGTATGCTGTGATCATTGACAATAGCCTATATCAGCTCATCCATTATGCTATGTTCCTTTAATATCAAGGGATAGGCCGCGTGCCGATCACGATCAACTTCACGAAATTGGACGAAATTTCACGGTTTGAAAAAAATGGGCCCCCTTCGCACTGCTTTCTTTCCTTCTCGAATTAGAATAGCATAACGCTAATACGTGGTCAAGAAAAGGGGGCACCATGGAAGGATGAAGCCCCGGACCGCCCCGGTTGCTCGGTTCGCGACGTGGTTTTCGCAAAAAGCTCATGGAGTCGGCTCTTTCATTGCCCGCGCTACCGGGCGAGAGCAAGGCCGCGGGCGTCGAACGTCAGCGTTTGGAGTACAAAATGTTGAAATATTGACACTCAGGGCGGATAAAAAGGGGCGGCCTTCGCCTGTTGTTTCGATTGTGGGAGTCTTATGGGGAGGTGTGACGAGTGGAAGGGCTCTTCGCCCCTGCCCCAGTAAGGGCAGGGGCGAAGAGTACATGTCTACTTCTTCGTTTTTGCGGCGGTCTTGGCTGCTTTCTTTGCTACCTTCTTCACTGCCTTTGCTGCCACTTTCTTTGTTGCCATTCTGTTCCCCCCTTTCGGTGGATTTTGTACTTCGTACTTCGTTCTTCTTGCATTCAAGAAGCGTGCCACAAAGCATCAGGGCTCCCATTCGCCGGTTGAGTGCTTCTCAATACGTACGCACATGGCTTTCTTTCGCCCACCGAGGGAGGATTGGCCAAGGGGATGGAAATCTTAAGAGTCGCAACAAGAGCAAAGGGCGAGCCACGCCGCTCACGCACGTCGCAGGCCCGCGCAAATTCCCTTGATTTGCTCGAACCGGCGTGGTAGGCAACAAGGAAAAGAGACGGATGGAGAGGCACATGAACATAGAACGAGAGGTTATAGAGTGCAATGGGCTCGCAGTCCCTTGCGTCGTGCTGAAGCCCCCGGCATCCCGGGGTGCAGCCGTCATAGTCCATGGCTATGGAGGCAGCAAAGAAGAGCAGCTTGGTCTCGCGTGGCGGGTCGCTGAAATCGGCATTACGACCTGTGCCATCGATCATCGGGGGCACGGTGAACATGGACTGCCTTTGGACGGGGGCGTTTTGCAGGATCTCGAGGAGCAGCGATCATCTATTGCCGCCGTTTCGGTAAGGTGGCCGCCATAGGCCATTCTTCGGGCGGACGGCTCTCCCTGATCAGCTCTGCCGATTTTGTCATCGCCCTGTCACCTGCCCTTATGACCGAGTCCAGTCCGGAAACGGAAAGGCTCGTGAAGGGCATGCGAAGCTACCGGGCCCGCGAATCTTTTCCCGGAGCGAACTTCGAGATTCTCAGGAAGCTTCCTGTCCCGCAATCCATGGATAAGGCGCGGACCCTCATATTATTCGGCTCCCGGGATGTTCCTGAGATAGCATCGGCGTGCAGGGAGCTAAAAAAGGACGGCCTTGCCGTCGAAATCGACCAAGGGCTCCATGCCGATATATTCCTCCTGGAAGAAACCTTCCGGCAGGTGAACGAGAAATTGCGCGCGTGGTTCGGCAATGAGACGGATGTTTGAGCGTCCCGCGGGCTGATCAGATGAGCGTGGGCTTGTCGGGCCTCACCTTATCTCCCCCGGAAGCGATGATTTCGATTCGTCTTTCAGCCAAGGCACAAATTGACAACAGAGGCCGGATATGCTAAACAATGGGGAAAACGGTGAGTGTAGCTCAGCTGGTTAGAGCACCGGGCTGTGGACCCGGGTGTCGAGGGTTCGAATCCCTTCACTCACCCCAATCAAGGCAATAACGAAAACGGGCCCCTTGGAAAAGGGGCCCGTTGCTTGTTTTAGTGCGTTCGAATCACGCCTTGACGATCTCGAAGGAAAGCTGGCCGTCCTCATACGTGAGGGGCCGGACCGCCACTTCCATCCCCACTTTTACGTCTTCCGGCTTCAGCCCCTTTGCGAGACGGGCAAAGAGCTTCAAGCCTTTCCCGTAATCGACGACCCCCATGGTGTAGGGGGGGTCGGTCTCGAACCCGAAGGGAGCGTAGAAGGCGGTCGTGAAGGTTTCGAGCTTCCCTTTTTGAGGCATCTCGAACCAGTCCATCTCGTTTGAAAAGCAGACAGAGCAGTCAGCCCTCGGGGGGAAGAACTTCGCCCCGCACTTCTTGCACACTGTGCCGTCGATCTTTCCCTTTGCGAGCAAGTCGACGAATTCTGCCGTTTTTGTCAAAGCGGTAAAGCTCTTTCTTCCGAACTTTTCGAAACCCATGTATCACCTCCCGAAAATGGTAACGTTGCCGTAGAGACCGACGCCGCCGACGTTGTGGACGAGACCTATCTGCGGCTCGCCAGCCACCTGCATGGGTCCTGCCTCACCGCGGAGCTGTAGGACGATGGTTCTCATCTGGGAACCCCCTGTGGCGCCGATCGGGTGCCCCTTGGACAGGAGGCCGCCATCCACGTTTACCGGTATTCTGCCTTCCTTGTAGGTGGCCTTTTCCCGTATCAACTGCTTCCCTTCTCCCGCAGGGGCGAAGCCGAGACCTTCGTAAGCCATAACCTCGGCAATGGTGAAGCAATCGTGGACTTCCGCCACTTTCACGTCCTTGGCAGTGATGCCTGCCATCTTGTACGCTGCTTCTGCGGCCTTGTACCCGACGCTCAGACCCTTGCTGAAATCGGGCCTGGCCGCCATGTTGACCGCCTCCGATGCAGCCCCTATGCCCATGATCCAGACAGGCTTCTTGGAAAGACTCTTTGCCCGTTCCCTGCTTGCAAGGATGATGCAGGAGCTGCCGTCCGCATTGGCGCAGCAGTCGCCCTGGCGAAGCGGCTGGGCCACGAGGGTAGCCATCTTCGCGTCCGGGTTTGACTTGTCGAAATCGTTGGCCGTAAGTTTCTTGCGGTAGACGGCCCTTTCATTGATGGTCCCGTACGAGGATGACTTGAGTCTCACGTTCATGAGGTCCTCGTGGGTGAGACCGTGGGCCGCCATATAAGCCTGGGCGTATAAAGCATAATAGGCCGGCATCATGGTGCCGAAGGGCGCCTCCCACTGTATGTCCGCGCCCCTGCCCATCCTTTCCTGGGATTCGGCGGAGGTGATCTCCGACATCTTCTGGAAGCCGAGCACGACGACTACATCGTGCAGGCCCGCCTTGATCATGCTGTATCCTACCTTCACGCCCGTGCTGCTCGAGGAGCAGACCGTCTCTACATAGAAGGTCGGCTGGGGGATGAGCCCGAGGTACTCTGCCAGCACTCCTGCGGGCGACCGCTGCTTGTCATACTCGGGGGCAGAGCAGAAGACCGAGGCGTCCACGTCTTTCTGCGTGATTCCGGCGTCCTGCATAGCCTCCCTGAAGGCCTCAAAGGCCAGCTCGCGGATGGAGCCTCCGTAGCCCCTCACGAACGAGCTTTGTCCAACGCCGATGACCGCTACATCTTTTTCCATCACAACTCCTCCTTTTGGCCCTTTTCTATTTTTTCCCTTTTCTTCTCTGGTACATTGCCACGAAACGCCCATGTTCCTCCAGCGTCTTCGAGAAGACGTGACTTCCATCATTCCTGGAGACGAAATAGAGCACATCGCTCTGGTCGGGATAGAGCACCGCCAATATGGAGCTTCTGGAGGGACTGCAGATGGGCCCCTTGGGCAGGCCCTTCATGCGGTAAGTATTGTAGGGGGTTTCGGCCGCGAGATCGGCCTTCGTGAGGTCCCCTTTGAAATTCCCGCGGCCGTAGATAACGGTGGGGTCCGCGTCCAGGCTCATGCCGAGGCGGAGCCTGTTGTGAAACACCGCGGATATGAGCCTCTTCTCCCCTTCCAGTTTTGCCTCCTTTTCAATGATCGAGGCGAAGCTGATCACCTGAAAAGCATCCATGCCCAATTCGTTCATCCTTAGGCGCACATCCTCTCTATCGAGGAACCTGAGGGTCCGCTGAGCGATCTTCTCCAGCAATTCGTCGACATCGACTTCTCTGCTATAAAAATAAGTGTCCGGCGCCAAGTAGCCTTCGAGAGAATCCGACGGGACACCGAGACGCCTCAGGAAATCGGCATTGTTCGCCAGCCTCAGGAAAGCCCCGCCGTCCATGATTCCGGCCTTCTCTATGACGTCGCTGATAGTATAGAGATTGTAGCCTTCCACGATCCGAAGGGTATATACCTTCCTGTCGCCGGCGGCCATCTTCTTCGCTATGTCGAGGGTCGACATGTTTTCGGACAGCTCGTACTCCCCGGCTATGACGCGCCCCTTGTGCAGAAGGAGGGAACAGAGGAGAAAGAGATACTCCGACCTCACACGGTGTTCCGTTTTCAAAAGATGGGCTATGGCCCCGGTTCTTGTCCCCTTTTTCACGACAAAGCTCGTTTTCGCCCGGCCCGAGCCCACGGGAACACGGACGATAATGAAGACCACCGTGAGAAGAATAATAACCGCGAGAAGGGCAAATCCCTTATGCCTGCCCCTGGGCATCCAGGTACCCCTGAAGAATGATCTGGGCAGCCATTACGTCGATGGAACCCCTGCGCTTCTTTCGCTTTACCGAAGCCATGTCGAAGATCCTGTGGGCTTCATCCGTGGTAAATCTCTCATCCCACAGGTCGACCGGTACACCCGACTCCCGCTCGAGGCTTTCGGCAAACCGCACCATCTCCTGCGCTCGTGGGCCGAGGGAGCCGTCCAGATTCTTCGGCAGCCCCACAACCACCCGTGATACCCCAAGCTCGCGAACAAGCTCCCCTAGTGCCGCGATATCCCGGGTGCGGGAACCGGTCGTCGCATAGAGTCTCAGGCCTTGGGCGATCGTGCCGCTTGGGTCGGAAACGGCGATACCTATCCTCTTGTCTCCGACATCCAACGACAATACCCGCGCCATCGTAGAGAATAACATAGCGGTCATGCCAGTTCAATAGCAAACGGAAGGGCTACGTTGGTTACCTGTCGTTCCGTATATGTGCTCAGGAAAACGTGCCATACGCTCAGGAATTTCAGTGGGAAATGCGAAGTACGCTCGCCCTGGAAGGGCCCCCATGTGAATATGTAGTGGGCCGGCCTCACCATGTTCGCCCGGCGAGAGATACGGTACAGGTTACGCGTCGATACTTGTGAAAACTTTCTTTTGCGGGGTTTTTGGCTCTTGACATCGGTTCGCGATTTTGTTATAAAATGCACAAGTTAGCTCTGGGGTATTCACAAGGGAACAAGGGTGGCCCGCTGACTCGTTCGGCCCGCGACTGACCTTGTCGCCCCTTGACAAAAGGCCTCTGTTTGATATATTAAACACACCGCTTTTTTAGTGCGGAGACACCTAGAGGAGCTTGAAAATGAGGTATACAGAAACAGGGTTCAACCTGGAAATTGATCTGTCCAGAGGAAACGTCGAAAGGGTAGAAACCGACCCGAAACTGACCGAGCTTCATCTCGGAGGGCTGGGTACGAATGCCAGGATACTATGGGACAGGGTTCCCCCTGAGACCGACCCCTTTTCTCCCGACACTCTGCTGATGTTCAGCTCCGGCCTCTTGGGCGGCACGCCTGCTCCCGGCGCCAATCGCACAATCATTACCGCCTATTCTCCGCAGACTCTCCTCATGGGTTATTCGATGATGGGGGGATTCTTCGCCCCGGAGATGAAATACGCAGGTTACGACAAGATAATCTTCCGCGGGAAGTCCCCGAAGCTGATCTATGTATGGATACACAATGACAAGGTGGAAATACGCGACGCCAGTCATCTCCGCGGCAAGGGCGCCGTGGAGACTCAAGAGATCATCCGCAGGGAGCTGAAGGAGCCGAACGCCCAGGTAGCAGCCATCGGTCTAGCCGGCGAGAATAAGGTATATACGGCCTCCATCGAGCAGGGCAGGTCGAGTGCGAGCCGTCTCGGACTCGGCGCCGTCATGGGAGACAAGGGGATAAAGGCCATAGCCGTTCGTGGAACGAAGGACATCAATCTTGCCAGGCCTGCCGAGTTCCTCGAACTCTGCAACGACGTGTTGAAGTACATAAAGTTCCGCAACGAGAATCCGGTCCCCAACGTGATGACCATCCTGCAGGGGCTCGGGTCGCCGCAGGAGATGCTCCACTTCGACGAGAAGTGGCATACCGAGAACTTCATGTGGGGGAATGCCCGCGTTCGGAGGAAGGATTTCTGGAACAAGGAAGTGGAAGAGAAGTGGAAGGAGACTCAGGAGACGGTGAGGACGCGGCTCATAAGCTGCTATAACTGTCCGATGAAATGCGGAGCCATAATCTCCGTCCCCGGAATCTCCACCTATATGATGAAATGCTTCTCGAAGCTTACCTATACGATGGCAGCCTTTTCAGACCTCGATTTCGGGTTTAAGATCGCCCAACGGGCCACGGAGTATGGCGTGGACGGATTCTCGACCCCGCAGATCATGGCCTTCGCCTTTGAGCTCAAGGAAGCGGGCATCTTGACTGACGACGACTTTGCCGGATGCCCCTCCGACAACGAAGGGAAGTTCTATTGGCTGCTCGACAGGATCGTCCGGCGGGAGGGGATAGGGGATATCCTGGCAAACGGCACTCATTGGGCGGCGGAAGCTATCGGCAAAGGCGCGGAAGCGTATGCTCACAACAACATCAAGAAGCATGAGCAGCTGCCTCTCAAGCTCGGAATGCTGAACCCTGTCTATTTCCTCATGTATGCCACGGGTGAGAAGATAAACATCACCCAGATCGAAGGCCAGTTCCCCCAGGCGCCTTTTATGACCATGGAGGAGAAAGAAGAGTTCATAAAGGATTGGGTCCAGGTCCCCGATGAGAGGTTCAAGCAATACGTTCTGGACTGGGAACTACGTGGAGAACGGTCGAACCCGTATTACCCGACCGTTGACATGTCCGTTGACATCGTCGACTGGCAAGAGATGATGCACTACATCGACGACGCCCTCGGGGTGTGCGCGGGCTTGTCGTCCTTCCCCTTGAAGCCCCCCTATCACATACATAACTACCCGCGCCTTATCTCGGCCGCGACCGGGATGGACATCGATGAACAGGGCGTCAAGGAAGTCTACAAGAGGAACCGGACTCTCGTCAGGGCCATCAACGTAAGGAAGGGCTTGAGGAGAGCCGATGAGAAGCCGCCGGAGGACCACTGGAAGAAGAGATTTCCCGAGCTCGAAGCCCAGCTCCTGGACGGGTATTACAAATTCAAGGGCTGGAACAACGATGGCATTCCTACCAAAGAGACCCTGCACGAGTTGGGTATGGACTATGTTGCCGAAGACCTTGAACGGAGAGGGATAATCAAAGATGAGCAAGGTTAAGAAGAAAGTCAAGACAATCAAGATCGACCTTGATAAGTGCAACGGCTGCCGGGCGTGTGAGATGATTTGCTCCGCTTTTCACGCGAACCCCAGGTACAGCAGCAACAATCCCGCGAGGTCCCGCATCCGTATGATCCGCGACCCCATAAGAGACGTCTATGTCCCTGTGTACGCCGGCGAGTATACTTCGGCGGAATGCATGGGCAGGGACAAGTATGTGATCGACGGAAAGGAATACGACGAGTGCGGTTTCTGCCGGGCCTCCTGCCCGTCGAGGGACGCGTTCAAAGAACCCGATTCGGGCCTGCCCCTCAAGTGCGACATGTGCGAGGATGATCCGGCGCAGGAGAAGCCGCTGTGCGTTCAGTGGTGCCTCAACGACGCCCTGATCTATGAAGAAAGGGAAGAGGAAGTTGAGGAGGAAGTCAAACTGGACGACGTAGAGGTGGGCTTGGGAGCGATGGTAGACAAGTACGGGCTGGACAAGATCATGGACACCGTCGCCCGTATATCGAAGAAGGACTGACGCGCCAGGCGCGAAAGCAGAGGACAAAGAATCGTGGAGACTGTAGCCCCCTTCAAGGAAATAATAGACGAGGTAAAAGGCAGCGGCGGAGAGGCGGTCAAATTCTGCTATCAATGCGGGAAATGCGATACTGTCTGTCCCTGGAACAGGGTGAGAAAGTTCAGCATGCGCAAGCTCATCCGCGAGGCTACATTCGGTCTTTCCGAGATTGAGCGGGAAGAGATCTGGCGATGCACCACGTGCGGGAAGTGCCCTCAAAAATGCCCCAGGGACGTAAAACAGATCGACGACATGGTAGCCCTTCGCAGGATGGCCACGGGATACGGAGTTTTCCCCGCAGCCGTCAAGCCGTACCGTACCATAAGCGCGGGCCTCACTGCGCAAGGTAACCCCTTCAACGAAGATCGAAAGACCAGGGGCGACTGGGCGGAAGGTCTGTCGGTGAAGCCCTTCGCCGAAGGGATGGAGGTCTTATACTTCCCCGGGTGCTATCTCAGCTATGACCCGAGACTCAAGAAGGTCGCTCAGGCAACGGCCAAGATCCTCAACAAGGCGGGGGTCGATTTCGGGATACTGGGCTCCAAAGAGAACTGCTGCGGCGAAAGCATCCGTAAAACGGGCAACGAGGCGGTTTTCAAGCGCCTTGCCAGAGAAAACATCAAGACTTTCATCGACAACGGGGTGAAGAAGATACTCGTCTCTTCCCCTCATTGCTACCACACCTTCAAGAACGAGTATCCGGAATTCAAGGTGAACTTCGAGGTGGTTCACATCTCCCAGTACCTCTTCGAGCTGGTCAATGAGGGAAGGCTTCAAATCACCAAGGAGTACGAGAAGAAGATAATGTACCATGACCCGTGCTACCTGGGTCGCCACAATGGCATATATGACGAGCCGCGAGGGGTCTTGAAGAAGATACCCGGCGTGGAGCTGGGGGAGTTCGCCGAGTCGCGGGAAGAGAGCCTCTGCTGCGGGATGGGAGGCGGCAGGATCTGGGCGGAGACCCCGAAGTCCGAGCGGTTCGCCAACCTTAGAATGGAAGAGGCCGTGGGACGTGGGGCCGAGGAGTTCGTCACCGCCTGCCCCTATTGCATCACCAATTTCGAGGACTCAAGGGCGGTCCTGAACTATTCCGACGTCATACAGGTGAAAGACATCACGGAGATCCTCCAGGAAGTCATATAGAGGACGAAGAATCTGGAAAATGCAAGAATCGGCCGGCGTATCGGATGTGAAGGGCGTGGAAGCAAACGTGGTGTGCGACCGCTTTTCGGAAGAGGGCTGGGTCACGACCTCGGTTCACGCGCCAAGCGAGATGGACATTACCATCTACATAAATCGCCGTGAGCTGGTCACCATACTGTGCACTCCCACGAAGCTCAATTGTCTTATCCTCGGATTCCTCTCCTCGGAGGGGATCATCTCGGGCCTGGGCGACGTGGCGAGCATGCGGGTATGCGAGGACGAGTCGATGGCCGAGGTGATGCTGAAGAACACAGACTATCAGCTGCCTACCTTAAGGACACTCACCTCGGGTTGCGGCGGGGGCTCAACCTTCAGGAACAAGGGGGAGAGGGTCGATTCCGATGCGTCCGTGACGCCGGCTGAGGTCTTCTCGCTCATGAAGGAGCTTCAAGAGCGGATGGAGCTGTACCGGCTGAGCGGAGGCGTGCACACCGCAGCCCTGTCCGACGCGAAGGATCTGCTCGTGGTGACCGAAGACATAGGACGCCATAACACCCTCGACAAGATCCAGGGCGAGTGTCTGCTGAGGGGGATTCCCACGAAGGATCGATTCATACTGTGCACAGGTCGCGTTTCGTCAGAGATGCTTCTTAAGGCGGCGAAGATGCAGACCCCGGTCGTCGTGTCGCGCCACACGCCCACGGCGCGGGCCATCTCGCTGGCCCGTGATCTCGGCATTACCCTCATCGGCCACGTCCGCGGCGGCCGCATGTGGGCCTATTCCATGCCGGAGCGGCTCGGCCGCCCGAGGGAGGACAAACAGCTAACCGGCCGGAACCGGGCAATGGGGGCACAAAAAACCTGTTGAGGTGAGAGAAGGTGGAAAACGTAATACCGCTCAAGGACAATATCCAGCAAATCTGCAAGGACACTCGGGGAGAATAACTTCGGAGACGTCATGGTCGTCGGCGGAGGGATCAGCGGCATCCAGGCCTCCCTCGATCTCGCGACCGCCGGCTTCAAAGTCTACCTCGTCGAAAGGGCGCCGAGCATCGGGGGCCACATGGCCCAGCTCGACAAGACCTTTCCGACGAACGACTGCTCGATGTGAATACTCGCACCCAAGCTGGTCGAGGTCGGCCGGCATCCTAACATAGAGGTCCTCACCTATACTGAAGTTGACAGGATAGAGGGGGAAGCGGGAAACTTCAAGGTGACCCTTACCAAGAAGCCGAGGTATATCGTCGAGGACAAGTGCACGGGTTGTACCACCTGCGTAGAGTACTGCCCGGTCAAGTACCCCGATCAGTTCAACCAGGAAATATCGGCGAACAAGGCTGTCCACATATACTTCGCTCAGGCAATTCCCCTCGTCGCGTATATCGATGAGAGCTGTCTCTACCTCAAGGACAAGAAATGTCGAATCTGCGAGGGTGTCTGTAAGAATGCCGCCATAGACTTCAGCCAGGCGGCCGAGAAGGAAGAAATAAATGTCGCGGCTGTGGTCCTCTCTGCCGGCCTCGAGCCCTTCGACCCGAAGGTAAGGGCCGAATACCACTACGGAGAGTTCCAGAACGTGGTCACCAGCATGGACTACGAGCGGCTCCTCTCCTCCACGGGGCCTTACCAAGGCGAGATCCTGCGCGCCTCGGACAAGAAGCATCCCCATAACGTCGCCTGGATTCAATGCGTCGGCTCCAGACAGGTCCTCGAGGGCGGCAACAGCTATTGCTCGGCCGTATGCTGCACCTATACCCAGAAACAGGTGATCCTCACAAAAGACCATCACCCTGAGTCCAACTGCACGATTTTCCACAACGATGTTCGTTCCTACGGCAAGGATTTCGAGCGATACTACCAAAGAACCGAGAACCTGCCGGGTGTTCGGTTTTTCAGGAGCTACACGTCGATAGTGAGGGAGGACCCGGTCACCAAGAATGTCTTCGTACGCTATTCGACGACTGACGACGGGGTGAAAGAGGAAGAATTCGATATGGTGGTCTTGTCCGTCGGATTGAATCCCCCCGTTGACGCCAAGGTCCTTTCGGATAAGTTCGGCATCGAGCTCAACCATCACAACTTTTCCAAGCTCAACCCGGTCAATCCGATGGAGACCAACAGGCCGGGGATCTTCGTGAGCGGTGCCCTCCAGGGTCCTGTGGATATCCCCGAGTCGGTTTTCAGCGCGAGCGGGGCCGGCTCCCAGGTTGGGGAGCTCCTCGACTACAGGCGCGGAAACCTCACCAAAGAAAGGATATATCCGGAGGAGAGGGACGTCTCTCAAGAGGAGCCGAGGATAGGGGTCTTTGTCTGCCATTGCGGCGCCAACATCTCCGCCGTGGTGAATGTTCCGGATACAGTGGAATACTGCAAGACCCTGCCCAATGTCGTCCACGCTCAGAACCAGGTATTCTCGTGCGCGACAAATTCCGCCAAAGAGATTACCGATATCACGCGGGAAAAAGGGCTCAATCGGGTGGTGGTAGCCGCATGCTCCCCCAGGACCCTCGAGCCGCTGTTCCGGGATACCCTTCGCGAGGCGGGAATTAACCAATACTATTACGAAATGGCCAACATCAGGGAGCACAACTCCTGGGTCCATTCCAAAGAAAAGGAAGACGCCACGGAGAAGGCAAAAGACATAATCCGTATGTCGGTGGCACGGGCCTGCCATCTGGAGCCCTTGCAGGAATTCGACCTGCCGGTGAACAAGGCCGCTTTGGTAGTCGGAGGAGGCATAGCCGGCATGACCTCAGCCCTGTCCATCGCCAACCAGGGCCATGAGGTTCATCTGGTCGAGAAGGAGAAAGACCTTGGGGGAAATGCCCGCAAGATTCACTTCACCCTCGAAGGGCTCGATGTTCAGGCGTACCTGCGCGATCTCATAGGACAAGTCTACCGGCACCCCATGATACACGTCTATCATGCTGCAACCATCGAAAATGCAAGCGGTTATATAGGGAATTTCGTCACCAGGGTAAAGTCCGAGATCGGTGTCTCGGAGATAAAGCATGGCGCAGCCGTCGTGGCCATAGGCGCCGATGTCTATACCCCCAGCGAATACCTCTACGGTCAGGATGAGAGGGTCATGACCCACCTTGAGCTGGAGGAGAAGATCGCCGGTAAGGACGAGAAGGTACTCAACTCCCAGAGCCTCGTGATGATCCAGTGCGTCGGCTGCAGAAACGAGGAGAGGAACTACTGCAGCAGGATATGCTGCAGCGAGTCGGTGAAGAACGCGCTCTTGCTCAAAGAGAGAAACCCGAAGATGGATATCTACATCCTCTTCCGGGATGTGAGAACCTATGGCTTCAAGGAGGATTATTACAGGGAAGCGGCGAGCAAGGACGTGAGGTTCATCCGCTACGAGCCGGAGGATCCGCCCCAGGTCGAGCCCGGCGAGGCAGAGGACGGCCGGTCCGTTCTGAAGGTTACTGCAACGGACTATGTGCTGGGGAAGAAACTCGAACTGGATGCCGATGTCCTTGCTTTGGCTGCCGCGATCGTCCCTTCCGCAGCAACGAAGGAAGTGGCGGGACAATTCAAGGTGACGCTGAGCCCGGACGGCTTCTTCAAGGAAGCCCATGTCAAGTTGAAACCCGTCGAGTTTGCCACAGACGGCGTTTATCTTTGCGGGCTGGCCCATTATCCCAAGTTCATGCAGGAGACGATCAACCAGTCTTATGGGGCTGCGGGCCGGGTCTTGACCCTTCTCTCCCATGAGACGGTCGTGGCCTCCGGCTCCGTGTGCGAGGTGGATGAGAACAAGTGCGTCTCCTGCGGGGCATGCATCACCGCGTGCACCTACGGTGCCATAGAGTTCTACGACACACCGGCCGGAAGAAAAGCCACGGTCAATCCGGTCCTGTGCAAGGGCGACGGTCTCTGCAACACGAAGTGCGCAACAAACGCTATCTGTCTCAAGCACTTTACCGACGAGGAGGTCATGAGCGAGATCGATGCGGCCCTTCCGGAGGAAGAGATGGCACAGCAGGATGAAGCCGCGGCCGGGAACGTATGAACGGACGAAAGGTGAATAGAGACGGGAATGCTAAGATCGGGGGGTGAGGAAGGATGAGCGCAGGATCCAAGTTCAAGCCGAGAGTGCTGGGTTTCGTATGCCATTGGTGAGCGTACGGAGCTGCTGACCTGGCTGGAGTTTCCAGACTGCAATATACGACCGAAATGAGGCTTATTCGCGTCATGTGTTCGGGCAGAGTCGACCTGGCGCATGTGCTTCGGGCTTTCTCAAGGGGTGCGGACGGGGTGTTTCTCGGTGCCTGCCATTTGGGTGAGTGCAACTATATCACTCATGGCAACTACCATGCCCTGACCATGGTGAACGTGGCGAAAAAGATACTGGAGCACCTAAAGCTCAACCCCGAAAGGCTGAGGATTCAGTTCATGTCCGGCGCCGAGGCAGGTCTCTTTGTCGAATCCGTCAATGATTTCGTCAAGAAGGTGAAGGAAATGGGGCCTCTTGGCAAAGGCGAAGACATAGACGAACACACATTGAAGTTCAGGCTCGAAACAGCGACAAAGATCATCCCCTACATCAGGTTGGTGGAAAGGGAGAGGCTGAGGATGCCTCCCATGACGGAGGAAGAGTACCACACATTCTTCGCCGGCGACGAGCTGGCTCGGCTGTTCAAGGAGGCGATTGCGGACAAGCTGGCGATAAGCCAGATCGTCTCTCTCCTTCGGGAAAAACCCCTTCCCACGGGAGAAATCGCGAAGATATTGGGCCTCACCCCGTCCGAGGTATCGAAATACCTCAACAATTCATCGCGACAGGGACTGGTGAGGTACGATGAGGGCCGGAAATGCTATGCTGTCGCCTAAACGGGAAGGATCGGGCGAAGGGTAGGGGGAGAGAAGAGGGTTAGGACGAGAGGCCATGAATAGAGAGAGAATCGATCAGATCATCGATGAACATCTTTGCGAGCCCAGTTCGCTCATTCAGATACTTCTGGAGATCCAGGCAGAGAATCATTGGCTTCCCAAGGAAGCCTTGGAGAGGGTCGCCGAGAGACTGGAGGTCCCTATGACGCGGATACAGCACATAGCGACCTTCTACAAGGCCTTCAGCCTGGTCCCCAAGGGACGCCACGAGATCCACATTTGCGTGGGGACAGCCTGCCACGTGCGCGGTGCGCAGCGGGTCCTGGACACGGTGGAAGGCGTGACCGGCATCAGACCCGGCGAAACCGACCTGGATCTGAAGTTCAGCCTGGAGACAGTGAACTGCCTGGGCTGCTGCGCCTTGGGGCCGGTCATGGAGATCGATGGGAAGACTCACGGGAAGATGGCTCCGGCTGAGACAGCGGCCGTCTTGAAAAACTATGAGTAAGGAAGAACCTATGGTGCGGATAAACTCACCGGCTGAATTGGAAGCACTCAGGAAGGATATCCTCTCGAAGAGAGACCCTAATAAGCCGTGCATTACCCTCTGCTCCGGATCTGCGTGCCATGCTTCGGGGAGCCGTGAAGTAGCGGCTAAGCTTGAGGAAGAAATCTCGGCACAGGGCTTGAGCAATGATGTGGACGTGAGGAAGACCGGCTGCCACGGCTTTTGCGAGCGCGGTCCCATCATCGTGATTCGCCCTGAGGAGATATGCTATTTCCAGATAAAGCCTGAAGACGTTGCTGAGATTGTCTCCCAGACCATAAAAGAGAAGAAGGTCATAGAGCGTCTGCTCTATACTGACCCGAACACGAAGGAAAAAATCGTCCACGAATCGGAGATCCCCTTCTACAAGAACCAGGGGCGCATCGTGTTCGGCTCCAACGTCAGTGTCGATCCGAAGAGCATCGAGGACTATCTGGCGATCGGCGGTTATTCCGCGCTGGCCAAGGCCCTCTCCCAGATGAACCCCGACCAGGTGCTTCAGGAAGTCAAGAAAGCTAACCTGAGAGGCAGGGGAGGAGGAGGCTTTCCAGCGGGCAGCAAGTGGGAAGGGACACGCAATGCCCCGGGCGACATAAAGTACGTGATCGTCAACGCGGACGAGGGGGACCCGGGCGCCTACATGGACAGGAGCCTTCTCGAGGGAAATCCCCACGCTGTCCTCGAGGGATTGACGATCGGCGCCTTTGCCGTGGGCGCCCACGAGGGATACATCTACGTCCGGCAGGAATACCCCCTCGCGGTGGAGAACGTGAACATCGCCATCAAGACGGCTCGAGGAGCTGGGTCTTCTCGGGAAGAACATCCTCGGCTCAGGCTTCGATTTCGTCGTAAAGGTGCACCGTGGCGCCGGCGCCTTCGTGTGCGGTGAATCAACTGCCCTCATGACGGCTTTGGAAGGCAGGGCCGGAGAGCCCAGACCGAAATACATCCGCTCCAACGTTGTAGGTCTCTGGGGGAGACCCAGCGTCCTGAACAATGTGGAGACCTGGGCAAATGTGCCCCTCATCATCAACAAGGGAGCCGACTGGTTCACCCAGCTCGGGACGGATTCGAGCAAGGGCACGAAGATCTTCTCCCTCGTCGGCAAGATAACCAATACCGGCCTTGTGGAAGTACCAATGGGCACGCCGCTTAAGGACATCATCTTCAACATAGGCGGCGGGATCCCTGGAGGCAAGAAGTTCAAAGCAGTGCAGACCGGAGGACCGTCCGGCGGATGCATCCCGGAGCACCAGTTGGATTTGCCGGTCGGTTTCGATGAGCTGACCAAGGCGGGCTCGATGATGGGGTCGGGTGGGATGATCGTCATGGACGAGGATACTTGCATGGTCGACGTGGCGAGGTACTTCCTCGAGTTCCTCACCGATGAATCGTGCGGTAAATGCGTCCCCTGCCGCGAAGGCATGAGGCAGATGCTCAAGATCCTCACGAGGATCACCAAAGGAAAGGGAAAGGAGGGCGATATCAAGCTTCTGGAGGAGCTGTCCGAGACAGCCCAAGAAGCCGCTCTTTGTGCCCTGGGGAAGAGCTCCCCAAACCCGTTCTTGAGCACCCTCAAGTACTTCCGGGATGAGTATGAGGCGCACGTCAAGGAGAAGCGGTGCCCTGCCCTCTCCTGCAAGGAGCTCATCGCATTCTACATCGACCCGGAGAAGTGCCAGGCCTGCACGAGCTGCGCGAGGAAGTGCCCATCTGATGCGATCGTGGGCGGCAAGAACCTGATCCACATAGTCGATCAGGAGAAATGCACGAAGTGCGGCACGTGCTTCGAAGTCTGCCCCCCTCGTTTTCGGGCGGTGAAGAAGATCTCGGGCGAGCCTGTTCCGCCTCGCATCCCTGAAGAAGCGAGAACGATAGTCAGGGAGGGGAAACAAAAATGAGTGATATCCTCTTTTCGATCGATGGAAAAGAAGTCAAGGCGACGCAAGGGATGACCGTGCTGGAGGCGGCACGCAAGGCGGGAATATCTATTCCCACCCTCTGCTATCACGAGAAATTGGAGCCTTTCGGGGGCTGCAGGCTTTGCATAGTGGAAGTAGAGAGCCGCGGCTCCACGAGACTCGTTGTCTCCTGCGTGTACCCGGCAGAGAAAAACATCGTGGTAAGAACAAGGTCTGAGAAGGTAGACAGGATTCGCAAGATGATCCTGGAGCTTCTCATGGCCCACGCCCCTGACGCCTTTGATCTTCAGGACCTGGCAAAGGAGTATGGCGCAGACAGGAATCGTTTTGAAAAAGAGCCCTCATTCTGCATCCATTGCGGTCTCTGCGTACGGTACTGCAACGAGATCAAAAAGAAGAACGCCATCGGCTTCGTGGACAGGGGAATAAGGAAGGAGATCAGCTTCATCCCGGAGATAGCCTCCAAGGAATGCTGGAATTGTAAGGAGTGCTTCCCTCTGTGTCCCACGGAGGCTTTGCAGGCAGCCTACGTCCTCGTCGAAGCGCTCGCCGCCTTTCCCTCGCCTTCCCTAAAGCCCGCCTCGGGCGAATAGGAGGAGACGCCGTGGACAAGAGAGAAGTCGCTGTCGAGCGGGTCTGTTACCCCATGCCCTGTTCTCTCGTGGGCGCCAATGTAGAGGGAAAGCCCAATTACATCACCATAGCCTGGTTCACCATGGTCAACCCGAAACCCCCATACGTGATGGTCACCATGAACAAGGTCCACTACACGAACGCGGGCATCAAAGAAAACGGCACGTTCAGCGTGAACATCCCTTCGGCCGAGATGGTCGAGAAGACCGATTACTGCGGCCTCGTTTCCGGCCGGAAGTACGACAAATCCGCCGTGTTCGAAACGTTCTACGGCAAGCTCAAGACGGCTCCCATGGTCAAGGAAAGCGCCTTCAGCGCGGAATGCAGGCTCGTGCAGACCGTCGATCTCCCCATGGAGGAGCTCTTCATCGGCGAGATCGTTGCGGCCTACTGCGAAGAACGCTTTCTCACGGACGGCCAGCCCGACCTCAGAAAGATGAACCCCTTGATTCTCATGCAGACCCAAAAGATGTACGCTGCAGTCGGCCGGGACGTGGCGCCCGCCTGGGAAGCCGGCAAGAAGCTGGTCAAGTGAGCGCACGGGAAAAAAGCCTGCGATAGGGCAATGCCTTAAGCCCTTTTAGAAATCGCCCCTCCCTCTTCTTACGATAGAGGGAGGGGCGATGTGCTTACCGAAAGCCCACTCGTCTCCGAGAAAACAGGGCCCTTCCAGAGACTACTTCTTATATACCCCGTATTCCTTGGTGAAGTCGATCACCGCGTGTATGGTGTCCGCCTTTCCTTCGTCGAGGGCCGTTCCCCAGGACATCATGTAGCCGCCGCCCTTCCCTACCGTATCGATGAGGTTCTTGCAGTAGGCTTTTACGCTCTCGGGTGTGCCGGTGAGCATGAGCCCGGCGGGAATGTTGCCGGCGATACCCAGATTCGCCCCGATCGCCTCCTTGGCTTTCACAATGTCCGTGCGGTCGAAAAGCCAGAAGCTCGAGTACTTCGGCAGCTCCTTCAGGTACTCAAGACGGGTGTTGTAGCCGCCCTCGCAGAAGAGGAAGGCAACAATGCCTTCCTCGGCCAGGCCGAGGATGGTTGCCTTGAAGGAAGGCCAGTAGAACCTCTTGAACTGCTCGTCGGACATGAACCCGTCGGCCCCCTTGTGGAGAGGCATGAAGACGGTAGGGATCCCATTCATGGTGGCGCTGCGGACGCCCTGGCTGATGGCGATGGGAGCGGTCCTCTCGAGGGCCTTCTCGAGCTTTTTCGGCTGCCTGTACATGTCGATCATGGTGGCCCGCGTGCCCCGCAAGGTATCTGCGAGGATGTCGAAAGGCGCCTTTGAGCCGCCGCCCCAGATGCCGGGGAAGCCCATGGCCTTCTGCTTCGCGTCGAAGGCGCCGATCTTCTGTATCCAGGCCATTGCCTCGTTCCCCGCATCTAACATCGCCTTCAAGGCGGTTTGAACGGGCGGGATGCCGAAGGGGATCATCTGGAGGGAGACGCCGATTATTTCTCTCAGATCGGTCCAGGGAGAGATCATCTTCAGTCCGTCAAAGGCCCCGCACATCCGGGGGAGAAACGTCCTCACCCAGAAATCGCTCGGATCGTCGATGAGGCGTCGTACTCGTCGGCAGTCATGTATTCGCCCTCGACGTACTGGTACCCGGAGTCCTTGGGCAGGTTGTGGCCCGGCCACCGGTACTGCTTGTAATCGAGGATCTCCAGGACCTTGCCGGAGCCGATGAAGGCGGGGCCGGTGCCGTAATCGGGCTTAAAGTCCTTGAGGAACCTCGTATGGGTATCGAGGAGCTTGTCCAGGTCGTACATGGCCTCATAGGGTGTCACACCATACAGTTGGGTCTGCATGAAGGTGCCCAAGGCCATCACCGGCACCCGGTCGGGGATCTTCTCCAGGAGCGATATGTCTCTGAACCGCTCAATCGCCTTCTTGTAGGCGGCTTCGGCGTCCGGACTTTCAAATTGGATCCCTTCGGCCGCGCTCCACTTCTTGAATCGTACCTCTCTCTTCTCTGCCGGCGTCATCTCTGTCCATTTCTTATCCATAGCATTAACCTCCTAAGTCAGTATTCGGCAAATTTGACGGCGTCCATGGCAGACGCTCTCGAAGGCGCCCCATCCGCTAAAAAGTGCTTTCACCGGACCGTTGTCCCGGCCTTTTCCGAAGGTGATCCTCTTTTTGCCCATCGTCGGTTCGCAAACCTTCTCAAAAGGCCCAACGCTTGAGGGGCTCGGCCTCTGTGGCTCCAGGCGCTCGCAGGCATCCCCCTTTCGCTTCTACACCTCCTTTTGAGAGGTCCGAATCGGCACGTATCGCCCCTCTTCGTATGTTCGCTCTCGCTTATTACAGCCATTTAATCACCAATCGGACGTCATTTCAATCTAAAAGGATCGGATGTGCCCTAATTGCTCCCTCGACTTCTTCTTTGCCGCGGAGGTCGAAAGAAGTATACTATTCTCCATGACGAAGCGAGAGGAAGAACTGATGAGCCAGGGGTGGGAGAAGAGGTTCGTCGTCGACGAGCCGAGACTCTCGGAGATGAAGGAACTCTACGAATCGATAGGATTTGAGGTCCTCCTCGAGCCGCTTCCGCCAAAGGAAGAGCTGGCGACCTGCGCCGAGAGTGGGTGTACTGCGTGTCTGGACATGGATCCGGAACGGTATCGGACGATCTACACGAGGGCGAGGGAAACCCCTACCCCTTCTTGAACAGGTCCTTCCAAAGCCGCTCTGCGTCGTCTCTGGCGGACTCTTTTTTGCCTTCTTCCCTAAACTGGAAAAAATCGCAGTAGTTTGACCTGTCCTTCTCCTTAACCGCCTCCACCTGGGGCTCGAAACACTGGTTGGCCTTCGACTGATCGTAGAAGCGGCAATTGAGGCACACGCGAAGATCGGAATGGCAGGCCTCACATTCGTCACGCCTCGAAACCTTCTCTATAGTGACCGCCTCTCCGCACTTATGGCATCTTTTCATAGTCGGTCGAGAAGCTCCCTGAAATCGTGAAGTATCCTGCCGTTCCTCGGGGCGGCGGGATCGTAGAGAAAGGCATCTATGCCGACCCGGAGCGGCACCTCCACGTCAAAAACGGCGTGGTCGCCCACATGGGCCATTTCGGCCGGAGATACGCCGAGGAGCCGGCACAGCTCGCGATAAAAGCGTTCCTCTTTCTTGACCATCCGAAGATCGCTCGTCGCCGATACAATGTGGCTGAAACACCCCTCCAGCCCTGTGCAGCGGAGCTCCTTCTCCACGAATGGCCGTGCCGCGTTCGAAGCGATCACCAGCACGTATTTTCCCTTAAGCTCACGGACCACTTCCGCCACGTGGGGAAGCAATCGAATATGGTCGACGTATTCATCGAGCAAATCCTCAGGCCGAACCGCCAGTCCGAACCGCCTGAGCCAGTAATCGATATCGTACCAGAGCAGGTCCGCCTCTCCGATGGAATCGTATGCCGATTTCACCGCCCTTTTTGCGTCCCCGACCGGCACTCCGTATCGTTCGGCGTACTTCTCCGGTATGCCCTCGAGCCAGACCATGTTCCCATAGGCCCCGTCGACAATGGTCCCGTCGAGATCGAAAGAGATCACCTTCTTCATGGGTCCATTATAACACATGCCCGAGGGACAAGGCTTCGATCGGGCGGTGGGCAGCATCCGGGCCGCACGCTCCTGCCCTGGCGGAAGGAGCCTTCTTGCCGTCTCCTATCCGATGAAACCGGTGCAGCCGGTGAGAAGAACGGCGCCGGCCCGGGAAAAAAGAGGAGTCGTCCTTTCAGGAATAGCAGTCATGGGCTTATCCCCTGGAAGTGGATGAGCCCGAATCAGCCCCTCGATCGCCTGACCTGGTCCTTGATCCTCTGGATGTGCCCCCTTCCGAGCCCCTTCACCTCGCACCCAAGCTCGAAATAGCGACGGATGGCGTCATCGTTCAGAATACCGAAGCAGTCGATGATGGCGATAGGATGGCCGGCAGACTCGACGATCTTCTCGGGGTCAAGGCCAAGGTATTGCGAGTGACGCACGGCGAGGACGAGGGCGTCGATGCCCTTGACCGCCTCATCCAGGTCTTTGAGCACCCTGAGGTCTTTGAGCTTCTTCTGGTTCCTGAAGAATACGGCTTTGCCCTGATTTGGGTACTCCTCCTGATTCTCGAACTCCCACCACCGGTCCACGTAGGGATCGTGCACCCTGATCTCCGCGCCCATCTCGGTCAGCCTCCGAATGAGGATCTCGGAGCCGCTATAACGGGTATCGCCCACGTCTTCCCGATAGGACGCGCCGAGGATCAGCACTTCCGCACTCGCGATAGGGACGTTCATATTGCGAAGGGCATCCCTGACGATCTGCGCTGCGTGGAGGGAGCGGGTGTCATTGATGTCTATGGCGAGAGGGGTGATCCGGAAGGTATCGTCCTCGAAACCAAGTATGTGGCGGTTGGCCCACACGCCCAAACCGCCGTCTTTCGGCAGGCAATAGCCGCCTATGCCCGGACCCGGAAAGATAATGTTGCTGTGGGTCGGCCGCATCTTTATTGCCTTGATCACCTTGACGATGTCCACCCCGTTTCGCTCGGCAAAGAGGCTCCACTCATCGAGAAACGCGAGGATCGTGGCCCGATAGCTGTTTTCAACCACTTTCGCCGTCTCCGACTCGATGGGTCTGTCGAGCACGGTGAGGGGAAACTTCCGCGTGTTGATCACCTCATTGAGAAACTTGACCACCCTCTTCTTTGCCTCTTCGTTGACGCCGGAGCAGACTCGCCAGAAATCCCGGATGGAGGCCACGTAGTCGCGGCCGGGCATGACCCGCTCGTAGCTGTGCGCGAGAAGGGGTTCCGTGGCGATGCCTCGCTGTCTGAATATCTTTCTCATGGCCGGGAGGGCGACCTGCTCGGTGGTGCCGGGCGCCACGGTAGTCTCTATGAGGACAAGACAATCCGGCTTGATGTGGCGGGCGATCACGTCGAAGGACTCTTCCAGCGCAACCATGTCGACATGGCCGTTCCTGACGTTGCCGAGCTCGTTCTTTGCATAGTCCAGCTGGACGTCGACGATGACCGCGTCGGCGAGCCGGAGCACGTCGTAGACGAACGTCGCGACGAGCGTCTTCTTTTCGAGCACGCACCGCCTGATCATGGGATCTACTTCCGGATCTTCCGCCTTTACCGGCGAGATGCCCTGATTGAGTACCGGGATTTTCCAGTAGCTTCGTGGACTCGGCCTCTGCATGCCGATGACGAACTTGGAGGGTTTCCCTTTTGCGTTCGTCGTGTCTGCCACTATGGCCGCCATGACGGCGCCGACGAAACCGACGCCCATAACCACGACGATCTCCTGGCCAATCTTGGTCGCCTCTGCCGCGAGCGCCTCTATCCTCTTGAATTCTTTGGGGTAGTCTTTCTCCTTGGGCAACGGGTAGGCAACGCCATCCGGGCTGATCGATGTGGGTCTTTCCACGAGAAACCTCCTGTGGGATCTAGGTAAACCTTTTGAGATGTAATCATTCTGTTCTTGCTTGTCGGCTTGCCAGGCGGACAAGACAAGTCCCCGATCGTTGTCGCGCCATCTCCACGTTAGCTAAGCCGGGCTATTGTCTGTATACCAGGAAACGTATATATTGTAAAGCGCGTTCGGCGCTTTTTTGAAGGTCGAACCCATCCAATAGGTCCTTCCGCCTGTCTTAGGAAAGTCGAGGACATGAAACCCAAAACCGGATATTGCATCAATTGCGACAACAGGCACGGGTGCAAGTCGGAGATGCCTCCGTGTCTCGCGCACATGGCAGAACGCGGGGTCAAGGGCGCCTCAGGCAGGGAGTTCATGATAAGAGCACACAGAATCAATGAATGCGAGACGTGCCCGTTTTTTCGGTCATGCTGGAACTCCGAGGAGTACGACAGGAGCGTGCGCGCCGGATCGCCGGAAGGACTAAAAAGGAGCAATGGCGGATAAGTGAGCACAGCGGGGAATGGGTGCGCGGCGTGGGCTTAAGCCGCCTTATGTCCCGTGGGACTGCCGGGGTCTTTCGGGCCTTTTCCTCTCTTGACTTATTTTCCGATTAAGGATAGAAATAGTATACAAAAGCGGCGTGGGAAAGTACCAAAATACGGCCAATACGGGGGGCCTCGCGATGATCAGAGAAGGGTTGATCGGAGAGTTTGAAAAAATCGTAGGCAAGGAGAACGTGCTTACATCAAAGGAGGCCTTGCGGGCCTACTCATACGACGGAACCACGAACTGGATCCACGAGCCGGATGTCGTCCTGTTTCCGACGAGCACCCAGGAGATCTCGGAGATCGTGAAGATTGCTAACACGGAGAAGATCCCGGTTACTCCCAGGGGGGGCGGCACGAATGTCAGCGGCGGCTCTGTTCCCATTCAGGGGGGTATCGTGCTCTGTACCACCAAGATGAACCGGATCCTCAAGATCGACAAAGAGAACCTTTCCGCTACCGTTGAGCCGGGAGTGGTGCTCCTCGACCTCAACAACAGGCTCGCAAAAGAAGGGCTCTTTTTCCCTCCTGACCCACAGAGCTTCTTTGGCGCGACCATGGGCGGCATCATAGCGGAGAATTCGGGCGGCCCGGCATGCGTCAAATACGGCGTGACGAAGCAGTATATCCTGGGGATCGAGGTGGTCATGCCGAACGGCGACATTGTCAATCTAGGCGGCAGGACCCTGAAGAACGTCGTCGGCTACGACCTCATGCACATCTTCATAAGCTCGGAGGGCACCCTCGGCGTCGTGGCAAAGGCGGAATTGAAGCTCAACCCCCTTCCCCAGGCGACAAAGACCGTCATGGCCGTCTACGATGACGCCGCAGCAGCGGGTGAGAGCGTCTTCCGTATTCTCGAGAACGGCGTCATCCCTGCCAAGATCGAGTTCATCGACAATTGGCTCGTTAACAGGATCGAGGAGATGATGCCCATGGGTCTGCCGAAGGACGCAGACGCCATCCTTCTCTTCCAGGCGGACGGCATAGCCGAAGCGGTGGCAAAAGAGGCGGAGAAGATCGTCGAGATCGCAAAGAAATACGGGGCGAGAGAGGTGAGGGAGGCGAAGAACCAGGCTGAAGCCGATCAGTATTGGGCCGCGCGGAGAGCAGGATTTGCAGCCACCTATGGAAAGACGAAAACGGTCTTCTCGGAGGACGTGACAGTGCCGAGACCGAAAATGCCGGACCTCATCCGGAAATGCAAGGAGCTTTCCAAGAAATATAACGTCGACGTAGTGGTGCTTGGCCACGCGGGTGACGGGAACCTCCACCCTTCGATCCTCACGGACATCGGCAACAAGGAGCACTACGACAGGGCAGTGAAGGCCATGGAAGAGATCATCGAAACGGCAGTCGAACTCGGGGGCGTTCTCTCGGGCGAGCACGGCATAGGCCTTGAAAAGCAGAAGTTCTTCAACAAAGTGACCAACCCCGTGGTGGTGAACATGATGAAGGGCATAAAGGCGCTCTTCGATCCGAACAATATCATGAATCCAGGCAAGATCTGGGATTAGCCGAAAAGAAGGGGGTCGTCTTGGCAGAGCTGAAGGAACTCAAGAAAGCTGAAGAATACGCGGACCAGTGCATGAAATGCGGGTTCTGCGCCTTTTTTTGTCCCGTGTACCAGGTGGAGAAGACGGAGACGTCCCTCGCCAGGGGAAAGAACTATCTCGCGAAACTGGCCATGAAGGGGGAGCAGAAATTCACGCCCGAGATGGGCGAGATCATCGGCAAGTGCCTTCTCTGCAAGAGATGCGTGGCGAACTGCCCTTCCAAGACCCAGATCGACAGGGTCGTGATCGCTGCAAGGGCCCAGATGGTCCAGGAAAAGGGGCTCGGCTTCCTCAAGGACTTTATCTACCGCAAGGCTTTGGCGAACAAGAGGGGCCGGGCGCGCTACGCGAGGCTCATGCAGCGGTTTCAGTGGCTCTTCCCGAAGAGCGAAGGCAAGGTCCGCCACCTTCCCGACTACATCAAGGGCATGGGCAAGAGGAACTTCCCCGAGATAGCGAAGGTCTTCCTCCATGACCAGGTGAAACCCCTCTACAAGCCGGCAAACGGCCAGGCGCCCAAGATGAGGGTCGGTTTCTTCTATGGATGTGCCACGGATCTGGCGTATCCTAATATCGGCCTGAAATTCATCGACTTCCTGACGAAGCAGGGCGTCGAGGTCGTGGTTCCCGAGAGCCAGAACTGCTGTGGAGCGGCGATCTACACCGCCGGCGACCTCGAATCGGGCAGGATGCTCGCCGACCAGAACATCAAGGCGTTCGAGGGGGTCGACTATGTGGTGACCGGCTGCGGGACGTGCAGCTCCACCCTGAAAGACTACCACAAGTACCTCCCCGACAACGAAGAACAGCGGAAGAGGTACGAGGAATTCGAAAAGAAGATCAAGGACTCCACGGAGTTCGTCGTCGACGTGCTGAAGGTCAACCCCGCGGAGCTGAAGCTGAAGAAGGAGTTCGAAGGCAAGACCGCGACATGGCATGACCCCTGCCACCTCGTGAGATATCAGAACATCAAAGACCAGCCGAGGTCCATCTTGAAGGGCTTGAAAGGACTTAACTACGTGGAGATGCCGGAGGCTGACATGTGCTGCGGCATGGGCGGATCCTTCAGCGTCTACCATTACGACATCTCTAAAAAGATCGCCGACAAAAAGATGGAGAGCATCAAGCAGACGAACGCGGACATAGTGGTGACGGCATGCCCGGGCTGCATAGTCAACCTCACGGACAACACGCTGCGCCACCAGATGCACCAGAAGGTCTATCATTGGCTGGAGCTTGTAGAGTAAAGACCGCGTCCCGGGCCCTCGGATAAGCCGCGCGCCCCTTGAATTGGGGGTGTGAATGGTATATCTTTTTCCCTATGGAAAAGGAGTATGCCCTCTTCCTGAAGGTCGGTGACCAGGTAGTCCATAAGCGGTTCACGGGGTGGGGGATGGGCGTCGTGGTGGAAGAAAGAAGGTCGGAGGTGCCCGGGGGATTTTGCTATGTCCGCATCAGCTTCGGGGACGGCAACACGCGGGTATTCGACAACAATTTCAAGAGTCAGAGCTGCTGTTATTACGCCGGCATCAGAAAGATCGAGGGAAAGTAAGAGGTCGGCCCTCGTTTAACCTAGAGATCCCCCCACACATACTGGATAATTGAGAGAGCCGCCAGAGCCGCTGTTTCGCATCGCAGGACCCTCCCGCCGAGGCTCACCGGAATGAAGCCGGTCAAGGCCGCGAATGCCACCTCATCGTCGGCGAACCCACCCTCGGGTCCGCACGCCACGATTACGGCGTCAGGCGGTTTTGTCGCCGCGACGATGTCCTTCAGCCTCGCCAGCCTTTCCTTCTCGTAGAGGATGAGCTTCTGGGCAGCGACTCCGGAGAACGACTCTATCGCCTGCCTGAAGTCGGATGGGGGCGAAACGATGGGAACAAGGCGCCTTCTGCACTGCGCAGCGGCGCGACGGGCGATGTCCGGCCATCGATGCGATTTGTCCTGCCCTCCCCCATCCCCTGCAGCGGCACTCCTTGCGGAAAGGCAGGGAAGGATCCTGTACACGCCGAGCTCCGTTGCCTTCTCGACGATGAAACCCATCTTCTCTTTCTTGGGAATCGCCTGTACAAGGGTGATGCTTAAGGGGGATTCGGCCGGATGCGGCAGCTCTTCGAAGGCACGAACCACGGCAATCTCGTCGTCTATGCTCTTGACCCTTCCCCTGTACTCTACCCCTTGCGGGCTCCTGACGGTGACGATTGCCCCTATTCGGCGGCTCGACAGACCGGACGCGGGAACGGCAAGGTCAGTCTCCATCCCTCTTTCCATTGCGGTCCCTTTTTGACAGGTCTTTCTCGATCTCGCCAAACCTCTTCCGCACGAACTTCGCCTCGAAGCCTTCCCGATTGAAATAGGGCAGGGCATTCTCCTCGAAGCTTCGCAGCAGCTGATCCTTGATGGAAGCGACATCCTTGCCTGCCACCCCCGCCCTGCCGACCACCCGGAGATATTCGACGGAAGGACCCATAGTCTCAACCACCCTTGCGTAAGACGGGCTTCCCTCCAGCGCCTCAAGGTGCTCGGCTTTTACCGCAATCCGGCACCGTATGACAAGCTTCAGGTGGTGGTAGTCCCCGTAATAGTTTCTCGATTCGTCCTCGACCTCAACAATGAGGCCGCTTTCGAGACGCCAGGTTCGTATCAAGGCTGTCATGGTACAGATAGCTTACCACGCTTTGGGGGCAACAGGAGACGCACTCCCTTACCGGGCCTTGTCGGCCCCGAGAATGCGCAGGAAAAACTGGACGATGCTCCGGTAGAGAGGCGCGAGAGAGGCGCGGTCGAAGCCGGAGGGATCCTCTGCCCACTCACCGAGGCTGTCAATGACGCTCTTCGGCAAAGGAGATAGGACTGACAGGTGGCCCCCGCCCTCAAGCGGACCGAGGACCGCGCACGAGGTACAGGCCCTTTCGAGGGCAAGCACATGCCACCGGGGCGCCAACACCTGCTCCATTCCGGCAGAGATGAGAGCCGTGGGCACGCGTGGCACGCGAAGGCTTGCCGGATCAATGACTGCTCCCACCGGCACGGCGGCGACCACGGCCTTCACTCGGCTGTCCTGAAAGCCGTATTCTTTGGGGTCGACCATTCCCGACCGGGCGCCCTCGACGAATTGCGCCTTGAGGCGCCGCGTGGTCTCGCCATCGAGCCTGCCTGAGGCGGCCGCCATCTCCCGGTACGCGCAGAACCTCGCATCCTCCTCAAAGTGGTCTGCGCAGTGCTTCACGAGCCTGCTCAGGCTCCACGTGGCGCCGGAAAATTCCAGCGCGGTGAGCCCTCCGGCCGACATGCCATATACCCCGACCCTCCCCTTGTCCAAAAGGGGCGCGAAGCGCGGATCTCCCTGAATGCGGTCGATAGCCCCGGATATCTCGGCGGGCCGTTGCTT
This sequence comes from uncultured delta proteobacterium, assembly GCA_963749525.1. Lineage (GTDB taxonomy): Bacteria > Desulfobacterota > Syntrophorhabdia > Syntrophorhabdales > WCHB1-27 > CAVVNC01. The sequence continues at coordinate 157,479 of CAVVNC010000003.1, forward strand.
CCATGACGCCGGGCCGGTCTTCGACTGATCGCGCCAGTTGTCTCCGTCATGCTCCGGCGCCCCAACCACAAACCCCTTCTCTACAAGCGCCCGGGCTATGTCGTGGTAGGGCGCATCCGAGCCGCCCGATCCGTGGGACAGGAGGATAAGGGCTCCGTTGCCCCGCACAGGAGCGCCGTCCCAGGCGCCGCTCAGCACGAAGGCTCCCATTGTGCGGCCAGTCTCGCGCGCTTCGCTGGGGTACCAGATTGTGACCGGTCCTTGGGCCGCACCCCCTTCGGCCGGCTTCTCCGGGGCAGGCAGCGTGGCGACACCCATGGCCCGGGCCGGGCAAGGCCCGGCAAGGAACATTCCCGTGAAGAGGAGTAGGGACGGGAGAAACCGGCGTGAGTGCGCGTGGCGCCGGATGAGACGGATCATAGGGAACCTCCTCTTACATTTCTTGGTCTCGCTCTCCCCAATCATAGCAGAGTGATGGCGCGAAGGAAAGGATCGAGCCGGGCTTTCGGCCCCCTCACTTTACGCTGCCTCGCCTGCCTTTGCGAGCAGCTCCTTGAGACGCAGGGCATTCGTGGTCGCATTGGACCGGTGGCAGTTATTGAACATGGCGTACGTCGTCTTCGCCTGTCTGTCGGCTTCTTTCATCGCCGGCATGAAGTCCTGAAGCTCCGCGTCCGAATACGAGTACGCATATCTCTGGGAGGTCTCGATGTTCTTTTTCAGCCAGTTCTCGCCATTTCGCCCGTGAAACCTGAAATAGGCGATCTCCGTGGTGGTTCCGGGCAGGTATGGCACTGTGGCGAGTGAGCCGTACTGTGGCTCGTCGGCCGTGACGTAGGTGATGGCGTGCCTTTCCAGGAAGTCGAAGACTGCCGGTGCGACCCGGGGCGTCAACCAGCTTCCGTGGCGAAACTCCACGGCGAGGGGCATGCCGGCGGTGAGGTCTCTGCAGAACAGTATGTAATCGAGGTTGGATTGCTTGTAGTCGAACCACGGGGGAAACTGATACACCATGAGCCCTAGCTTGCCGGACCTCTTCAGGGGCAGCAGGGAGTCATGGAAAACCTTCGCGATCGACCCGAGCATGGCGCGCTCCCTCACGTAGACATGGCGGCCCGGGCCGGCGGCGGGCTGCGTAGCGGGCCTCATCTCCTTCGGCAAGGTCCTCGGGTCAATGGCGTGGCCTGTGAGGGCACCGTAGGCTTTTATGTGGAAGGTGAAACCATCCGGGGTCCTCAGGTCCCAGAGCCAGGCGGTGCGCTGATCGGGTATGGCGTAATAGGTGGAATCGACCTCAACCGTGTCGAAACGGGAGGCATAGTATCGCAGGCGCGCCTCGGCTGTCCTCGCCTCCCGGGGGTAAAACTCTCCGCTTGCCACAAGGCTCTTCTCCGCCCATGAGCACACGCCGATCCTTATCATGCCTGCCGGCCCTCACCCTTGGCTGCGCCGCAGTAGGCCCTTATGTATCTCACCCTCTCGAGGACCGGCGGATGGGAGTAATTGAAAAAAGCATAGAGCGGATGCGGAAAGAGGTTGGAAAGGTTCTCCCTGGAGAGCTTCACGAGGGCGTCCACCATGGTTTCTGACTTGCCCGCAAGATCGCAGGAGAAACGGTCCGCTTCCCTCTCCAGTCTCCGGGAAAAGCCGTACATTGCCGGCTTGAGGAAAAACGAGAACATGGATACGAAGAAGGCGATGAGGAGTATCTTTGCAGGCAACGTATCAGTGGTAATCCCAAAGAGAGCAACGAGGATTGGGCCTTTGAGGGCCCAGTAGGAGCAAAAAAGGACGATGAGGGAGAGGGCCTGGCTAATTGCGAGGCCTTTGAGAAGGTGGCGTTTCTTCCAGTGGCCGATCTCGTGGGCCAGGACCGCGATGATCTCGTCAGGGGTCATGCCTTGCAATAGGGTGTCGAATAGGATGATCCTCTTCGTTCTGCCGATGCCCGTAAAATAGGCGTTCGTGTGGCGACTTCGCTTCGATTCGTCCATCTTCAGTATCTTGCTCACGTTGATGCCCGCCTGCGACGCCAGACGGACGATGCGGGCCTTCAGATCGTCATCCTCCACAGGGACGAATTTGTTGAAGAGCGGTTCGATCACGTACGGGGAGGCATAGGTGATGAAGATCGTGAACGAGAAGAAGAAGCACCACACCCAGAGCCACCAGAAACGGGGGCTCCAGGATATCAGGGCTAAAACCCGCGAGGGAGGAGCAGAGCGAGGAGGATGAGGGAGAGCGCCGTGCTTTTGACGAAATCGGCGAGCCACAACCCGCCGGTCATCGTGTTGAAGCCGTGGCGGTTCTCGATCCGGAAGACAAAATATAGGGTGAACGGCACCCAAAGCCAGGGCGCCGGCCGCGTAGAGGAAGAGAAAGAAGGCCGGGCCGGACAGAACGAGCGGAAGCCCGAAGGAAGCAACCCAGGAGTTGTATCGATCGAGGAGGCCTCCGAAGAGGAAGAATATCGTGGCCAGGGTCCCGGCCGCTGACGCGACCATTTCGAAAGCCGTTTTCTCCCTAACATAGGCAAGCATCTTCTCGAGCGACGCGCGGTCAACAATACCCTCAAACTCCTGAGGTACAAAAGTCCCCCGACGGCGCGCGTGCCTCACGTTGAGGTACTCGAGGACGTCCTTGAACGCCTGCAATGCCACGTAGACGACAAGGACGCCAATGAGGTAGGTCTTCATGTCGTGCCCCCGAATCGGAAAAAAGGTACCACAATTATCTCCGCCGGGAAGCCCCACGTCAAGGTGGAATACCTGGAGCATTCCCGGGGTCAACATTTATTCAAGACGAGTCCATTCTGCTATAATATAGCGTTCCACAGAATTCATTCCCGGTACCGACCGGCGCAATCGTTACTTTATTCTGCGGAACGCTCTAGATGCCAAAAGAGTGTGAGGAGGATCGACCGTGGATAACATCACTTTCGACGACTTCAAAAAAATGGACCTTCGGGTGGCGCAGATCAAGGAATGCGAGGACGTCCCGGGCGCCGACCGCCTCTACAAGCTTACTGTGGATGCCGGGGAGGTCCGCCAGATCGTGGCTGGCATCAAGCCATACTACACTAAGGAAGAGCTTGTGGGCAAGAGGATCATACTGGTCGCCAACCTGGAGCCGAGGACCCTCCGGGGCATCACGTCCCACGGCATGCTCCTGGCCGCGTCGAGCGAAGACAAGAGCGCCGTCGTGCTCATCTCCCCGGACAAGGAGATACCCAACGGCGCCGTCGTCTCTTAAGCGGAGCCCTTACTCTTGCCCCGGGTGGTACTTGAAGGAGATGGTCAGTCTCACCCTGTAGCCCGTCACCTTGCCCTTCTCTATGGTGACGTCCTGTTTGACCACTTCGGCTACCCGGAGGTCTTCAAGGGTCTTGGATGCGGTTTCGATGGCCCCTTTGGCTGCTTCCTCCCAGGACTTCGGGCTCGTTCCCACTATCTCGATGATCTTGTACACACTTCCTTCCATGACGGCCTCCTTGGTTGGGATTTGGGAAAGACAGGCATGTTCATCCGTACCAAATGTAATACGGCAATCGAGGATGTCAACCGGAAGATTCCCTTGCCGAGGAGCTTGCACGCCTTGGCAAGAAAAGGGGGAGTCTGCGAGGACGCTTATTTAAAGAGCCGGGGGATGGCTTGCCCGGCCTTTCAGGCCCTAATGCCCGGCCGGTACGCCCGGCCGCCTTCCCTTGGCGCGGCGGGCCTTGAAGTCATAGAGACCCAGCTCCTTCAGGCGGGCGATGCCGACAAAAAAAGTGTCTCTATTGATGCCGAGCCGCTCCATGATGATCTTCGGCTCCGGAAGGTCCGCGTCCTCGTTGCCATGGGCGTCCAGATTCAGTAGGATAGAGGCGGTACTGCTCGCGCCGGTCAGCTTCGCGTCGATGAGGTGGTCAGGTCCGCGACGAGCTTCAGTCTCTCCGAGGAATTGGGCACTCCGTCGTGCTTTATCTCCTCCGGCATGTGCTCAAGGCCTATCACATCTTCGTCACACATGATGTAGGCCCTCTCCAGGACGGATTCGAGCTGTCTCACGTTTCCCGGCCATGAATAGTTGAGCACTGCCTGAAGGGCTTCGTCCGAGAGAGTCCGCTTCCTGCCGTTCGACTCGTTCAGTTTCCTCAAGAAATGCTCTACGAGGACGGGAATATCGGTCTTCCGCTCCCTTAAAGGAGGGACGGTGAAGGCAATGACATTCAGTCGATAGTAGAGGTCCTCGCGGAAGTTCCCCCTGGAGATCTCCTCCTCCAGCCGCTTGTTTGTCGCCGCAACGATCCGCACGTCGAGCTTGATGTTCTCCCGGCCGGAGATCCGCCGTATCTCTTTCTCCTGGAGGGTCCTCAGTATCTTCGCCTGGGTTCCCAAGGTGAGGTCCCCGATCTCGTCGAGAAACAGCGTGCTTCCGTTTGCCTGCTCGAAAAGCCCGATATGACGGGTGAGGGCCCCGGTGAAGGCCCCCTTCTCATAGCCGAAAAGCTCACTTTCCAGGAGGCTTTCCGGGATCGCGGCACAGTTTATGGCAAAGAAGGGGTTGGACCTTCTCAGGCTGTTGTAGTGGATGCTCTTGGCGAAAAGCTCTTTCCCCGTTCCGCTTTCCCCGTAGATAAGGACCGTGGAGTTTGTGGGGGCGGCCTTTCTCACTATGGAGAAAAGGGCGTCGCATGCTCCCATGATCGCCTATGATGTTGTCGAGGTGGAACTTGTCGTAGAGCTGGTCCTTGAGCATCAGGTTATCACGGAGCAGCCTCACCTGATTCATGGCATTGTTGATGACGAGGAGGAGTTGATCTTTTTCGAAGGGCTTCTCCAGATAGTGGAAGGCCCCGAGCTTGGTCGCTTCTATGGCCGAAGGGATCGAGCCGTACGCGGTCATCACGATCACGTGGCATGGACGGTTCTGTGACCTTACCACTTTCAGAATCTCGGTGCCCTCGATATCGGGCAGTCTCAGATCAGTGAGGACCACGTCAAAGGAGGTGCTTTCGAGGAGGTCCAGGGCCTCCTTTCCCATCCCCACGTCTTCTACATAGAAACCGTCTTTCGCCAGGATCGTCTTGACGATTCCCCGCTGGTGCGTGTCGTCTTCCACAACCAGAATGGTGCCCTTATGAGACTTCATACGCCGGTACCCTTATCGTCACTGTGGTTCCCTTGCCGGCCGTGCTTTCCGCGCGGATGGACCCTCCATGCTCCTCCACGAACCGTCTCGTTATGGCAAGACCGAGGCCTATGCCGAGCTTCTTCGTGGAGTAGTACGGCTCGAATATCCTCTCCAGGTCTTCCCCTTCCACGCCTTTTCCATTATCGCTGACTGAAATGGAGGCGCTCGAGTCCTCGTGCCCGAACCGCACCGTGATGCTCCCCTTGTCCTCGATTGCCTGCGCCGAGTTAAGGATGAGATTGATGAGGCATATGCGCATGTATTCCCTGTCGCAGTAGACGCGCATCCCCTCGTCCGGGCTGACGAAGGTAACGCTTATGCCTTCCCTGATCTTGTCCCTCACCATGTAGAGGGCATCTTCTGCCAGGGCATCGGCTGATATCCACTCCCTCTTCAAGGTGATCGGCTTTCCGAGGAAGAGAAAGTTGTTGATCAGCTCGTTAACCCGAAATATCTCTTTCTTGAGGCTATCGAGGAGCTCGTTGATATCGTCTCCCCGGGGCACCTTCTCCTCGGCAAGCCTCTCCCTGATGTGGCCGATGGACAGGGAAAGGAAATTGAGAGGGTTGCGCACTTCATGGGCAATGCCGGAGGCGAGCTGCCCTATCATCGACAACTGCTCCGTCTTCTTGAGCTTTTCTTCCAGCTCCTTCCTTTCACTCAGCTTTTCCACCATTTCGTTGAAGCTCCTCACGAGCACGCCTATCTCGTCCTTGCGCTTGTTCTCCCGTATCTTCACAAGCTTGCCTTCGGCTATCTCCTTCGATGCCCGGGCGATGCGCTTTATGGGGTCCGTGTACTGATCGGCAAGGATGAGGGAGACGATGATCCCCAAACTAAAGGCGAAAAGGGTGGCCAGTATCCTCTTGACGTGGTTCTTCCTCTGAAGGGACTGGAAATCGTCGAGGACCATGCTTATGTGGATATAGCCGAGGTTCTGCCCCTTTATTGAGACCGGCATGATCACGTCGTAGGGGCGCTGGTTCTCCCTCCTGTTCTCCTCGCCGAGCCTGGCGGTGATGAAGAAGCCTTTCTTCCTGGGCGAGCCTGTCCCCTATTTTCTTGGGGTTCTCCTTGGTGCCCACCTTTTTCGGGTTCGAACTGGCGATCACCTGGGAATCGTCGCCTATGATGGTGATCTCTTTTATCCCTTTCTTGTTGAGCATGTCAACCGTGCCCTTCAGCCTCTGCGTGCTGTTACCCTTGTATGAGTATTCCTCCACGCTGATCTGGATGGCCTTCGTGATGTCGTCGAGGGTGTCGCTTACCTTTTCGATGATCGCGTCTTCCGTTCTCGTGTAGATGATGGAGAGGGAGCTGAGAGATATGGCAAGCACGAAGAGGAGAATAAAGAGGAGCTGCGTTCTCAGCGAGAGACGGCGAAAGACGTTCTTGACGCTCTTCAGCTTGCGGGCGCTGCCGAGAACCGTTTGCCTAGACATTTCGTTCTCTCTAGTATAGTATCTTTCGGCATGAGCCGGTAGAGCTCCTTGAGGGGCGGGCCGCTCTTTCTTCCGGATATGATGACGCGGAGGGCCATGAAAAGCTCCCGCCTCGAAAGCCGGCTTTTCTCCTCCACTTTCTTGAAAAGCGTCTCGAAATCGCCATGGTCGGCTGCGCCAATCTCCTGCAGGAGGACGCCTACTTCGCCCTGATCCTTGATGGACGCAAGAAAGTCGATTGCCTCTTCGTCGATCTCTCCGTCCTGGAACATCCGAAGCATCGACCTCATCTCTTCGAGGGTGCTTGCATTCTCGCGGAGGAGGAGAAGCCTCTCCCCGTCTTCCTTCCGGCCGAGCCCCATCCTCTCAAGGAGGGCATCGGCGTCCATGGTGCGCAGGTACTCCTTGTTCAGCCAGAGCAGCTTCCCCGGGTCGAACACCGCGTCCCCCGAGGAAAAGGAGCCCAGCGTGAAGGTCCCCATCAACTCTTCCCGGGTCTTGAGGAACTCGCGATCGACCTTCCGGCCTATGATGGCGAGATAGTTTACCATGGCTTCGGGTAGGATACCCATGGCCCTGAATTCCGCTACCCTCGTTGCGCCGTGCCTCTTGCTGAGGGGCTTCTTGTCAACACCGATGAGCAGGGAATGGTGGGCATACGCCGGCGGCTCGAACCCGAACGCGAGAAAGAGCATGATCTGCTTCGGCGTGTTCGAAAGGTGATCCGATCCCCTGATCACGTGGGTGATCTTCATGAGCTGGTCATCGACGGAGGCGGCGAAATTGTACGAGGGCATGCCGTCGGTGCGGACGATAATGAAATCGTCCACGTGCTCCGCTGGAAAGGAGACGTCGCCGTATATGGCGTCACGGAAGCGGATCTCCCTCTCAGGCGACCGGAACCGGAGCACATAGGGCGTGCCCGCAGCCTCGAGCCTTTTGACGGCGTCCGGGGAGAGGCCCGCGCAGACCCTTCCGTATCTCGGAGGCTGCCCACGGCGCAGGGCTTCGGCCCGCGCCTTTTCCAGCTCCTCCTTCGAGCAGAAACACTTATAGGCGAGGCCTTTCTCCAGAAGGGCCGCCGCTCGTGACCGGTAGATATCGAGCCTGTCCGACTGGCGGTATGGTCCCTCGTCCCAGTCAAGGGAGAGCCACTTCAGATCCTCCTTGATGGACTCCTCAAAGGAACGCTTGCGAGCGCTCCACATCGGTATCTTCTATGCGGAGGATGAAATGACCCTTTTCGCGGCGGGCGAAAAGATAGTTGAGCACCGCGGTCCTGGCGTTCCCCACGTGGAGGTTTCCCGTGGGACTCGGCGCGAACCGGACCCTATTCATGGGCGGCCCTATTCGAGAAGACAGACGGCATAGGATTCAATGCCTTCCTTCCTCCCGGTAAATCCCATCCCCTCGGTGGTCTTGCCCTTGACGCTGACGCGGGTCGCGTCCACCCCCAAGATACGGGCTATATTCGTCCTTATCTCATCCTTGTAGGCCTGTATCCTGGGCGCCTCGCAGACAACGACAACGTCCACGTTCACCACCTTGTAGCCCTTGCTTCTCGCAAGCTCCACGGCTTTGCCGAGAATCCGTTCGCTGCCGATGCCCTTGATGGCCTTATCGGTGTTCGGAAAGAGGGCGCCTATGTCCTCGCAGCCCGCCGCGCCCAAGACCGCGTCGGCAAGCGCGTGGAGCAGGACATCTCCGTCGGAGTGGCCGAGGAGACCCCTCTCGTATGGTATGAGCACGCCGCCGAGAAAGAGGTCCCTTCCTTCCACGAGGGCATGCGCATCGTAGCCAAGGCCGACTCTCATGCGTCTGCCTTGATCTGCGCGAGGATGCCTTTCGCAATGACGAGGTCTTCCGGCGTCGTTATTTTGATGTTGTAAGGGGAGCCTTCGATCACCTTGACCTTCTTTCCGAGGTTTTCGATGAAGGTCGAGTCGTCGTAGCCGCAGAGCTTCTTTCCCATACCCTCCCGGTAGGCCTTGATAATGAGGTCATGCTTGAAGGTCTGAGGCGTCTGGATGTGCCAGAGGGAGTCCCTCTCCAGGGTCTTCAGCACAAAACCCTCCTTGGAGATGACCTTGATCGTATCCCTGGCCGGGATGGCAGGGATGATGGCGTCGAACATCTCCATGAGGGAGATCGACTTTTCGACGAAAGAGGGCGAGACAAAGGGGCGTGCGGCATCATGGACGATGACGACGTCGCAGGACTCGTCGATGGCCTCCAGTCCGTTCCGCACCGAGTCCTGTCTGAGTCGGCCGCCGACGACGAGCTTCACGATCTTGCTGAAATGGTACGTCTCCAGGATCTCCTCCTGTATGGTCGGCAGGTCCTTCTGGTTTACCACGAGGTAGATGCCGTCGACGGCTCTGCATTCCTGAAACACCTGCAGCGTATGGACAATAATGGGCCTGTTGTCAAGGAGAAGAAGTTGTTTGTTCGTTGAAGAGCCCATCCGTTTGCCGGTTCCGCCGGCAAGGATTATGGCCAAAGTTCTCATGCTTACCTCACATGCTCTTCATAGTTGTAGTCTTCGGGGAAGTAGAACTCTTTTTCTGCCGCCTCTTTGAGCTTCGCAAAGATCATGCGGCCGGAGGTTGTCTGCAGGAGGCTTGTCACTACGACGTCCGCGGTCTTGCCGAGGAGCTTGCGCGCTTCATCGACGACCACCATGGTCCCGTCATCGAGGTATCCTATGCCCTGGCCGTACTCCTTGCCTTCCTTCACGATCTTAACGGAGAACTGCTCTCCCGGCAGAATGGCGGGTTTGAGTGCTGTTGCGAGCTCGTTCATGTTGAGCACGCTGATGCCCTGGAGCTCGGCGACTTTGTTGAGGTTATAATCGTTCGTGATGATCTTGCCCTGCAGGCTCTTCGCGAGGGCTATGAGCTTCGAATCGACGTCCTTGAGACGGGGGAAATCGACATCCACGATCTTGACTTTCACCCGGTTCTGTTTCTGAAGCCTGTGCAGTATATCGAGACCCCTCCTTCCCCTCGTCTTTCTCACCGGGTCCTGGAGGTCTGCGATGTGCTGGATCTCGTAAAGCACGAATTGAGGGATAATGAAGGCGCCTTCTATGAATCCCGTTTCACAGATATCGGCGATCCTCCCGTCGATGATTGCGCTGGTGTCAAGGATCTTATTCCCCTCGGACTCCTCCGTCTTGCCGAAGATGGGCACCCTCGAAAGATCCAGGGTGTGGCTCTTCTTCTCCCCGATCCTGAAACCGAGATATCCCATGACGAAATAGAGGAGGATATAGATGGGCAGGGTTATGGGAACATCCTTTGCGTGGGTGAGGAGGAGCTTCGAGATGAAGAGGTTTGCGATGAAAAGGCCTACCGTGATACCCACCAATGTCCCGACGATGATCTTGAGAGGTATCTCCTTGAGCTTCTCCTCCACCTTTATCACGAGATAGCCGAGCACGAGCCCCAGGGCCGATCCCACCAAGCCGTACAGGGCGCTCCCGAACATCTCGTCTACGATAAAATACCCGGTAACAGCCGTTACCGCTATGAGAACGATCTGCGAGATAATGGTCAAGGACTTAGCCTTATGGGGTGTTTAGCCTTTTGAGTTGCTTGCGAAAATGCTTTCTATGTCGGTTACTATTTCTTCTTCGTCCTTGCTCAGGGCAATGGACAGTTCCTTCTTGATAAGGTTCCGAGCGGTTTCGAACATCTTCCTTTCGCCGAAGGAAAGCTCTTTCCACATCCTCAGACTGTAAAGCTCTCTCAACACCATGGCGATCTCGAAGATGGATCCGCTCTTGATGCGCTCCATATACTCTTTGTAGCGCCTGTTCCAGGGGGAATTATCGTGGATGAAGCTCGTGTCCTTCAGGATCTCGTAGACCTTGAGTACCTCCTCCTCCTCGATCACGTATCGGAGACCCGCATGATGGGCGCTTTCGACAGGTATCATGATCGTCATATCAGAATCAAGAATTCTCATGATGTAGAAGGACTGCTTGGTTCCTGAGATAACCTTCTCTTCTATAGACTCTATTCTGCCTACGCCATGACCGGGATACACTGCGACTTCGCCTACTTTTAGCATTCATTCCCTCCATGTCACGGGGGATTTTCCCGTACGCCATTATTATACCAGCAATGAGAAACAAACTCAATGGCCCGGCAGACTGAGGAACGGGTGGACGGGTCACGCCGTTTCCGCCTCATATTTGTGTGGAAAAAGCATGGACTTTTTGGTATTATCATTCGATCAGGGTCCCATCGTCTAGGGGTCTAGGACGTCGGCCTCTCACGCCGGTAACGCGAGTTCGAATCTCGCTGGGACCATTTCTTGCTTCTTTCCAGGGAGAAGCAACACATCCTTTTCGTCGCGGCTGTCTCTTTTAGGTCCCCCTGCCGCGCTCTATCTATGTTCGGAGGATTTCCCATGATGCCTATTGCTCCGTTGATGATCGAGCACCGCCTCATAGAACGGATGATCAAGGTGATGAGGGGCGAGGTGGAGGCGATGAAGAGACAAGGCGAGGCGAGGCCTCAATTCATCGACGGGGCTGTCGATTTCATCAGAACCTACGCGGACAGGTGCCATCACGGGAAGGAGGAGGACATCCTCTTCCGGCTGCTCTCCGAAAAACCCATCTCCGCCCGCCACAAAGACGTCGTCGAGGAGCTGATACAGGAACACGTCCTGGCGAGAAATCTCACGGGACAGCTCGTTGCAGCAAAAGAACGATACGTCGCAGGCGACAATGGGGCCTTATCAGAGATCGGGAAAGTCATGTCACAGCTCGTCGACTTCTATCCGGTCCACATCGAAAAGGAAGACAGGCACTTCTTCATCCCGTGCATGGAATATTTCAGCCAGCATGAACAGGATATCATGCTCGAATCATTCGGGGAATTCGATAGGACCTTGATCCATGAAAAATACAGGGCGGTGATCCAGAAGTTCGAGGGAAATAGGCCTGTCCTTTCTTAGCGTTCGGCACCGGAAAGCGCACCTTCACGCCCCCAGGAACCTCTTGAATGCCTCAAGGGCGCGTCCCCGATGGCTTATCCTGTTCTTTTCGTCCCTCGTCATTTCCGCGAGGGATCGACCCGAGTCAGGGAGGATGAAGATGGGGTCGAAGCCGAACCCTTCGCCTCCCCTCCTCTCGCTGCCGATGTAACCCCGAAGACTGCCATAAAAGATGAAGGCCAGCCCCCCGGCCGGCTCGTAGAAAACGAGGTATGCCTTGAAGACGGCCTTTCTCGCCTCCATGGGTACGCCGCGCAGCTCCTCGAGCAGCCTGTCTATCCTCTCGTCGTCGCTCGGCCCGTACCTGGCCGAGAAGACCCCCGGTCTTCCGTGGAGTGCTTCCACCTCCAGGCCGGAGTCGTCCGCGAGGGTGTCCATGGCAAACCTGTTCCCGATCTTCCTTGCTTTCTTGAGGGCGTTCTCCGGGTAAGTCGCCATGTCCTCGACAACGGCGATCTTGTCGTCAAAATCTGCGAGGGAAAAAAAATCATCGAACTTGCCGGAGAGGGAGCTCTTGATCTCCCCAAACTTGCCGGCGTTGCCCGTTCCGATGATGATGCTTCTCATGATCTATAGCGTTCCGCAGAATTCATTCCCGCTACCGACCGGCTCCATCTTTTCCTTCGCTACGCTAGGCTCCGCTTTAGGAAAAGATTCCGCCGGAGCAATCGTTACTTTATTCTGCGGAACGCTCCTAACCGCGCTCTCTCTTCTGACTGGCTCACAGTTAAGGGAGAAGCGACGCTACACCGGAAACAGCGGGCCGAGAGTGGCCTTCTGGACCCTGGTGATCTCTGCGATGCCCTTGTGGGAGTATTCGTACATCATGTCGAACAGCTCTTTGGAGAAGGGTGCCTTTTCCGCGGTGCCCTGCACCTCGATGAGCATGCCCTTCCCAGTCATGACGAAGTTCATGTCCACCTCGGCATTCGCGTCTTCTTTGTACGAGAGGTCGAGGAGGGGCTCGCCGTTTACTATGCCGGCACTGATAGCGGCAATGGAGTCGCGAAGGGGAACTTTCGTGATGGCGCCTCTTTTCTTCAGGCTCCAGAGGGCTTCCACAAGGGCGACGAAGCCGCCGGTGATGCTCGCCGTTCTCGTGCCGCCGTCTGCCTGAATCACGTCACAATCGACCCATATCGTGCGCTCGCCGATGACGTCGAGGTTGACGACCGCCCTGAGGGCCCTGCCTATAAGCCGCTGTATCTCGTGCGTTCTGCCGCCCACCTTCCCGGAGACTGATTCTCTCATTGTACGGGACTGGGTCGCCCTGGGCAGCATCGAGTATTCGGCCGTGAGCCATCCTTTGCCCGAGTTCTTGAGAAAAGGCGGGACCTTTTCCTCGATGCTGATCCCGCAGATGACTTTCGTCTCGCCCATTTCAACAAGCACGGAACCGTCAGGGAACTTGAGGAAGTTCCTGGTGATCTTGAGATCTCTCATCTTGTCGTTCGACCTGCCGTTAGCCCTCATTTTGCCATCCTTTCCGTAAAATATCTCCCCACGCCCTCGCAAAGCTTGGGGATCGCGTCCTCCAGGTCTCCCTCTTTATAGTCTATCCGGACGAAGGCCCCCGGCATAGTGACGCCGAGGAGCGGGAAGAGCGGGAGATGCTTCACCTTCACCTTGAAAGGCCCGGCAATATCCGTTGCGAGGCGTTGGGATTCTTCTGCAAAGAGGCCCGGTATCTCATCTATGGTGAGAAAGCGGCCCTCCTCCTTTTTTGCGTCCGTCATGGCCACCATTACCCTGGTCACATCGCCCTTGACGAGTTGCAGGGCGAGGAAGACCTTGGCCGGGGAGCGATTGATCATATTCACTTTCTCAATGTGCTTCTCCACCACGGCCTCGCCCTGGTAGATGCTCACCGGATAGCCCTTGCCTTCGAAGTACTGCTTCACGAACGCCCACTGCTGGGGGGCGTCCTCTCCGATCCTGTAGAAAACTAAGCTATTCCCGTCGGCGGAGGCACGGCAAGCGAGTATTGACAGGCAGACGGTAATGGCCAGAACCATCACGAACAGGGCCCGCTTCACCCTACCTCTTCTCCAGCACGTACTTCTCGAGGTTCACGGCCGCGAGAGCCCCGTCACCGACTGCCGTGGTGATCTGTCTGAGCGATTTCTTTCTCACGTCGCCTGCCGCAAACATACCCTTCGTCTTCGTCTCAAGGCCCTCGTCCGTAACGACGAAGCCCGCCGGATCAAATTCGGCAAGGGCCCCGACCCATGCCGTGCCCGGGTGAGACCCGACATAGAAGAAGACGCCGCTTAAGGGGAGGACCGATTCCTCGTTCGTCTTAGCGTCCCGCAGCGTCAGCGACTCGACGAGGTCTCTCCCGTTGACACTCACGGGCACCTTATTGAGAAGGAACTCGATCTTGCCGTTTCTCTCGGCCCTGTCCTGCAGGATGCGCTGCGCCCTGAATTGCTCGCGCCTGTGGACGACATAAACCCGGGAGGCGATGTTTGCAAGGGTCAGGGCCTCTGACAAAGCCGAGTCTCCGCCGCCCACCACAGCCACCTCCATTCCCCGGAAGAACATGCCATCGCACGTGGCGCAATAGGAGATCCCTTTCCCCACAAACACATCCTCGCCAGGTATGTTCAGCTTTGCCGGCTCAGTCCCCATGGCGAGGATCAGGCCCAAAGAGCGATAGGAATCCTTCTCCGTCCGGATCACGAACATGCCTTCTTCATTACGGACTTCTCCGACCTCCGAGAACTCGGTAATGGGCAGGCCGAGCTTCCTCGCCTGCTCGGCCATCTTTCCCATAAGCTCCGCGCCCGATATGCCGTCGGGGAATCCGGGGTAGTTTTCGATATGCTCGGTATTCATCGGCGCTCCGCCGAGGAGCTGCTTTTCCAGAAGCAGCGTGCTGATCCCGGCCCTCATAAGGTAGATCCCTGCCGTGAGTCCTGCGGGCCCGCCCCCGACGATCACCGCCTCATACGCATCCATCGTGAACCCTCCATCCCGGACATAACTTAACACGTATCGGGCCGCCAAAACAGCCTCTCCCCTCTTCTTTAGCCGAAGCTGCGGCAAAAGCTTCGGGGAAACTCACGAAGCCACCCTGGGGGAGGGAAGACCCATAGTGTAAAGAATCGCGCTCCCATCTTCAATGGGTTGTCGCACGTGGATCGCGCCCTTGCGAATGGTGGAAGGATGGAAGAGTGGAAGGATGGGGACTTAAGGCGGCTTATGCCCGGTGAGGGGGCGCTGAGCCGCAAGGGAGCGAAAGCGAGGTGTAAGGCCGAGCAAAGCGAGGTGTGAGCGGGGAGGCTCGCCGGGCTTATGCCCGGGGAGGGGGTGCTGAGCCCCATTAATAGCGTGCTGAACCCCATTAACTGCCTTGACTAAGGTGGATAGTTTGCATATCATTAGGCTGAAACGATGCAGCCCTTTCTCGTGCGAAATACGCTTCTCTCCACTCCGGCCATGGAAGGCATTGCCGCTCTCCCGTTTCCGGGGGAGGTTCCGTCAGCCCTCGCCGACATCGTCACTCGCTTCCAGCAAATGAAGTCCTCAGCGGGCGAGATCCACACGGAGCTCCACCTCGTCAAACCCATTCTCAAACTGCTCGGCTTCGCCTTCGAGTCAAAGCCCATGTTTTTTGAGGAGCAGATAAAAGGGCCGGACTACGCCCTCTTCCGGTCCGAGGAGGAGCGGTTGAGGAGCGCCTCTCTGTGGGGCACCAGGTCTTACTACGACAACCTCCTCGGCCTCCTCGTGGTGAAGCGGTATGGACGGAACCTCGAAGAGGGAATCAGCGGCTTCTACCTGGACTTCGAAAACCGCATACCCCTGTACCAGTCTATGTATCTCGCAAAGAAGTCGGGCGCACCCTGGGGCATACTGACCAACGGGAAGAACTGGCTCCTCCTGAAGCGGCCCGTCGCTTTCGAGAAGACTACCGTGGAGATCGACCTTGAGGAGACTGTCTTCGGCGGTAGCGTCGAGGGGATGCGTCTCTTCTACCATATCTTTTCTTCGGAAGGGCTGACAAGTACCCTGCCCGACCTTCTCGAAAAAGAGCGGACGGAGCTCATCGGGTTCCTGAAGGCAGAGCGGTCGTCTCTCGCCAGAAGGTTGGCGCCCGCCGCCCCTAAGGCAGAGGTGTACAAGGTGGCCGTTCCCCTTTTCAGACGGCTCTTTCCGGAAAGCAGCCTGGCCCTGACCGGGAGGCACGCAAACCAGGCAGGCTTAGGGTCCGATGGCCGCTGGTCGTCCAAGCCTGTGCCCACCAAAGGCTTCGATCAATGCGATGTCCTGACGTACCTGCTTGCGAGGGGCGCCGGGACGGGGATACCGGCCCTGGAGGAGACCATTCTCGATACCCTGGAGGAAGACCGCACCAAAGAGCGTCTCCTCTCCCTGAAGCTGCTCGACATGACGCCGGGATTCGGCAACTTGACGATAGAACTTGTCGAAACGATGGCCTACCTGTCGTTCCTGTTGCCGTACAGGGAGAAGCACAGCTTCGTCGCCGAGTGGGAAAACGAAAGCCTCCTCCACAAGTTCATCCTCGACCGGGTGCTTTTCGGGGCGGAGAAGTCGGATTTCTCGTTGGATGTGCTGCAGTGCGCGACCCTCCTCCGCTTCTTCGCGGACGCAGCCAACTACAGGCTTGGCAACCCTCTTCTCGGCATGTCCATGGCGGAGCTTTACGCCTTTGCCGGCGACGTGGGCCAGGCAGCCCCTTTCTCGAAGCATCCCCACGAGGTGATATCCGAGTTCCGGGACATGTACAGGCTCTATTTCTCCTTATCCGACCGGATCAAGGAAGATGCCGTAGTCAAAGGCGAGATAGGCGCGACGCTCCATGTCTGCAGGCAGCGCATGAAGGACGTCATGGATCTGCTCACCGCCTCTTACTTTGACAGCGTTGCCGAGGAAGGGAAGATCGCAGAGCTGTTATCCCACCTGGACGCCGACGAGGAGATCTGGGAAGCCGCGAAAGGGACCGGGTGGTTCCGGGCAGCGCGGGAGCTGGCCGAGAGAAAGCACTTCTTTCATATGGAGATCGAGTTCCCCTTCCTTCTCAACGATAGGTTCGATCTCATCGTTGTTCAGCCCGAGCTCACGTACCTGTGGGAGGAGAAGGTGCCCCCGGAGGAAGCCGCAAAGGCTTATGTGAAAAGGGCCATGACATACCTGAGTGAGACGGGGAAGATCATCCTCGTCGGCAGCGACCCTGGGGAGCTTGTCCCGGAACTGAAGAAATCGAAACGGTATGCCGTCGAGGCAAAGAACGCGGCTGTGATCGTTACGAGGCGTCCCGCTTAAGGGTTCAACATTGGTGAGGCGTCCCGAAGGAGCCATGACGTGAGAATCGGGCTGGTCAGCGACACCCACGGCTCGGTGCGGAACTTCCGGAAAGTACTCGACGGACCTTTCAGGAACGCAGATCTCATACTCCACGGGGGCGATGTCCTCTACCACGGAGCGAGGAACCCGCTGACCGAAGGGTACGACACGTCGGCCCTGGCGAAGATGATCAACGAACTCACCGTGCCTATCCTCATCGCCAAGGGGAATTGCGACTCGGACGTGGACCAGTTCGTCATCGACTCACCCATCATGTCGCCTTACGTACTCCTCTCCATGGACGGGAGGAAAATCATGGTGGTCCACGGCGACGGCAAGAGGGACGAGGATCTCGCCAATCTCGTAAGGAGGTTCGGTCTGAGCCTCCTCGTGCACGGACACAGCCACATCCCCCGCATAAGGAATATCGGGGACAGCCTGATCGTCAACCCCGGGACTCCCACCATTCCCAATCCCTCAAGCCCTTTCAAAAAGACGGCGGGAACCTTTGATACCGTTAACGGAAGGGTGGAGATATGGGACATCGACACGATGAAGGTCGTGCTGGAAGGGGGGGTCTAGATATCGATACGGTCATGCGGGTCGCGGATGCGCTTTGCCCTTCCTTTTCGGTCATCGGAACAAACCGACGAGATGAGGAGATGAGCCATGATCAGGAAGGAATTGGACGAGAACGGCCGCGACTATCTCAGGGAGGAGTACATCCGACGGATCAACTGCGTCATCGACTACATCGAAGCCAACCTCGACAAGAACCTCTCTGTTGAGACGCTCTCGGAAAAGGCCTGTTTTTCGCGCTATCACTTTCACAGGCTCCATGGGCTTTTAGACCTTCAGCCCGAAGCGGCCAGCCGCATGTATGCCGATGCCTTCCCTAATGCCGGGTTCACGGTGATCGACAGGGCAGGCCACTTTCCTTATTTAGCGCAGCCGGCCGCCTTTTAGCGAGGCAGTGGCACGGTTCTTCGACGAGACAGGCTCATAGATCGGGAGGGTCAAAAAGGCTCAAGCGGACCATGCAGCGAGCGGCGACACAAAAGCGGACCGGCTCATATTTCTATCTCCATGCCGTCTTCGCCCAGGACGAGCGGCGCCGGCAGAGGCGCGTCATAGCCCTCCCATTCGGGCGCAAGATGGGTCAGCACAACCTGCTTCGGGTTCGCCCGGCGCACAATGGGCAGGAGCGTCCGAAGATCGAGGTGGCCTTTCATCCTCCGGTCGGGGAATGAGCATTCAACGACAAGGAGATCGGCATTCCCGGCAAGCTCGGCGAGGGCCGGTGACTCGTCCGTGTCGCCCGAGAAGACGACACTCTTTCCCTCTTCTTCGACACGGATGGCAATGCTCTCTTCCCTGTGACTCATGGGCGCAATGGCGAGAGAGACGCCGCCGACCGCGTGCCTCCCCCTCGACAGTGTCTTAACGGAGAGATCGTAGCTATTCGGCGCTGTCGAGGGGTAGAGACGGAGCAGGAGGCTGTAGAAGCGGCGCACTCCCGGGCCTCCGACGAGAAAGAGGGGCTTGCGCCTTTCCCTCTCGCCATAGTTGCACGCGAAGAGAAATGTGGAAAGGTCGACTGCGTGGTCCGGATGGAAATGGGTAAGAACGACGATGTCGACGTCGTTCACCGTTCGCCCGAACTCGAGAAGCCTCCGCACCACCGAGGGGCCGACATCGATCAGCATGTTTCCCCCGCCGAGGGAGACCAAGTAGGCTGAAGAGAGCCTCCGCAGGGAGGGCACAGCACCGCCGGTTCCAAGAATCCTGATTTTCATGCCATTCACCCGCTTTTTAGCAAGGGTGGATCCTTCTTCGGAAGAGACTGCCGGCCCTCGTCTTTCCGCGAGATCATTTTCCCTCTCGCCGTAAGAGTATAACCCATGCCGTCATCACGAGAAAAGAAGGACGCGCTAGCCAATGCACCGACGAGCGGAACGCACTCCCTGCTGTAAGGCGAGCGAAGCGAGTGTCTGAGCGGGGAGGCTCGCCGGGCTTATGCCCGGTGAGGGGGTGCTGAGCCACGGCAAGGCCGAGCGAAAGCGAGGTGTGAGCGGGGAGGCTCGCCGGGCTTATGCCCGGTGAGGGGGTGCTGAGCCCCATTAATAGCGTGCTCAACCCCGGTAATGGCCCCACATTGGT
>CAVVNC010000004.1:0-91310 GCA_963749525.1 uncultured delta proteobacterium
CCTACCATTGTCCGATAGGTCAAATCCCGGCACTTACATCTAAAATCTAAAGTGGCACTTACTCTTCCTATAATTAATCTATCCCGCTCCCAACAGCTCCCTTGCGTACTTGAGGGCCTCGGTCACATGTTCGGCCCCTATCCCGCCTTGCGCCATCTGGGGATTTCCCCCGCCCTTGCCGTTGAATTTCGCGGCGATCGACTTGATGATCTGCCCCGCGCTGTAGGTTTTGATGAGGTCCTTCGTCACTGCCGCGACGAGGAGCCCCTTTGTCTCTTCTCTCGTGCCCACCACGACTACCCCGCTTCCCAGCTTGTCCCGGAGCATGTCCGTCAGTTTTCTCAGGTCTTCGGCAGTACCGTCCGGAACGAACATGGTTGCCACCTTAATGCCGTCCTTGACGTAAGCGCCCTTCACCGCTTCGTCCACCCGCTGCCGCGCCATTTCGTCCTTCAGGCGGCCTATTTCCTTCTCTTTCTTGCTCATGTCGTCGAGGAGCGACCCGATTCGCTCCCCAAGGCTATCGATATCGGTCTTGAGGTCTTTGGCGATCGAGCGCGCCATGCCCTCGATCTTCCTCCTGTGCGCCACCGCGCCCTTTCCGGTCACCGCCTCGATCCTGCGTATGCCGGAGGCGAGCGAGCCCTCGGTGAGCACGGAGAAGCTGCCGATCTCGCCGGTATTCCTCACGTGCGTCCCGCCGCAAAGTTCCCTGCTGAACCCGTCGATCGACACAACCCTGACCGTGTCACCGTACTTTTCTTCGAAGAGGGCGGTTGCGCCTTCCCGGATCGCCTCATCCCTCTCCTTGACGTCCGTCGCTACATCCACCGTATCGAGGATCTTCTCGTTGACGATGTCCTCCACCCGGACCAGCTCCTCTTCGCTGAGCCCCTGAAAATGGGTAAAATCGAATCTGAGCCTGTCTTTCTCCACCAGGGACCCCGATTGCTTCACGTGCTCTCCGAGCACGGACCTCAAGGCGAACTGCAGAAGGTGCGTGGCCGTATGGTTTCTCGCCACCCCCCTTCTCTTTTCCTCGTCCACCGCCAGATGGACTCGCTCACCCAGCCTAAACGAGCCCTTCTCAACCTTTACCGGGTGGGAGAAGAGGTTCTCCCTCACCCTGGCGACGCCCTTTATGAAGGCGAGCGCGCCTTCTCCCGTCATTGTTCCGTCGTCGCTTGTCTGGCCGCCGGCCTCCCCATAGAACGGGGTCGCATCGAAGAACAGGTCGGCTTCGTCCCCTTCGCCTATCTCCTGCACCGCCTCCCCATTCCGAATGATGCTCATGATGGTCGCATCCGTCTCCAGGGTATCGTAGCCGGTGAAGACATTCCTCAGGTCCTCCCCCAGCTTGTCGCGCGAATCCTGGCCCATGCTCTCGTGCTTCGAGCGCCGGTCCGCCCTCGACCGTTCTTTCTGGCCCCTCAAGGCCTTCTCAAAGCCGGCCATGTCGAGGGCAAGCCCGTCCTCGTGGGCCATCTCATCGGTAATATCGACCGGGAAGCCAAAGGTGTCGTAGAGCCTGTAGACCACGTCCCCGGGGATTATCTTGTCTTGCCGCGCCGATAAATCCCGCTTCACTTCCTCATAGAGTCTGAACCCCACGCTCAGGGTCTCGAGGAAACGCTCCTCCTCGCCTTTGAGGACTTTCAGGATGAAGGGGTAATTGTTTCTCACCTCCGGATAGACATCGTCCATCATATCGACGACGAGTCTCGACAGGTCGCCGAGAAAATCCTTCTCTATGCCGATCTTCTTCCCATAGCGCAGGGCCCGCCTCAAGATGCGGCGCAGCACGTAGCCCCGGCCCTCTTTCGACGGCAGCACGCCGTCGTTGATGATGAAGGTGGCGCCCCTCACATGGTCGGCTATGACCCGGAAGGCGATGTCCGTCAGCTCCTTCTCCCCGTACACAAGGCCCGAGATCTCCTCCAGCCGCCTCAAAAGGGGCATGAAGAGGTCTGTCTCGTAGTTGCCTATCTTCCCCTGGAGCACTGACGTGATCCGCTCCAGTCCCATGCCAGTATCGATGGACGGATTGGGCAGACTGGTCATCGACCCGTCGCGCGTCCGTTCGTATTGCATGAAGACGAGGTTCCAGATCTCCAGGAATCGATCGCAGTCGCAGCCTACGGCGCAGGTCGGCTGCCTGCACCCCACCTCCGGCCCGAGGTCGTAGATGATCTCGGAGCACGGACCACAGGGTCCCTCGTCGCCCATGGACCAGAAGTTGTCCTTCTCGCCGAGCCGCACGATCCTCGAAGGGGAGACGCCCACCCCCTTCCAAAGCGCCTCTGCCTCATCGTCCTCCCTGAAGATGGTGACCCACAGGCGGCTTTCGTCCAGGGCGAGCCTTCTTCAGAAGGAAGTCCCACGCGTAAGCGATCGCCTCTTTCTTGAAATAGTCGCCGAAGGAGAAGTTGCCGAGCATTTCGAAGAAGGTGTGGTGCCTGAGCGTCTTTCCGACGTTGCCGAGGTCGTTGTGCTTGCCCCCGGCCCGCACGCACTTCTGTGAGGTCGTCGCGCGCGAGTACGGCCGCTTCTCCAAGCCCAGAAAGACGTTCTTGAACTGGACCATGCCTGCATTGACGAAGAGCAGGGTCGGGTCTTTCTCCGGCACCAAAGACGAGGATGCCACGATCGTGTGGTCGTGACCAGCAAAGAACTGCAAGAATTGTTCGCGTACTTCCTTGGACAGCACGGCTATTCCTTCTTCAGCCCGTAGTGGGCCATTATCTTCCCCTGGACCTCGGCTGCCACCTCGGGGTGCAATTTCATGAATTCCTTGGCATTCTCCCTCCCCTGGCCGATGCGCGCGTCGCCGTAGGAGAACCATGTGCCCGACTTCTCCACGAGGTTCGCCTCGACTCCGAGGTCCACGATGTCACCCTCCCTCGATATGCCCTCTCCGAAGACGATGTCGAATTCCGCCTCTCTGAAGGGGGGCGCGAGCTTGTTCTTCACCACCTTGACCCTCGTCCTCGAACCGACCACGTCCTGGCCGTCCTTGATCGCCGATATCCGCCTTATGTCGAGCCTCACAGAGGAGTAGAACTTCAGGGCGTTGCCGCCTGTCGTGGTCTCCGGGTTGCCGAACATGATCCCTATCTTCTGCCTGATCTGGTTGATGAAGATGACAATCGTCATGGACTTGCTGATGGTGGCGGTCAGCTTCCTGAGGGCCTGGGACATGAGGCGGGCCTGGAGGCCCATATGCTGGTCTCCCATCTCTCCCTCGATCTCCGCCCTGGGCACCAGGGCCGCCACGGAATCGATCACGACTATGTCCACGCCGCCGCTGCGCACGAGGATCTCCGTGATCTCCAGGGCCTGCTCCCCCGTATCGGGCTGGGAGATGAGGAGGTCCTCGGTCTTCACCCCTATGCGTGCCGCATAGTGCATGTCAAGGGCGTGCTCCGCGTCGACAAAGGCGGCCACGCCGCCCGTCTTCTGCACTTCGGCTATGACCTGGAGGGCAAGGGTCGTCTTCCCCGACGCCTCGGGCCCGAAGATCTCGATCACACGGCCCCGCGGCAATCCCCCTATGCCGAGGGCGATGTCGAGGGCCAAAGAGCCCGTCGAGACCACAGGCGTCTCCTCGATCGGTTTCTCCCCGAGCTTCATGATGGAGCCCTTGCCGAAGAGCCGCTCGATCTGCGTCACGGCCATGTCTACCGCCTTGCCTTTATTCCCCTCTTCCGCCTTTATCTTACTGCCTTCTTCCCTCATCGGTCTTTGCCTCCCAGCGTTATCCTCCAGATCGGGTCGTAGATGGCGCCGCCCGGAGTAAGAGTGCTCCTGAAAAGGACGAGGTGCTCCACCAGAAACGCCCTTTCCTCGATCGGCAAGGGGTCGCCATCGGGGAAGGGCTTTGGCGTCCTCCGTCTCCCCAACGTGACGTGCGGCATCAACCCCCTCTTTTCCCTTTCCACGTTCATGGCCGCGAGCCTCTCTTCCATCTCGGAGAAGATGGCCTGCATCTCGGAAGCGCCCTCCTTCAGCTTCACCACGATAACCCGGGCGCTCCTCCTCGAGGGGAACGCGTCGAGGCCCCCGAGGCGGGCCGCAACCGGCTCGAACCGTTCGCCCATGGGAGAAAGCGCGTCTCTCATCCTGTCGGATGCGGCCTCTTCGATCTCACCCAAGAACTTCATCGTGATGTGGATGCCTTCCCTTCTCACCCATCGCACGTCTTCCGTTCGTTTCGCCAAACGGTCGATGACCCCCGTCAGATACGCCACTATGTCTCCGGGGATCTCCAGCGCCAGAAACGCCCTCATGCAGGACGGCCCTCGAGAACTTCAAGCACGAGCTTCAGGGCCTCTTCCGACGTCTGCTGCCTGACGGCGGCGCGATCTCCTTGGAACCGGTATTTCCTCGTTATGGTCGCCTCCGGAGTCGCCAGTCCGATGTAAACCAACCCCACCGGCTTCTCAGGGCTGCCTCCCCCGGGACCCGCGATGCCCGTGACCGCGACCCCTATGTCGACACCTGTTGCGACCCTCACCCCCCGGGCCATCAGCTCGGCTACTTCCGGGCTCACCGATCCTTTCGCAGCGATCACCTCGTGGGGAACGGACAGGAACAGCTCCTTCGCCCGGTTGCTGTAAGTCACCATCCCGGCTTCGAAATAGTCGGAGGACCCCGGCACGCCGGTGATCCTGCCTCCGATGAGCCCTCCAGTGCACGACTCCGCCACGGCGATCCTCATCCCTTTCTGCTTCAGTACCACACCCAGTTTTTCTTCAGAGGTCATAAGAGTCTTCCTATTACGAAGAGCGCCGCGCTGGCGAGGATCCCTGCCAGGACATCATCTGCGATGATACCATATGCGCCGGGCAGACGCTCCAGTTTTCTCACCGGATAGGGTTTTAGTATATCAAAGGCACGAAAGAGAATAAAGCCTATGAAGAGGTTCCGGAAGGTGACGGCGTGGCCCGCCATCGTAATAAGCATGCCGGCGAATTCGTCGATCACCACGTATCCCGGGTCGGCCTGATTGCCCCGCGCCACTTGCGCCGTGGCCACTCCTCCCGCGAGGAGGAAGAGGATGACAATGGGGCTATGGAAGAAAGGGAAGAGGTAAAGAAGAATGGCCGCGAGGAGCGACCCCCAAGTTCCGGGTGCGGCGGGCAGGTAACCGACGTAGCAGCATGTGGCAAACCACTCGCAGATCCTATCCCTTGTCGCTATAGACCGATTTTTCGTCAAACACCTTCTCGCCGATCTCTCTCCAACCCTCTTCCCATTCCCTGTAGAAGCAGCTCCAGTAGCCTGTGTGGCAGGCTGCCACGCTCTGGTCCACCTTGAGAAGGAGGGTGTCCCCATCGCAGTCGAGACAGATGGAGCGCACCTCCTGGACGTGGCCCGACGTCTCCCCCTTGAGCCACAGCTTCTTCCTCGACCTCGAGTAGTAGTGGGCCTTTTTGGTCGACATCGTCAGCTCGAGGGCCTCTGCGTTCATATAGGCGACCATGACCACGTCGTGCGTCTTCTCATCCTGCACGACCACAGGCACAAGGCCCTGGGCATCCCACTTTACGTTATCGGCGATATTTTCCACCCTTCTACCCCTTTTGACTCACGGCTGACCTTTTCTTTTGAGGCATTCTCACAGACGGACGCTCACACCCCTCGCCCGCAGATACTTCTTGGCCTCTTCCACCGAGTATTCCCTGTAGTGGAAGATCGACGCGGCCAGCACCGCATCGGCCTTGCCGTCTACCAACCCTTCGTACAGGTGCTCGAGGGTCCCCACTCCTCCGGACGCAATGACCGGTATGGCTACCGCCTCCGAGATGGCCCGCGTCAGGGGTATGTCGTAGCCGGCCTTCGTGCCGTCCCTATCCATGCTCGTCAAGAGGATCTCCCCTGCTCCGAGGGCCTCCACCTTCCGTGCCCACGCGATGGCATCTACGCCTGTAGGGCGCCGGCCCCCGTATGTATATACCTCGAAGCCGCTGCCATGAGCCTTGGCGTCTATGGCCACGCAGATGCACTGGCTCCCGAACATCTCGCTCGCCTCGGTGATGATCTCCGGCCGCTCTACTGCCGCGGTATTGATCGTCACCTTGTCGGCACCCGCGAGAAGAATCTCCCTGATGTCGTCGAGGCCCCGGATGCCTCCCCCTACGGTGAGGGGCATGAACACCTCGTTTGCCACCTCTTCGACCACGTGAACGATCGTCTTTCTGGACTCGTGGGAGGCCGTTATGTCGAGAAAAGTCAGCTCGTCGGCCATCTGCTCTTCGTAAGCCTTCGCGTTCTCGACCGGACCGCCCGCGTCCTTCAGATTGACGAAATTCATCCCCTTCACCACCCTGCCCTCCATCACATCGAGGCAGGGGATGATCCGCTTAGTCAGCATAATTCATAGCCTCTTCAATCCCTATCTTGCCTTCGTAAAAGGCCTTGCCCACTATGGCCGCCCAGACACCCATTTCCTTGAGCTTCTTCAGGTCTTCGACCGTTGCGACGCCGCCGCTCGCAACGAGAGGCAGGGGCGTCAGGGACTGCATTTTTCGGATGCCGTCGTAGTCCGGACCCGAAAGCATGCCGTCGTGGGCGATATTCGTCACGAGGAGGGCCATCACGCCGACGCGCGAGGCCTCCTCAAGGGCCTTCTCCACATCGAGGGGCGCCTCCTCCTTCCAGCCTTTGACCATGAGTCTTCCGTCGTACATGTCGAGGCCCAGCACGATATTCTTGAAAGCCGACAACCCCTCGAAAAAGACCGGGTCAGTGAGGGCCCGCGTCCCGACGATGACCCCGTTGACGCCGCACCCCGTATAAAGGGCGATGTCCTCCTCGGTCCGGATGCCTCCGCCCACCTCCAGGTATCCGGCCACCTTCTCCCTTATGCTCCTTATCAGCTCCCCGTGGACACCTTTGCCGATGCGCGCCCCATCGAGGTCGATGACATGAAAATCCCTCGCCCCTTCGCTCCTCATCCGGTCTATCATGGAGGGCGGGTCATCGCTGTACACGGTCATCCTGGAGAAATCTCCGCGGACAAGCCTGACGCACCGGCCTCCAACGAGGTCCATGGCAAAGAGGACCTTCATCGTCCTGCCTGCGGCGCCTCTCCCTCGAGACCACCGGCGAGGGCATCGATTGCCTTGTGGATCCCCTCCCGCGCGAGCTCGCCGGCAGTGATCCACTTCGCCCCCCTCCTCAGGAACGTGAAGAAACGGAAGATGTTGTCCGACAGGGGCTGCTGGGTTTCGTCGAAGACGAAGACATCGGAGAGCTTGTCCCCTTCGTAGAGATGCACGTGAAAGCCCACGCTCGCCGGTCTCACCACCGAGAAGTTTCCTCCCTCGCGCTCCTGAAAACGATAGATGAACACGTGGAGGTACTTCCCCTGGCCCTTCTCCCCCGTATAGGCGATCCCTTTTTCGTCGAGGCTTCCCCCCATTTCGGTTGCAATCAGGCCTTCCGCATTCTCGTGTATCTTCCCCGCCACGATCGGCCTCCCGCAGTACGGGCAGCGGATCACGCTCGGATCATTCAGGCGCTCCACGTAGAGCCCCAGGTCCGTGGCTGAGCCGGGCAGGCTCACGAGCAAAAGAAAGAGTGCGAGGAAACCGAATTTCAGGCGCATAGGGACACGAAATTCCTCAGGAGTTTGAGCCCCATCCCCTGGCTCTTTTCAGGATGGAACTGGGAGGCAAAGATGTTCCCCTTGCCAATGGAGGACGTAAACCTGATGCCGTAGTCGGTGATTGTGGCCGAGACATCCTCCTCGGGGTCAGGATAGTAGGAGTGGACGAAATAAAAATAGGACCCCGTCGGGATGGCCTCGAGCACTGGGTTCGGCCGCACGATATCGACGCTGTTCCAGCCCATGTGCGGTATCTTCATTGCTCCCTGAAACCTTGCCACGCGCCCCTTGATCACCCCCAGACCTTCTACGCCCGGGGCTTCTTCGGATGACTCGAGGAGGATCTGCATGCCGAGGCAGATGCCGAGATACGGCTTCCCCGCGGCCATCTCCTCCTTGAGCAGGTCGAAGAGGCCGAACCCTTTCAGGTTCTCCACGCATTTGCCAAAGGCGCCCACGCCGGGCAGCACGAGCGCGCCAGCCTCCCGGATGGTCGCCGGGTCACGGGTCACGACCACCTGCGCCCCAATGCGGCCGAAGGCATTCGTCACGCTCCTCAAATTGCCCATGCCGTAATCTATGATGGCAATCATAATGTTCCTTTAGTAGAAAGAACCCCTTTGACCCTGGGATCCCGGACCACCGCGTCGCTCAGCGCCCTTCCGAAGGCCTTGAATATGGCCTCGATTCTGTGGTGCAGGTTTTCCCCGTAAAGCAGGTTAACATGGAGGGCCATGCGCGCCTCGTTCACGAACCCCTGAAAGAACTCCCGCACCACCTCGCCGTCGAAAGCGCCCAGCTTGCCCTTGATATCGCCTGTCCACACAAGGGAGGGCCTGCCGCTCAAGTCGATTGCCACCATGCAGAGCGATTCATCCATGGGTAGAAGGGAATGGCCGTACCGTCTTACCCCGTCGAAAGTGCCCAGCGCGTCCTTCAGAGCCTTTCCCATGGTGATCCCCACGTCTTCGATGGTGTGATGGTAATCTATGTCAATATCGCCCTTTGCCTCGACAATGAGATCGAAAAAACCGTGGCGGGCAAAAAGCTCCAGCATATGGTTGAAGAACGGGATGCCCGTTGCGACCTCGTATGCGCCCTCGCCGTCGAGCTTCCACCGGACCCTTATCTCGGTTTCTTTCGTCTTTCTCGCTACCTCGGCCTGGCGCTCCATGACGTCCTTCCTAGAGTATAACCTTGTTCAGGGGATATTCCACGATCCCTTGGGCCCCTGCCCTTCGCAATGACGGAATAATGTCGCGCACGACCTGCTCGTCGATGATCACCTCTATGGCGACCCATGCACCGTCGGACAGGCTGGAAACGGTCGGCGTATGAAGGGAGGGAAGTATGTCGATGACAGTCTTCAGCCTTCCCTTCGGCACGTTCATCTTGAGGCCTACCTTCCCATCCGCCAGAAGAGCGGCCTTGAGGAGCATGACGATGTTCTCGATCTTCGTCTTCTTCCACTTGTCCCTGAAGGCGGCCTTGTTTGCGACGACAACCGTCTCCGATTCAAGGATGGTATCGATGATGCGAAGGTTGTTCGCAGTAAGGGACGCCCCCGTTTCCGTCACTTCAACTATGGCATCCGCGAGCCGGGGAGGCTTTGCTTCGGTGGCTCCCCACGAATACTCCACAGTGGCGTCGATCTTTTGCGACTTCAGGAACCGTGTGGTAAAGCCCACCAGCTCGGTGGCTATTATCTTGCCTTTGAGGCCCTTGATATCCTTTATGGGTGAGTCATTGGGCACGGCAACGACCCACTTGACGCCCTTGAATCCGACCTTGCTGTAGCGGAGGCGCGCGACCTCCCTCACTTTCGAGTTTTGCTCGAGCACCCAGTCGAGACCCGTTATGCCCATGTCAAGAATCCCGTTCTCCACGTAGCGTCCCATTTCCTGGGCGCGGATCACGAGCCCTTCAAGCTCCGGGTCGTCTATGACCGGCACGTATGACCGCTCTGCGAGCTTTATCGTATACCCCGCGTTCCTGAAAAGCCTGAGCGTGCTCTCCTGCAGGCTTCCCTTGGGTATGCCTATTCTCAGCTTCATCCTTAGGGCAGCTCCTTTCTCGCCCTTATCGCCTCGCCATGCGCGTAAAGACCCTCTATCTCGGCTAGCCTCGCAGCGCTCTCCCCGTATTTTTCGAGGAATGACTTATCTATCTTAACCAAAACTTTCTTCTTTGTAAATCGTTCCACGGAAAGACCGGTAGAGAACCTCCCCGCCCCTCCCGTGGGCAGCACGTGGTTCGTGCCTATGTAATAGTCGCCCATGGAGACGCACGTGTGGGGGCCTACGTAGGTGACGCCGGAATACTGGATCGCATCCGCAACGGCCTCATCCCCTATTACCTCCAGGTGCTCGGGGGCGATCCTGTTGATGGCTGCTACTGCCTGGTCCAGGCTCGTATAGTGGACGAGAAATCCGTTTGCTGCGAGGGATTTCTCGACGATCTGGCGCCTCTTGTTCAGCGATATGAGGCGCTCCATCTGTGTGAGGAGGCCGTAGAGGTCGTCTTGGGACGCCGAGAAGAGGCCGACCGTCGCCATCTCGTCGTGCTCCGCCTGCGAAAAAAGGTCCCACGCAAGGATATGGGGCGGAAAGGCCTCTGTGGCAAGGACAATCAGCTCACTCGGACCGGCGAGCATATCGATGCCCACCTGACCGTACACGTCCCTCTTCGCCTCTTCTACATAGGCATTTCCCGGCCCCACGATCATGTCCACCTTCGGTATCGAGCCGATGCCATAGGCGAAGGCATAGATCGCCTGAGCCCCTCCGATGCGGTACACGTCCCGGATCTCAAGGAGGAGCGCGGCGGCGGCGATGTAGGGGTTTATGCGGCCGTCGTGGGTCGGCGTGGCAGCATAGATCTCCTTCACCCCTGCGATGCGCGCGGGCACGACGCCCATCACGAGGCTCGACGGATACGGGGCCGTTCCCCCCGGAACGTAGACGAGGGCCCTCTCCACGGGCACCGCCTCCTCGACCACGGCAAGCCCCTTTCTTTTATAGGTCCTGCGGGCCTGCCTCTGGGAGCGATGAAAGAGCGTCACGTTCCGTATCATGCCCTTGAGTATGCGCATCCCTTCCTTTCCGATCGAGGAGGCAGCCGACTCCAGCTCTTCGGCGCCGACCTTGAGGGGATAGCTTCCGGTCCATCCGTCGAACGTGCGTGCGTAGTCCCTCAAGGCCTCTTCGCCCCTTTCGAGGACGTCCGCCTTGATACGATCTACTATCTCCCTGACGCCTGCCTTCCGCCGCTGCCTCGTTCCGGTCACGGCGGCAATGAAGGCGTCGTATTCCCGGTCAAGATGCCAGACCTTCATCCCTCCTCCTCTCGATCCGCGCCCCGAGCCCCTTGAGCTTCTTCTCTATGGCTTCGTAACCCCTGTCTATGTGATAGACGCGGGAGACCTCCGTGGTCCCTTGGGCAGAGAGACCGGCCAGAATGAGCGACGCACTGGCCCGGAGGTCCGTTGCCATCACCTTTGCCCCCTGGAGGCCTTTGGTGCCTTTGACAATGGCCGTATTGCCGTTGACCTTGATATCCGCGCCCATCCGCCTCAGCTCTGCGGCATGCATCATTCTGTTCTCGAAGATGGTCTCCGTGACGACGCTCACCCCCCTCGACACGCACATGAGAGCCATTGCCTGAGCCTGCATGTCCGTAGGGAATCCGGGATAGGGAAGGGTCTTCACGTCAAAGGCCTTCGTTCCCTTCTTCGTCATAGATGCGCAGATCCGGCCGTTCTCCTCGACGATCTCCATGCCCGCTTCCTTGAGCTTCTCGATGACGGCCAATAGGTGATCGGCCCGTGCTCTTTCCAGGACAATGCTCCCTTTTGTGAGGCCGCACCCCACGAGGAAGGTCCCTGCCTCGATCCTATCGGGTATGACATCATAGTTGCACGGCTTGAGCTCCTTCACGCCCCTGATCCTCATCACTTCGGTCCCTATGCCTTCGATCCTGGCCCCCATCTTCCTGAGCATCAGGGCGAGGTCGACGACCTCCGGCTCGCGTGCTGCGTTCTCTATGACCGTTTCGCCTTCGGCAGTCACGGCAGCCATGAGGATGTTCTCCGTTCCGCCCACCGTCGGTATGTCAAAGGATATGGTCGCCCCCTTGAGCGCTGCGGCATCCACATCAACGTAGCCCTCGTGTATGCCTACCTCGCACCCGAGGACGGAAAGCCCCTTCAGGTGCTGGTCTATGGGCCTCTCCCCTATGGCGCACCCGCCCGGGTAGGAAACCACGGCCCGGCGCAAACGGCCGACAAGGGCGCCGAGCATGAGGGTGGATGCCCTCATCTCTTTCACTATCTCGTAGGGGGCCGTGTAATTTTCGGCGTTGCTCGTGTCCAACCTGATCCGGTGCTCCCCGACCCATTCTACCGAAGCGCCCGTGTAGGTCAGAAGCTTGATCATGGAATTGACGTCCCGGAGACGGGGGACGTTGCCTATATAGTATTCGCCCTTCTGGAGCATGGTCGCCGCCAGCACCGGGAGCACGGCGTTCTTCGCCCCCCCACGCTGACCGTGCCCGAGAGGCGCTCACCGCCCTCTATGACGAGCTTGTCCATGTGCCGCTCACCACCCTCTGCCGGCCTGCAAGGTCGTGCTTCACCCCCACCTCAAAGCCGGCGCCCTTCAACAAGTCTCCCACGACCCGCGCCTGGATCTCACCCCCGATCTCGCAGAGAACGCAACCCCCAGGACGAAGATACTTGCTCACCTCCGGAACGAACCTGGCGTAGAGCTCGAATCCGCGCGTGCCCCCCAGGAGGGCCTCCTTAGGCTCGAAACATCTCACATCAGCCTCAAGGCCGTCCCACTCAACGAGTCCCACATAGGGCAGATTCGCGCACACAAGATCGAAGATCGCATCCTCCTTCACCGAAGAGAAGAGATCCGATGCGGCAAAGTCGATTCTCCCTGCCACGGACAGGGCCCGCGCGTTGCGTTGCGCCACCTCCAGGGCACCCGCGGAAACATCCACGGAAAGCACGCGATGTGCCCCTTTCTTCGCGAGGAGTATACCTATGATCCCGGAGCCGGCGCCCATATCGAGGACCCTTGCGGCGCCCCCGGATCTCCCTATGATCGACAGCGCCTCTTCCACCAGCAATTCCGTTTCTGGTCTCGGTATCAAGACGCGCTCATCGACGTAGAAAGTCTCAGAAAAGAACTCCTTCCGGTGCGTCAGGTAGGCGAGGGGTTTTCCCTTCAGTCTCTCCCCTGCGAGGCCCCTGATTCGGTCCCATTCCTGTTGATCCAGTCTCCGTGCGGGCTCCATGAAGAGTCTCTCGTTCGAAAGGTCGAGGACATGGGAGACAATCCCCATGAGGTCGGTCTTGGTCAGACCCATTTCGCCGCGAAACAGCTCTCTGATTTGCAAGGTTCTTACCTTGATTTGATGGATTCTGCCTGGAAGTGGGCTACGAGCGGATCAAGGAGGGGGTCTATGTTGCCCGCCAGGACGTCTTCGAGCTTGTAGAGCGTAAGGCCTATGCGGTGGTCGGTCACTCGACCCTGGGGGAAATTGTATGTCCGGATTCTCTCGCTCCTGTCCCCGCTCCCCACCTGCTTTCTCCGCTCGTCGGAGACCTCCTGCTCTTGCTCCTCCTCCATCCTTTCCTTGAGCCGGGCCCTGAGCACCCTCATGGCCTTCGCTTTGTTCTTGTGCTGCGATTTCTCGTCCTGGCAGGTAACCACCAGCCCCGTGGGGATGTGGGTGATCCGGACGGCGGAGTCGGTGGTGTTCACGTGCTGGCCTCCGGGGCCGCTCGACCGGTATACATCGATGCGCAGGTCTTCCGGGCTTATCTTCAGCTCCACCTCTTCTGGCTCAGCCAGGACCGCAACGGTGACTGCGGAGGTGTGTATGCGGCCCTGGGACTCTGTCTCCGGCACCCTCTGCACGCGATGGACGCCGCTTTCGTATTTCAGCTTCTGAAAGGCGCCGACGGTTTCGACGGCCATGACCACCTCTTTGAACCCCCCCATGTCGGACAGGCTCATCGATAGGACCTCGGTCTTCCACCGCATCTTCTCGGCGTACTTCATGTACATGGTGAAGAGGTCACGGGCAAAAAGTGCAGCCTCTTCGCCTCCGGTGCCCGCCCTTATCTCAAGAAAGGTGCTCCGGGCTTCATCCTGGTCTTTGGGGAGCAGCTTGTCCTTCAAGAGGGCCTGGAGCCTTTCGTCCTCCCGGCCCAGGTGCTCGGCTTCCTCTCTGGCGAGCTCCCTCATCTCGGAATCGGTCTCCTTGAGCGCCAGATCATTCATCTTGTCGAGCTCCGCCTTTACCCTCTTCCATTCCCTGAAGAGGGCTACCACCTCGCGCAGCTCGGCGTACTCTCGCGCGAGTTTCTTATACTCTTCCATCCGGGAGATGACTTCCGGCCGGGCCATGTCGGCCTCTATCCGGTCGATCCTGTCCTCCATCTCCTGGAGCTTCTCAGTGATCATTCCTTGTCCCCGGTCGCCTTCTTGCCATACTTCCTCTCAAACTTCTCGACCCGGCCCGCGGAATCCCGGAGCTTCTCGCGTCCCGTGAAAATCGGGTGGCACTTCGCGCATATTTCCACGGTGATCTTGTCTTTTGTCGAAAGGGTCTCGAAGGTGTTTCCGCACGCACACCTCACCTGCGCCTTCTTCAGCTCGGGGTGGATCTTCTCTTTCATCTTATCCTCCTCTGCTCATTGAATTGAGAAAGTCCTTGTTCGATTCGGTATCCGATATCTTCTCCAGGATGAACTCCATCGATTCGACCGTATTCATGGGCTGCAGCACCTTGCGGAGGAGCCAGATGCGGGAGAGGTCGCCGTTGTTGATGAGGAGCTCCTCTTTCCTCGTCCCCGACTTGTTGATGTCGATGGAAGGAAAGACCCTCTTCTCCGTCAGCTTCCTGTCAAGGTAGATCTCTGAATTGCCCGTGCCCTTGAATTCCTCGAATATGACTTCATCCATTCTGCTGCCGGTATCGATAAGGGCGGTGGCTATGATGGTGAGGCTCCCGCCCTCCTCTATCTTCCGGGCCGCGCCGAAGAAGCGCTTCGGCTTCTGCATGGCCGATGCGTCGATGCCGCCCGAGAGGATCTTGCCGCTCGAAGGCACCACCGTGTTATAGGCCCGGGCGAGCCTCGTGATGCTGTCCAGGAGGATCACCACATCTTTCTTGTGCTCCACAAGCCTTTTGGCCTTTTCTATGACAATCTCCGCCACCTGTACGTGCCTTGTGGCCGGCTCGTCGAAGGTGGAGCTGATCACCTCGCCGTCCACCGATCTCTCCATGTCCGTGACCTCCTCCGGCCTTTCGTCGATGAGGAGGACAATGAGGTAGATCTCCTTGTGATTTGTGGTGACGCTGTTCGCGAGGTTCTGGAGGAGCATGGTCTTTCCTGTCCTCGGTGGGGCAACGATGAGACCCCTCTGCCCCTTCCCTATGGGGGTGAAGAGGTCCATGACCCTGGTCGAGAGCCTTGTGCCCGAGGTCTCGAGCTGTATCCGGTCGCACGGGTAGATGGGCGTAAGGTTGTCGAATATGATCTTATCCTTTGCTATCTCCGGGTCGTCGAAGTTGATCTTCTCGATCTTAAGGAGGGCAAAGTACTTCTCGTTGTCCTTGGGCGGCCTGATCTGTCCGGAAATCGTGTCGCCCGTCCGGAGACCGAATCTCTTTATCTGCGATGGGGAAACGTAGATGTCGTCCGGCCCGGGCAGGTAGTTTGAGTCTGTCGATCGCAAGAACCCGAACCCCTCGGGAAGAATCTCCAGGACCCCCTCGCCGTGAATAAGCTCATTCTTCTCAACGAGAGACTGCAGAATGGCGAATATGAGCTCCTGTTTTCGAAGACCCGTAGCATTCTCGACATTGAGCTCCTTGGCGATATGCGTGAGATCACCGATCTTCTTCCTCTTCAGGTCATTTAGATGCATGTCCTCTTTCCTCCCACTTCGTTATCTCTTGTACGAGAGAATCTATCTGCTCCCCCAACTGATCCTCCGCTCCATTGTTGTTGATGACGTAATCCGCTTTTTCTTCCTTTTCCTTCAGTGGTATCTGAAAGGAGAGTCTCCGTTCTACGTCGTCGCCCCTCATGCCCCTCTTTTCCAACCTCGTCCTGATGATGTCGTCTTTCGCGGTCACCACGACTATCTTGTCCACGGGTCTGTGAAAACCGACTTCGAACAGGAGAGGGTGCTCGATGATCGCTGCCTTCACGCCCTTCTCTTCGAGGGCGATGAGCCTCCGCTCGACCTCCTCGTGAACCCGGGGATGAATGATTGCCTCAAGCTTCCTCACGTTGAGGTCTTTCGTGAAGACACTCTGCCGCAGTCTTTCAACGTCCACCCTGCCTCCGACGACGTACTCATCGCCGAAGGCCTCTCTGATCTCCTCCTGCGTTTCTTTCCAGTTGAGGCTCTCCTTCGCAAGGCCATCAAAGTCTATGACATCAAGCCCGCGCTTGCGCAGGGCGGCGGCGACGGTGCTCTTGCCGCTTCCCAATATTCCCGTCAGGCCAACGATGATCATATGTCGAGGTTTCGAACATCCACCGCATTCTCCTGGATAAAGGTCTTCCTCGACTCTATGTTGTTCCCCATGAGTATGGTGAACATCCGGTCTGCTTCGATGGCATCCTCGATGGCAACCCTTACGAGCCTTCTCCGCGCGGGGTCCATGGTTGTCGACCATAACTGCTCAGGGTTCATCTCGCCGAGACCTTTGTAGCGCTGAACGGTGGTGCCTTCCTTCCCCTTGTCATTGACGAACCTGAGGAGCTCCGCCGCAACTACCACCCGCGGCGTCCCGTCCTTGTTGAGGACACGAATTTCCCGCTCATAATAGGCATGAATCCGCCTGTAGACCCGGTAATATTCCTGATAGTCTCCCTGGCTGCAGAACTCGTAATCCACGTTAAGCTCGAGCCCTTTCTTGCGACTATCCTGAACGCTCAAGGTGTAGAGATTGTGCTCTGGGTCGAGGGAGACACCCGCGCTGTAACCCTCTTTCTCGAGGCGGGCCTTGAGGCCCACGAGCTTGTCGGGGCTCTCGAAATCCTCTCTTCTGGAAATATCCGCTCCAAAAAGGCTCAGGACCAATTCCTTCTTTATGTTGATCCGCTCCATATCAGCGAAATACTTTTCTATGTTTCTCAGGTTCTCTACGTCCTCTCTCAGCCTATCGGGGGTAATCTCCTCCACGTCGACGGAGCACTTCACCTTTTCCATGCTCCTCTGCATGATGAACCGCTCAAACTCCTCGTCGTCTTTCATATAGAGTTCCTTACCCCCGGTTGTTACCTTGTAGAGCGGGGGCTGGGCGATATAGAGATACCCGTTGTCTATGAGCTCGGGCATCCTCCTGTAGAAAAGCGTGAGGAGCAGGGTGCGTATGTGGGAACCATCCACGTCCGCATCCGTCATGATCATTATCTTCTTGTAGCGCACGTTGTCCATGCCGTGCGAATTGACGCCGAGGGCAAGATAGATCGCCTTGATCTCCTCGTTGGAGAGTACTTTCTCCTCGCGGGCCTTTTCCACATTGAGTATCTTGCCCCGCAACGGGAGTATTGCCTGCGTCTTCCTGTCGCGCCCCTGCTTGGCCGAGCCGCCGGCCGAATCGCCCTCTACAATGAAAAGCTCCCTTAGGTCGGGGTTGCTCTCCTGGCAGTCGGCGAGCTTGCCCGGCAATATGCCTGCCTCGAAGATACTCTTGCTCTTTATGAGCTCCTTCGCCTTTTTTGCGGCTTCCCGCGCCTTTCTTGCGTCTATTGCCTTGCTGACGATGACCTTGGCCACGTCCTCGTTCATCTCGAAGTATTCCGGCAGCTTCTGGTTCAACACGCTTTCGACGAGCCCCTTTATCTCGCTGTTTCCCAGCTTGGACTTCGTCTGCCCCTCGAATTGTGGGTTCTGTATCTTCACGTTGACGACCGCTACCAGCCCTTCCTTCACATCGTCGCCTGACAGGTTCTCCTTGATGAGTTTCTTGTGCTCGGCGAAATTGTTGATGCATCTCGTAAGGGCGCTCCGAAAGCCCGCAACGTGCGAGCCGCCTTCGTGGGTGCTGACGTTGTTGACGAAGCTGTAAATATTCTCGTTGTATCCATCGTTGTATTGAATCGCCACCTCAAAAAAGTCGAGTCCGGGCTTGTTCCCATTGATATAGATAGGGTCCGGAAAAAGGATGTTCTTATTCTGATTCAAGTAGGTAACAAAGGATGTCAGCCCCCCGGTGTGCTTGAATTCCTGTTTCCTTGCCTTTCTCTCATCGGTGAGAAAGATATGGATGCCGTTGTTGAGAAAGGAAATCTCCCGGAGCCTTTGAACGAGGATCTCGTAGCTGTACTCTATAGACTCGAATAGCTCCGAATCCGGTCTGAAATGCACCTTGGTGCCCGATTTTGTCGTGTCTCCGATGATTTTCAGGTCGGTCTGCTTTTCCCCGCGCTCGTAGCGCTGAAAATAGACCTTCCCTCCTCTGCGAATCTCCACCTCAAGATACTCGGACAGCGCATTCACCACGGAAAGCCCGACGCCGTGCAGTCCTGCCGAGAATTTGTATGAATCTTTATCAAACTTGCCGCCCGCGTGGAGTTTTGTCAGGACTATTTCGAGGGCGGACATATTGTCGCTGTGGAGGTCGACGGGAATGCCGCGGCCGTTATCCTCGACGGCGACACTGTTATCTCTGTGAATAGTCACTGAAATCTTGTCGCAGTACCCCTCCAGGGCTTCGTCCACGCTGTTGTCGACCAGCTCATAAACCAGGTGGTGCAGCCCCTCGACGCCGGTGTTGCCGATGTACATGGACGGTACTTTCCGCACCGCGTTCAATCCATCAAGGATCTTTATGTTTCCTGCGCCGTATTCTTTCATATTAGACTCTTATGGGCATAACGATATTCTTATACTGTTCGTCTCTCTCACCTTCAAAAAGTACCGCTCCGTAAGTAGAAGGCGCCTTCACTATGATATTCTCTCCATCCACATGGTTTGCCACGTCCATGAGGAACCGGACATTGAAATTCATGGTAAGCCTTTCTCCTGCATAATCAACCTCGATAATCTCCTTTGCCCGCCCGATATCCGATTCGGTTTCAATCTCCATGGTCCCTTCAACGAACGTCACTTTTATGGGCTCGGACTTGCTGATAATCGTCGAGACCTTTCTGAGACCCTTCAAAAATCTCGTCTTATCCACGGTAAGGATGTTCGTATTATTCTTGGGTACCACATTCTCATAGTCCGGAAAACTCCCTTCGAGGAGCCTCGACACCACCGTCACCGCGCCTGTGCTGAACTGGACGTGCTTTTCCCCCACTACTACCTTTACCCTATCATCAGCATTTACCATCCTGCCTATCTCGACGACCGACCTCTTCGGAATGATGATACCCCTGAATCCCTTAACCCCCTCCACATCCCGCTGATAGAGGGCCATCCTAAAACCGTCGGTCCCGACGACGGATATTCCACCTTCGTGTCCGAGGATATACATGCCGGTAAGCACATATCTCGTTTCATCGGAAGAGATCGCAAAATCGACTTTGTCGAGCATCTCTAGGAAGATCGATCCGGGAAGATAGAACTCCTCCGACCCGGCTATCTCCTTAACCTCCGGAAACTCCTCAGGATCCTGGAGACTCAGGACAAACTCCGTCTGTCTCTGCTTTATCACCATGGTGTTATCCTGAAATTCCAGACTTATTGCCTCGGAATCCATTTCCCTGAGGATCTCTACAAATCTTCTCCCGTGTACCACAATCTTTCTTTCTCCATCCCACTCATACTCCACGTGGCTTATTGCACTCAGCTCCAGATCGGTCGAATATATGTCAATCTTTCCCTTCGAGAAGTTGATGAGGATATTTGAAAGAATCGGCATTATGGAACGGCGCTCGGTAATGCTTACGAGTCTCGCAAGAGGGGTAAGAAGAAGCCCCTTTTCTATTATTATATTCATACTAACTCCTTACATAATAGTAGTAATAAGGCGTGTTGAATTGTTGAAAACCCGTCTCACACCCAAAAAGACACGCAAAAAACACCTTCCTCTTCTCGTGAGCCCTGTTGAAACTATGAGGGGTCATGTTGACTTTATCTTCGATTCTATCTTCTCCACAATGTCTCTCAACTCTTTTTTCACGCCTATCTCGTCTTCGATCTTTTTAATTGAGTGAATGACCGTGGCATGATCCTTTCCCCCGAATTTCTCCCCTATGCTCACGAGAGAGCTGCTGGTCAATTTCCGGGCCAGATAGATGGCTATCTGTCTGGGTGTCATGATAGATTTGACCCTCTTGGCGGATTTCATATCAGATGTCTTGATTGAGAAGTGTGCCGCAACCTCCTTGATAATCATATCGATAGTGATTTCCTTCTTCTTGTCCTTAATGATGTGCCCCATCACCTCTTTGGCAAGGTCCATGCTCACGGGGACATTGTGAAGGGAGGCAAAAGCGCTCAACCGAATGAGAGAGCCTTCGAGGACACGAATATTATGCTCGATGTTCGAAGCCAGGTAGAAGGCTACATCCTGGGGGAGCGTCATGTTTTCAAATTCCGCCTTTTTGTTAAGGATAGCCACTTTGGTTTCCAGGTCAGGCGGTTGAATGTCAGCGATCAAGCCCCACTCAAATCGCGAGCGCAGGCGCTCCTCAAAATTAGGGATCTCTCCGGGAAATTTGTCGCTCGTGACAACTATCTGCTTCGTATTATCGTAGAGGGCGTTGAAAGTGTGAAAAAACTCAGCCTGGGTCCGCTCTTTGCCGGCAATGAACTGAATGTCATCTATGAGAAGCACATCCATTTTGCGGAACCGATTTCGAAAGTCGTCCATTTTTTCGAAGCGCAGGGAATTGACCAACTCGTTCGTAAATTCCTCGGCCGTTATGTAACAGATCCGATTTCCATTCATTGCCCGGTGAGAGAGGAGGAAATTCCCGATGGCATTGAGAAGATGTGTTTTCCCCAGCCCCACCCCTCCGTAGATAAAGAGGGGATTATATACCTTCCCGGGATTGTTGGCAACGGCGAGACACGCGGCATTGGCGAACTGATTGCTCGATCCCACCACAAAATTCTCGAAGGTATATTTCGGCTTAAAGAGGTCCGAAATTACCGGTTTCTTCAGGGCCACGTTCTTCTTCTCGATCTTCGTCTCCTCCTTCTTCAGGAGGTACTCGATCTTTACGTCTCCATTGGTAAGCTCTTTGAGCAAGGTCTTCAAAAGGGGCTCAAAGTTGTCTACGATCCAGTCGCGAAAAAACGCGTTGGGAATGACGACGGAGCAAACCCCGTCGCTGCAGTCGAGGAATCTGATGGGATCTATCCACGTCCTGAAGTTATCCTCGCTCACCAATGTGGCAAGGCGTGGCTTTATTTGTGAGCAGATGGTATCCATCTCAAGAGTTTGATTTCAACATGTTTTCAACATTTGTGGAAAACTTTTGACTTCCAGCGGAAAGGAATACTGTTATTCTACAATAAAAGAGTCTCTTTTTCAATGCCCCCTTGCCATCGACCTTCCAAATACCCCTGGTCTGCCAAAAAAACCCGGGTGAACCGGCACACGCCCCGTCTTTTTGCGGATCGTCCCCGTACTGGAGGGGCCGCCCTACCCTATCCGG
The DNA here is from genome assembly GCA_963749525.1 of uncultured delta proteobacterium. Lineage (GTDB taxonomy): Bacteria > Desulfobacterota > Syntrophorhabdia > Syntrophorhabdales > WCHB1-27 > CAVVNC01. Next base: position 21,255 of record CAVVNC010000004.1, read on the forward strand.
ATTCTATATTTCACATCCGAGTCGGCATTTTGCCCACGCTCGAACTCCCTTCCCAAGGGATCGAAAGGGCATCGTCACCTATGAGTGGTGCGCCACGTAGCATAGAACACGGCCGAATGAGAGAAATGAAGATGTCGTCTTCGTCATTTTTTCAAATAGACGAGATCAGTTGGGGTAAAATCGGCTGCCTTTCTGGCAGTGGCCCACGAAGCATCGATCCCGAAGACCTCGGAAACTTCCAATTCTCCTTTGTAATTTCCCTTGGTCCTACCTATGGGCTGGTTTGTGCCTTTGTCGATGATTTCCTCCCCGGGGGCGTAAACTTCAAGGATGTCGCCCTTTTCGAGACCGGAAAGCCTGCCGGCATCGACAAAAATCTTGTCGTGGTCGATGGCGGCAACACGGGCATGCCAGTCAATACTGAGGAGCGCCCTGAGGAGATCCTCCGAGATGAGCTCTATGGCAAGGTCGATGGCCTTTACCTTGACCGTCTCCGTGCTCATCTCCCCCTGGTCCCTCGTGAGGGCGACCGGGTTGCGGCCGCTCAACTGCCGCAAAATCCTGCCCGTTTCCGTGTTGTAGACATCGAGGGTGATTTTTGACATGGCGGTCGAGATTTCCCGCTCGCCCTTCCCCTCCACCCTGGAGCTGCTGACATACACGTCGGAAACCGCACCCTTGATCACCGCCTGAACGCCGTACGTCTTGTTGAGTACCTTCATGGCCTCGGCAGAAGAGAAGTCCCCTTTCAGATCGATCGTGTGAGGGTCGATGCAGATGATCGTGCCCGTGCTCTCGAGACGCTTCACGAGCCTCTGGGTCGCGACATCGTCGAGGTGCTCATCCTTGTAATTCGTTTGATCGGACAAGGGCAGGACGAGGACCCTTCTCCTCATCTTCGATGAAGGAAAGGCGAAAGTGGGTACCAGGGATCCGCCGTACGGGACGGCGGGCAGGCCCCCCGGAACGGTTGCGTAGACTACCTGGCCTCCCTGGGGCTCGGCGTTCTTCTTCTTGAGATCCTCCTCCAGCTTGGCCATGCGCTTCTGCAGCTCATCGCGCTCCTGCTTGCCCATGCTCGAGCTCGGCCTTCCCGGCGAGAGTGTCGAAAAGCCCCGGAGAGTATTGATCTTTTCTGACCCATACATACTCAGGTTCGTATGGCGCCTGGGCGAACCTGCGGTTCTTCGCGTAGATGTACTCCACGCCGTCAACCATCTTTATGTCGCCGGGCTTTGGCTTGTTGTCCTCGATCTTTTGTCCCTTTTCAGTGTTTGCGGTTGTCGCCGGGGTTTTTTTCTTGCCAAAGGGGATAGAGCAAGAAACCAGCAGACAAACGAGCAGGAGAATCAGTAGGTTACGCATAGCCGCTATGTTACACACAAGGCAAGAGAAATGTCAAAAAGATTTTGACAGGCAGAAAATCGAGCAGAAACCGGACTCAACGCTTACAAGGTGCGGGGAACCTGCAAAGCTTCACGGCCCGCCCCGTGTTGATGGATAGGGGCGGTTTGTGCTAACCTATTCTCCTCGCATGTGCCTGATTGTCGCACTCGGTGCGGCAAGCGAGCCATGCAACGCGCGAGCGCTGTACCGTGAGGAGGGATTGAGATGCCGTCGAATACAAAGAAAACCGAGATGAGGAGAAAGAGAAAGAAGACGAATCTCGGCAAAGCCAGGAAGAAGGAACAGAGCAAGCAGTCCACTCCGGCCTTTCCCGTACATGTGGATAAGGGGGCTTAGGCCCCCCTCGCTTTTCGCTTAAGCTTGGGCGGCCATGAAGGCCCCGTGAGGTCAATGTGGCAAAAGGGAAGGGAAAAGCAGTATTCAGGACGCGACGCGAAGACCGTAAGCCCCTCGCATCCGCGGCGACGGTCTTCCTTATTTTTTTCTCCTTGCTGACGGCCGCGCCGGCACACGCGGCAAAGGCCGACCTTCCGTCCTTCGGAAAAGGCAAGATAGAGGTCCGTCTATACACGGATTACTTCTGTGGTCCTTGCGGCCGCATGGAGCCGAGAGTAGAGGCCCTGCTCGCCGACCTCGTAAAGAGGAACACGGTTACCCTGATCTTCGTGGACACGCCCATTCACCGGTTCACGCCCCTCTACGCCAAGTATTTCCTCTACATCCTCAACAACGACCGGGCCTTTGCCCACGTTCTTCAATACAGGGCCCTTCTTTTCGAGGCGGCGAAGGGCAAGATAGAAACCGGGGATAAGCTCGAAGAGTTCCTCAAGGGAGAAAGACGTCGCGTTTACCCGGACCGATCCCGGACCCGCCCTTGCCGCCCTTTCTTCCCTGATAACAGAGGACGCCGTCAGGTCGACGCCTACCTTGATCATCATAAGGGAGGGTCAGAAGGGGGTATTCGTAGGCGACACGGACATTGTCAAGGCCCTCGAACAGCTTCAAAAGGCTGGCGAGCTGCTGAAGCAACCCGAAAGCGCCCCTTAAGAAGCCCGCCCCGATCTCCGAAAAGCAGCCCCCGTGAGTTCTCGACGCATCCACTGAGGGCCGTGAAGCCCGCCCTTTCCTCGCGCTTCAGTCCTTCCTGAGGACGGGCCCCCGGCGGAGTTTTCAACAGAGAGAGAAGGCGCCAGTACGAAGGGTATGGCTTGAGAAAAGCTGTCCAATAATGTATACTGAAACCTGTTCTTTACTCTGCACGCCTTTCAATTGGCGGATGGTGCACGGCTCTCGTGTCTTCCGGCCAAAGGGCGAAAGGCGGAAGAAAAACCAGGAGGATCAATGTCCAATCTAACCATCAAACAATTGCTCGAGGCCGGTGTCCATTTCGGACATCAAACGAAACGGTGGAACCCCAAGATGAAGCCGTATATCTTCGGGGCGAGAAACGGCATCTACATCATCGACCTGCAGAAGACCCTGAAGATGTTCAAAGAGGCTTACAATTTCGTGAAGGAGGTGGCCTCCAGGAACGAGTACGTCCTCTTTGTGGGCACGAAGAAACAGGCCCAGGAGGCAATCGTCGAGGAAGCAAAGAGGGCCTCCGCATTCCATGTGAACGTGAGGTGGCTCGGAGGGACGCTCACGAATTATCAGACCATCGAGAAGAGTATCGACAGGCTGCGCAAGTATGAAGAACTGAAAGGGAGCGACATCTTCAAAGTACTCCCCAAGAAAGAGGCAATGAGCATAGACAAGGAAATAGAGAAGCTCCAGAAGCACATGGGGGGTATAAAGGACATGGACAGGCTGCCCGGGGCAATATACATCGTGGATCCGAAAAAAGAGTACATCGCGGTGAACGAAGCCAGAAAGCTGGGAATTCCGACCGTGGGCATCGTCGACACGAATTGCGATCCCGACGACATCGACTTTATCATTCCCGGCAACGATGATGCCATACGGGCGATAAAGCTGATCACTTCGAAAATCGCCGACGCGGTCCTCGAAGGAAGGGCCCTGTACGTGGAGGAGTTCCAGGGCAAAGAGGAAGAGAAGGAAGGACCCAAGCCCTTCATAGACGAGAGCGTGCTCGAGGAAAAGTATGAAGGCGTTTTTGAGGAAGAAGGGGGTTTGTAATGGAAATATCTGCGGAACAGGTGAAAACACTGAGAGAGAAGACAGGGGTCGGACTTATGGATTGCAAGGAGGCCCTCAAGATCTCGGGCGGCGACATGGACAAGGCAATAGACCATCTTCGCGAGAAAGGCCTTGCAAAGGCCCAGAAAAGGGTGGGCAGGGCAGCCACCGAGGGGACCGTCGCAATATACGTCCACATGGGCGGCAAGATCGCAACCATGGTGGAGGTGAATTGCGAGACCGACTTTGTGGCCAAAACGGACCAGTTCCAGGCCTTCACAAAGGATGTAGCCATGCAGGTTACCGCCGCGAATCCCTCATACGTGAAGAGAGAGGACGTGCCGGAAGAGGTCAAGGAGAAGGAGAAAGGGATTTACAGGAAGCAGGCGCAAGAGTCCGGAAAGCCCGACAAAATCCTTGACAAAATCGCGGAAGGCAAGCTCGAGAAGTTCTTTCAGGAGGTCTGCCTCCTTGAGCAGCCGTTCATAAAGAACCCGGACGTAACGGTCAAGGGGCTGCTCGAAGACCTCATCTCGAAGATGGGCGAGAACATATTGATCAGAAGGTTTGTCCGCTATCAGCTCGGCGAGACCACGGAAAGCTAGAATGGCCTACAAGAGAATCCTCCTGAAACTGAGCGGCGAAGCCCTGATGGGAAAGGAGGGGTATGGCATCGACCCTGGCACCATGCACGAGGTCGCCGAGGAGATCAAGGCCGTGAGCCAGACAGGCGTCGCCATAGCCATCGTGGTCGGCGGCGGCAACATCTTCCGGGGCATGAGGTCCGAGCAGCAGGGAATAGACAGGGCCACCGGCGATTACATGGGCATGATGGCGACGGTGATGAACTGCCTGGCCCTGCAGGGGAATCTCGAGCGCATGGGAGCTGCCCACCCGGGTGCAGAGTGCGCTGGAAGCGGCCGCTGTAGCGGAGCCCTACATCAGGCGAAAGGCACTCAGCCACTTGGAGAAGGGGCGCATCGTGATATTCGCGGGAGGGACGGGGAACCCCTTCTTCACCACGGATACGGCGGCAGCTCTTCGGGCCGCGGAGATCGGCGCAGACGTCATATTCAAGGCAACGCGGGTTAAAGGGGTCTATGACAAAGATCCGGAACTGCACGGGGATGCCGTTTTCTTCCCGGAGATCAGCTACATGGAAGTGCTTTCCCGCAATCTCAAGGTAATGGATGCTACCGCAATATCGCTCTGTATGGAAAACAGACTGCCCATAGTCGTCTTTAACCTGAGAGAGAAGGGCAGCATGAGAAGGGCTGCTCTTGGTGAGCCTGTAGGCACTATCGTGAGGGGGTGACCATGTCGAGGGAAGTGATCGAGGAATTCGAAGAGAAGCTGAAAAAGTCGATGAATTCTCTGAAAAAGGACCTGTCGAAGCTGAGAACGGGGGTGGCCTCCATCTCCCTCCTCGATGACATCAGGGTCAACTACTACGGTCAGCCGACCCCCCTCAACCAGGTGGCGACGATCTCGGCTCCCGACAGCAGGACGATAACCATCCAGCCGTGGGACACCTCATCCATCGGCGAACTGGAAAAGGCCATCCAGAAATCTGATCTGGGGGTGAATCCCATGTCGGACGGGAAGATCATCCGGATCGTTTTCCCGCGCCTGACCGAGGAGAGAAGGAGAGAGCTGACGAAAATGGGCGGAAAGATGCTCGAGACCGCCCGAGTAGCCATGCGCAATGTGAGGCGAGAGACCAACGAAAGGCTGAAGAAAATGGAGAAAGAGAAGGCCCTCTCAAAGGACGACGCCTTCAAGCTCCAGGAGGAAGTGCAGAAGACGACCGATAAGTACATCAGCGCAGTCGAGTCGATCTACGGAGACAAAGAAAAGGAGATCCTGGAGATATAGACAGGGATCATGAGAGTCAACAGGAAGAAGCTGCCCCGGCACGTCGCTATCATAATGGACGGCAACGGGAGATGGGCCAGAAACCGCGCCCTTCCGAGGGCCGAAGGACACATCGCCGGGATCGAATCGGTAAGGGATGTCGTCACCGCCACGAGGGAGTTTGCCATCCCCTATCTGACCCTTTATGCCTTTTCAAAAGAGAATTGGACACGGCCGAAGGAAGAGGTCGAAGCCCTGCTGGCCCTCCTCGCCGTTTACCTTCAAAGGGAATTGCCCTTGATGATGAAAGAGGACATCAGGTTCAGGTCGATCGGCGATATCGGCGATCTTCCTCTCGACCTGCAGGAGCACCTCAACGGCGTGAGCAGAGAGACGGAGAAGAACAAGTCCATGCTTCTCAATATCGCCCTGTCCTACAGCGGAAGGGAGGAGATTCTGCGTGCCACGAGGCTGATCGCAGAAGACCTGAGTAGGGGCAGCATCACGGACCTCGACGAGGGAGTCTTCAGCAGGTACCTCTATACGGCCGGAATGCCTGACCCCGATCTGCTCATAAGGACGAGCGGCGAGATGCGGCTCTCCAATTTTCTCCTCTGGCAGCTCGCGTATACGGAGATCTACGTGACCGACACTCTGTGGCCCGATTTCAGACGAGAGGCCTATGAGCGGGCCCTCTCCGACTATGGCGGGAGAAAGAGAAGATTCGGCAGTCTGAAGGAAGCCTAAGTGGGGGATCTTAGGAAAAGAGTCGGGTCCGCCGCTGTAGGCGGGCCTGTGACGATCCTTCTCTTTCTCTTTTTGCCGCCCGTGCCCTTTCTTCTGTTCATGGGCCTGGTGTGTGCCCTGGCGGCCCATGAATGGGCATCGATGACACAGGTGCGCGATAAGGTGACGCTGATCGTGCTCGCCCTTTCCGCCTTCGTGCCCCTGTACATGAATCTTCCTTCCCTTTACCCGGTCTGGCTGCTCTTTTCCGCGGCCCTTTACCTGCTCGTGATGATAGTGAGGCCGATTGCCGAGGACCCTTCGATCAATCAGAACATCGGGAGATTCCTCGTTGTGCTCCTCCTCTCCCAGGTCTTTCTCGGTATCTCCCTCTTCTCGTTCTACCGCCTGAAGATGTTCGACCCGTACGTCCCCGCGATTCTTCTCCTTATCATATGGGCGAGCGATACGGCGGCCTACTTTTCGGGCAAGGGCCTGGGCCGCCATAAGCTCGCGCCAATGATCAGCCCGAAGAAGACGGTGGAGGGGCTTATCGGGGCGATCGCGGGGGCCCTGGTTGTCACGCTGCTTTTCCACCGCCGCATGGGGATAACGCCCCTTTCGGCAGCAGGCGCCGGCGCAGTGATAGGTCTTCTGGGGCAGGTAGGGGACATGATCGAATCAATCGGGAAAAGAGTCTGCGGCGTGAAGGATTCGTCATCGCTCATTCCGGGCCATGGAGGCATACTCGACCGAATCGACAGCTTCATTCTCACAGCGCCTTTTCTCTCTTACTACCTCACGGGGTTCACCGAGATGAAGAAGAAGATCATCGTCCTCGGCTCAACGGGCTCGATCGGCGTGTCGACCCTGGAGGCCATCGAAAACCAGAAGGATGAATTCGATGTGGTAGGGCTCGCGTGCAGGGAGAGCACGCGTCTCTTCAGTGAGCAGATTCGAAGATTCGAGCCGCGTTACGCCTGTCTGTTCGACGGACGTCAGGCCGGAAGGGTGGATTTCGGAAGGGCCCGGAGACTCATCGGTGCCGCGGGCATGAAGGAGCTTCTTGGCGCCGAGGCAGAGATCGTCGTAAATGCGCTGCCCGGCAGCGCCGGACTCGAGCCGACCATTGAAGTCTTACGGCAGGGCAGGACCCTCGCCCTCGCAAACAAGGAAAGCCTCGTCATGGCGGGAAGGCTTGTATCAAGGCTGGCGGGCGGTAAGCCCGGCAGGCTTATCCCCGTGGACAGCGAGCATTCGGCGCTCTACCAGTTGATGGACGGCATGGAAAGGCGACAGATCGAGAGGCTCATCATCACCGCTTCGGGAGGGCCGTTCAGGAACCACTCCAAAGAGGACCTGGGTAAGGTGACGGCCGAGGAGGCCCTGCGCCATCCGACATGGCGGATGGGGCGGAAGGTAACGATCGATTCCGCGACGCTCATGAACAAGGGCCTTGAAATCATCGAGGCGCACTGGCTTTTTGACATCGGCCACGAGAGGATAGACATCCTGGTCCATCCGGAAAGCATCGTTCACGGGATCGTCCAGGTCATCGATGGCTCCCTTCTTGCCTATATGGCCTATCCGGACATGAGGATACCCATCTCTTTTGCCCTCAACGGAGGGGAGCGCCGTAGCCTGCCCTTTGGCAAGGTGAACCTTGCCGAGGCGGGGAAGCTGACCTTTTTCCGTCCGGACACGGAGCGCTTTCCCGCCCTTAGGCTCGCCTATCAGGCCCTCGACGAGGGAGACGGCGCGCTCGTAGCGCTCAACGCCTCGAATGAGGTCGCCTCCTCAGCCTTTTTGGAGGGGAGGATTTCTTTTACCGACATCCCGCGCCTCGTGGAGGAGGCCCTCAGTCGCCACCCGGCAGTGAAGGAAATAAATGACGTGGAGACGATCTGGGAGATCCACGGATGGGCCAAGACGTATCTCGAAGATGCTCTGAGGAGGATGGATGCTTAACCTGATCTACTTTGTTATTGTCCTGGCCATACTCATTTTTGTCCATGAGCTCGGCCATTTTCTCGTTGCGCGCCTCTCGGGCGTGAAGATCCTCACCTTTTCCCTCGGGTTTGGGAGGAAGCTCCTCACCTTCAAGAGGGGAGAGACCGAGTACGCCATATCTGCCGTCCCATTGGGGGGATACGTCAAGATGCTCGGCGAATCGAGCGAGGATGAGGTGCCCGAAGAAGAAGCCGAAAGGGCATTCTCCAACAAGCCGCCTCTCGTGAAGATGGTCATTGCCTTTTCCGGCCCCTTCTTCAACGTCCTCTTCGCTGCCTTCGTCTTCTTCATCATCTTCCTTACGGGGTTTCAGGCTCCATCAAACGGAACCCGGATAGGGCAGGTGCCAAAAGGGGAGCCCGCCTATTCCGCGGGCCTCAAGGAAGGGGACATCGTCACGAGTATCGACGACCGCCCGGTGAGCCAATGGACGGAGCTCCAAAAAGCCGTGACCGACGATGCCGCCTTAAGGCCCTTGAAATTCACGATTACCAGGCAGGGCAAGCCCGAAGTGCTTATGATTGCCCCGAAGGCGACCGACGAAAAGAATGTCTATGGGGAGCGCCTCGGCAAGACCCGGCCCCTCATAGGGGTCGCACCAGCCACCGAATTGAGGAAGGAGTCATTGGTGGGGGCGGCCCCCATGGCCGTCGTGGAGACGTACAACTGGACCGAAATGACGATCGTGGGCATCGTGAAGCTGATCAAGGGGGAGCATCTCGCCGAAGAACGTGGGCGGACCCATATTGATCTTCCAGCAGGTCGGTCAGCACGCCAAGGCAGGGAGAAGCAGCTTCCTCTTCTTTCTCGCGGTCATCAGCATAAACCTCGGCGTCGTCAACCTCCTCCCCATCCCGGTCCTTGACGGCAGCCATATTCTCTTCTCCTTTTTCGAATTCGTGATACGCCGGAAAATTCCGGAGAGTACCGTGGAATGGTCCCAGAAGGTCGGCATAGGCATCCTCATCTGCATCATGGTGCTCGCCTTTTACAATGACGTGATGAGGGTCTTTCATGTCTGGTAGGCTCATTCTTGCCGTCGACAACTCCCTCGATTTCCTGAACGTGGCCCTGGGGGAAGACGGCCGGTTGATCGAAGAGCGGCACGCGAGGTCGGACCGCCTCCCCTCGGAAGTGCTCCCCGTGAGGGTTGCCCGCCTGCTGGGCGACCACGGATACTCTGTGGCGGATCTTTCGCTCCTTCTCGTCACCCTCGGGCCGGGCTCTTTTACGGGCGTGAGGGTGGGGCTGGCCTTTTCGAAAGGCCTCGCCCGGGGCCTTGCCATACCCCTCGTGGGGATTCCGACCCTCGATGTTCTCGCGTTCCCCTTCGCTTTCTTGGAAGGACATTACCTCTGCCCCCTTGTTGACGCGAAGAAGGGTGAGGTTTTTCTGGCCCTGTACCGGGTGTCCGGCGGGGCAGTGAGCCGGATCGGCGATTTTCAGGCCCTGAAGCCCCGGGAATTGGAATCGAGGATGCCCTCCCCCGGCCTCTGTTTCGGCAGCGGCGTCAGGTTGTGTCGCAACGTCCTGGCGGAAATCGAGGGGGTCCGGGCCATCGAAGACGGTTTTCAGCGCGTCTCCGGAGAAGCGCTCCTCAAGCTGGGCCTTTCCCTGTACGATCAGGGGCCCCTGCCCGAGGCGTTGCCGATCTACGGGAGAAGGTCGGAGGCGGAGATAAAGTTCGGCCTGGACGTTTCCCGCTAAAAGGGGCGCTACCATTTGTGGCTCCGTCTCTGTTATACTTATGCCTTGGTTGGGGAGAGTAAGGGTGTTGACAGGAGGCGCCGTCGTTGAGAATCGCCGAGGACGTCACGAAGCTGGTAGGGAACACGCCCTTGGTAAAGATCCGCAGGCTCGCCCGGGACCTTGAGGCAGCAGATCGTCGGGAAGCTCGAGTATTTCAACCCTTGCGGCAGCGTCAAAGACCGGATAGGGGTGGGCATGGTGGAGGCGGCGGAAAACTCAGGCCAGCTCTCGCCCGGCGCAGTGCTCGTGGAGCCCACGAGCGGGAACACGGCCATAGCTCTCGCATTTGTCGCGGCGGCCAAGGGCTACCGCCTCATCCTTACGATGCCTGAGACGATGAGCCAGGAGCGAAAGGCAATGCTCCGCGCCCTCGGTGCGGATCTCGTCCTGACGCCCGGCGACAGGGGCATGCGCGGCGCCGTAGAAAAGGCCGAGGAGATCACGCGACGGAACCCCAAGGCAGTCATGCTCCACCAATTCAAGAATAGGGCAAATGCAGAGATGCACATGAGAACCACGGCCGAAGAAATTTGGAGAGATACGGACGGCCGGGTCGATGCGGTCGTGGCCGGCGTTGGTACGGGCGGTACCATCACCGGGGTGGGAGAGGCGATCAAGCGAAAGAAAAGCTCCTTCAGCGCCATCGCGGTCGAGCCCGACACCTCGCCCGTTTTGTCCGGGGGCGCCCCGGGACCTCACAGGATACAGGGGATCGGAGCAGGATTCGTTCCAGAGATACTGAATCCCAAGGTGATAGATAGGATTATCCGCGTTTCCAACGATGCGGCCTTCGACACGGCAAGGAGGCTGGCGAGAGAAGAGGGGATCTTCTGCGGCATCTCCTCGGGCGCTGCCATGTGGGCGGCCCTGGAGGTGGCAAAAGAAGAGGCATTCAGGGGGAAGCTTATTGTTGTCATGCTGCCGGACTTGGGCGACCGCTACCTATCGACCGACCTCTTCGCCCCTTTCCTGAAAGATGGCAGCAATACCTAAAGGCAGGATCAATTGAAGACGATCGAGGAGATAAACCAAAGGATCAAGCAGGGCAAGGCCGTGGTGGTCACGGCGGACGAGATGGTCGACGTAGTGAGGCAGAAGGGTACGAAGACGGCTGCGGAGCAGATCGACGTGGTGACGACCGGAACCTTCGGGCCCATGTGCTCGAGCGGCATGTTCGTGAATGTCGGCCACTCGAAGCCCAGGATAAAGCTGGGAGGGGGCACCTGCTACCTGAACGATGTGCCCTGTTACTGCGGCCTCGCCGCCGCCGACGTCTACATCGGCGTCAATGCGCTGCCCGACGATGATCCACGCAACAAGGTCTACCCCGGCGAGTTTGCCTACGGCGGGGGACACGTCATCGAGGATTTCGTGGGAGGAAAGAGCCTCAGGCTCGTCGCGCATGCGTACGGGACAGACTGCTATCCCAGGCGGAAGATCGAAACCTACATCACCCGGGAGACGGTCAACGAGGCCTTTCTGTACAATCCGCGGAATGCGTATCAGAACTACAACGTGGCGGTAAACGTCACGAACCGTGTCATTCATACGTATATGGGGCTGCTCAAGCCGCATCTGGGGAACGCGAACTATTGCAGCGCCGGGCAGCTCTCTCCGCTTTTGAAGGACCCCCTTTACAGGACGATCGGCATGGGCACGAGGATATTCTTGGGCGGCGGGGTCGGCTACGTGGCGGGCAGGGGCACCCAGCACAATCCCGACGCACCGCGGACACCGGAGGGGCTCGTGCGCGCCGGGGCAGGAACGCTCGCGACGACCGGAGACGCCAAGCTCATGAGCCCCCGGTTCTTGAGAGGAGCGAGCTTTGTGGGATACGGGGCAACTATGTTCGTCGGGATCGGTGTGCCTATACCCGTATTGGACGAAGAAATGGCGTTTTTCACGTCGCGGAGCGATGAAGAGCTTGTGGCGCCCGTGGTTGACTATGGAAACGACTACCCCAACCGGATCCCGGCTAGTCTCGGCGAGGTGACCTATGCCCGGCTGAAAGCGGGCGCCATAGTGGTGAACGACAAAGAGGTATCAGCGTTCCCCGTCTCGAGCTATTCCAAGGCGAAGGAGATTGCGTCCATCCTTAAGGGATGGATCGACTCGGGCCGGTTTTTCCTGACGGAGCCGGTTGAGCATCTGCCCGGCCCCGGTGAGTGCCCAGAGACGCAGTTCCTGGAAGAGCGATCCGTCTAGCCGGTGTTTTTGGCACCCTGAAGCAGGCCTCCCTCAAAGCGCGGGTGGAACGGGCTTTGGAGGGGAAAAAAGAGCGAGCCGCTCGCGGAAAAGGCCGGATCTCACGATCGGGTCCGCAAAAGGCCGCCGGAACGAGGAGAGCTACGTGAGGATACTGAAGGACCTCTATTTTTATCCCTGGGTCTCCCGACAGGAGAATAACGCCAATGCCGTTTTCATTGACGGCGCGGTCCCTACTCTCATCGATCCCGGCCATACCCATCTCTTCGGCAACCTGGTAGAGGCCATGGTGCGCGACAGGGTAGACATAGGCAGGGTCAAGCTGGTCCTCTTCACCCACGGGCACCCTGACCATCTGGAGGCGACGGAAAGATTCGGCGAAGGCGTGCTCAGGGGCATCGGCAAGTCCGAATACCTGTACATGCAGGAGGAGGGACGGGAGCTCTTTCTTGCGACAGGCGCCCAACTGCCCGGGAAGCCGTTTCAGATCCTTCTCAACCGGGGCGAGCTCACCCTGGGCAACAAGACTTTTGAGGTGATCCCGACCCCCGGCCACTCACCCGGCTCTATCTGCCTCTATTATCAGAAAGAAAAGGCCCTGATCTCCGGGGACACCCTGTTCTATCTCGGGGTCGGAAGGACGGATCTTCCCGGAGGGGATACGGCCAGCCTTGCGGAGAGCATCGAGAGGCTCGCGAGACTCAATATCGAATACCTGGTCCCCGGGCACGGGGAAATGCTGAAGGGGCGCAAGGCCGTGGAGAAGAACTTCCAGCTGATCCTCTCGGAATTGATAGGGTAAGGCGGAAAGCGCGCCTCTTCGGAGCCTTCAGACGAGCCTCGCTTGACAATGCCCTCCACATGGCATAGTATGTGGGAGACCTCAAAAAGGTTATAGTGGAAACAAGATTTTTCTGTCAAAAATATAGCCAGGATGTAGACGTAGAAAAGGACCCCTGCCCCCATCCTGGTGATTATTGTCGATACAGGACGAGTTGCGTGATTAACAGGCTCTGTATGGACCGTGGCGATTGCAGGGAAAAAAGGAGGATACGCGCTGATGATACCTGAGGAATATGCGTGCGACCTATGCGGATCTGTTTTCCTTCCCTTGAAGAGCGACAATGTCTTTTGTCCGAGCTGCGGAAGCAGCCAGGTAAAGAAGGAGATGGGCAGTAACGAGTTGTCCGATGAGGATGTCTACGTCGGCATACTCACCGGCAGGGAGAAGGCAGCCTTTCTTTTTTGAAGGCAAACCCCACATAATACCTTACCTAAAGCATTCGCGGCTGCTTGAGCCTCTTTTGGGACCGCCGTTGTAATCGGATGGCGCCGGCCTTATAATACTCACACAATAGACCCGACCGGGGAGCATTAGGGAAATGGCGAGGGCCATTCCGGTGAGGATCAGTCGGTGAGGCTTCACCAACCGAAGGAGGATCATATGAGCAAGACTTTACCATTGAACGACGCAGACTTCCCGAAAGAAGTAGTGGAATCGAACCTACCGGTCCTTGTTGATTTTTGGGCTACCTGGTGTGGGCCCTGTCAGACCATGGGGCCCATCGTCGATAACATTGCCGACGAATACGACGGCAAAGTGAAGGTGATGAAATGCAACGTGGACTCCAATCCCATCACCCCCTCCAAGTTCGGCATCAGGGGCATCCCGACCCTCCTTCTTTTCAATAAAGGAGAAGTGGTAGACCGGATCGTCGGCGCAGTCCCCAAGGGCCAGGTAGACAACCTCCTCAAGAAGGCTCTGGGCTGATCGCAAGATCAGGGCATCACGCTTGCCCTTGCTTAGCCATTTCAAGGCGCCGAAGGGGCAGCTTCACGAAAGGCAAATCAAGGGGTGAATCCTTGAGCCTCATGTGAGGCCTTCGATTCCACCCCTTCCTTTTCTTTTCCCGTGTTTTCCCTTCAGGCGGTTACTTCGGAGTGATGGTCACATGCGCCCTTTTGTCGGGCTGTCCCTCGACGTGAGTTCGATCTTCGTCGAGATAGTACGTCACCGTGTCACCGGTGAGCCTGTCCTTGCCCTCGAAGACGACGACATCCCCCTTGAGGACGATCTGGTGCTTGTCGTTGTAGAAAAACGCCTGTTTGCAGGTGGCGGTCCTGTCGGCCTTGACGATCCTGACATTGCCCTCTGCGTCGACCCTCTGGATGTCGTTCTCCTCTTCGTTCCTGTACGCGGTTACCTTGTCCGAAAAGAGGTAAAGGGTTTGGCCGGGCCCGGACCCCTCTTGCTTTACCACGACATTGCCCTGTGAAGACGTTGGTTTTTCCTTTTTCGAAGGCTTCCATGGTGTCGGCAACAACGTCGATAGGGTTCTTTTGGTTGGATAGGCCGAAGGCATCTTTCTTGACGGCCCCCGTCTTTGTCCCCAACTTGTCCCCATCCTCATGGCCGCTTTTCTTCGGTTCTTCCGCCGGGGTTGCAGCTTCTTTCGCGGTCCCTGTCTCCTGGATGGCGGCGCCCTTTTCCGCCTCTCCCTGCTTGGTACCGTCCTTTTCGTTGTCCGCCGGCAGCCCGGCAACGGAAGGAGCGGCCTTCGCAGCATTTTCCGGAGGGGAACCAACCCCTTCCGCCGGGGGTGCCTCGATGGGCCTCAGGTCAATCTCCTTTTTCCCGGTTTCCCCATACGTGAGATCGACCGGGGCATCCATGGCGACGACGATGGGAGCCGCGGCTGCGTGTGGAGCCGCGGCCTGTTTGGTAGCTACAGGTCGCTCTCGGGTGGCGAGCACGGAGTAGTTGCTCTTGGGGTACTCCTGCCTGAGCTTGTCCACATAGAGTTGGGCCTTCTCGGGATTGTGTAGCTCCCTGTAGTCGAGCACGAGGTAATAGAGGGCCTTGTCTCTGTCTTTGGCCGCGGGGTACGTGTTGAGGAAGTACTCAAGGCGCAGGATGGAGGCATTGTACCTGCCCGATTCTGTAGTAGAACTCCCCAACATAGAACTCGCGGGCTGCAAGCTTCTGCGTGAGCGCTGCGATATGCGCATCGGCGTCTTTCGCATAGGGGCTCGCAGGATACCGGTTTTTCAAGAAAGTGAAGCGTTCTATAGCCTTCAACGTAATTGCCTGGTCGCGTTCGACGGTAAGAGCCTGCTTCTCATAGCACTCGCCCAAGCGGTGCAACGCATAGGCGGCGTTTTCATCGTCGGGATAGCTATTCACAAAGTCCTCGTAAGTACCACCCGCCAACTGATAGTCCTTCTTCTCGAAGTAGGCGTCGCCCTGCTTTATTTGCGCAACGACGGCGATAGGATCAAAGGGGAAGCTCTCCCTCACCTTGGCAAAGTCGGCAACTGCGTTATCCCATTTCTTCTTCTTCATCTGTTCCACGCCCTGAACATAGAGGTCTCCCGGATTATCGACGGGCTTGACCGCCTTTTTCGTACAGGAGGGGAGGAACAGAAGAATGATAGATAGGACTAGCAGGCTCTTTCGCATCATCCACTATAACAGAAACTCGAATTTTATGCTAATTTTAGTATGGCTCGCCCTCTTTGTCAAAGCTCTGTCGGTTTCGTTTAAGTCTACGCTCCTTTTTGGCTAAAGAGGCTGATGAGGCGAGCCGGTCCTTCTTGCCGCGAGGCGAAGCGGGCAACCAAAAAAAAGGCGTTACTCCAATGCGGGTCGCCCCTGGGCTGAGGGCTGTCATGCAGGAAGCGCGAGATTTCATAGAGGAAGGCCTTCTCCATCTCGGAATCTCCTTTGACGAAAGAGGGCTGGAGAGTATCGTCTCTTACGTCGGCTATCTCGACCGATGGAACCAGCGCATGAACCTTGTCGGGCTCAAAGGGAGCGAGGCCGTCGTCCGGAGGCTGATTTACGATGCCTTTTTTCTTTACACCTGCATCGGGCCCCGCCATCGGGTCCTCGAGATCGGCTCGGGTGCCGGCGTCGTGGCAATCCCCCTGGCCATACTTGGCCGCTCTATGGCGGTCGTGTCGGTGGAAAAGAGCCTCAAGAAAGTCCAGTTTCAGAGGCACGCAAGAAGGCTCCTCGACCTTGGCAACCTGGAGATCCTCCACGGGCGCATCGAGGATATGGCGCCTCTCGGGGCCGACATACTTCTGGCGAAGGCCTTCGGGAGCGCGTCGGATATCCTCGCGAAGGGAGGAAGGCACCTGAGGGAAGGGGGCTCGGCAATGCTGGTCAAAGGGGCGGGCGAAAGGCCTCTCGAGAAGCAGGGTTTTGTTCTGGAGGAGGTGCGGGTCTACAGATTGCCGAGGGGCCACAGGGACTATCAACTCTTTGTTTACAAAAAGGTTTCATAGGGGCACGTTTTTGTGCTAATGTATCTTGACCATGGGCAGGATCATAGCAATAGCCAACCAGAAAGGGGGCGTGGGCAAGACCACGACTGCGGTCAATCTAGCGGCGTCAACCGCCGTGGCGGAGCATAGGACGCTTCTCGTGGACATGGACCCCCAATCCAACGCGACGAGCGGCGTGGGTGTCTCCTATGGGAAGCTCAGTACCAATCTCTATCACGCGCTGATAGGCAAGACGACCTTAGAAAAGACAATCGTGGGCACCGAGGTCTCCTTGCTCGAACTGGCGCCCGGTCATCCCGACATGATCGGGGCGGAGATCGAGCTCCTCGACATGGAAGAACGGGAGATGGTGCTGAAACGCATTTTGGCCGGGGTAAAGGAGCGCTACCCCTACACGTTTATCGATTGCCCCCCTTCCCTGGGACTCCTCACCGTCAACGCCCTGGCCGCCTGCGATTTCGTCATCATCCCCCTCCAGTGCGAATATTATGCCCTGGAAGGCCTCGTGCTTCTCCTTAAGACGATTACCATCATCAAGAAAAGGCTCAACCCGCAGCTGGAGGTCCTCGGCGTTCTTCTTACTATGTTCGACAAGCGGAACAATCTCTCGTTCCGGGTCATGGAGGAAGCGAGACGCCATCTCGGGAACAAGGTATTCAAGACGGTGATACCGAGGAACGTGCGCTTGAGCGAAGCCCCGAGCTACGGGAAACCCGTCGTCCTCTACGACGTCAATTCAAAAGGGGCGGAAAGCTACCTCGATCTGGCCGCAGAAATTTCCTACAACGAGAGCTAAATGCGTAAGAAGGACCCTCTTGGAAGAGGCCTGTCAGCCATCCTGAAGGACGTGGACGAAAAGAGGGGGAGTCAGCCTTATCCCCGTCCAGGAGATACTCGTGAACCCCACGCAGCCGCGCCTCGAGTTCAAGGAGGAGCCGCTTCAGGAACTCGCTGCCTCGATCAAGGAAAAGGGACTTCTCCAGCCGATTCTCGTGCGAAGGAAAGATGGCGTCTACGAGATCATTGTGGGTGAGCGGCGCTTCCGGGCCGCCAAAATGGCGGGACTGCAGGAGATACCGTCCATCATCAGGGAAGCGGACGATCGCGAGGCCCTGGAGCTCGCCATGATAGAGAATCTCCAGAGAGAGGACCTCAATCCCATCGAGGTGGCATCAGTCTATCACCGATTCGTGGAGGAATTCGAATACACCCATGAAGGACTCGCCCGGAAAATCGGTGTCGACAGAAGCTCCGTGTCGAACTACATAAGGCTGCTCAAGCTGCCTGACTGGATCAGAGACCTCATGGTGCAGGGCAGGCTGACCCAGGGGCACGGCAGGGTGCTCATAACGCTAAGGGATGAGCAGGAACAGAGGAAGTACGTGAAGAGGGTACTCAACGAGGGAGCCTCGGTGAGGGATCTGGAGAGGACACGCAAGTCGGAGAGTCACCTCAGGCCTTCGCCTTTTTCCCACGTTGAAGAAATTCTGAGGGAAGCACTGAAGACAAAAGTGCAGGTGACCTTTCGGAAGAACAAGGGAAAGGTCATTATCGAATTCTACTCGCGGGAAGATCTTGGGCGGATAACGGAGGTCCTCGCCGGGTCAGCCTCGTGACGATTCCCCGTGAAATTTCATTGCATAAGTAGCCCTTTTCATGTTATGAAAAACGCGCACCGTTCGTTTCTTAGGGCGAGTTGAATCCAAAAGGACGAAACATGCAAATCTACCCTGATTACACGATATTCATACAGTTCGGCCAAGTCCTCGTGCTCCTCGTGTTCTTCAATTTCCTCCTTTTCAGGCCCGTCCTGAATGCCCTCAAGAAGAGGCAGGGCACCATAGACTCTCTGGCCGCTAAAGGAGAGAGCGACAGACAGGAGGCTGAAGGGTTGGGAAAGGACTACGACGAGAAGCTCAAGGAGAAGAAGCTCCCCATTCTGGAGGAGAAGGAGGGCCTCGTGAGGCAGACCCACGCCGCCTCCATGAAGACCGTCGAAGAGGCGCGCGAGGAACTTGCCGGGGAGCTGGCTAGTGTGAAGGACGCGTGCAAGCGCGAGGCGGAGCTCGCGCTCGAATCGTTGAAGGCTCAGTCCGAGCGGCTCATCACCGAAGTTGTCGCAAAGATCATGGCGAGGGGCGCATAATGTTTGGCGGCTACCTTATCGAACATCATCCGGTAATTGCTTTCCTGATACAGGTCGTCAATTTCGCTATCCTTGCGGGGGTACTTATCCATTTTGTGAAGAAACCCTTCAAGGCATACCTGATAAAACGGCGGGAGACGGTGAAGGAGCGCATAGAGGAGGCAGAGCGCCTGCTCAAGGAGGCGCAAGAGGTCAAGGCCCTCTATGCCGAGAAGCTCTCGAAGCTCCCGGAGGAGATCGAGGCGTTTCGCGCACTTGCCTTGAAAGAGGCGGAAACCGAGCGGACGAAGATCCTCGCCGAGGCCCAAGATTTGGCCTCGCGTATTCGTGAGCAGGCCCGCCTTGCCTACGAGCAGGAGATGAAGGAGACCTTATCCCGCGTCCGGGCCGAGGTCGTCGCACACACCATCGAGACCGCGGAAGAGGTGGTGCGCGAAAGATTCACGAAAGAGGACCACGACCGCATGGTCGAGGATTTCATAACGAACGTCGGGAGCGTCACGTGATACGCCAGTCGATCGCGAGAAGATATGCAAAGGGGCTCTTCGCCGTAGGCGAGAAGGACGGGAAGTACGGAGAGTATCTGAGGCAGATGAGAGATGTCTTTTCGGTGATCGATGCCGGGCCGAGACTCGCCCGCGCCCTCACGCTTCCCCTTCTCGAGGTGGAGAAGCGCAAGGAACTGCTTTCCGACGTCCTCAAGGCCGTGGGCGCATCGCCTGTGCCTTCTGCCTTCCTCGCTCTTCTCCTCGAAAGGAACAGGATGCACTACCTTCCCCTGATCTGCGAGGCCCTCGAGAGGATGGTCGACGAGAAGGCCGGCGTGGTGAAAGGGATCGGCTACGCGCCGTACCCCGTCTCAGGGGATGTGCGGGCGAGAATCGAAGAAGCACTTGGGAGGCGACTCGACAGGAAGGTACAACTGGACATGCGGCAGGATGCGAGCCTCATAGGGGGAATCAAGGTAGTTGTCGGGGGGTTCCGGATCGATGGGAGCGTGAAAAAACAGCTCGAATTGCTGAACGAAAGCATGCTGAAGGAGTAGGCGATGGCAGTCAAGGCAGATGAGATAGCAAGGATCATAGAGCAGAAGATCTCGGGCTTCGAGCGGGGGATCGACCTTCAGGAGACGGGGACCGTCATCTCGGTCGGAGACGGCATAGCAAGGATCTACGGCCTTGAGAACGCGATGTCCGGAGAGCTCGTCGAGTTCCCCCACAACATCATCGGCATGGTCCTCAACCTCGAAGAGGATAACATCGGCGCCGTGATCTTCGGCGAGACCAGCGAGATCAAGGAAGGCGACATCGTCAAGAGGACGAACAGGATCGCCCAGGTGCCCGTGGGCGAGGGCCTCGTGGGAAGGGTCGTCGATGCTCTGGGGATCCCGCTCGACGGCAAAGGCCCCATCGAGGCCAAGGAGTTCCGGAATGTCGAGCAGAGGGCGCCCGGCGTCATCGTGAGGCAGCCGGTGAAGGAGCCCCTGCAGACGGGCATCAAGGCCATCGACGCCATGATCCCCATCGGGAGGGGCCAGAGGGAGTTGATCATAGGCGACAGGGGCACCGGCAAGACCGCCATCGTCATAGACACGATCATCAACCAGAAGGGCAAGGACGTCTTCTGCATTTACGTGGCAGTCGGTCAGAAGAGGTCCTCCGTGGCCCGCATCGTCGATGTCCTCACCGCGTACGGGGCCATGGAATATACGACCGTCGTGGCAGCCACGGCGAGCGACACTGCCCCGCTCCAGTACCTTGCGCCCTTCTCCGGCTGTGCCATGGGAGAGTACTTCCGCGACACGGGAAGACACGCGATGATCGCCTACGACGATCTCTCGAAGCATGCCGTTGCCTATAGGCAGCTGTCGCTCCTTTTGCGACGACCGCCTGCGCGGGAAGCCTACCCCGGTGACATATTCTATCTCCATTCCCGGCTCCTGGAGCGGGCATCCAAGTGGGACGACGCACACGGAGGAGGGTCGTTGACGGCCCTTCCCATCATCGAGACCCAGGCGGGCGATGTCTCGGCCTACATTCCCACGAATGTCATCTCCATCACCGATGGGCAGATATACCTTGAGCCGGAGCTTTTCTATTCGGGCAACCGGCCCGCAATAAACGTGGGTCTCTCTGTCTCCCGGGTGGGGGGAAATGCGCAGGTGAAAGCCATGAGACAGGTGGCGGGCCGTATGAGGATGGATCTCGCCCAGTACCGGGAGATGGCGGCGTTTGCGAAGTTCGGGAGCGACCTCGACAAGAGCACCCTGACCCTTCTTGCGCGGGGCGCCCGCCTGCAGGAGCTCCTGAAGCAGAACCTCTACACGCCCTATCCTATAGAGAAGCAGGTGGTCTTGCTCTATGCGGGCACGAACGGGTACACGGATGCCTACCCGGAGTCGGCGATGGCCCGGTACGAGTCGGAGATGCTCGCCTACATGGAGAAAGAGGGAAGCGCCATCCTAAGCTCCATACGGGACAAGAAGGCGATCGACGATGCGACAGAGGCGGACTTGAACAAGGCCCTGGCCCGGTTCAAAGAGCTATTTACCTAAAGGGCGAAGAAAGACCATGGCGACCCTGCGCGAAGTCAGGAGAAAAATCGGGAGCATCAGGAGCACGCAGACGATCACGAGGACCATGAGAATGATCTCGGCCTCGAAGCTCAAGCGTGCCCAGGACGAGCTGGAGAGAGTGAACGGCTACGCGCAGCGTATGGAGGGGCTCCTCAAGAGAATGGCGAGCCGCATACCTGAGAACGCGAGCCCCCTACTTTCCGAGCGGGAAGAGATAAAGAGGGTCCTTCTCTTTCCCATCGCCTCCGACCGGGGTCTCTCCGGTGCCTTCAACATTAACGTAGCAGGGGCGGCGGAGAGGTTCATTCAGGAAAACAGGACAAAGTACGAGAGCATCGGCGTCTATCTCGTGGGTAAGAAGATCAGGGACTATCTGAGGCGGCGCGGAATCAAGACGGCTAAGGAATGGGTCGATATAAAGATTATCGGGCCACAGATCGCGGGCGAGATGGCGACCGACCTCACCGGACTCTATCTTGCCGGCGACGTCGACAAGGTCTATCTCATCTACACGCACTTTCAGTCGGCCCTCAAGCAGGAAGTGAGGTTCGAGGAGTTCCTGCCCCTGAAGGCGCCCCTTGCCGAAGAGACTGTCGATTACCTCTACGAGCCGGACGTCCAGTCGATCGTGGACAGTTTCATCCCTCATTACATCCTTACGAAGATCTATTACGCCCTCGTCGAGTCACAGACATCTGAACACGCGGCCCGAATGGCGGCCATGGAGAACGCGACGATCAATTGCGGTGAGATGATCGATTATCTCACCCTCGTCTACAATAAGACACGGCAGCAGAGCATCACGAACGAGATGATGGATATCGTGGGTGGTGTGGAAGCGTTGCAGAGCACGTAAAGGAGGGGGTTAATGAATGCGGAGGTCACGGGGAAGGTTGTACAGGTCATAGGAACGGTCGTTGATGTCAGTTTTCCGCCTGAGAGCCTTCCACCCATATATGGGGCCATATATCTCACGAATCCTACGATAAACGACAGGCAGGAAAACCTCGTCCTGGAAGTGGCACAGCACGTCGGGGACGGCACGGTCAGGTGCATCGCCATGGAGACGACGGACGGCCTGAGAAGAGGGCAGGCGGCCCTCTACAAGGGGGCCGGCATCACGGTCCCGGTCGGCAGAGAGGTACTGGGACGGGTGCTCAACGTCATAGGCGAGCCCGTCGACGCCGGTGGCCCGGTGGTAACGAAGCAGCGCTATTCGATCCACCGTCCCGCCCCGACGCTCGTCATGCAGAACACGAAGATCGAGCTCCTCGAGACGGGGGTGAAGGTCATCGATCTGCTCGAACCCTATCCGAAGGGCGGCAAGGTGGGCCTTTTCGGCGGCGCGGGGGTGGGCAAGACCGTCGTCATCATGGAGATGATCCACAACATAGCCATGCAGCACGGGGGCATCTCGGTCTTCGGCGGGGTCGGGGAAAGGACCAGGGAGGGGAACGACCTCTGGCTCGAAATGAAGGGCTCCGGCGTCATCGACAAGACGGCACTCATCTACGGGCAGATGACGGAGGTACCCGGCGCGCGGGCCCGCATCGGCCTCACCGCCCTCACAGCGGCAGAATACTTCCGGGACGAAGAGGGTCAGGACGTGCTCCTCTTCATCGACAACATATTCCGGTTCACCCAGGCGAACTCCGAGGTGTCGGCCCTCCTGGGGAGGATGCCTTCGGCAGTCGGCTATCAGCCGACCCTCGCGACCGACCTGGGGGAGCTGGAGGAGAGGATCACCTCCACCTTGCGAGGCTCGATCACTTCGGTGCAGGCGATCTACGTGCCCGCGGACGACCTCACGGACCCGGCCCCGGCCACGACATTCGCCCATCTTGATGCCACGACGGTGCTCTCCCGGCAGATCGTCGAGAAGGGCATCTATCCGGCGGTCGACCCCCTCGATTCGACGAGCCGGATTCTTGATCCCAAGGTGCTCGGAGAGGAGCACTACAGGGTTGCCCGCGGGGCCCAGCAGATATTGCAGAAGTACAAGGACCTCCAGGACATCATCGCCATACTCGGCATGGACGAGCTCTCGGAGGACGACAAGCTCGTCGTGGGGAGGGCGAGAAAGATAGAGCGGTTCCTCTCCCAGCCTTTCTTCGTGGCAGAGGCCTTCACCGGGAGCCCGGGCAAGTACGTGCCCATCAGTGAGACCGTTCGGGGGTTCGCGGAGATCATCGAAGGGAAGCACGACGATCTGCCCGAGCAGGCCTTCTTCATGGTAGGGGGCATCGACGAGGCCGTCGAGAAGGCCAGGAAGATGATGGGGGATTGACGTGGAGAGGCTCTGGGTAGACATAGCCACGCCCGAGAGGGTGATGCTGGACGAAGAGGTGGACATGATCGAGGCCCCCGGCGCCTCCGGGGAGTTCGGCGTGCTCCCGGGCCACGTGGCGTTCCTAACGACGCTCCGTCACGGGGAGATTCGCCTGCTGACGCAAGGGAAGGCACGCTTCATCGCCACGAGCGGTGGCTTTGCCGAGGTCGTGGACGACAAGGTTACGCTCTTGCTCGACACCGCGGAGTTCTCAGAGGAGATAGACCTCGACCGGGCGCACAAGGCAAGGGAGCGGGCTGAATCCGCCCTCAAGGGGCTTGCCTTCGAGCACGCCGAGTATCAGACGTTTGAGGCGGCCCTGCTCCGGGCGATAACGAGGATCTCGACGGCGGCCAGGAGCGAGAAGTGATCTTTGCCGTAGACGAGCGCCTTTTCGAGGTCTTCCCCGACCTGCGGATAGGTGTTCTCGTGTGCAGGGTGGACAACACGAGGTACGGCGAGGACATGCTGGAGCCTGCCCTTGCGGATATCCGCACGGGATTCGGCTATGAGAAGCCCCAGAACCACCCCAACATAAAGGCATGGCGGCAAGCCTTTAACAAGCTCGGAATCTCCGCTGCCAAGTATCAGAGCTCAATAGAGTCACTGGTGAGAAGGGCCCTCAAGGGAGGCGCTTTCCCGAGGGTGAACCCCCTGGTGGACCTGTACAACGCGATCTCTCTCGAATTCCTCGTGCCCATGGGAGGTCACGATCTGGCCCCCCTGGACGGCGACATTTTTCTCGGATTCGCCGATGGCAACGAACCCTTTACGCCCATGGAAGGCGGCGAGGATGAGGCAGCGGAAAAAGGGGAAGTGGTGTATAAGGATGAGAGATCCGTGCTCACGCGCCGATGGGTCTGGAGACAGTCGAACAAGGATAAGGTAACGGCCAAAACAAGCTCCGTCTTCATGCCGATAGACGTGATGGAGGGTCTTCCCCGGACCCTTACGGAAGACATGATGGAGAGGGTCAGCGGCTATCTCCGGGAGAATAGGAGCGGAGAGGTCGTTTACCGGGATATCCTTACCAGAGAGAAGCGCTCCGCCAACTTCGTCGTCTAGCCGGTCGTTCTTCTCATGGACTGATAGTTCTGGGGCCTTCATCCTTGCATTGGCCAGGGCACGTGAGAGAAAGCGTTTTCCGGCGATTGCCTTCCAAAATTCGACAAGAGAAAAGGATTGACAGATCGCAGTCGGCCTAGTTAATGTATTCCGCATGTGAATTTTTTTATTATCGCCGAACCTGGTTCCGGCGGGTTTTCACCTATCATGAAAGGATGAAGTTCCGGAGAAAAAATTTTAGGTAAGGAGGTTGGAAATGGGGTCTTTTAAGAAATCCAAAGTGCTGACCGCTCTATCCGTGCTCGGTTTCCTGCTGGTCGTGGCTGCCACGCCTGTCCTCGCGGGTGAAGCGGACATCGTGCTGCCCGATCTCAGCAACATCAGCTTCAACGTGCTCGGCAGTGCGTTGAACGGCATCCACATCATGTATTTCGGTCTTCTCGTATGTATCCTAGGGCTGTTCTTCAGCCTTATCCAGTCGAACCAGACGAAGAACCTGCCGGCGCACAAGTCGATGCTCAACGTGTCCGACATCATCTGGGAGACCTGTAAATCCTACCTGGCTCAGCAGGGCAAATTCCTTGTTGTCCTCTGGATTCTCATCGCCATCTGTATGACCTACTACTTCGGAGGGCTGCAGCACGCGCCCTTCTCCAGCATCGTCATAATTCTTCTCTGTTCGGTCGTTGGAATCCTGGGCTCCTACGGCGTGGCGTGGTTCGGCATGAGGATCAACACGCGCGCCAATTCGCGGACGGCCTTCGCCTCCCTCAAGGGCAGACCGATTGAGGTAGTCACTATCCCCCTCAGGTCGGGCATGAGCGTCGGCCTTCTCCTCGTGAGCGTCGAGTTGTTCTTCATGATCTGTATCCTGGTCTTCCTCAAGGAGCTCGCGGGCCCTTGCTTCATCGGCTTTGCCATAGGTGAATCTCTCGGCGCAAGCGCCCTGAGGATCTGCGGCGGCATCTTCACCAAGATCGCGGACATCGGCTCCGACCTCATGAAGATCGTCTTCCATCTTCCTGAAGACGACCCGAAGAACCCCGGCGTTATCGCCGACTGTACCGGTGACAACGCGGGCGACAGCGTCGGTCCGACGGCGGACGGCTTCGAAACGTACGGAGTGACGGGCGTCGCTCTCATCACCTTCCTGGCTTTTGCCCTCGCGGGCAACCCAGTTATGGGCGGGACCCTCGTCATCTGGATCTTCGCCATGCGCATCCTCATGATCCTCACCTCCGCTGTCTCCTATTTCATAAACTCCGGCATCACGAATGCCGTGTTCGCCGACAAGAAGAAATTCAGCTTCGAGCAGCCCCTCACCAACCTGGTCTGGATCACCTCCGCAATCTCGATCATCGTGACCTTCATTGCGAGCTATCTGCTCCTCGGCTCGCTACCCGATCCGAAGTATGCATCCCTCTGGTGGGCGCTTGCCATCATCATCAGTTGCGGTACGGTTGCGGGTGCGCTCATCCCTGAGTTCACCAAGGTATTCACGAGCACGCATTCGCGCCACGTCAAGGAGGTCGTCGCATCGGCCCGTCAGGGAGGGGCATCGCTCGACATCCTCTCCGGCTTCGTGGCCGGCAACTTCTCCGCCTTCTGGGAGGGCCTCACCATCCTCGTGCTCATGTTCATCGCCTACCTCGTCTCCACGAACGCGGCGATCATAGCCCTGATGCCCGCCGAGTATGCTTTTGCCGCGCCCGTCTTTGCCTTCGGTCTCGTGGCCTTCGGCTTCCTCGGCATGGGCCCGGTGACCATCGCGGTCGACAGCTTCGGCCCTGTCTCCGACAACGCCCAGTCCGTGTACGAGCTTTCCCAGATAGAGAGCGTTCCCAACGTGAAGGCCGAGATAAAGAAGCAGTTCGGGTTCGACCCTGATTTCGAGAACGGCAAGGACTACCTCGAAGAGGCGGACGGCGCGGGCAACACCTTCAAGGCCACGGCTAAGCCGGTGCTCATCGGCACCGCGGTCGTCGGTGCCACGACCATGGTCTTCAGCATCGTCATCCTCCTCGACAAGATGTTTCACGGTGTCGTGGCGAAGCTCTCGCTCATCCAGCCTGAGATCATCCTCGGCCTGCTCATGGGCGGGGCCGTCATATACTGGTTCACGGGCGCTGCCACTCAGGCAGTCGTCACCGGCGCGTACAGGGCGGTAGTCTATATCAAGGAAAACATCAAGCTCGACAGCAAACCGCTTCCATCAAGGACAGCAAGGAAGTGGTGAAGATCTGCACCCAGTACGCCCAGAAGGGCATGATCAACATCTTCATAGTAGTTTTCTTTTTGGCCCTCTCCCTTGCCTTCTTCAACCCCTACTTCTTCATCGGATACCTCATCGCCATCGCCTTCTTCGGCCTTTTCCAGGCCATCTTCATGGCGAACGCCGGCGGTGCGTGGGACAACGCGAAGAAAATCGTAGAGGTCGATCTGAAGGAGAAGAATACGCCCCTCCACGAGGCGACCGTCGTCGGCGACACGGTTGGCGACCCCTTCAAGGATACCTCATCGGTCTCCATGAACCCGGTGATCAAGTTCACGACGCTCTTCGGGCTGCTTGCCACGGAGATCGCGGTCACCATGCAGTCCCAGACTTTGAAGACTTCGATCGCCATTGTTTTCTTCATCGTCGCCCTTGTCTTCATCTACCGGTCCTTCTACGGCATGAGGATAGGAGAGACCAAGATAAGCTCTTAAACCGCGCAAGGAACGTTTTAGCCCGCCCGCGAAAGAAGAGAAGAGGGCGCCCGAAAACCTGTCGGGCGCCCTCTTTCGCTTTGACATCGGCCATTTTTTGCGATACATTGATGCAGTTGAGCTATCAGTTGTGCGGCTTTCGCGTTGTCCCTGCTCTCGGACGCTCACGTACCTGGCCGCCACCGGGTGTGGGCCTTTTGGGTCCTTTCCGACCTCCAGCCTGTGCCTTGAGTGAGCGATTCTACCACTCTTAAGCGGCCGATCGATCACCAGTGGTTGCCGGACAACGGACAATTGGTCATTATGCGAAGGATCATGGTCAGGGTATGGAACGGGGAGGCCCCTCTATTGAGAGGGCTTCTTTTTCCCGCCCTGTGGGTCCTGGCCGCCCTTTACGGGGCCGCGCTTAAGATTCGAGAGGGCCTCTACCGGAACGGGCTGATGAGGACCGAGCAGCCGGCAATCCCCGTCATAAGCGTGGGGAACATATCGCTCGGGGGAACGGGCAAGACCACAGTGGTCGCGATGCTTTCGGAAGAACTGAAACGAAGGGGTTACAAGCCGGCAATCATCATGAGGGGATACAAGAAGAAGAGGGGGGGTACCTTTGCCGTGGACCCCGAGAGGGATAGTGCAAGAGAGGCCGGCGACGAAGCGACGATGCTCGCGAGGAGGACGAAGCTTCCCGGTGGTGGTGGGGAAGCGAAGGGGCGACGGGATCAGAAAGGCTGTTCAGGAGTTCGGCATAGACATAGCGGTTTTCGATGACGGATACCAGGTACGGGATGTGGAGAAGAAGGTGGAGGTGCTCGTGCTGAATAGTCAGGAGAGGCCCGAGTCCATGCGCCTCTTTCCCCTCGGTTTCCTGCGGGAGCCTCTCACGATGGCGAAGAGGGCCGACATAGTGTTGATCAGCAAGGGGGATCCAGGGGACCGGATGCGCGGCCTCGCGCCCGGGACTCCCGCTTTCCGCGTCCGATACCGGCCCCTCCACCTCTACAACCTGAAGAGGGGGGCAATGACCGATTACCGGTATGTGAGCGGCAAGAAGGTCCTCGCTTTCTCGGGTCTCGGGGACAACGGCTCTTTTTTTGCGCTCCTTAAGGAGATCGGGGCGGACGTGGTGAGGACCGTGGAATTCCCCGACCACTATCAATACGAAGAATCGGACCTGAGGCGAATGGAGTCATACGCCGACGTGGACCTGCTGGTGACCACGGAAAAGGATGCCATAAAGATGGATCGTATGGACGTAAGCGACAGCCTTTTTTATCTTTCCATAGAGGCACAGATAGAGGATGAAGAAAAGTTCATCGATCTGGCCTTGAGCAAAGCGAGGGCGTGAGATGAAAGAAAGGGTATTGATATTCGACACCACTTTGCGGGACGGCGAGCAGTCCCCGGGGAACACGATGAACTCGCAGGAGAAGCTTCGGGTCGCGAAACAGCTCGAGATCCTGGGGGTCGATATCATCGAGGCGGGCTTTCCCATCGCCTCGGATGGGGACTTCGAATCGGTGAAGCAGATCGCCGAAGCGGTGAAGGGAAGTGAGGTAGCCGGCCTCGCGAGGGCGAACTTCGCTGACATCGATAGGGCCTGGGAGGCCGTGAAGGGTGCGGTAAAACCCCGCATCCATACGTTCATCTCCACTTCGGACATACACCTGAAGTATCAGCTCCGCAAGAGCCGCGACGAGGTGCTGAAAATCGCCGAAGAGTCGGTGAAGAGGGCAGTCGGCTATACGTCCAACGTGGAGTTTTCCGCCATGGACGCGACGAGAAGCGATCGGGATTACCTCTGTGCGGTCCTGGCGGCCGCCATCGAGGCCGGCGCGACCACCATCAACGTCCCGGATACGGTGGGCTATGCGGTGCCGGATGAATTCGGCAAGCTCATCCGCTACATTCTGGAGCATGTTCCGAACATCTCGCGGACGATCGTGAGCGTCCACTGCCACAACGACCTGGGCCTCGCCGTTGCCAATTCCATCGCGGCCGTGAGGGCCGGGGCCAGACAGGTGGAATGCACCATCAACGGCATCGGCGAACGATCGGGCAACGCGGCCCTTGAAGAGATAGTGATGATCTTGAGGACGCGAAAGGACGTCTTCCAGGCTGACACGAGGGTCGTGACCGAGAAGATATACCCCACGAGCAGGCTCATCACGTCGGTGACCGGGGCGCCTGTTCAGCCGAACAAGGCGATAGTCGGAACGAACGCCTTTGCCCATGAGTCCGGCATTCATCAGGACGGGCTGCTCAAGGCCAAGGCGACTTACGAGATCATGACCCCGGAGTCGGTGGGCATTCCGAAAAGCTCTCTCATCCTGGGAAAGCATTCAGGCAGGCACGCCTTCCGGGAGAGGATAGACAATCTCGGCTACACCCTCGACGACAAGGAGCTGAATCTTGCCTTCAAGAGGTTCAAGACCCTGGCCGACATGAAGAAGGACGTCTACGATGAGGACATAGAGATGATCATCATGGACGAGGTAGTTCGCGTGCCGGAGAAGTACAGGATGGCTTACTTGAGCGTCGTCTGCGGAAACATGGCAATTCCGACTGCGACCGTGAAGATCGAGATCGACGGTCATGCCTTTCAGGAGGCATGTTTCGGAGATGGACCGGTGGACGCGACGCTGAAGGCCATTCAGAAGATCATCAAGACGAAGAGCAAATTCGTCAAGTTCTATGTGAACGCCATCACCGGCGGAACCGACGCGCAGGGCGAGGTCTTCGTGAAGCTCGAGGAAGGCGGGTCGACCGTGATCGGGAAAGGCGCCGACACGGATGTCATCGTCGCGTCGGGAAAGGCGTATATAAATGCCCTCAACAAGCTGGATTTTGTGAGGCGGCGGAAGGCAAAAGGGGGTGCAGAATGGGCATGACCATGACGGAAAAGATACTGGCTGCGCACGCGGGGAAGGAGCGCGTCGAGCCGGGAGAGATCATCGAGGCGAGGCTGGATCTCACTCTGGCCAACGACATCACCGCCCCTCTCTCCCTGGAGGAATTCGAAAAGGCGGGTGCCAAGGCCGTATTCGATCCCGAACGGGTGGTCCTTGTCCTCGACCATTTTACTCCGAACAAGGACATCCTCTCTGCCGAGAACTGCAAGACCATACGGGCCTTTGCGGCGAAGTACGGCATCACGAACTTCTACGAGGGCGGCGCCTGCGGCATCGAGCACGCCCTTCTGCCGGAGCAAGGTCTGGTGGTGCCCGGAGACCTGGTGATAGGGGCGGACAGCCACACGTGCACGTACGGGGCCTTGGGGGCCTTCTCGACCGGCGTGGGCAGCACGGACCTCACCTATGGCATGATCATGGGGTCCCTCTGGTTCAAGGTGCCGGAGAGCATCAAGTTCGTCTGCACCGGGAAATGGCGCCGTTGGGTCACGGGAAAGGACCTGATCCTTCATATCATCGGGCTGATAGGCGTGGAAGGGGCTCGCTACGAGGCGATGGAGTTCGCGGGGGACGCCATAGAGGCGCTCTCCATGGACTCGAGGTTCTCCATCGCGAACATGGCCATTGAGGCGGGAGCAAAGAACGGCATATTCAAGGTGGACGCTAGAACGCTCGACTACATCGCGGGCCGTGGAAAGAGGCCGCACAAGGTCTTTGAGAGCGATCCGGACGCCCATTACCGGAAGGTTATCGAGATCGACGTGAGCGACCTCGGGCCCCAAGTGGCCCTCCCCTTTCTCCCTTCCAACGTGAAGGCGGTGGAGGAAGTGAAAGGCGTCGCCATTGACCAGGCCGTGATCGGGTCGTGCACGAACGGCAGGCTCGAGGACCTGGAGATGGCCGCGGAGGTCCTCCGGGGGAAGAAGGTTGCCAAGGGCGTGAGGTGCATCATCATCCCCGCCACGCCGGACATCTACCATACGGCTCTGACGCGGGGCTATTTCGAGACCTACCTCGACGCAGGCTGCATCATCTCGCCCCCCACGTGCGGCCCCTGTCTTGGCGGCCATATGGGCGTGCTCGCGCGGGGCGAGCGGGCCGTGTCGACCACGAACAGGAATTTCGTGGGAAGAATGGGGCACCCTGAAAGTGAGGTCTACCTCGCCGGCGCAGCTGTCGCGGCCGCGAGCGCAATAAAAGGGGAGATCGCCCTTCCCGCGGAGGTGCTCTGATGGCAAGAGGGAGAGTCTGGAAGTTCGGCGACAACATCGATACGGATATCATCATCCCTGCCCGCTATCTGGCCCTCACAGACCCCGCGGCCCTCGGGCAGCACTGCATGGAGCCCCTGGTGCCCGACTTTGCCGCAAAGGCACAGAAGGGGGACATTATCGTCGGAGGCACCAACTTCGGGTGCGGCTCCTCGAGGGAGCACGCCCCCTTGGCCATAACGGCCCTTGGCATATCCGTGGTCATAGCGAAGAGCTTCGCCCGGATATTCTATAGGAACGCATTCAACAAGGGACTTGCGCTCCTCGAGGCCGACGTGTACGACCTCGTCCAGGAAGGGGAGATCGTGGAGACGGATCTCTCTTCGGGCCTTATCAAAGCCGGGGGCAGGGAAGTCAAAGCAAAGCCAATTCCTCCTTTCATGCTGGAGCTGATCCGCGAAGGGGGATTGATCAATCATCTGAGAAAAGTACTGGGAGAAAGAACATGAAGTTATTCAACGTAGCCGTTGTCGGCGCGACCGGGGCCGTCGGGAACGAAATGATCGAAATCCTCGAGCAGCGCAAATTCCCGGTGGGGAGCCTGAAGCTCCTCGCGTCCGAGAGGAGCTTCGGCCTGAGCCTCGGTTTCAAGGGGCACGACGTGGGGGTCGACGTGCTGAAAGAGGACTCCTTCAAAGGGGTGGACATAGGGCTCTTTTCACCTGGCGGTGCCGTGAGCCAGAAGTTCGCGCCCATCGCCGCGCAGAGCGGATGCGTCGTCATCGACAATACGAGTGCCTTTCGCATGGAGCCCGACGTGCCGCTCGTCGTGCCCGAGGTAAACGCTCACGCGGTCAAGGACTACAAGAAGAGGGGGATTATCGCCAATCCCAATTGCTCGACCATCCAGATGGTGGTGGCCCTCAAGCCGCTCCATGACGCGGCCCGCATCAAGAGAATAGTGGTCTCCACCTATCAGGCGGTGTCGGGAACGGGCAAGAAGGCCATTGCCGAGCTCGAGGGCCAGGTGACTGCCATCTATGGGAACAGGGAGATCGTCCACAAGGTCTATCCCCATCAGATCGCCTTCAACTGCCTGCCCCACATCGACGTCTTCCTCGAGAACGGGTACACGAAGGAGGAGATGAAGATGGTGAACGAGACGAGGAAGATCATGGAGGACGATACCATCTCGGTAACGGCGACCACGGTGAGGGTGCCCGTCTTCTACGGCCACTCCGAATCGGTCAACGTCGAATTCGAAAGAGACCTGTCCCCGGACGAGGCCAGGAGCATTCTCTCCAAGGCCCCGGGGGTGGTGGTGGCAGATGATCCCGGCAAGGCCGTCTATCCTCTCGCGATCTACGCGGCGGGCAGGGATGAAACCTTCGTCGGGAGGATACGGAGGGACGAATCGATTGCCCACGGTCTCAACATGTGGATCGTATCCGACAACATCAGGAAAGGCGCGGCCCTGAACGCGGTGCAGATCGCGGAGGTACTGGCCGAAAAATACCTGTAGCTGGTCCGCCTGAGGGGATCGCGATCTGTGGCGCCCTCTTCACCGCGCGACCTCAGGCGTACGCAAGTACAGCCTTCGGCCGGCGCGGTTCAGATGGCATCCACACCTCACGATCCCTCCAGGCGGACCGTCCAGGCTATTATTGGGGCTCAGCGCCCCCTCCACAGGCATAAGCCTGCGGAGCCTCCCCCCTTTAGCCTCGCTTCGCTCGTGGGGCCGCCTGAGCCCATCAGCCGGCCGACCCGGTGATGAAAAAGCAATGGAAAGTACGCACAGCAACAAGGCAGCCGCCAAACGTCCGATTTCTTGCCAACAAAGGCCCAGACATCTCCGCCTGGGCCTTGCGGCAGTGTGGGGGATGGGGGGAGTGAGGGACGGAATGAGGAGCGATGCTTTTCTCTTTGCGAGGCAAGTCACGAGGAGGTAAGGACGGGACCGCCTGCCGGTAGGGGGGAAAATTCTCGTACGTTCCTTGAATCTCTGAACGTGCGCGACATTACAGGCTTGACATGACACTGGCGGGATTTCGTACAACAGAGCAACGACTACCCCGCAGTTTTGAGGGAACGAGCTAAGCGAGGCGCCCCTTTAGCGAGTCTACCTCATCGGGGCAGGCCGGCGACCGGGTGCGGGAAAAGACAGGTCAATCCCCTTTGCGCGACGAGAAGCTCTCGTATATCTCGCGTATCGAGACTTCCAGGTCGTGTATCTGCTTTTGCACCTTCTCCGCCAGGGAATCGTCGAAGTGCGCGACCGTCCCGCATGCATAGCAGCTGTGTGACTTGCCGGGCAGGAATTTCTTGAGATCCAGCATGAACTCCTTCTTGCACTTCGGGCACTGGGGCCTCACTTCCACGTAAAGTTGTCTGTCCTTGAACGAGCCGAGCATTCACAACCTCCTTCTATTCTGGGAAGAGCCGCAGCGAGTCTCCTCAATTCGGGACGAGGCCGGGTCAGGTGAGGTGAGCGCTTCGGGGAAACGACAAAGAGGAGGCGTCACACCCTTCTCTCCCCTTGTTCCGGTGGCTCTTCCCGGACCGGCGCCTGCACGTCCCGTATTATCGCGATCTCTTGTTCGATGCGCACTATCTCGGCTTTCATCTGAGAAACGGCATCGAGCCTCTCCTTGAGGTGGGGGAATTCCACGACAACCGGCCGTTCTGCGGCATACTCTCGATACACGTGCTCCCCGATCTCGCCATACGTCTTCTGGATTCTCCTCTGGATCCTTATGATGTCCATCTTTCTTCGCCGCTATCCTGGCCTGCCTTTCCACATTCATGGCGATTCCTTCCGCCGTCTCTTTGAGCGTCTTCAGGCCGTCCCCGGTCTTCTTCATGAAATCGTCCATCATTGCCATAATGGCCTCCTTCTCGAGCCTGACGCTGCGTTCGGAACCTACTTCGTCTCCGTCTTTTATAGTATACTATCTTTTGAACGGCAATAATGATCAGGTTCAACGACATTGTAGAAGAGATGCTCAAGTACAATCCGCAGGCCGATGTGGACATGCTGGAGCGTGCCTACGTGCTCTCCGCGAAGGCCCACAAAGGCACGGTGCGACTCTCCGGTGAGCCTTATCTGATCCACCCCCTCGAAGTGGCGTATATCCTCACGAAGATGAACCTGGATGTCCAAGGCGTCGTCTCGGGTCTCCTCCATGACACGCTTGAAGACTCCTACCTCACCAAGGAAGAGCTGGAAGAGTACTTCGGAACGGAAGTCGCGGAGCTGGTCGACGGAGTCACGAAGATAAGCAGGATCAAGATGTCCGCGTCCGAAGACAGGCAGGCGGAGAATCTGAGGAAGATGATCCTGGCAATGAGCAAAGATATCCGCGTCATTCTGATCAAGCTGGCCGATCGCTACCACAACATGAAGACCCTCAATTTCCTGCCGCCGGAGAAGCAGGCCGAGATCTCGAGAGAGACCCTCGACATTTACGCGCCTCTAGCCCACCGCCTTGGCATCGAATGGCTCAGGGGCGAGCTCGAGGACCTCACCTTCAAGTACCTGAAGCCCGTGGAATACAAGGTGATAAGCGAGAATATCGCCCGGAAGAAGAGAGAGCGGGACGCCTATATCGCGGAAGTCAAGGATCTCATCAAGAGCCGGCTGGAGCAGTTGTCCGTGAAGTGCGAGGTGTCGGGCAGGGCAAAGAGGCTTTACAGCATCTACAGGAAAATGATCCAGGACAAGCTCAACATCGACCAGATATATGACATCACCGCCTTCAGGGTGCTCGTAGGCTCGGTAAGGGAATGCTACGAGGTCCTCGGTTACATACATGACCTCTTCAAACCGATTCCCGGCAAGTTCAAGGACTACATCGCACTGCCCAAGGCGAACATGTACCAGTCCCTCCATACCGCGGTGATAGGCCCCTATGGGGAGAAGATCGAGATACAGATCAGGACGCACGAGATGCACAAGCTTGCCGAAGAGGGCATAGCGGCGCACTGGAAATACAAAGAAGGAAAGGTTTTTGACGCCAGGGAGGACAAGATGTTCGCCTGGCTCAGGCGCATCATTGAGCGGCAGGAGGAGCTGAAAGACAACAAGGAGTTCCTGGAGAGCTTCAAGATCGATCTATTCCCCGATGAAATCTACGTCTTCACCCCCCGGGGGGACGTGAAGGAACTGCCGAGAGAGGCCACCCCTGTGGATTTCGCCTATGCTATCCACTCGGAACTGGGCCACAAGTGCGTAGGGGCTAAGGTGAACGGGAAGCTGATGCCTCTGAGGACCCTCCTCAAGAGCGGCGATACGGTAGAGATCCTCACGAATCCCACCCACAAACCGAGCAAGGACTGGTTGAAATTCGTCGTCACCTCCAAGGCGAAGACGAAGATCCGCCAGTGGATAAAGGAGGAGCAGAGGGGCAGGAGCATAGAGCTCGGGAGGTCCCTCATGGAAAAGGAATTGACGAAGCATGACTTCAGCCTGTCCCAGATGCTGAAGTCGGGTGAAATCCAGGCCCTTGCCAAGGACTTCTCCTTCGAGGCCGAAGATGACCTCTTTGCTGCCGTTGGGTATGGGCTCTATACCCCCCTTCAGGTCCTGGGCAAAAAGATACCGGAAGCGCCCAAAGTGGGAAGGCTCCAGAAGATCTTGAGCTCCATACGGAAGAGCAAGGATGACGCGATCAAGATCAAGGGCATCGACGGCCTGGTGGTCAAGTTCGCCAAGTGCTGCAACCCCATACCTGGAGACAAGATCCTCGGATTCATTACCAGAGGGAGGGGGCTGACGGTCCATCTGGAGGACTGCCCCAACGTACTGGCCTATGACGATCAGAGAAAGGTGGAGGTTTCGTGGGAGTTGGACAAGGAGTATACCTATGCGGTGAAGCTCCGCATCTCCGGAGACGACAAGAAAGGCCTACTCTCCGACATCAGCTCGGTCATCTCGTCGGGCAAAGCGAACATCGTCCAAGCCCAGGCATTCGCTTACCCTGACAGGTCGGCCGTCACCGTTTTTGAGGTGGAGCTTCAGAGCGCAGCCCAACTGCAGAAAATCATGAAATCCGTGCTAAAGGTGCGGGGGGTCAAGTCGGTGGAGAGGCTGAGGAGCAGCAACTAAACCGCTTTCAGGATGCGTCCCTTCTTGATGCACTTCGTGCACACACGCACTCGTTTCGCAGTACCGTCCTTCATGATCCTGATGCTTTGAAGATTGGGGAGCCACTGCCTTTTCGTCCGGTTGTGCGCGTGGCTGACGTTATAGCCGATTTGCTTTCCCTTGCCGCATATCTCGCAGATCCTTGCCATGTTGACTCCTCATTATCGATAAGCCCCTCGGTCAGGGCGGTCTTTCGCAATTGACGAAGCTATCAGAAGCTTCTCAGTTTAACCGGTCATGCCCGCAATGTCAATAGATTTCGGGCTTCTCGACAGGGCAAGTCCATCCGGAACCCCCATCCGTTCCGCCCCTTGGACCCGAGGCTCTCTTCGGGGACTGACCCTGGGTTTCAGTACAAGGCTCGGGGCTCTGGGGAGCCCTCGCGTCTCTGTTTGTGATAATATGCACAATATTTTGTTGACAAATTGCGAGCGTTCGCATAAAACTATTAGTGGCTCTCCAGTGGAGATGCGCCCCTTCGGCTCTTCCTGATTGTGACAACGTTACACAATCTGCTCCCAAAAAAAGGCCGGGGATGCTCCGCCGGAATCCGAGAAGCTCGGGCCCGCTGTCCTGGCAACGATTAGTTATTATACGAATAGAGGAGGCTTCACATGGCGGACGACAAATCTACCATCAGCAGCATGATGGAGGAAACGCGGAAGTTTCCACCTTCAAAAGAATTTGTGGATCAGGCGTACGTTAAGAGCAGGGAACAGTACGAGAAGATGTGGAAAGAGTCCATCGAGAATCCTGAGAAGTTCTGGGGGGGCGTTGCCAACGACCTCCATTGGTTCAAGAAATGGGACACGGTGAACCAGGAGAATTTCGCCAAGGCCGACATCAAGTGGTTTGTCGGCGGCAAGACGAATATCTCCTACAATTGCCTCGACTACCAGATCGAAAAGGGAAAGGGCGACAAGGTGGCCATCCTGTTCCAGGGTGAGCCCGAGGACGACGTCAAGAAAGTTCACCTACAAGGAGCTGCTCAAGCAGGTCTCCCGGTTCGCCAATGTGCTCAAGAAGAAGGGCGTGAAGAAAGGCGACAGGGTCGCCATCTATCTGCCCATGATCTCCGAGCTGCCCATCGCCATGCTCGCGTGCGCCCGGATCGGAGCTATCCATACCATCGTGTTCGGGGGCTTCTCCGCGGAAGCATTGAGGGACAGGATCCTGGCCGCAGGGGCTGACGTCCTTGTCACGGCGAACGGATACTGGCGCTCCGGCAAGCATGTGAGCTCCAAGGCGAGCGCTGATTCGGCCTGCGATCTCTGTGAGAAAGAGGGCCACAAGGTCAAGAGCGTGATCGTGGTCAAGAGATTGGATGGTCTCGATGTGGCGATGAAGGCAGGGAGAGACACCTTCTGGGGCGATGACATGGCGGCCCCGGGAATCGAGGATACCTGCCCCGCCGAGCCGATGGACGCCGAAGATCCTCTCTTCATCCTCTATACCTCCGGCTCCACGGGAAAACCCAAGGGCGTCCTCCACACGGTGGGCGGCTACATGGTCTTCGTTTACAGTAGCTTCAAGTACATCTTCGACTACAAGGACAAAGACGTCTTCTTCTGCACCGCTGACATCGGCTGGGTAACGGGTCATTCGTACATCGTTTACGGCCCTCTCACGAACGGCGCCACCTCCATCGTCTTCGAATCTGTCCCCACCTATCCTCAGCCCGATCGGTTCTGGCAGATAATAGAGAAGTTCAAGGTCAGCATCTTCTACACCGCGCCGACCGCCATCAGGGCTATAGCCAGGGAAGGGGAGCAGTGGCCGGCCAAGAGGGACCTTTCCTCACTTCGGCTCCTTGGCTCTGTCGGTGAGCCCATCAACCCCGAGGCATGGATGTGGTACCACAAGAACATCGGAAGAGAGAAATGCCCGATCGTCGATACGTGGTGGCAGACAGAGACGGGCGGCATCCTCATCACACCCCTGCCGGGTGCCTGGCCCACGAAGCCCGGCGCCGCGACCCTCCCGTTCTTCGGCGTCGACGCCGTAGTCTTGAAGCCGAGAAGCTCGGGCGCTGAGCGTGCCGTCGAGGCAGGCGTGAACGAAGGCGGCGAGCTCTGCATCAGAAGGTCATGGCCGGGCATGATGAGAGGCGTATATAATGATCCCGGAGCGGTTCTACACGACCTATTTTGTCCAGCAGCCGGGCTTCTATTTCTCCGGGGACGGCGCACGGCGTGATGAAGACGGGTACTTCTGGCTCCTCGGCCGCGTCGATGACGTGGTCAATGTCTCGGGCCACAGGCTCGGAACAGCCGAGGTCGAGAGCGCCCTCGTGTCCCACCCTGCAGTGGCTGAGGCCGCTGTCGTCGGCTTCCCCCATGACGTGAAGGGCGAGGACCTCTACGCTTATGTTATCCTCAAGGTGGGCCAGACCGGGAGCGACGACCTGAAGAAACAGCTGGTGGCGCACGTGAGAAAAGAGATCGGCCCCATCGCCTCGCCCGGGAAACTCCAGTTCGTCCCGGGTCTCCCCAAGACGAGGTCGGGTAAGATCATGAGAAGGATCCTGAGGAAGGTCGCCTCCGGAGAGATCGATCAGCTTGGCGATACGACGACCCTCGCCGATCCTTCGGTGGTGGACGAGATCGTGAAGAACAGACTCTAGGCACACTGCATACGTCAACCAAGAGGGGGCTGCGCGCTTGCGTATGCCCCTCTTTTCTTTGAGTGCCCGTCTCCTTCCCGCCCGCCGTCCCGAGCGCATTTCCAAATGCCCTTGCCCCGTCTCTCCTTTGGCATGGGCGCCTATTGACCGTGCCTGAAGGGAGCCCGTATAATACGAGCGATCCGCAGAATAAAGTAACCGCTTGCCCCGGCGTGAATATTTCCTTAAAGCGGAGCATACCTTGCGTCACGAAGGAAAAGCCATCGGAGCCGGTCCGGTCAGCGGGAATGAATTCTGAAGGAACGCTATAGTTCAACTCATACATGAGAAAGGAGAGAATGGCATGAAGACCGTTGTCCTCTTCGGGAGTCCTCGGAAAGACGGCAACACCCGACAATTGGTCGATGCGTTCGTCGGCGCAATGAAGAAGAAAGGCAATGAGGTGAGGCTCTTCCATCTGAACGACATGAACATAAGACCCTGCCAGGGCTGCCTCTCCTGCGCCGAAACCGGGCTGTGCCGGATCAATGACGACATGGGGGATATTCGTACGCACATCATGGAGTCGGACGTCGTCGTCTACGCCACCCCTATCTACTGGTGGTCCCCGTCAGCGCAATTGAAGCTTGCCATGGACCGCTCCATAGCCTTTCTTGACAAGGAGATGAATTCGCGGGTGTCGGGCAAGAAGGCGGTCTCCCTCGTCTGCTGCGCCGACAATGACAAAGGGACGTGCGGCCCGGTGCGCGAGATCTTCAAAAGGACCTTCGAAGGGTTGGGCATGGAATACGCGGGTCATGTCGAGGCGCTGGGATGTGAGGAGAAGGGCGCGGTCAGCAAAAAGATGCTCGATGCAGCGGGAAGCCTTGCCCGGTCCCTGCTTTCCTAGTCAGACTGGGCCCAAAGCGCGCCTGTCAGCCGGCCCACCGTGAGCGCCGTCGGCTCTCCTTCGGAGAATTCTCCTCTTCAGCAGATAGAAAAACCCTCTCAGATTGGGTAGAATGTACCTCACAATGGCCGCTCCCGAAACACGCACCGGCAGGTTCACCCTCTTCTCCTATTCGTCCCTTTTCGAGCCGGCCTCTTTCCTCAAGGCCTTTTCCTCTGGCGTTGTGATGGAAGGCAAGGGAAGGGGAGGGGTAAAGATCGTCGAAGCATGCGGCTCGAGGCTCGTGGTCCGCAAGTATCTCCACGGCGGCTTTTTCAGGGCGCTCACACGAGATCTCTTCCTCAACCGGGGGCGGGTGCTCTATGAGGCGGAGATCACGGCGTACCTCCGGGAACAAGGATTTCCCGTTGCAGCGCCATTCTGTGCCGTGGTGGAGAGGCTCATCGTAGCGAAGCGGCTCTACCTGGTCACCATCCTTCAGGAGAACACTGTCAACCTCCTCGAGTACCTCAAGCAATGCACGGGAGAGAAGCAAAGGATGAGGGTCGCGATGAAGCTCGCGCGCATCTTGTGGCTTCTTCAGCAGTCAGGCGTTTACCACCCTGATCTCCATCTGAGGAACGTTCTCGTCACGCCGGAAGGGGGTCTCGTGCTCCTCGATTTTGACAGGGCTCGCAGAAAAACGGTGGACCGCAAGGACATGAAATCGATGTTCTCGAGGCTCGGACGCTTCGTAAGCAAGATGGAGCGGCAGGGCCGTCTGACCGTCGGCAGCAGGGAAAAGGCCATGTTCTTGCGAGCCTATGCGCGCTTGTCAGGCTGTGACCTGACCGCGGAGATGGAGCGGTCTTCGCATATGTCCGCGGTCTTTCACCGCCTCGGCTGGCTCACGGAGTCCCTCCTCTACGGAAAGGGCTAGCGTGGTGCCGGGCGCCCCTTTTCGTGTGAATTTCCAATGCCGTGAAGGGGCCGAAGAGTCTATCGCTTTCTGAAGAGGAGTCTTATGGGCGCACCGCGAAAGCCGTACTTCTCCCTCAGGGCCTTCTCCAGGTGTCTCTTGTAATGCTCAGGGACGCGGTCGGGATAGTTCAAGAAGAGGATGAATGTGGGAGGCACCGCATGAAGCTGGCTCACGTAGAATATCTTGACCGGCTTGCCCTCGGGGGAAGGCGGCGATACCCTCTGGGTGAACTCCTCGAAGGCCCTGTTGAGCTTGGGCGTCGGTATCTTTTTCAAGAGCTGTCCGTGTATGCGCGCGTCGATTGCGAAGATCTGCTCCACGTTCTTTCCGGAGAGGGCCGACGTGAAGATCACGGGGGCAAAATCCGCGTGGGGCAGCCGCTCTTTCACCATGCTCCTGTATTTGTCTTCGCTCACGCTCTGGTCCATGAGGTCCCACTTGTTTATGACGATCCCTATGCCTTTTCCCGCGGATACCACAAAGTGGGCGATCGAGGCATCCTGATGGCCGATCCCCTCCCCGCCGTCGATGACCAGGTTGACCACATCGGCCCTTTCGATGCTCCGCAGCGCGCTCGCCACGGAATACTCCTCGACCTTGAGGGAAATCCGGCTTTTTCTCCTCAGGCCCGCGGTATCGATGATGGTGAAGGTCTTCTCCCCGTAGCGAACGACGGAGTCGATGGCATCCCTCGTGGTTCCCGGCACGTCGCTCACGATCATGCGGTCCGAGCCGACGAGCTTGTTCACGATCGATGATTTGCCCGTATTCGGCCTGCCTACGATTGCGATCTTGATCCCTTCGGCGCGTTCCTCTTCCGCTTCCCCTTCCGAAAGCTGCGCGATGTCGTCGAGCAGGTCCCCCACGCCGAGCCCGTGGGCGGCACTGACGGCGTAGATCTTGTCCGCGCCGAGGGCATAGAAGTCGGCCAGTTCCCCCTCCCTCTTTTGAGAGTCCACCTTGTTGACCACGTGGAAGACGGGTCTTCCGTACCGCCGAAGGATCGCCGATATCTCCCGGTCCTCGGGAAGAAGTCCATCTCTCGCGTCCAGGAGGAATATGATCATCGAGGATTCTTCCACGGCAGCGTATATGTGCTCCTTTACGAGGGAGGTGATCTTCTCTACACCTTCCGGCTCGAACCCCCCCGTATCGACCAGAAGGAACGACTTCCCCCCGAAATCGAACTCGCCGTAGTTTCGGTCTCTCGTTACCCCCGGAGTGTCTTCAGTGATGGCCTTCCTGCGGCCTATGATGCGGTTGAACAGCGTCGACTTGCCTACATTGGGCCTTCCCACTATGCTGATGACGGGCCTCATGCTGCCTGCCTCTCGGGCGCATACCGGAGTATCATGCTCAAGGCGAACGCCGCGAAAGGCAGGACGGCGATCGATTTGAGCGCAGTGTATACGCTGAAATGGTCTGCCACCACCCCGAGAAGGGTGACCCCAATTCCCCCGGCGCCGATGGCGAACCCCGTCATCAGACCGGACGCTATGCCGAGGTTTCTCGGGAGAAGTTTTTGGGCCATCACGATGGTGACCGAGAAGGTCGAGGAAATGACCATGCCGAGCGCGAAGAGTACCGCGAGGAGCAGGGCCCCATTCCCCTGCACGAGGAAGACCACGGGGAATATGAGGGCGGAGAGGAGAGAGCTTCCCCTCACTAAAGGTAGATAGCCCCATCTGTCGGCTATGGGCGCGCCGGCCAGGGTGCCCACGGTTCCTCCCAGGAGGAGGGTGCTGACGAGCTTCGCCGCAAAGACGGGATCGCCCTTCAGGTAGTTGATGAAGTAGAAAGGAATATAGCTTACGATGCCCATTTGGGTCCAGGACCGCATGAAGACAACGCAGATGATGAGAACGAGGGAGGCATGGGAGGACTTTCCGGCAGCCGGTCCCGCGGCATGTCTCGCAGGAGTTCCGCCCCCGGGCAGGGCGATCACCCTTCTCGCCATAAGTATGGCTGAGGTGAAGACCAAGGAGGGGACCACAAAGACGGGCAGGGAGGAGAAGCCGAGGCGGGTTATGACGAGCATGG
This sequence comes from uncultured delta proteobacterium, assembly GCA_963749525.1. Lineage (GTDB taxonomy): Bacteria > Desulfobacterota > Syntrophorhabdia > Syntrophorhabdales > WCHB1-27 > CAVVNC01. The sequence continues at coordinate 64,232 of CAVVNC010000004.1, forward strand.
CGAGGATGGGGCCGAGGGCAAAGCCGAGATTGCCTCCCACTGAGAAAATGGACATGCCCGTAGCCGGTCTTTCACCCGTAAAGAACGCCGCGGTCTTGAAGCCTTCCGGATGGTAGGCGGACACCCCCAGGCCGCCCACGACCACGAGGGCCAGGATAGGAAGCATGTGAGACGGCAGGGAGAGCATGGAGTAGCCTGCCCCTGCCACAAACGCACCGATGGGCAGCAGGATCCCCTTCTCCCTCTTGTCCGAAAGGAGGCCGAAAAAGGGCTGGAGGAGGGAAGAGGTAAAATTGGAGACGATGAGGATGACGCCCGTCAACGTATAGGTGAGGCCGAGGCTCTCCTTCAGAAACGGCAGGATTGCCGGCAAGGCCCCCTGATAGAGATCGACCGTGAGGTGGCCGAGGGCGAGAAGGATAAGTGCCTTGAGGCTAAACCGTCTCATCGGTCATGATCTTTCTTAGCTGCATGAGTATTCTGCACGTGGCGCCCCAAATCCTCTCGCCTTCGTAGTAGAATGCCGGGGCTTCAACCGTCCCTCCCTGGAACTCGATTGTCTCGGTCTGCAATTCGCATCCGAGCAGAAAGGCCACGGGGAGATAGATGAGATAGGCCACCTCCCCAGGATTGAGCCTGAACGCATAGGGGTAGGGGATTATGCCGACGTAGGGGGTGATCACGAAGCCGGTGAAAGTGTTCATGTCGTCGAGACGGCCCACGATCTCCACATCCTCAGGCCTCACGCCGATCTCTTCGGAGCACTCCCGCATGGCCGTCTTCAGCGTATCGCCGTCGTCCGCCTCGTACACCCCCCCGGGGAACGATACTTCACCCTTGTGATACTTCACCGTGTTCGTCCGTCTGGTAAGGACGATGTGGACGCCGGCGCTCGCCTCGACAAGGGGTATCAACACCGAGGCGCATACCTTCTTGTCGGGATTCGACGAGAGGGCAGGTCGAAAAGCGGATAGTCTGCGCCTGAGTGTGGTTATCATGGCCCTTAATTGTAGCAGGTTGGCAAGGTGCGCGCAACGAGCGGGCCGCGCGCCCCCTCCACTGGCATGGCCAGCGGAGCCATCCCCTCAGAGCGGGGAGGCACGCACAGGCTTGCTGCGCGGAGGGGGTGCTGAACCGACGGCAAGACTTGCGAACGAGGGACCAGCGCCAAGGACGTCGGTAGGGGAGGGGAGCGATCCCTCTTTTATTGCGAGCTGAACCGGCAGCAAGCAGGGATTGGACCGCCACTGGACGGGACTCAGCTGCATTTGAACCCCATTAATTGCAAACTGCCTTCTTTCTGGTAAGTTATGTTCAACGGGCAAGGCCGTATCCTACGTCAATATGACCAACTTCTTCGACATCACCCTCCGGGAGCTTGAGGGCCTCCTTGAGAACCTGGGGCTCAAGCATTATCGCGCGCACCAGATATACAAGTGGGTTTACCAGGCGGGCGTGCCGGACTTTGAGCGGATGACCAATCTGCCGAAGGGTCTGATGGTTACGCTGAAACACATGTTCCATTTCGGGCTGCCCAACATCCAGGAGAAGGTCGCCTCGAGGGACGGCTCCATCAAGTTCCTTCTCTCCACCGAAGATGGCCACGTGGTCGAGAGCGTCCTTATGCCGGAGAATGGGAAGAGCACCCTCTGTCTTTCCACGCAGATCGGGTGCAAGATGTCGTGCGCCTTCTGCGTGACAGGCAAAGTAGGCTTCATAAGGGACCTCACTGCCTCGGAGATCGTAGGGCAGGTAATGGCGGTCAGGCCTCATATGGGCGATAGCCGGCTGACCAACATCGTGCTCATGGGTATGGGCGAGCCCTGTGATAATGTCGACAACGTGACGAAGGCCATTGAGATCATGGAAGAACCCCTCGGTCTCAAGATCTCCCGCAGGCGACTCACGGTCTCCACGGTCGGCCTTGTGGACGGTCTTCGCCTCATCGATCAGAGAAAGGTGCAGCTCGCCATCTCCCTCAACGCAGCCAGCGGACAGGTCCGCACGAGGCTCATGCCTATCAACCGGGTCTATCCGCTCCATGAAGTGATCGCCTATGTGAAGAGCCTCGGCGACATGGGAAGGACGAGAGTCACCTTCGAGTACGTCATGATCAAGGGGATAAACGATTCCGTTGAAGACGCCAGACTCCTCGCCGAACTCCTCAAAGGGGTGAAATGCAAGGTCAATCTCATTCCCTATAACGAATCGCCCTATGCAGACTTCAAGAGCCCGGCCGAAGAAGACGTCAAGCAGTTTCAGTCGTATCTTCTGAACAGGCACTTCACGGCCATAGTGCGTGATTCCCGCGCCATCGACGTCGGGGGAGGGTGCGGCCAGCTGGGTATGAGGTACCTCCAGGACCGACGGCGATGACCCGCTTGCCCGTGTATCGGAAATCATTTTTCACGGGTCAGGACCGCCCGGACGGTCTCCAGCTTGAGCTGCACTACGCCTCAGGGGTCGTCTACTCGGACATAACCGTGGGCAGGGCGTTCGAGGGCTACGAGAACGTGGTGCACGGCGGAATGCTCTTCGGCATTCTTGACGTCATCATGTGGTACGCCATTCTCATGGCGACGAAGAAGATCTGCATGACGAGAAAGACGGAGACGGAATTCCTCAAGCCGGTGGCATGCGGCGCTTCCTACAGGGCTCAAGGGAGGTTTCTTCGGATCGAGGGGCGCGACGTCTGGGTGTCGTCCTGGATCGAAGACGCAGACAAGGAGCGCTGTGTAGAAGTAACGGCCCTCTTCAGGGAGCCAAAGGGGATAGATCGTGAACGGCTGCTCGGCAAGCTCGACTTCACCGGCGTCTCAACGGAGATCAGGGACTTCTTTTCGTTGGGGAGACCCTGACCGCTCTTAAGCCCCCGTCTCCTGAAAAGACGGGGGCTTTTCTGCTCAGGCCGGGCCTGCCTCTCCCACCATTGCCTCGAGGGTCTCTGAAAGCGTCCCGATGCCTTCTTCCGTGACGCAAGAAATCGAGATTGCGCCGTAGCGGCGCTCGATCGACTGCGCGAACTTCCTGTCGACGCGATCCACCTTGTTGAAAACGAGGAGCCGCTTTTTTTCCGAAAGCCCGAGCTTCTCGATCATGCCGTTCACAATCTCGATCCTTTCCTCGAAATCGGGCGAGCTCAGGTCAACCAGATGGAGGAGGAGCGTTGCATCCTCCAGCTCCTCCAGAGTGGCGACGAACGCCCGAAGAAGCACTTCCGGGAGGTCTTCGATAAAACCGACCGTGTCGGTGAGGACGATCTGCTTCCGGGCAGGGTACTTGACGAGCCTCGTCGTGGGTGCCAGCGTGCTGAAGAACCTCTCCTGGACCTCGACCGTGCTCTTCGTGAGCAGGTTGAGAAGGGTCGATTTGCCCGAGTTCGTGTAGCCGATGATGGAGACGACCGGGATGCCCGTCCCCCGCCGCTTCTCTCTCTTCCTCTCCCTCGTCTTGCCCACTTCGACGAGCCTCTTCTCCAGGAAAGATATCTTCTCCTTGATCCTCCTCCTGTTCACCTCGAGCTTGGTCTCTCCGGGCCCTCTTCCGCCGATGCCGCCCGTCAGGCGCGAAAGGGCGGTCTCTTTTTCTCCGAGGCGGGGCAGGATGTAGCGGAGCTGGGCCAGCTCCACTTGTATCTTTGCCTCGCTTGTCTTTGCCCTCTCCGCGAATATGTCGAGGATCAGCTGGTTCCGATCGATCACTTTGAGCTCGGTAAGGGAAGATATGCTGTTGAGCTGGCTCGGTGTCAGCTCCTCGTCAAAAATGAGCATGCCTGCGCCGAGCTGCGTGGATCTCATGGCAATTTCTTCGATCTTGCCCTTTCCTACGAGGAACTTGGCGTGCAACTCCTTGGGCCGCTGCACGATCACGTCCAGCACGGAGAGGCCCGCGGAATAGGAGAGATCCTTGAGCTCGGCAATCCGCTCGTCTACGCCCTTCGCCTTGCCAGGCATCACCACGACGACAAGCACGCACTCTTCTCTCCCTTCGGTCTTCGTGACGTAGTAGGTGCCCCTCTCTCTCAAGAACTCGGCCTCCAGGGAGGTCACGAATTCGGTGAAATTGAGGCTCAGCTCATTCACCGGCAAAGGGCCGATGAAGTCCCACACCTGGCCTTTCTTGTTCGAAGGTATCAGGTAGCCGAGCTGAACGAGCTCGACGGGTTCTCCGGGTCTTTCCAGGATGCACGCGACGAGGTCGAGCTGGAGAAGGGCGAGGTCGGTCAAGTCCTCCTTTGACAGCAGTTCCCCCCTTAAATGGGTGTGGATGAACCTCAGGCCGCGAAAGCGGGCCCGGCCAACCCGCTCCGAGGAAAGGGCCGGTATTTGGATGCGCTCCCTGTCCCCCACGATCACGTATTCGACGACGCCCCTCCTGTTGACGACGAGGCCGATCTGGCGCGAGATCTCTCTTGAGATCTCCATCATGTTCCTGGCCCTGTCAAAGGAAATAACGGTGTCCGCTTCGATCTTCTTGCGGTACAGATTGAGGAGCCTCCTCTTCTGCAGCTGATTGAGGCCCTGCGTGTTTCCGTGTAGTTCTATGGCCGCCTCCCTCCATAGTATATAACCTTTCTCCGAACAAAGTATCGTTTCATGAATTCCCCGAATACTCAGGTGACCCTTTCCCAAATTGACTTTTTCCCTCCCATGGGATAGCATTTGTTAACCGGTAAATCCGCACCATCGGGAAGGCGCGGGATCGGGCGAGGTCCTGGAAGCCGGACGGAGGGGAAAGATGTCCTACGTGAACAAGGTTATCCTTATCGGAAGGCTCGGCGCGGACCCGGAAATGCGCTACACGGCGGACGGAACGCCGGTTGCGACTTTCCGAATCGCCACGACTGAGACGAGGAAGAACAAGGACGGTTCAAAGGTAGAACAGACCGAGTGGCATCGGATAGTAGCGTGGCGGAAGCTGGGCGAGATATCGGGCGAGTACCTGAAGAAGGGCAAGCTCGTTTACGTGGAAGGGCGGATCCAGAGCCGGGAATACGAAGGCCGGGACGGGGTCAAGAGAAAGGCCTACGAGATAGTGGCGACAAGCATGAAAATGCTGGGCGGAGGCGGCTCCTCTCCTGATGAGAGACGGGGCTATGGGCCCCCTGCCGAACACGCCGAAGAAGAATTCGTGCACGAACCTGCGGACGAGGATGACGTTCCGCTCTGAGATACACCTTACTATCTACTTCCGCCCCCTCCTCCTGAATATCCTTCCCATCGGGCCCTTCGCGGCATGCGGCCGCGTACCCCTCGACGGGTCTAGAGCCAGATTTCCGGCTCCGCAACATCTTTTTCCTCTTTAGTCGAGCGTTTCCAGAAGCCTTTCTCCTCTAGGACGATCTTATCCTGACGGATTTTCCCCATCTTCCTGGAATAGACCGCGAAATCGTCCGAAAAAAAGTGGATGACCCGGCCGACGTCTCCGCCGAGGTCGGAGGCGACCAGGGGAATGCCATCGGTCTTCAAGAACTCTACTATGAAGCGGCTGTTGACTTCACCGACGCAGACGAAATTGTCACCGCGGGTCCTGTCAACTATCATGGAGGCCTCACCAAACGCTTTGGCCCTCAGGTTCTCCCGACGGCCGCCGAGTTTCATCATGCCGTTGATGAGCAGCTCCATCGATGATCCTGCATACTCCGGGTGCCAATCATTGGTAATCGGTTTTCTTGCATCGCTGGGCGAAGGGACATTCGCTGCAAAGGAAAACTGCGTCTCCCTGGCCAATTTTGGCCCAAACCCTGTTCAGCCCACCTTGAATTGTTTGACCATTTTTTCCAGCGCCGTGGCTACCGTGGCTACCTGGGCCGCTGCAGGCGCGGCGTCTGCGACCTTCCGAGAGATATCGCTGATGACCTGCGATATCTGCTGGATGCTTTGAGACGTCTCTCCGGTTGTCGCGTTCTCCTGCTCGACCGCCACGGCTATCTGGTTTATCTGCTCGTCCACCGTGCCGATCTGGCGGGAAACATCGAGAAGAAAGCTCTTTGACCGGCTCGCTTTTTCCGTCCCGATCTCCACCTCTTTGACACTCTCTTCGATGGACGCCACGATAGCTTTGGTTTCCTCCTGCATGGCCTCGATGGTCACCGCGATCTCCCTCGTCGCCCCGGTCGTCCTTTCGGCGAGTTTCCTCACCTCGTCTGCGACCACGGCAAAACCCCGACCCTGCTCCCCCGCCCGTGCGGCCTCTATGGCTGCGTTGAGGGCGAGGAGATTCGTCTGGTCGGCAATGTCATTGATGAGTCCCACCACCTGGCCCACCTGGTCCGACCTTCTCCCCAGGGATTCGATGATGGTTGCCTGGCCTGCTACCTTAGCGGCGATGGCCTTCATCACAGCTACGGTCTCGTCTATGACAACGCCGCCCGCTTTCACCGCATCGTTCGACTGCTTGGAACTCCCCGCAGCTACAGCGCAGTTGCGCGCTATCTCCGATGACGTGGAGGCGAGCTCTTCGGACGCCACCGCCACGGAGTTGATCTGAGCTGTGGTATCCTCGAATCCCTTCACCATCTGCTGCATGGCTACGTCCATCTGGCCTGCCGCGGACGATATCTGCGCACTGTCATCCGCCAGATGAACCACGATCCTCCTCAGGTTATCGACAAATGCGTTGAACTGGAGGCTCATCCCGTCGGCCGAGTCCGCCTCTATCCGCTCCGTCAGGTCGCCTTTTGCCACGATGCTCACACCTTTGGTCACCCTGTCGAGGGTGGACCTGATGAGCCCGGCCACGGAGAAGTTGATCACCAGGGAGACAATCATCGTCATTACGACGAGCGCGAAGAGAACGATCCGTGGGACCCCCGCGTAAAGGAAGATCCCAAGTAAGACGAGAAGTGCTGTGGAGACAACCGGTCCTGTCATCAGCTTGCGAGACACATTGAATCCTGTGAGCATATCCTTCACTTCGCCCCTCATTCTGAAGAATGGCAAGGCCGCATCCTACTCGGCCCAGCTTCGCCCCACCTGGCGGACGCGAGGACCCCGTCGTCCTTCGCAGCACACATGCACCTAAGAGATATTATCGGACGTCTGTCCGTTTGTTTAAACGAAAGGAGTATCCCGAGCAGATACGCATCAGTTGTGGAACAGTGCGCGAGGTCCTGTGAATATGCGGAAGAACGAACCTGCCGGGAGATCCGGAACTTCGGAATCTTTCATAAGATGCGGCCCAGGAGCCTCTCTGTGGGTCTTTTCGGTGATTGCGTACTTTTCATCGCCCTCAAATCCCTTGGTATCACCGAAGAATTCTCAGCCCTACAAGCAGAAACTAGAGAGATGAATTCTCATTATCTGTGTCAAGTCCCCCCTCGGAGAAATACTCTCGCCCTCGGAGCACCACGGTTTTTGGACCTGGCAAAGATAAGGGGAAAAGTGTAAACTAAAGCGGCCTTGGAGGAGCATAAAACCACCCAATATTACGAAGTGTGCTTTATGGGAACGTTCACTCGCTCGCGACTGTCAGAAATGATTGTACTAACACACGCAGTTTACGGTTCTTTAGTGCATATAACCTATTTAAACGAAGACTCCCGAAACGAAAGCGCGCGAGAAGGGTGAATTGGAAGGAGGCGCCGGCCTTGAAGGCGATCCCTTCTTGGCAACATGGACCGTCTTCTTAGCGCGCATCGGGAGAAAGGAGCCCACCAGTGGAAGCGTTTGAAGGGGTGATAGGACTTGAAGTCCATGCCCATCTATTGACGAAGAGCAAGATCTTTTGCGGGAGCTCGACGGAATTCGGCGGCGAGCCGAACAGCCATACCTGCCCCGTTTGCATGGGCCTGCCGGGGGCTCTCCCCGTTCTCAACAAGAGGGTCGTCGATTTTGCCATCAGGGCAGGACTGTCGACAAACTGCACCATCAATCGAAAGAGCATCTTCGCGCGGAAGAACTACTACTACCCGGACCTCCCGAAGGGATACCAGATATCTCAATACGAGGAGCCCATCTGCACGGACGGCCACCTGGACATCTTCACGAACGGCGAGAAGAAGCGCATCCGGATCAAGAGAATCCACATGGAAGAGGATGCGGGAAAGCTCGTCCATGAGGCCACCATCGAGACGAGCACTTACAGCCTCGTCGATTTCAATCGATCGAGCGTGCCCCTTCTCGAGATAGTGAGCGAGCCCGACCTGGCGACGCCCCAGGAAGCCGTTGCCTATCTGAAGATGCTGAGGGACGTGCTCATCTACCTCGAGATCTGCGACGGGAACATGGAGGAAGGGAGTTTTCGGTGCGATGCAAACGTATCGGTGCGGCGAAAAGGGGATGAGCTGCTCGGCACCCGGGCTGAGCTGAAGAACCTTAACTCCTTCAAATCCATAGAGAGGGCCCTGGAGTACGAGATAGAAAGGCAGGCCGGGCTCGTCAGCCGCGGCGGCGAAGTCATCCAGGAAACGAGGCTCTTCAACGTCGACGAGGGTGTCACGTACTCCATGAGGGGCAAGGAAGAGGCCCACGATTACCGGTATTTCCCGGAACCCGACCTCGTTCCCCTCATCGTCGATGAGGCGTGGGAGGATGAGGTGAGAAAGGGTCTGCCCGAGCTGCCGACCCAGAAGATGGAGCGCTTCATGGAGGCGTACGGCCTTCCCGCCTACGACGTGGAAATCCTCACGGGCGAGAAGGCCCTTGCCGACTATTTCGAAGAAACGGTCAGGCTCTTCCCCGAGGCCAAGACCGTGAGCAACTGGATCATGAGCGAGCTCTTGAGGGAGTTGAAGAGCGGCAATCTCTCTCCCGCGGAATCGCCGATGCGCCCGGCCCATCTCGCGGAGCTGCTGACCCTGATAAGAGACGGAAAGATCAGCGGTAAGATGGGGAAGGAGATATTCCCGGAGGCTTACCAGAAAGCGGTTTCGCCGAAGAGCCTGATCGAGGAAAAGGGACTCGTCCAGATCAGCGACTCGGATGCACTCATCGGCACGATCGACGCCGTGATCGTTCGCTTTCCGAAAGAGGCCGAGGAATACAGGGGCGGAAAAGAGAAGCTCCTCGGCTTCTTTGTGGGGCAGGCCATGAAGGAGACAAAGGGAAAGGCGAACCCCAAGCTCCTCAACGAGCTTCTCTCCGAGAGGCTCAAGAAACCATGAATGATCATGTCTACTGGAAGGAAGACGCTCTCTATGTCCTCGATCAGCGGCAGCTGCCCTTCAAGGAAACTTATCTCAGGTGCACGACCTTAAAGGACGTGGTGAAGGCCATCAAGGAGATGGCGGTCAGGGGCGCCCCCCTCATCGGCATCGTCGCGGCGTACGGAATGGTCATCGGCATGGACGAGGCCATCAGGTTGCGCGGTCGTCTCACTGAGAAAGGGGCCGAGAGGATCTGCCAAAGGCTGAAAGAGACGAGGCCCACAGCGGTCAACCTCTTCTGGGCCCTCCGGAAGATGAGAAGCGCGTACGTTCGGCTAAGAGGGGAAAGCAGCCTTCTCGAGGGCATGCTCCGCACGGCAACCGATATCCACAGGGAAGACGTGGAAAACAATCGTCGACTCTCCCGGTATGGGAGCGAGTTGTTCGACGATGGGGACACTGTTCTCACTTACTGCAATGCCGGCAGCCTGGCCACCGGAGGATACGGCACCGCCCTCGGCGTAGTCAGGGCCGCCTCTGAGGCAGGCAAGGACATCAAGGTCATCGCGTGCGAGACGAGGCCTTTTTTTCAGGGGGCCCGCCTCACCGCATGGGAGCTGAAGGCGCTGGGGATAGACGTCACCATCGTGCCCGACAACCATGCAGGGTTCCTCATGGAGCAGGGGATGGTGGACCGGGTGATCGTCGGTGCCGACCGGATCGCCCGAAACGGAGACGTGGCAAACAAGATAGGCACGTACATGGTTGCCCTCGCCGCCCACGACAACCGGATACCTTTCTATGTCGCCGCACCGCTCTCCTCTTTCGACGAAGGCATCAGAAGGGGAGAAGAGATCAGCATCGAAGAGAGGGGCGGCAATGAAGTGAAGGTCGTGCGGGGCCGCCTCATCGCGGAGAAGGAGGCAGGCGCCAAATACTACGGCTTCGACATCACGCCCGGCCGGCTGGTTACCTACATCATCACGGAATACGGGATCATCGAGAAGCCCTTCGGGAAGTACATACGGATGCTCTTTTCCAGGAGCAGGCGTGAACATCGTAACGGTCCTCACTGACTTCGGCCTCAAGGACCCCTATGTCGCCATCATGAAGGGGGTCATGCTGTCGATCAACCCCCGCCTTTCCTTCGTTGACATCACCCATGCCGTGGAAGCCCAGGACATCCGGGAAGCCTGCTTCATTATCGGAGAATATTACCGCTATTTCAGCCTCGGCACCGTCCACCTGTGTGTGGTCGATCCCACGGTCGGCAGCTCCCGAAAGGCCCTCGTCGTTTCAAAGAAGGGTCACTTCTTCGTGGGTCCGGACAACGGCCTTTTCAGCCTGCTCCTCGAGGGGGATGCAATTGTCCACGAGATCTCAAACCCGCGTTACATGCTGAATAGCTTGAGCGGCACCTTTCACGGCCGCGATGTTTTTGCCCCGGCCGCAGCCTACCTTTCCCTCGGCACGGCTATCAGCGAGTTCGGTCCCCCGGTGAGAGAGCCCGAGAGGCTCGAGGGTCTTCTCCCGTACGAGGAAGGCGGCGTGCTGATGGGGACGGTCGTGCGGTTTGACAGGTTCGGCAACGCCATTTCCAACGTATCCGTCGATCTTTTCCGAAACTTCGCAAAAGGAGAGGCCTTCCGCATCGAGATGGGGGATCTCGCCTTCGACAGGCTCAGCGAGAGCTACTACGAGGGTCAGTACACCTGTCTCGTCAACAGCTCAGGGTACCTGGAATTCGGCCTTTTCAGGGGTGATCTGGCGCACGACCTGGCGATCCGGAAGGGAGACGCGGTGAGGATACGCCGGAGGGCCTAGTCGAAAGGAGGGTTAAGCCTTACCCTTCCATCAAGGCGAGGGCTTTCTTGAGGGCCGTGCTTGCCTGACCGGTGAGGCTGCTTGCCTCTTCGATAAGGCCGGCAACCTTGTCCATGCCGCTCGTCCGTGCGAGCTCAACCCATCGCTTGTAGTCCTCTCCGTGGCCCTCGTTATGTTCGATGAGGTGTCTCAGCACGACCGTGAGTCGCTCCTTATCCTCCATGGTTCCCCTCTTTTGGCATGGTCTTGTCCGTCTTTTCCCGTTCCGGGGCCTTCGCCGCTCTTTCTCGTCCTTTGGGGAGAGGCGCCTGGGAAGAAGATCAGATAGTTCGGCGCCAGCCGAACGGGTCCGGCCTCTCGCCGTATTGTATTCCCGTGATCTCGCCGTAAAGCTTCTGAGAAAACTCGCCAATCCGGCCGCCATTCACCGTGATCGACTCGGCTCCGTGCGTGATCCAGCCAACGGGCGAGATCACCGCCGCAGTCCCCGTGCCGAACACCTCTCGAAGGGTTCCGTCTTTAGCCCGACTGAGCACCTCATCGATGGGGATAGGCCGTTCGGACACAGCGGCACCCCAATGACGGGCAAGGCGTATGACCGTGTCCCTGGTGATGCCCCCGAGAATGCTCCCGTCAAGAGGGGGCGTGACAATCCCGTCATCGAAGAGGAACATGATATTCATCGTTCCCACTTCCTCGATGTACCTATTCTCCCTCGCGTCGAGCCACAATACCTGCGTAAACCCCTTCTTCTGCGCCTCTTCGGCCGGCAGCAGGGACGCCGCGTAGTTGGCCGGGGTCTTCACCTCGCCAAGGCCCCCCTTCGCAGCCCGGACGTATTCGCCCGAAGTCACGAGCTTCACAGGATTAAGCCCCTCCTTATAATAGGCTCCCACCGGCGACGTAATGATCATGAAAAGGTATGATTTGGAGACGTGAACGCCAAGGAGATTGTCCGTGGCGAAGATGAACGGCCTGATGTAGAGGGAGGAGTCCCTCTTGCGCGGCACCCATGCTGCGTCGATCGTGCAGAGCTGAGCCACCGCGTCCATGAAGAGGTCGGGATCCACCCGGGGAATGCACAGACGGGCACACGACTTGTTGAGCCTCTCGCAATACTGGTCTGGCCGAAAAAGGGCAATCTTCCCGTCGGCTGACCAATACGCCTTGAGGCCGTCGAAGACCGCCTGTCCGTAGTGGAGCGCGGAGAGACCCGGAGAGATGTCGATATTGCCGAACGGAACGATCCTGGGGCTGTTCCACGAGCCGTTTTCGTATGATGACATGAACATGTGGTCCGAAAAGATCCGGCCGAAGCCGAGGTCGTTGAAATCCACACTGCCCAGTCTGCTCTGAGACGTCTTTGTGACCACCATGCCCTGCTGCCTCCTCCTTTTCCTTTGCTCCTCCTTAGCTTAGAACACTCGATCGGCGTTTGCAACAGCGCTGAGGTTCTGCCCATGCGAACGGGAAGTTTTTTGTAAGCTCACTTTCCTTGGACAACGAAGATTGCCGAGAGGTTCCGGTATCGCTCCGCGTAGTCGATGCCGTATCCCACGATGAAGCCGTCCTCTATGCTGAAACCCACGTAGTCGCCCTCTATCTCCACCTGCCTCCTGGCCCTCTTGTCTACCAGGGCGCAGATCTTGAGGGAGCGGGGATTCCTTGCGAGAAGCATTTCACGAATAGACCGGAGGGTGAGCCCTGAGTCGATGATGTCCTCCACGATGACGACATTCTTTCCCGCGATATCCGTCTCCAGGTCCTTGGTCAATGTCACGGTGCCCTGCGTCGTTGTGTTGCACCCGTATGAAGAAGCCCTGATGAAATCGATGATCACGTGTCCTTTCATCTCCCTGGCGAGGTCGGAGGTGAACATGAAGGATCCCTTGAGCACCGAGACGAGAACGATCTCCTCGCCCCCGAAGTCGGCTCGAGATGGCTGACGCCAGTCTTTTCACGGCCCCCCGGATCTCCTCCTCGTCGAACAGCTTCTCGAGAGTCTCTGCCATGTCGCTTCCCATTCCTTTTGCCCTTCCGTGCCTTTCAATGATCGGCAAGGGCGGGTTTCGACTCCATCAATGCCTCTATTATAGCCGCCGGGCCTAATTAGTCAACTCCATTATAGGGGTTCAGACTGCTGTCATAGGGGTTAGCACCCCCTCCACAGGCAAAGCCTGCGGGGCCTCCCGGCTCAGCCTCGCTTCGCTCGGTCTTGCCGTTGGTTCAGCACCCCCTCCACAGGCAAAGCCTGCGGAGCCTCCCCGCTCACGCAGCCTGTCTTAGCGGGGTGCCCACGTCATGCCATCCTCTGACGTGCTCCCCACAAGGCCACGCGGGCCGCCCGGTTCAGCGCCTCCTCCCCAGGCGAAGCTTGCTTAAGCCTCCCCCTTAAGCCTCGCTTCGCTTGAAAAGTCGGGTCGTCCGCCGAGGTTATCCAGCAAGCGGTCAAGCTCACGAGCGTCGATCGCTCTGGCACGGGCAATGCGGGGACCCTTGAGATAGCGTACCAGAATGGGATACACATCGTGATCGAGCAGATCTGCCTTCGCGCTCACTTTTCTCATGCCGTAGTCGTCATACGCGAGCCATGCCGCAAGACTCCAGCAATCGATCACGAACACCTCGCCCTCGCTATTCTGCCCTCCCCTATTGTCCCTTTGATGAAGCGCATGAAGTCCCACAAGACCTTCGCATCGTCGAGGGCACGGTGGCGATGCGGGCAGCCGAGGCTGAACCGCTCGATAATGGCGTCAAGGCTGTGCCTTCGGAACTGGGGGAACAACATCCTCGAGAGGCGGGCAGTGCAGAGGCATCTCGACGAATAACCTATCTTCTCCCTCTCGAATTCCTTTCTCAGGAAGCCGTAGTCGAAGCGGGCGTTGTGGGCGACGAGGATCGATCCGTCGAGGAGCCGCAGAAGGTCGTCCTTGATCTGGCGGAATAGGGGGGCCCCCCGGAGATGCTCGTCCGTGATGCCGGTCAGGCTCCAGATGCGATGGGAGAGTCGTCTTTCCGGATCAACGAGGGAGGAGAATTCTTCGACGACTCTCCCATCGCTGACCCTGACGATGGCGACTTCTATTACGCGGTCGGAAGATGGACTCACCCCCGTCGTTTCCACGTCCACTATGGCGAGATCCAGATCGTCCACGGGCCTTCCCCTAAGCGCTTCCTATTTAACCAAACCGGGGACCGCAAGTAAAGGGAAGGCCGCGGCGTTTCTCGCGTTAAAGAAGACCGTAAGGCATGGCCCTCTTTGCCCATTCGCTCGCCGGATAGTCGCGCTTCAACTGTTCGAAGGCCTCTTTCAGGGGCTCCGGCTCGTGGGTGCTCTTGAACCGGACCACGCCCCGGAGGTACATCGCCTCCGGCGCTGCGGCGCTTTTGGGATAGGTGGAGACGATCTTGTCGAGATCCGTCATCGCCTCGACCAGCTCATCCCTGTCGAAGGCAGTCTTCGCAATTCCGAGGAGCAGGCCGGGGATGAACTCATCAGGCGGAAGGAATCCGACGATGCGGTGGTGTTCCTTGCCCTCGCCGTCCAGGACGATCATGGTGGGTGTCCACTTGATGTTGTACGTTGACGCAAAGGGCTGCGCGTCATAGAGCAGCTGAACTGGGACCATACGGCTGTTGACGAACTCGGCGACCCGGTCATCGGGGTACGTAACCGTACCCATCTGCTTGCAGCCTATTCAGCCGGGGTTGAAGAAATCGAGCAGAACAGGCTTGCCTTCGGACTTCGCGAGGGACAGGGCTCTCTCTACGTCTTTGACCCACTTCACCTCTGCCATGGCATCCTCCTTTTGGCGGGTCTCGATGACTTTTCATAAATATATGGACTGCCCCGTCCTGCCGCAAGAGGCACAGGAAAACGGTAAAGGAACGATGGAATATTTCCCGCTTCGCACCTATACTATGCATGTTTATCCGGGGTGGTCCATGGCCGAAAGAAGGCGGGTGAAAGAAGCGGTAGTGCCGGAGGAGAGGTACGAGACGCTTCGCCGGAGGATTGTGGGAATCCTGAAGGAGGAGCCCCTGTCCGGGAAAGACCTGTCCGTCAGCTTGAGGATCTCGGAGAGGGACGTGTACGAGCACCTCGAGCACATCAGAAAAACCATGAACAAAGGCGCATACAGGCTGACTGTTGCGCCGGCCCGATGCGATAAGTGCGGATTCGTCTTTAGGAAGAGGGGCCGGCTGAAAAAGCCGGGGAAGTGCCCCATATGCAGGAGCGAGTCCCTTCAGGAGCCCCTTTTCTCCGTAGAGAAGGCCGGGGCAAAACAGCCGAGGCCTACCTGAACCTTCCCACCAGCTCCGCCCGGGCGAGAACGTGGTCCTTCATCGCCTTTTCCAGGTCCCCTTTTGTCGACCCCGGAGAGAGGGTAAGGAGCGCATTCAGCGCGTAGAGCTTGAAGAAGTACCTGTGGGTGCCGGATGGCGGGCAGGGTCCGCCGTAGGCTTTCTTCTTGAAGTCATTGATGCCCTCGAGAGCGCCTTTTGGCACGGTGGCAGCGCCTATCTCCCGGGTAGCCGCGTCGATATTCCATACCACCCAGTGCACCCACGTGCCTCCCGGCGCATCCGGGTCATCTACGATCATGGCGAACGACGCCGTGTTGGCAGGGGGATTCTCTATGGTGAGCGGCGGACTCACATCCTGCCCATCGCAGGTATACTGCTTCGGGATCTTTCCATTCTCGGCAAAAGCAGGGCTCGCTATTTTCATCGGTCCCTCCCCGGAGGCGGCGTTGAGAAGGAGGAGGCAGGCTGAGACTAGGCACACAAGAAGCATTGTCAAACGTCCCATCAGGACTCCTTCTTTTTCATATAAGATAATGCTTATCCCAACCCATTGCCTACTCCTCCTTCGCGATTCCGAGCTTCTTCATCTTGTACCGGAGCATTCTCTCGCTGATCCCCACGGCTTCGGCTGCCTTTGTCTGAACCCAGTTTGCCGACACGAGGGCTTCGGTGATTCGCCTTTTTTCCATGAATTCCACCTCTTGTTTCAAGCTGCCGTCCGTTGCGGGCTGCTCCCCGGCGTTGAATACCGAGAGATCTTCCCTCGTTATGTACTCCCCCCGGGCGAGCACCGTGGCGCGCTCCACCACGTTCTCCAGCTCCCTCACATTTCCCGGGTAGTCATACTTGATAAGCACGTCGCGGGCCTCCCTGGCAAAACCCTTGATCGATCTTCGATGCCTCTCATTGTATTTCTTGAGGAAGAAATCGAGGAGAAGGGGAATATCCTCTTTTCTCTCCCGCAGGGGCGGCATCTCTATCTGTACGATGTTGAGGCGGTAAAAGAGGTCTTCCCTGAAACGCCCCTGTTTCACCTCCTCTTCGAGGTTCTTGTTTGTGGCCGCGACTATCCTGACATCGACCTTGATGGGATGAAGGCCTCCCAGCCGCTCTATTTCCCGCTCCTGGAGCACGCGGAGGAGTTTTGGCTGGAGAAAGAGGGGCACGTCGCCTATCTCGTCGAGAAAGATGGTCCCCTTCTGCGCAATCTCGAATTTGCCGATCTTCTTTTGATACGCCCCGGTAAAGGCGCCCCGCTCATAACCAAAAAGCTCGCTTTCGAGGAGGGTGTCCGGAATGGCGGAACAGTTCACCTTGACGAGGGCCTGCCCGTTCCTTTCACTCAAACCATGGATGAGGTTTGACACTATCTCCTTGCCCACTCCGCTTTCTCCCCGCACCAGACAGGTCGAGTCCGTCTTTGCCACCCTCACTATGAGACTCACTATTTCATGCATCTTCTCGCTGGCATAGACGATGTTCTCCGACTTCATCCTGTCCTTCAAGGCCTCTTTGAGAACCATGTTTTCATGGATAAGGTGAAGCCGTTCCTCGACTTTTCTGATCTTGAATAGGAGATCGTCCAGGTCTATGGGCTTCGTCAGGTATTCGAAGGCCCCGGCTTTCAGGGCTGTCACGGCATTTTCTATGCTACCGAAAGCGGTGATCATGATCACCTCAATCTCCGGGTTCATCTCCTTGATGCTCTTCAAGATGGTGAGGCCGTCCGTGTCGGGCAGCTTGTAGTCGAGAAGCACGATCTCGAACGTACCTTCTTTGACGAGCTGGAGCGCACTCTTTCCGTCTCCTGCACCGGCGGCTCGGTAGCCTTCTTTGTTGAGCAGCCCCTCGAGGAGGCCCCGCTGTGTGTCTTCGTCCTCCACGATCAGTATGCTTATTCTCTCCATCTTACGCCCCCTTTTTCACGGGGAGGGTGATGACGAACGTCGAGCCCTTTCCTTTCTCGCTCAAGACTTGAATGTCCCCCCCGTGGTCCTTGACGATCATGTAGGAAATGGGCAGACCGAGACCCATGCCCTTGTCTTTTGTCGTGTAGTAGTATTCGAAGATCTTGGAAAGGTCGGCCTTTTCTATGCCCGGCCCCGTATCCCTTATGAAGACTTTTGCGTGAGAGCCCTCCGACTGGCTCGAGATCACGATGCTGCCGTCCCTGCCCATGGCTTCGATGCTGTTTACCAGGAGATTATAGAACACTTGCTTCAGCCTCTCCTTCTGGCAATCAATGAAGATGGCCTTGTTGCTTTCATCGGCTATCCGTATGCCTGCAGCTTGAGCTTTTTCATGGAGCATGAAGGCCACGTCTCCGATGATGGCGTGCAGATTCTCCCTCTCCATCGCCATTCCCGACTTGGTCGAAAGGAGAAACTCCTCGACGATCCTGTTCACGCGCAGCAGCTCGCCCCTCACGATGTCGAGGAACCGCTGGTACTCATCCAGCTTGGCCTGCTCCGGGACAAACTCGCGTTTCAGCCTCTGTATGGAGATGCCCATGGCGTTCAAAGGGTTCCGGATCTCATGGGCCATGCCTGAGGCGAGCCTGCCCAGGGAGACGAGGCGCTCTTTCATGGCCATGTCCTTTTCCATTTCAGTAAGCCTGTCGGCGTGCTTTCTTTCGAGCCGGAATATGACATAGATACTGCCTGCCCCGCTAAGGACGAGGAAGGCGAGGAGCATGACGAAATTCTCGCTCGTCCGTCTGAACGTGTCAATGGCGAGCTTGTTGGACACGAGGATCTCCATGGAATAATGGGGAAAATACCGCGAATTGAGGGGTTTGAGGATGCTGAGGACGTCTTTCGGTTTCTTCTCGGATCCTAAATACAGCTTGTTCGATGCGTCATAAACGTTGATATCCGCGATGCTGAGCCTCTTCTCCTCATTTTCCAGTATGCCCTTCATGACGTACATCTTTCTGAGGCTCTCCAGCTCCTCCGGGCTCAGCACGAGAAAGACGAGCTTGTCGGGCAGCTTCACGCCCAGGAAAAGGCTCTCGTCCCTGGAGCTCGGCAGCCTGATGACCGTCTGGCGGTCGCTCCTGAGGAGGAGATCGAGGCGCGCCTTGTCCACCTTTATCGATCCTTTTCGCCGCAATTCGGTTCCCTTTCTGTCGGTGACAAGGACGTTATTCAAGGGGATGTTGTTCTGTTCGGACCCCGGCGGTCTTGTCAACTGCCCATACAGGTCATCGACAATGGCCTCGTCATAGGTCGAGACATTGAGGAAACTGGGCGTGATGATTGAGGGTGTTTTCTCGACAAGGGTGAGGTATTCCATGTTTACCTCTATCTCCCTCGCGATGCTGTCGAAGAGCGCCTCACCCTCGCCTCGCAGGAGGCGCTCGATGTTGTTCTTTGTGATGGTTATCTGGAAGAAGCCCGTGATTGCGATGAGAAGGAAAAATATGCCGAAGAGGAGGAAGGGGAAAAGGATCTTCCTATCGCTCATGGAACCTGTACGGGCGAGGATTCATGCCGGGAGGATTCCCGTAAGGAGGATTCCCGTAAGGTGGACTCCCGTACGGAGGATTCTTGTAGCCCGGCGGATAGAAGAGTCGTCTGTTTTCCCGGACCATGAACCTGTTGAAGCGCTCTCTCTGCTCCTCGTTGAACACCGCTGACACCTCGTCGCGATACTGCCTGAAGAGCCTCATTTTCTCAGCCTCTATCTGGTCCAGCTCCCTCTGCACCCTTTCGGCCCTTTCCCACTGGTCGGGCTGAAAGCGCCGGAGCTCCCTCAATTCGAAGCGCTTCCTCGTCGACTCTATGCGGAGCATCCTCCATTCGCCCATGTACCTCCTCTTGATGCCCTCCACCTGTGCTTTTTGAGACTCCGAGAGGTTGAGCCCTCTTTCAAACTCCCGGTACGATTCCTGGGCAAGGAGGGGCGCCGCAAAAGAAACCAAAAAAGCGCACGACAAAAGAAAAGAACGTACCATATGGTTTGCCACCTACCGGGCGGTCCTTCGAGAGACGCCCGCGCGACCGCGCACGTGCTTCCAGGAGGAGTTTGCGACGCAACAGTCTTCCCCTCGACGCACCCTCGGCTCTTCCTCACAGATAGCAATATGGATGCCAGACTCATCCTCTCCATTCCCCCAGGATTTGGGCGCCTCCCAAGGGCGCCTTAGGAACACGCCTTTCCAGGATGACAAAATGGTCCCGGAAGTATACACCATATCGACAATATTGTCGATATATGGTCGCCCTTCCCTTTTTCGTCAACGCACCCCGGAGCACCCCACCGCGTGCGGCCTAAGGGGGTCGGCACCCTCTCGATTGATGCGCTTTTCGTGAGCCATTCCACTGTATTTCGGGCACCGAACGTGCTACTATTATGATATTCACCCGGAAAGACGCGAGATGTCCGTCAGAAAAACCGCGACAAAGGAAAGCCATGGAAAGAGACGTTCCTAAGGTCGTTCCAAAGAAGACGCCGGCCCCGGGAGGGCGCCGCCCACCCGTGAAAACGGTCCTCACCGTCGGTGGGCTCGATCCCTCGAACGGGGCAGGGATCACGAAGGACATCGAGATCTTCACGGCCATGGGAATGCACGCTGTCTCGGTTCCCACGAGCCTTGTCGTCCAGGGGCCGAAAGGGGTGGAGAGCACGAGCGTTGTTCCCCCCGAGGTCTTCTCGGCAATGCTCCTTCGGACGGGAGAGGATTTTGTCTTGTCCGGGGTCAAGGTCGGCGTTCTGGCAGACGCATACCACGTTGAGAGGGTGGGGGAGTTCCTGGCGGCGCGCGAGAAGATACCGATGGTGCTCGATCCCGTCATGGCCGCAAAGAACGGCAAGAGGCTGATCACCGATGACGGTCTGGAAGCCATGAAGAAGCACCTTTTTCCCGCGGCCACGTGCCTGACGCCCAACCTGGAAGAAGCGCAAGCCCTCCTCAATGAGCCGATCGATAGCCCGGAGACCATGGAGCGGGCCGCGAAAAGACTCAGCCACATGGGGCCGCTCTCCGTGCTTCTCAAAGGTGGGCACCTCACGGGAGAGCCGATTGACCTTCTCTTTGACGGACAGAAGGTCCTGACGCACCGGAAGCAGAGGATCGGAAAGACGGTCCACGGGACCGGCTGCATGCTCTCTGCCACACTCCTCGCATTCCTTGCCCTGGGCTATCCCGTGGGGGAGGCCTTTCTGGAAACGGAGCAGGCGATGCAGGCTATCATCAGCGCAAGCTCCCAACCCGCCGAAGACGGCTATTTCTATGGGTACCCCGGCGTGGAGGCGGCGCGCGACGGCGAGCGGTGGCAGGTCCTTCGAGCCATGCACGCAGCCGCGGCTCGACTCGCGGATCTCAACATGGCAGAACTCATTCCCGCGGTCCAGATGAACGTGGGCTACGCAATCCGAGGCGCTGAAGGGCCGGACGATGTGGCGGCATTCCCGGGGAGAATCGGCCGCCACCTGGGTAGGGTCCATTTCAAGGGGGCGCCTGAGTTCGGGGCCTCATCTCACGTGGCACGGCTGTGCCTTGCCTGCATGCGACGCTTTCCTTATCTGAGGGCGGCTGCCAACGTAAGATACGACAAAGCAATCGTGGAGAAGGCCCGGCAGTCGGGGCTGTCGGTTCTCTTCGCGGACAGGAAAAGGGAACCCGAAGAATGGAAGAAAGAAGAGGGGAAAAGCCTCGATTTCATCGTGGATACGGCCCTGGGGCAGGCAGGCGGTCCCCCTGACATTATTTACGACCACGGGGATGTGGGAAAGGAGCCGATCATAAGGCTGTTCGCCCGGGACCCCCAGGAGCTGATAGGAAAGATGGAGATGATAAGACCATGCAAAACCAACTGATAGAGGCCCGGAACGGGATTGTCACGGAACCGATGAAGGTCGTGGCTGAGCGTGAAGGCATTGACGCCGCCGCACTTCGCGACCTCATAGCCGAAGGCAGGGCCATTATCCTGAGCAACGCGAGACACCATAACTTCACCCCCAGGGGAGTGGGCGCCGGTCTCTCGGTGAAGGTGAACGCGAACATCGGCACTTCACCGGAGCGGGTGAACGTTGAAGAAGAGTTGGAGAAGCTCCGCGTGGCGGAAGAGGCCGGAGCGGATGCGATCATGGACCTGAGCACAGGCGGGGACCTCGACTCGATCCGCAAGATCGTCATGTCCCACGCCCGTATTCCCGTCGGGACCGTGCCCATCTATCAGGCTGCTGTAGAGGCGGTCCGGAAGAAGAAAAGCATCACGAAGCTCGAGGCGGAAGAGCTCTTTGAGGTGATCGAAAGGCACGGTGAGGACGGGGTTGACTTCGTCACCGTCCATTGCGGCGTCACGAGGGATGTCATCGAGAGGCTGAAGAAACAGGGAAGGATTGCCGATATCGTGAGCAGGGGGGGCGCATTCCTCACCGAATGGATGGTCGTCAACGGAAAGGAGAATCCCCTGTACGAGCAGTTCGACCGTCTCGTCGCCATTGCGAAGAAGTACGACATGGCGCTGAGCCTCGGGGACGGGCTCAGGCCGGGCAGCATCGCCGATGCTACCGACAGGCCGCAGGTGCAGGAGCTTCTCATTCTTGGCGAATTGTGCGCGGAGGCCCAGAGAAACGGGGTCCAGGTGATGATCGAGGGGCCCGGCCACGTGCCTCTCAACCAGATAGAGGCGAACATCGTGCTCCAGAAACAGCTCTGCAAGCAAGCGCCTTTCTACGTCCTCGGTCCCATCGTCACGGACGTGGCGCCGGGATACGACCACATAACAGCCGCCATCGGAGGCGCCCTCGCCGGGTACCACGGCGCCGATTTCATCTGCTACGTGACGCCTACCGAGCATCTCGGCCTTCCGTCCGTGGAGGACGTACGGGTTGGGGTCATCGTGGCGAGGATCGCCGCCCATGCCGCGGACATAGCGAGGGGCAACAGGGGCGCCTGGGCGCGAGATGAGCAGATGTCAAGGTATCGCAAGGCCCTCGATTGGGAAGGGCAGACAAGGATGGCCATAGACCCGGACAAGATCACGACCTTCAGGAAAGAGAGGGGCCTTCACGATGATGTGTGCAGCATGTGCGGGGAGTATTGCGCCATGAAGATCGTCACGGAGTATTTCAAGAAATAGATGGAATACCCGTCGGAATGGCCCATCCGCATATTCACGGTCTCTCAGCTCACATCGAGGATTCGCGATGTTGTTGCGCGACAGTTCAGGGATGTAGTGGTCGAGGGAGAAGTCTCGAATTTCAAGGTCTACCCCTCCGGCCACCTCTATTTCACCCTCAAGGACGACTCCTCTTCTCTGAAGGCCGTCATGTTCAACTATCTTGGAAAATACCCGGACGGCTTCATCAAGGACGGTGCGGCCATCATCTGCCGGGGCAGGGTCGACGTCTACGAAAAGAGGGGTGAATACCGGCTCCTTGCCGATGAGATCGAGGTGAAGGGACGGGGCCTTCTCCAGATGCGGTTCGAGCTGCTCAGGGAGAAGCTCTTCAAGGAAGGCCTCTTCGACTCAGGCCGCAAGCTCCCGCTCCCCCTTGTCCCCAGGAGGATCGGGATCGTTACTTCGCCCGTGGGGGCCGCAATCCGGGACATGCTGAAGATCATACTTGGGAAGTATCCCAACGTGGAGATATCGATTTACCCCGTGCGCGTGCAGGGAGAGCAAGCCTGCGGCGAGGTCGTCTCCGCCATCGAGCACTTCAACCGGGAGAAGAGCGTAGACGTGATCATCCTCGGCCGGGGAGGGGGATCGCTCGAGGACCTCGCCTGCTTCAACGAAGAGGCCGTGGCGAGGGCCATCTATGCCTCCACGATACCCATAGTCTCGGGCATCGGTCACGAGATCGATTTCACCATTGCGGACTTCGCGGCCGATGTGAGGGCCCCTACACCCACAGCCGCGGCGGACATGGTGGTGCGGGAGAAAAGGGAGCTTGTCGAGATGCTGCGCGCTTCCGAGCAGAGGCTCCTCGGCGCCATGAGGAAGAGGCTCGAAGGCTCGAAGCTCTTGCTCTTGAGAAGCGTCGTGGAGCTGAAAGAGAAGAAGGACTTTATCGTGAGGTACAAGATGTACCTCGATGATCTTTCCAACACGCTTCAGCACAATTTCGCGATGCTTTTTCGGGAAAAGAAGACGAGCCTCCAGGGATGCATCCGGCGCCTCGGTGACCTGAATCCTGACAGCATCCTGAAGCGGGGCTACAGCATCACGGTCAGGGCCGACACCAAGGCGGTCGTCAGCGATGCGGGCCTGGTGGAACAGGGCGACCGGGTATCGGTGAAGCTGTACCGGGGATCCCTCGCCTGTACGGTAGAGACGACGGAGCTGTGATGGACGTGCGGCTTTCCTTGCCCGGAGATGTCGTCTGGTTCCTTATTTAGCAAATAGCTGTCGACAACTTCGCGAAGGCGAGCGTTACGAAGGCATGTGGCAGCACAGCGGCAGCTTGTAGCAGAGGATGGGCCTTAGCCGCCCTATTGGAAGCGCGCCATGAGCTCTCTGATCCTCGGTATTGCCAGGCGGGCCGATTTCATCCCCTCTTCCATCAGTTGTTTCTTCTGAGTGAAATCGAACATGGAGATGCCCAACGTGTTCGGCTCTATGACTACGTCCCCGGGCGAGATCTTGCCCTTGGTCGATCGATGCATCATGATGCTGATGGACTGGGCCATGACATCAACGAGGGAGTCGATCTGGTAGTTTTTCACGTCCTTCGAGAGGTTCACCGCGATGACGATGTCGGCGCCCTTGGCCCTGGCGATGTCGCACGCCACATTGTCCGTCACCCCGCCGTCGACGAGCAGCCTGTTGTCGAACTGAACCGGCACGAAAACGCCGGGGATGGCGCTCGAGGCGTGTATCGCCTTGGCAAGGGACCCCTTGTCGAGGGTCACGGTCTCGCCGGTGTTCAGGTCTGTCGCCACGGGAAAGAAGGGGATTTTCGTCTCCTCCACCTTCTTCACCTTCACGTTCTGCTCGAGAAAGCTCTCGAGCCTGGCCCCCTGCACAGGCCCGAACTTGGAGTAGACCACGGAGAAGTCGAGGATATCGTTGCGATCGATCTTGAAGCCGAGCCACTCGAGCTGAAAGCTGTCGGGATTTGCCGCGTACATGCCCCCGATGAGGCTTCCCACGCTTGTGCCGACGATCATGTTGATGGGTATCTTCTCCTGTTCGAGGACCCTGATCACACCTACGTGAGCAAATCCCTTGGCTGCTCCCCCGCCGAGAACGAGGGCGATCTTGGGCTCTTTCTTCGGTATTGCCGCTGGTGCAGGGACCGGCTTTCCCTTTTCGAGCCCTGTCTGGCACGAGGAGATGAAAAGAAGGAGGATGAATACGAGGACTGTCTTACTGATAAGAGTGCGAGCCGACATATGGGTTGTGTACCTTCTCTACACCGATGGTGCTCTTCGGGGCCTCGCCGTAGTTATGGCCGGGAAGAACAACGGTAGCATCCGGCAAGGAAAAAAGTTTATGGCGTATGGACGAGACGAGCTTCTCCCAGGAGCCTCCCTGAAGATCCGTTCTCCCCACACCCCCTACGAAGAGCGTATCGCCCGTGAACACGAGGCCGTTCACGTGGAGGCTTACGCTTCCCGGCGAGTGGCCCGGTGTATGGAGTACCTTCAACGATACGTCCCCCACCGTGATCACGTCGCCTTCCTCGACAATGATATCCGCAGGGGGCGAAGGCTCGGCGCCGAACATGTTCATAAGGTCGGCAGGCTGGCCGGTGAGGTAGGCCGCTTCGGCCTTATGAATGATGATCTGTGCCCCCGTGAGGTCCTTCATCTTCTTGTTGCCCATCACATGATCCACGTGAGAATGGGTGTTGACGATGTACTTTATGGTGAGATTGTTCTTCAGGGCCTCTTTGACGATCGACTCGCCTTCCGCCGCGGGATCTATGACGAGGGCCTCCCCCGTCGCTTCCGAGCCGACAAGGTAGGCAAACACCGCAAACCCTCCCACTTCGATCTGTTTTGTGAACATTCAGGCTTTCCCTCACCCAGGTTGCCTTATGATACTATTATCGGATATAGTTTTGCAAGGTCTTCGGCTTTGCGCCAAAGGCGTCCGCCATGGGGGTATGAATGAAGCCTGTATACATAGAAGCACGCGATCTCCCCGACGCGTGGTTTCAATGCATCTATCGGATCTTTGAAGACGAATCGGTTCACGAGTACGAGGTCGAGAAAGGCTCATTCGAGGGGACAAAAAGGAGACAGTTCGATCTCGCAATAGTAAACATAGAGTATCCTGGAACGAGACCGCTCATCCCCGACATCCCTCACGAGCTTGCCATTCCTCAGCCCACGAGCATGGAATATGTAGAGGACTACCTGCAGTACCTCATGACCGACCGGAAGAGGGAGAACGAGGTCTATACATATGGAGAGCGGCTTACCAACCCGAAGATCTCCCTAGACGGCCGGGAGGTCTCGTTATGCGTCAACCCCGTGGAAGAGGTGATCAACATCTACAGGGGCAATAGGCTCGGCGGCACCAATCAGGCCATCATGGAGGTGGGCATGCCCCAGGACATCCTCCTCGATGACCCTCCCTGCCTACGGCTTATCGATACCCGCATCATGGATGGGAAGCTCCACTTCGTCCTCTACTTCAGGAGTTGGGACCTCTGGGCGGGCTTTCCGTCGAACCTCGCCGCCATTCAGCTTCTCAAGGAATACATGTGCCAGGAGATCGGCGTCGAGGACGGAACAATCGTGGCTATGAGCAAGGGCCTTCACCTGTACGAGTACTCCTTCGCCCTCGCCCTCAGGCGGCTCAGGCGGGGCTGATCTCGTCTTACCTAAGGATGTGCCTGGGGACGCTTGGGGGCCTAAAACTCCCCTTCCAGATTTGACAACGTCAGGAGGAGGTTCTTCGATTTCATCCACGGGGATGCCGGATCCAGCGAGAAAGGCGCGCTCTGACAGACTTCGAGGAGATACTTGCGGGCCCGTTCGGTATTGCCTTTTTTCGCGGAGATCACGCCGATCTGATAGGCAGAGTCGCCTTTGATCTTGGTGTACAGGGCGGATAGCGTGTTTATCCTCTGCAGCTTCAGGTAGAGATCTTCTCGCTGGCTCTGTTCGACGCCCTGGCCGGAAAGGGCCTTCTCATAAGCGGCCTTGACGCACTTCATAAGGGTCAGGCCGTCCCTCGTGTAGTCGTAGGTGGCCTGAAGTATCCTATCGGCCTCGTCAACCTTGCCCTTCTTCAGCTGGTCTTCGGCCGTCCTGAAGTAGTCCTCCAGATTGATGTCGTTGATCACGACGGGAGCGGGCGCTGGGGCCGGTTTCACGACAGGGGGGCGTTTCTGCCTCTTGTCGACCGCACCCGCGTACCCGGGGCCCATCAAGACCGATAGGAGAAAGATGAAAACAAGGGCCGAAAGAGACCCTTTTCGCCTCATGGACTCTATTTCAGGGCCTCCTTCAGTTTGTTGCCCGGCTTGAATTTCGGGACGTTGCAAGCGGCGATCTTGATCTCTTTCCCAGTCCTCGGATTCCTGCCCGTCCTCGAGGCCCTCTGCGTGCACTGAAATGTGCCGAAGCCAGTCAGGGTGACCTTGTCACCGCTTTTCAAGGCCTTTTCGACGTTGTTCATGAGGGAGTTTAGCACCTTTTCAGCCACGGATTTCTTGACCCCGGCTTCCGTTGCGATATTGGCGATCAAGTCTGTCTTTGTCATCTACGTCAGCCTCCCTTACTCGATGTGACGCGCCCTTATCTCGCGCAAGAATCCCTCGCAATGTTGGGGCCTATCAATATGGCGGTGCAGGGAATTGAACCCCGGACACTGCGGATATGAGCCGCATGCTCTAACCATCTGAGCTACACCGCCTTTACCCTTTCATATATGCTATAACGCCAGTATTGTCAAT
>CAVVNC010000005.1:0-6621 GCA_963749525.1 uncultured delta proteobacterium
GCATGGCTCTGTTGCGGTCGCGTTTCCTTCCCATGCTGATCAGATTTTCGAGCTTCCGCGGAATAGTTTCCTCTTGCTGAGTCCCATCAGTACCATCATCGGCAGATGGACCTCTTTTCATGAGCCACGCAACGATAGATCATTGCGACGAGAGTTTCCTTCAGGGATCGGTGCCCCCTGCTATCGTCAGGGCTGCCATTTTCACGTGGCAGTTAGGGGGTGACATAATTGTATTACAGGAACACGCATATGTTTTTTTGTCTTGACTTACCGGCGCCGGTACGGGCACAATAACCATCAAGACAGGAGGTGGAATATGATCAAGTTAGTGTGCGCGGCAGCAATGATAGGGATTCTTTTCTTTCTTGCCTCCTGCGCCAGCATGAAAGAATCTCCGTCGGTCATATACCCCTCAACCGGTGAAGACCCTCGCAACTACTCGACCAATCCGATGACCCCCTAGACGTTCGCCTGGCTCCAAACTCAAAAGTCGCGGACTTTCCGTAGTCTTGCGAATCCTTCCCCATCCTTGACAGGCATGGCCGTATGTCGCATACTTTTCGCACATGAAGAAGTATACAATCCGGCGGGATGTAACCCCCAGGAAGTCCGTCCTCGATTACGAGAAGGAGCTGAACGCGGAGCAGCTCGAGGTGGTGACGGCGCCTGACGGGCCGATCCTGGTCATCGCCGGGGCGGGAAGCGGCAAGACCAGGGTGGTGACGTACCGGGTCGCGCACCTTTTGGAGCGCGGCGTCTCTCCGCAAAGCGTCCTCCTCCTCACCTTCACCAACAAAGCCGCACGCGAGATGCTGCACCGGGTTGAGCATCTCATCAAGGTGGACACCCGCTACATTTGGGGCGGCACGTTCCATCATGTGGGCAATCTGATCCTCAGACAGAACAGCAAAAGGATAGACTACAGGCCCAATTTTGTCATACTCGACAACGAAGACGCAAAAGACATGATCGAGCTGGTGACAAAAGAGGCCAAGATCGACACGAAAGAGAGGAGGTTCCCCAAAGGGCAGGTGCTGAAGGAGGTCTTCAGCTATTCCGTCAATACCATGGAGGACCTGGAAGAGACGATCAACCTGAAATACCCCTATTTCGCCGACATCCTCGATGAGATCGATCTCATCATGAGGGGCTACGCGGAGAAGAAGAGGGCCTCTAACGCGATGGATTTCGACGATCTCCTCTATTACTGGCATCGAATACTGGCCGAGGACGAGGCCTTGCGGAAGTACTATGCCGCGGTCTTTTCCCATATCCTTGTGGACGAGTACCAGGACACGAACAGAATCCAGGCCGAGATAGTCGACTTCATGGGTCTCATCAACAGGAACGTCACGGTCGTCGGCGACGACGCCCAGTCGGTCTACAGCTTCCGGGGCGCCAACTTCCGGAACATCCTCGAGTTCCCGAAGAGGTACCCCGAGGCCATGGTCTTCCGGTTGGAGACGAACTACAGGAGCACACCGGAAATCCTCGATCTGGCCAACCACTCAATCTCCCACAACACGAGGCAGTTCGAGAAGAATCTCAGAGCGGTCAAGGGCAGCGGCGTGGTGCCCGTGGTCACCCCCTTGAGGGACGTGATCCAGCAGGCGGAGTTCGTCGCCCAGAGGATACTCGAGCTGCGCGACGAAGGCGTGCCGCTGAGAGAGATTGCCGTGCTCTACCGCGCCCACTACCATTCGATGGAATTGCAGATGGAGCTGACCCGCAGGGACATCCCCTTCGAGATCAGGAGCGGCCTTCGCTTCTTCGAGCAGGCCCACATAAAGGACGTGGTTGCCTACCTGCGGGTGATGGTCAATCCCACCGATGAGATATCCTGGAAGAGGATTTTTCGCATGTTCCCCCGGATCGGGAAAAAGACGGCCGACCGCATGTACGACTATGTCAAGACCTCACCCGACCCCGTCACCCTCTTCATCACCAGGGAGATAGGGAAACAGTTCAAGGCTATGCAGCCCGAAAGCTTGGAAAGACTGGCCGGTCTTTTCGGCGAGCTGCAGGCGTTCCAGCAGTATGATGCTTTGTCCGACATGATCTCGGCTGTCCTCAAACACGGGTACATGGAGTACCTCAAGTACACCTATCCGAACCACGAGAATCGGCTCGAAGACATCCACCAGCTCATCAATTTCGCCACGGGGTACGATTCCCTCATCAACTTCTTGAGCGAGCTTTCCCTCATGAGCGGCATGAGCGGCGAGGAGGTCGTGGAGGGGGGCGAGGAGGATGAGAGGGTCGTCCTCAGCACGATCCACCAGGCAAAAGGGCTCGAATGGAGGGCCGTCTTCCTCATATGGTGCGCCGAAGGGCGGTTCCCCAACCCGAAGGCGGTGGAAGAAGGGGGCCTAGAAGAGGAAAGGCGCCTCTTCTACGTGGCTGCAACTCGCGCCATGGACCAGCTTTACCTCTGTTACCCCCTCATGATCTTCGACCGCCAGGTCGGCTCTGTGATCCTCAGGCCTTCCCGCTTTATTGGGGAATTGAAGTCGAGACATTATGAAGAATGGCAGGTGGGCCAGGTGTAGGCGGGTCTTTGTGAGGGGGTGCTGAGCCAGGGACAAGAACGAGCGAAGCGAGTGTGAGCGGGGAGGCTCCGGTGGCTTTGCCACTGGAGGGGGTGCTGAACCCCAGTAATTGCACGCGAGGCTGAGAGGTAGGCTACGCTACGGGTCATTCTCAGGCGAGCGAAGCGAGGGTGAGCGGGGAGCTATATTACCGGCCGCTCTTAGGCGAGCGAAGCGAGTCTCTGAGGGGGGAGGCTCCGCAGGCTTATGCCTGTGGAGGGGGCGCTGAGCCCCATTAATTGCGCATGCGTATTCTCATAAACTGGCTGATTACGACAGTGGCTATCCTCATCACGGCCTATTTTCTTCCGGGCGTGACGGTGAGAAACCTTACGGCGGCGGTGCTGACGGCCCTCGTCCTGGGGCTCATAAACGCGATCATCAGACCAATACTCGTCGTTCTCACCTTCCCCTTGACCATTGTCACGCTTGGGCTTTTCATCTTCGTCCTCAACGCGCTTCTTGTGCTCCTGACCGCCGCGATCGTTCCCGGCTTCGACGTGCGTAACTTCTGGTGGGCCCTCCTTTTCAGCCTG
The DNA here is from genome assembly GCA_963749525.1 of uncultured delta proteobacterium. Taxonomy (GTDB): domain Bacteria; phylum Desulfobacterota; class Syntrophorhabdia; order Syntrophorhabdales; family WCHB1-27; genus CAVVNC01. The sequence goes on from CAVVNC010000005.1 coordinate 3,125, forward strand.
GTTTTTTCCGTGGTGAGCTTCATCCTCCACCGCATCGTGCCCCGGTAGCGTTGCGTCTTGGCGAAGCCGCAGGGAGCCGCTTAAGTACGAACCGGGATTGTGCACGGAGAAGTCTTCCCGAGCCTACAACCTCACCAGGTCGATCGGCGTCTCCGTGACCCGCTCCACCCCGTTCTTCCGAACAACGAAATCGACCTCTATCCCTATGACGCCCTTCCCGGGAAAAATGAACTTCGGCTCAAAGGCGAAGACCATGCCCTCCCGGAGGATCGTATGGTGGCGGGCCGTAAAGACCGGCGGCTCGTTGATCTCCAGCCCCAGCCCGTGACCGATGAATTTGACCCTCGTGGGGCCGTGCCCCATGAAATAGTGATCGAGGCCCGCCTTCTTCACGCGTTGATGGGCGCGCGAGAACACCTCGGTGGCATCCACCCCGGCTTTCGCGAACCCCTGTGTATCCTCCACGATCTCGCGGGCCGTCTCGAAGGGCCTTTTGAAGAGCTCGTCCGGCTCCCCGACGACGAAGGACCTCGTCTCGTCGGTAATGTAGCCGTTGTAACCCCCGCCACAGTCAATTATGACGGGGATGCCCCTTCTCACCGTCTCCATAGAGGAGCCCTGGGCGATCGCTGGGCTGAGGCCCAGTCCGGACACGGGCACGTCTGCCGACGAAGCGATTGTCCCGGAAGTTCCCGCAACCACGTAAAGGGACATCATTTCCTGGTTGAAGCCCCGCATGCGCAGGAAGCCCTGGTGGCCGAACCTCCTCCCTTCGGCGATAAGCTCCGCGTCGATGTCTATTTCCCTCATCCCTTCCCTGATGACGTCCCCGGCCTTGGCGAGAATTTGGTCACAGATCGCTCCCGATTGCCGGATCTGATCGATCTCGAAGGGACTCTTTATTATCCGGAGAGTCTTAACGGTCCCGGAGATGTCCGTGAAATCCTCGGCGCCCGTGATCTTCTTGAATTTCTCGAAGAGGGCGACAGGCACGACATCGAGCTCCATCCCTCCCCTGCCCCTGAATGCCCCCTTATCCTTGAAGAGCAGTCCCATCTCTTTTTCCGCCCGTATGGGGATGACCTCAAGGGGACTCTCCGCCAGGGCGCGCTCTACGCTCCTCTCCACGAAGAAGAGGGGCTGCTCCTTCCTGTCGCACGAGGAGGATGCCCTTTTGCACGGAGCCCGTGAAATAGAAAAGATCCGACATTTTGCATGATAAGGCAGAAATCGATCCCGGAGGAGGCCATCGCTTCCTTCAGCCGGGCGATCCTCCCCAGGATTTCTTCTCGCGGTGTGGGCTCACCTGGCCCGAGCGGACTCGACATATGCCGTCACCCTCCCCACGACCTCTTCCTTGCGCACCTTCTCCGGCTCCTTGATTGTGCGGGTCTTGATCTCCACGTTCCCCTCCTTCAAGGCCCGCTCCCCGATGGTGACCCGGAAGGGAATGCCGATGAGGTCGGAGTCCTTGAACTTCACACCCGGCCTCTCGTCCCTATCGTCGAGAATGGCGTCTATGCCCTTGTCGACAAGGGACTCGTAGACGGCGTGGGCCAGCTCCATGCTTTCCTGATGCGACGTGTTCACGGGCAGCACCTCGACTTCCAAAGGCGCTATGGCAAAAGGCAGGGCCATCCCGTTCTCGTCGTGGTTCTGCTCGATGGCGGCCGCCACGGTCCTGCCGACCCCTATGCCGTAGCAGCCCATCACCATGAGCCGGTCGTGCCCTTCCTTGTCGAGAAAAGTCGCGTTCATGGACTCGCTGTATTTCGTCCCCAGCTTGAATATGTGGCCGACCTCGATCCCCCTCGTGGAAGTGAGACGGCCCTTGCACCTCGGGCAGGGGTCGCCCGCCTGTGCGACCCGGAGGTCGTAGTAGCCTTCTGTCTCGAAGTCACCCACGTTCACGTCGATGACGTGCACGTCCTTCTCATTGCCCCCGACGACGAAATCCTCCATGCCCAGGATATCCTTATCGCCATAGAGGGGTATTTTGAGGCCCAAGGGGCCTGAGAATCCGAGAGGACCGCCCGTGGCTTCCTCGATAGCGGCCTCGTCCGCCATTTCCACGAATTTGAAGGAGAGGACATTCTTCAGCTTTGTCGGGTTTATCTCGGAATCGCCTGCAACAAGGGCCCCCACAGTGCCCCTGTCCGTCGTGAAAAGCAGGGTCTTCACGAGCTTATGCGCGGGGACGTGCAGGTATTCCGCCACTTCCTCCACCCGCCTCTTGCCCGGGGTGCTTACCCTCTTAGATGAGCCGCTCTTCTTGCCTTCAGTGTACGCCGGCCCGCCCACTTCGGCCCGCTCCAGATTAGCCGCGTACCCACAGGTGTCACAGGAGATGATTACGTCCTCACCCGTATCGGCAAGGACCATGAATTCGTGGGAGAACTTCCCTCCGATCTCGCCCGTATCGGCCTCGACGGCCCTGAACTTCAGACCGCACCTCCTGAAAATGTTGTCGTATGCCTGAAACATGGCCATGTAGCTCTTCTCCGCGCCCTCTTCGTCCGCGTCGAAGCTGTAGCCGTCCTTCATGATGAACTCCCGGGATCTCATGACACCGAATCTCGGGCGGATCTCGTCCCGAAACTTCGTTTGTATCTGATAGAGGCTCAAGGGAAGCTCCCGGTAGGAGCGCACCTCCCTCCTCACGAGGTCGGTGATCACCTCCTCGTGCGTGGGGGCCAGACAGAGCTCCCTCTCATTCCGATCCTGGAAGCGGAGCAGCTCCTTGCCGTAGAGCTCCCATCGTCCGCTCTCGACCCACAACTCCTTAGGCTGGACCGCGGGCATCAGGATTTCCTGCGCCCCCGACCGGTCCATCTCTTCCCTGATGATCCTTTCCACTTTGCGCAAGGATTTCAGGCCCAGAGGAAGCCACGTGTAGATGCCCGACGAAAGCCTCCTGATGAAGCCGGCCCTGAGCATGAGCTTGTGGCTCACGACCTCCGCCTCCTTGGGCTCCTCCTTCATGGTGGGAATAAACATTCTGGAAAAAAGCATCGATACCCCCTTACTCGGAAAAGGATCTCTATTGGTCGGACTCGATAGGGTAGCCTCTCGCGGCCCAAGCCGGATAGCCCCCGATGAAGACGTCCACGTTCCGGTATCCGATCTCAGTGGCGGCGACCGCCGCCTTCTTGCTTGGCTCTCACCCGGACCCTCTGCAGTAAAAGACGAGGTGCGCGCCCTTATCCGAAGGGAGGAGGCTGGCAAGTGAGTCGAACCTGTGGGGCGGGATGTTTACTGCTCCGGGTATGCGGCCCTTCTTGAATTCGTATTCGGTCCTCGTGTCAACGAGAAACAACGCAGACTTGGCGTCTGTGAGCTTCTTGAGCTGCTCCGCGCTCAAGGCCCCGACCGGACGCGTCGGCGCAATATTGACCGGGGCGCACGACGAGACAAGGAAGGCTGTTACCAGCATGGCAAAGATGTATATGCGTCGACAATGCTGCATGCCATAAATGTAGCAAATGCGGCTCGAATTG
>CAVVNC010000006.1:0-12598 GCA_963749525.1 uncultured delta proteobacterium
GCCATCTGAGCCTCGCTGGCCGAGGATAATACTTGCGTATATCCGAGCAGCGCGAGGTGAAGAGGGCGCCGCAGATCGCGATTCCTTCAGGCGGCCGTCCGGTCACCTATGCCCCAGCCGTCCTTCAAATCTTGCTCCACTTTCCTCCCCCACTCCCCTATCACCCTCAACGCCCTCTCCGCCACCTGCCCTTTCTTCCTCTTGTCATACCCCTCCACCAGTCCCCAATTCACATTCATGGGCTGGTAATCCTTCCTCTCCGTCGAGATATACCGGTAGAGCGCGCCTATGGCCGTCTCCGGCCCCGGCGCCTTGAACTCCCTCCCCCGCTCGTAGTAGAGCGCCGCAATGCCCGCGAGGAGGCCCATGGCCGTCGATTCCATGTACCCCTCCACGCCCGTGATCTGCCCCGCAAAGAAGATCCGCCTTTCCTTCCTCATCTGCAGGCCGTCGAGCACTGCCGGGGCGTTTATGAAGGTATTCCTGTGGACGCTGCCGTGCCTGAAGAACGTCGCTTTCTTGCAGGGCCGGCACGAGACGGAAGACCCTCTCCTGCTCGGGGTAGGTGAGCTTGGTCTGAAACCCCACCATGTTGTACATGGTCCCGGCGCGGTCTTCGCGCCTGAGCTGGATCGACCGCATAGGCCTCCTTCCTCCCGGTGCGCCTGTCGATCAGGCCGACCGGCTTCATGGGGCCGAAGGCGAGGGTATCCCTTCCCCTCTGGGCCATCACCTCTATGGGCAGGCACCCCTCGAAATAGGGCGTCTCCTTCTCGAACTCCCTCAGGTCGACCCTTACGGCATCCCATGAGGGCCTCGTAGAATCGGCCGTATTCCTCTGCGGTGAGGGGGCAGTTGAGGTAGTCGTCACCTTTCAGCGTCATACCTGTTTGCGAAGAACGCGTGCTCCATGTCGATGGTGGTGCCCTCGATGATGGGCGATACGGCGTCGAAGAAGTGGTGGTTCGCCGCTCCGGTCATCTCCCCTATCCGCTCGCAGAGGGCCGGCTCGGTGAGGGGCCCGGTTGCCACGATCACGATGCCCTCTTTCGGCAGGGCCTCCACCTTCTCGCGCCTCACCTCGATTCGCGGATGGTCGAGAAGGGCTTTTGTGACGTCTTCCGCGAACGCCGTCCGGTCGACAACGAGGGCCTTGCCCCCCGGAATGGCCGTAGCCTCGGCCGCGCGCACGACGAGGGAGCCCAAGGAGGCCAGTTCGGCCTTCAGGAGGCCGTGGGCATTCGTCAGCTCCTGCGATTTGAGGGAGTTGCTGCAGACAAGCTCGCCAAGATCGCCTGTTTTGTGGGCCGGCGTCATGGCATGCGGGCCGCATCTCCAGGATCCGCACGCGGCCGCCTTTCCGGGCGATCTGATAGGCTGCTTCCGAGCCGGCTAGGCCGCCTCCGATTACCGTGATTTCCAACCGCAGTCCTTGCGCAGGCAGCTCAGCCTGTCCCTGAAGGAGAAAAGGACCGGGGCGCCGCAGGACGGACACTGGCCCTCTTTGGGCGCAAGGCCGGTGATGAAGTCGCAGTCAGGGTAGCGGCTGCAGCCGTAGAATTTCTTTCTTTTCTTCGATATGCGCTCGACCAGCTCGCCGGTGCAGTTCTCGACCGGACAATGGAGGCCCAGGGTGTAGGGCCTGGTGAACTTGCAGTCCGGGTAATTGCTGCAGGCGATGAAGCGGCCGAACCTGCCGCTCTTTTCGACGAGATTGCCGCCGCACTTGGGACATATGCCGCGGCTCTCCTCCTCGACGATGGTAATCTGCCCGTCCTTGTCCACTTTCACGTTCTTCTTGTTCTTGCACTCCGGCCTGCCGGTGCAGACGAGGTACTCGCCGTTCTTGCCCCACCGGAGCACCATGGGCTTTCCGCACTTGTCGCACGTGATGGAGGTCTCTTTCTCCTCCTGCTTCAGGTTCTTCATCGTGCTCTTGGCGGTGGAGAGCTCCCCCTGCAGGAGGGCGTAGAACTCGGTCAGGGAGGCCACCCAGTCCTTCTCATCCTCTTCTATGAGATCGAGCCCGTCCTCCATCTTGGCGGTGAAGTCGACATCGATCACCTTGGGGAAGAATTCAGAAAGGAGGCGGCTGACCGTCCGTCCGAGGGGGATCACGACGAGGCTCCCCTTCTCCTTATGCACGTATCCCCTCTCCTGGATCGTGCTGACGATGGCGGCATAGGTGGAGGGACGTCCGATCCCCTTCGCCTCGAGGGTCTTGATGAGCGATGCCTCGGTGTACCGGGGAGGGGGCGCGGTGAAGCGCTGGGTCGTGTCTACCCCTTTAAGGCCCAAGGCCTCGCCCTTGGTCATGTCCGGCAGATAGGTCCGCTCGTCGTCCCGCTTCTCCGCTTCGTAGACCTTCGAGAACCCGTCGAAGATCACTTTCGAGCCCCGCGCCACGAAGAGATAGCCGTTGTCCGATATCTCCGCAACCTTCACGTGGAGCCTCATGCGGGACATCTGGGACGCCACGAAACGCCGCCATATGAGCTCGTAGAGGGCGAACATGTCTTTCTCGAGGTAGGGATGGACCTTCTCCGGCGTGAGGTTCACATCCGTGGGCCTGATGGCCTCGTGCGCGTCCTGGGCGCTCTTGCTGTTGCTGTAGACATTCGGCTTATGCGGCACGTAGTCCGCCCCGAACCGGGACTCCACGAGGCGGCGCACCTCCGCGACGGCCTCATCGGAAATACGCACGGAATCGGTTCTCATGTAGGTGATGAGACCGGTCATGCTCTTGCCTATCTCGATGCCTTCGAAGAGCTTCTGCGCGAGGAGCATGGTCTTTTTGGGGGAGAACTTCAGCTTGCTCGATGCGTCCTGCTGGAGGCTGCTCGTCTTGAAGGCAGGATAAGGCGTGACAAACCGCTCCTTCTCTTCCACCCCGGCCACGACGAACGTTTTCCCCTCTATGGCGGCTTTCACCTTTTCCGCCTCTTCTTGGGAGCCGATCCTGGTCTTCTCGCCGTTGATCTTCTCCAGCTTCGCCCTTACCGTCTCCCCGCTCGCGAGCTTGAAATCGGCCTCGACGGTCCAGTATTCTTCCTTTACGAAGGCCTCTATCTCATCTTCCCTCTCGCACACCAGCTTGAGGGCGACCGACTGCACCCTGCCCGCAGAGAGGCCGAATTTCACCCTCTCCCACAGGAGGGGGCTTATCTCGTACCCCACGAGACGGTCGAGGATCCTCCTCGCCTTCTGGGCCTCGTATTTCGACTCGTCCAGATTGCTCGGCGATTTCATGGCCTCGAGGACAGCCTTCTTGGTAATCTCGTTGAAGAGCACCCTCTTGACGGGGACCCCTTTGCCTATCTCTTCGGCCACGTGAAAGGCGATGGCCTCCCCTTCCCTGTCGGGGTCTGACCCTATGTAGATGTTGTCGGCCTCCTTGCCCGCCTTTTTCAGCTCGGCGACGATCTTCGCCTTTCCCTTTTACGACGGTGAACTGGGGCTTGAAGTCATGATCTACGTCTACCCCCATCTTGCTCTTGGGCAGGTCCTTGATGTGACCGTACGTAGCCTTGATGACGTAGTCCTTGCCAAGGAACTTGGAGAGGGTCTTCATCTTTACGGGTGATTCGACGACAAGTAGTGATTTTGCCACTTAAGCCTTCCTTATGTAAAAGCCGCCCGGGATAGGTCTCACCATGTCCTTCATCTCCAGCCTGGTGAGAATTGCCATCACCTTTTTTGCCCCGAGGCCGCTCTTTTCTATCAATTCATCGACATGTGTCCTGCCGATCCCCATTAGAGTGTAAATATAATCTTCGTCCTCATTTATATCAATAGCCGATTTTGTACGGAATTGGACGCCGGGGAAACAGCAGTTGACGATGTCCCCTATGTCCTCGACGAGCCTGGCCCCCTGCTTGATCAGGTTGTTCGCCCCCTTGTATGCCTCGTCGTAGACCCTCCCCGGGATCGCCATCACCTCGCGGCCGTAATCGAGGGCAAGACGGGCCGTGATGAGGGAGCCGCTCTTCGCGGAGGCCTCGACCACGAGGACACCCTGCGCCAGGCCGGCAATGATCCTGTTCCTTTCAGGAAAATGATGCCTCAAAGGCGACTCTCCAAGCGTATATTCGGTAATAATTGCACCTTCTTTAGCCATGTCCTCGAAAAGCCTCGAATTCTCGACGGGATAGCAGATATCGATGCCGCTTCCGAGGACCCCGATGGTTCCGCCCGGGTGGTGCAGGGCCCCTTTGTGGGCAGCAGCCGTCGATGCCCCTCGCAAGGCCGCTCACCACCGTGATCCCCGCGGACGACAGGGTCTCGGCGATCCGCTCGGCGAGGAGCATCCCCTCGAACGTGGCCTTTCTTGCGCCCACGATGGCGAAGCACTGGCCCGTGAGGGGCAGGGGACCTTTCTTGTAGAGCACCATGGGGGGATCGGGTATTGCCCGCAAGGAGGCGGGGTAGGCGTCCTCCTTTATGGTGACGATCTCGATCCCCGCTTTCGAGAGGCCTGCCATTGCCGTCTCGATCGTCTTGAAGCCCCTGAAGGCGCGGATTGCCTCCTTCGATATCGGATCGACAGCCCTGGCCTTCCCGTCGAAGAGGGCGCCCACCTTATCGTAGCTCTCGACGATCCATTTTTTGCGGTCGTTTCCGATCCCTTTCACACGGGAAAGGGCGAGCAGCGCCGTACGTTCGTCCATGATCTAAAAACCCTAGGGAGAGGGCTCCTCTTTCCCTTCCTCCTGCCTGGATGCCGGCCAGAACCGGTTCAGGTAGAGGAGGCCGAGCTTATAGAGCTCGTGACCCATGAGGGAACGGGAGAGGTCGCTCTTCCACCATTTATCCATCTTGAAGTAGGGCACCTCAACGGGCTTCACCAGGAAGAGGGGCGATTTCTCCCCGGAACCCTCGGAGCCGTAGAGCAGGTGGAACCTCCTCGAGGCGTATTCCGGAACCACCAGGACCACCTTCCTGATCCCCTGTCTCGCGAGTACCTCCTTGACGTATTCCGCCGATCCCGCGCGGTGCCCTTCGGCCCCGACTGCCTTTATGGCGCCTTCCTTTATGCCCCTTGCCTTGGCCATTCTTTCGACGATTTCCTTCATGGTAAGGCCGAGGACGCGGTCGTTCTCGACCCATATGGCCTTGCCGTTGCCCGCCCAGTACTCCCTGAATGCCTCCACGTAGAGCTCACCGTTTCTGTCCTCCTCGAAGCGCGGCACGAATACGGCGTCGCACGGCACGATCTTGTCCGCGTAGCGGAAGCCGCCGCCAAGGACCCTAAGGGAGAAAGGATGGATGAGAGCGGCGGCGATAATCATGCATACGACGAGAAGAAAGAGGAGGCACCCGCACCCCGCCCTGCCCTTTTCAGCCTTTTTCATCTTTTTACCGACACCTCCTTGAGGCCCCTGTGAGCATATCACGAAGCGCCCTTCCTTTCAGCAAAAATGGCATGAGGAAACCTGAAGGAAGTGACGAAAGGCTTACCCAAAGGCTGCCTTATCCAATGGCCCGGCTCGATCGGGCACTAGAAAGCGAAGATAGGCGAAGGAGAAGAGGCAGCGGGATGACCTGCCACACGAATGCGATATCGATGGGAAAGGCAATGAGCCGCACCCCGCCACAGGGGCCTGAATTCATCGCATGTTCAGCTCGTAGAAGATGATGGACAGGACGACGAGCGGCGCCGTCTCTGTCCTTAAGATGCTCTCCCCCAGGGTGCACGGCACAAATCCCTGTTCTTTGAGCCACTCCACCTCTTCTTCCGCCACGCCCCCCTCGGGTCCGATGGCGACGCAGACCGCCCCGTTTTTCTGGGTGGCCAGGACATCCCTCATGGTGGTGCCCTTCTCCTTCTCGTGGAGGAGCCACCGGTTATCGAACGAGTCGACATAGGGGAGCACGCCGCGCAGGGGGGTGGGCGGACCGAGCTCGGGGATCGAGAACCGGCCGGACTGGCGCGAGGCCTCGATCATGATCCTTTTCCATCGCTCGCACTTCTCCGTTTCCGCATCCTTGAACTTGACGACGGTCCTCTTGAAGATCGTGGGAAGGATGCGGTCGACGCCGAGCTCCGTTGCCTTCTCCACAAGCCAGTCCATCCTGGGGCCCTTTATGGGGCTCACGAGGAGGGTGACCCTCGTACGCTTTTCCTCGGGATGATGGACCGCGTCCATGACCTGGAGAAAGAGCTCTTTCCCCTTGGTCCCGTTGATGACGCAGCGGTAAAGGTAGCCTTTGCCGTCCATCACGTCGATGCGGTCGCCCGTCGACTTCCGAAGAACGCCCAGGACATACTTGCAGGTAGGCCCCGCGATGAGGACCATGCCGTTCTTCATTTTCAGCTTGTCGACGAAGATTCTTCTTACTTCCATAAGTCACCTTTCGGGGATTCTGTAAAAGCGCGATTCATATAGCTTATGGAATTGACTCCACTTCTCGTCTTCCATGTTGTTGTTCATATGTTCTTTCACGCCCGCGACCTTCGCGTCCAGGTTATCGATATAGTGGACCACCAGAGCCTCAATGCACATGGGCTTCTTGGGAGAGCCCCATTCCGTCTCGCCGTGATGGCTCAGGATGATGTGCTTCAACACATCAGCGAGAAAGGGCGGAAACCCGTCTAATGCGGAAATCAGCTCCTCGAGGAGCGTGATGCCGATGGTAATGTGGCCCAGGAGCCTGCCCTTGTCCGAATACGCAAAAGTACCCCCTTTGAGCCCGATCTCCTCAACCTTGCCGATGTCGTGGAGGAAGCTCCCCGCAATGACGATGTCCGGATCGGCTCCCAAGAACGCCGCCGCACGGAGCGCAATCTCCGCGACGGAGACCGAGTGTTCGAGGAGGCCGCCGATGGCGACGTGATGAACCCCTAAGGACGCGGGGACGAGGAAGAATTTGTCGAGGATCTCCTTTCTCTTCTTCATCTCCGCAAAAAGGCCCCTGAGGTGCTCGTTCTTTATTCCATCGGTAATCCGGTGAAAATCCCCGATGAGCTTGTCGATCCCGGAAGGCGTCTCCGGGTAGAACTCCCTCATTTCCTCGGGGGTAAGGCCCCGGGCCTCCTTCCTGATGCTCGTCACGTTGAGCTGAAGCTGGTCCTGGTACATCCTGGCTTTCGATTCGACGTAGACAACGTCGTTCCGCTCGAAATTGGCCGACAGCTCGTCAACCCTGTCCCATATCCTCGCCTCTATGGCGCCCGAGCGGTCCTTCAGCCTTAACGAAGCGTAGCGCGAATTGCTCCGGCTCGAGTAGATGCCCTTCTTCTCGACGAGGAAGTAGTCCTTGACATCCGTGTCTTTCCCTATGTCGCTTACGAAGACTTTTTTCACGCCATCCTCTCCCCGAAGTGCTCGTACCCTTTCACGGCAACCTTCTTTTCCTTCCCTTTTTCCATGAGGCGCACCCCCCTACCCTGCCGCACCTCCCCTATGACCGAGAGAGGAACGCCCCGTTCTTTGAGGGCCTCCACCTCGCCGACCCGGCCGCGGTCGAAGGTAAAGAGGAACTGGTAGTCTTCGCCACCGCCGAGGGCGAGACCCTCCCTTCCCTTCCTCGCGAGGACCCGGGGGATCGGCAGCCGCTCCATGTGCACAACCGCCGCTTTCCTGCTCTCTTCCATCATCCGCTCAAGGTCGATCATCAAACCGTCGCTCACATCCATCATGGCCCTGGGCAAGCCCGCATCGACAAGGGCCTTCCACGCCTCAAACGGCGGCTTCGGGCTCGCTGTAGCGTCTCGTGAACCGGTTGGCCAACACCCGCGGGCTCTCCTTGAGAAGGGAGAGGCCGTAAGCCGCCTCCCCCAGCGAGCCGGTGACGCCTATGAGGTCCCCAGGCCGGGCCTTGTTTCTCCCCAGGTATTCCGGCGTAACGAGTCTTCCCACCATGGAGACGTCGATAAACAGAGCCCCGTGCGCCTCGGTGGTGTCTCCGCCGACCAGGCTCACGTCGAACTCGGATGCGGCCCGCCTCATGCCGCGATAGAGCTCCTCTATGACGCCGGCTCCGATCTCGGAAGGGACCCCGATGGTCACGAGGAAATAGAGGGGTTTGGCCCCCATGGCGAGCACATCGGAGACGTTCACGTAGACAGCCTTTTTCCCCACGTCGAAGGGCCTCTGGAGGGCGAAGTCGAAATGGGTCCTTTCGACGAGCGCGTCCTGCGCGAATACGTACCGGCCTTCCGGGAGGAAGAGCACTGCCCCGTCATCCCCTATGCCCCGCACGATATCCCCGCCCTTTCCGCCGAACCGGGCGAGCCTCTTGAGAAGCCTATTCTCCGCTATTTCCACGAGCCTTTCTTGCTTTCTCCAGGAATTCCTTCATCCTCTTCTCGTATCCCCTCTCTTTGGGCTCATAGTACCTTTTCCCCAGGAGGGGCTCGGGGAGGTAGTTCTGCCCGACGAGGGCATCCTCGAAGTCGTGGGGGTAGAGGTAGTCCCGTCCGTAGCCGAGCTCCTTCATGAGCTTCGTGGGGGCATTGCGGATGTGGAGGGGGACGGGATACTCGGGGAGGTTCCGTACATCCGCTGCTGCGCGGCTGTAAGCGGTATAGACGGCATTGCTCTTCTCCGCCAGGGCGAGATAGACGCAGGCCTGGGCCAGCGCCAGGTAGCCTTCGGGGGGACCCAGGAAGTTGAATGCCTCCATGGCGGCAATACAGACGGACAGGGCCTGGGGGTCCGCATTGCCCACGTCCTCAGAGGCAAAGCGGGTCATGCGCCTCGCGATATAGAGGGGGTCCTCGCCTGCCTCCAACATCCTCGCGAGCCAGTAGAGGGCGCCATCCGGATCGGAGCCCCTCAGGCTCTTGTGGAGGGCAGAGATAAGATCGTAGTGCATCTCCCCTTTTTTGTCGTAGACGAGCACCCTTTTCTGATACGCCTCCTGAACGGTCTCATGGTCGATCACCGGGGTCCGGCCATTCTTCTCGATCGCAAGGGCGTAGCTTACCTCAAGGAGGTTGAGGGCCTTCCTCGCGTCGCCGGTTACCAGGGCTGCGATCTCCTGCAGGGGGTTCCCCTCGAGGGCCGCAGGAATGGCCCTCAGCTCCGCATCCTCTTTGAGGGCCCTCGTAAGGATAGAGACGACCTCCTCTTCGGACAGGGGTGCGAGAGTGAGGACCTTCATCCTGGAAAGGAGGGGCGCCACGATCTCGAAGGAAGGGTTTTCCGTGGTGGCGCCGATGAGAATGACCTCTCCGCTCTCCACGTAGGGGAGAAAAGTGTCCTGCTGGAGCTTGTTGAACCGGTGAAATTCGTCGATGAAGAGGATCATCTTCTGGAGCTTCGACTTCTGGATGATCTCCTTGACTTCCTTGATCCCTATGTTGACCGCGGAGAGGGAGACGAAGGGGAGGCCGAGGTACTTCCCCATGAGAAACCCGAGGGTCGTCTTTCCGACCCCTGACGGTCCCCAGAAGATCATGGAGGGTATCTCTTTCTTCCCGAGAAGGATCTTGAGGAACTTCCCCTCGCCCAGGAGATGAACCTGACCGACGAACTGCTCGAGGCTCTTCGGCCTCATCCGGTCGGCAAGGGGCTTCTTCACCCTCTTCCCGAGGTCTTCCGTATTAAATAGCTCCATGTGCCTATAACTATACCAGCTACCGGAGTGCCATTGCAAGGTAGGGAGGCACACGCATGTGGAAACTCCACTCTTCAACACCGCCGCACTAAATAGCCATAAGAGAGGGTGGTCACGCGTTGCCGACTCGTGCATTGCCGAGAACGGATTAGAAAAGCTCGCGACGATTCCGGCACGAATAACGAATGCCCCCGCAAGCTTGCGTGGGGGGATGGGGGGAGTGAGGGACGGAATGAGGAGCGATGCTTTTCTTTCGGCTCGGTGAGTCACGAGGAGGTAATGCGGGACCACCCTTCCTTCCCTGCCCGTTCAATTAAGGGGCGGCCGTGCGCTTTCGGATCTGCTTTTCCCTTGACACCCGGCGCCGTGAGACTGTCCAATTATGCATATGGACATCCACGACTACGTTGACAAGGAGAAGATATCCTTTCGGAAGGTCCTCGACCTTACCCTTCTGACGAACCCCTTGGGCCCCTCGAACAAGGCGAAGAACGCCATGAGGGCAGCCCTCAAGACGATCAGCCGGTTCCCTGACCCTGACACGCGCCATTTGAGACGCTACATAGCCCGGAAAGAGCACATCGGGCCGGAGAACATCCTTTTCGGCCACGGCTCGACCTAGCTTCTCGAACTCATCCTCGCCTACTTCCGGCCCCACAGGGTGCTCGTTCCCGCCCCCTTGCCCACCCATCACGCATACGCGCTGCAACGGGCCGGAACAGAGGCCGTCCCCTTCCCTCTCAGCAGAGGGCCGGCTTTTCCCTCGATATCGGCCAGCTTATGGCTTCTATCGATGGGGAGGACATGCTCCTCGTCCCCAATCCCCACGGCATGACAGGCGCCCTCATCCCTTTGTCCATTCTCCACGCAGTCATCGACCGGATCGAAGGCTCGGAGACAATGCTCGTCCTTGACGAAGGGCTCATCGAGTTCACTGAAGGCGGCTCGCCCGTCGATTGGGCGGCCCAATCGAGGAACGTGGTTATCCTGCGGTCGTTTTCGCTCTACCACGGCCTGGCGGGCTTGAGGCTCGGCTACGTTGTCGGAAGGGCGTCGCTCCTCGATCCCCTTGCCGGCGCCGCAAGGCCGGGTCCCGTGAACACGGTGGCGGCTGCCGCCGCGATCATTCCCTTCGGGACAAAGGTTTCCGGGAAGGACAAACGAGTTCATCAGGGTCGAGAAGGCATACCTCATCGAGAGGCTCAGGCGGATCGGGGAGGCCGAAGTGATCGACACGCCCTGCGCCCTTGTCCTTGTCAGGCTTCAAATGCCTGTGATCTAAAAAGCCCTTAAGGAGAAGCATATACTCGTCGAGGCTTTCGAGGACGAAAAAGGGCTCGTTCTGCGTGTGCCTGTTCGCGGCCACCGCGAGAACGCGCGGTTCGCAAAGACCCTCTTCAGAATAGTCCGCCCCTCAAATGCTCAAGTCTGAAGGCTTACTTCCCTCCTTTCCGGAGCCTTGTCATGCTTTGCACTGCACCGGGGCTTATAGTATACTAACCAAAAGAGCCAAAGTTAATACGGCGAGCCTTCCTTTGGGCCTGTTCGCTCTTGGCGGGTGCTCTCACGAGCGATCCCCATAGGGGCGTAAAGCCTCGGGCTTGGCGCATGTGGTTGCGCTTTCTGGTATTAACCCCTGAACGAGGGTGAGCGATGGATCCGCCTCTCATCAGCGAGGCTAGCAGGATAACGATTCCCGAGAGAGCCTTTGAGGCCGTCGTTGTCGAGGCCCCTGCCGGGGAGCGCCAGGTGGATTTCATCGACTGGCTCGTGTGCGGTGCCACCATCGCGCTCGTCCTCGTAGTCTTTCATGCGGCCTTCGTCAACAACCTGTTTCACCCCCTTTTCTTCACGCTCCTCCACGCCGGCACCTGGAGGGCCATAGTACAGCCGAGCCTTTTGTGGGGCCTCACGGGGACACTCTTTCTCGGGTTCAGGACGGTACTATGGTTTTGCTACCGGCCTTTTCCTTCCGCAACCCACAGAAACGCGCCGACCCTCACGGTGATCATTCCTGCATACAACGAAGGCGAGATGGTCAAGAAGGCGATCTATTCGGTGCTGGACGCAGACTACCCCGCGGCCGCCTCGAAGTCTTCGTTGTCGACGACGGAAGCACGGACGATACATGGCACTATATCCTTGAAGCGGCGCACGCGTATCCCCATGTGGTTACGCCGGTCAGGTTCCCGAAGAACAGGGGGAAAAGGGCCGGTCTGGAGGAAGGCTTTCGCCGGGCCCGGGGCGACATAGTGCTCACCTTGGATTCGGACAGCGTCGTGGAGCGGGACAGTCTGCTCGCCATGACAGGCCCGTTTGTGAACCCCAAGGTCGGCGCCGTCGCCGGGAAAGTCCTCGTCTATAACCGGATCCAGGGCTTGATTCCGAGGATGCTCCAGGTCCGCTACGTGCTCTCCTTCGATTTCCTGAGGGCGGTCCAATCGACCTACGGCACGGTCTATTGTTGCCCTGGCGCCCTTTCGGCCTACCGGACGTCCGTCGTGCGGCAGGTGCTGCCTCAATGGATCAACCAGTCATTTCTCGGCAGACCCTGCACCTATGGCGAAGATCGGGCGATGACGAATTTCATCCTGTCCGCCGGATACGACACGGTCTTTCAGCGCACCGGGCGGGTACACACGATCGTTCCGTGGACGTATCACAAACTGTGCAGGATGTATCTCCGGTGGGACAGGAGCTACGTGCGGGAGGTCATCCATTTCATGCGGATCGTGTGGAAACGGTCACCCTGGTCCATGCTCATCTCCCTCGCTGACACGCTGATCACCAACCTGAGATTCCCCGTAGGCTGGGCGAGCCTCGTTTTCCTCGCGGTCCTCTCCGTCCACCATCCGGGCACCATCATCAGATTCTTCTCCGCCATGGCGATTTTTTCCACGCTCAACATGTTCTACTACTGGTACATCGAACGGTCATGGCTCTTTCCGTACGGCATCATTTACTCTTATTTCTCCTTTTTCACCCTCCTCTGGATATTCCCCTACGCGCTCTTCACCCTGAAGGTTCGGACCTGGGG
>CAVVNC010000007.1:0-23034 GCA_963749525.1 uncultured delta proteobacterium
AAGAGTAGATGGCGCTGCCTTTTGCGGCTAAGTAATGACGACTGTCATCAGATATGCCATCGTCCGATCTTCCGCTATCCAGAATAAGGCGCGATCCCAAAGGTGACGAAGCCGGCGATCATCAGGCCGGCAAAGAATACAAAGTCGGATTGTGAGGTGTAAATCCTGAGCGTTTGTTGCCATCGACTAATCTCAATGCCCATAAGCTTGATAGGAGATAAGCATACTTCTCCCTTGAAAAAAAGTTCGGATATACGGCCCCGTAGAGGAAACTACCAAATATGTGGGCGTCCCGAAAATCTTATAGAAATGTCTTCTTGTCGACGATAGGCGGGGGGTTGGCTTCCGAAAGCCCTTCTTCTTCCAGAAGGCGGGAAGTCTCCGTGACGATCTCCAGTTTGCGGTTGACGTCCGCCATACGGGCTTCGAGTTCTTTAAGTTGGCCTCCATACCTCTCGATGAGCGATTGAAGACCTGACATGGTACGCACCTTCTTGTGTAATGAAGGATGACTTAGTATTTTCCCTGGTAACGTCGAGGTCTGCTCGCCGATCCGTCCCGGACCCCCACGTAGCCCCGCGGAGGCCGAGAATGGCGTGTCCGATCGCGGCCGGTGTCGTCGTCCGACTCCCTTGATGAGCTTCCCGGCGAACACCGCCATAAGAAAGGCCAAGAGTAGCCATAGTGCCGATCCCAGCACGATGCTCTTCATGATCGCACCCGGTTCATACACAGGCAGCGCTCTCTTACCTATCTGTCCATGGCCGCTATCAGCATCTTTCCTTATCGTCCTCGCTGGCTCATCCCTTTACGCCGGATTCTTACGCCAAGCTGGGGAAATGAGTCACCACCCTTTCTAGCGGCCTCTGACGCAGTGACGTGAGAATGCCCTATCAAGGGATGTTGGCATGTTCTACGTTGTTCTTCGTAAACCCACAGAAAGAGGCATAATTCCCTATGTTAGCCATTCGCAGTCTTACGTTATTCTTTGCTCCATTTCCGGCTGCAAAACCGTTATTCTCCGGTTCAAGTCCGGATGCCGCCTCCACTTAAACCGCAAGGGAGTCGCGCGGTGAGACGGTTGCCCAGGGCCGTCATTTTCGTTTTTCGAAAAGCAAATCCGTCGGGCCGAGGGGTCTTATTCGATGACAAAATCCCACGCGGTATCGTTTATCCAGAGGGCGTAGTACCCCCTTCCGAATAATCCTTTCGGCTTCACCGTGTAAAGAATATCGCTTTTCTTCCGAACGTCGAGGCCAACGTCGAGCCCCAGCATGTAGCGCCGAACGCCGAGACTCGTCATCTGAAAGGGTTTCAGATTATTGAGTGTCAGGTACTGCATCTCGTGTTTCCCGTATATGACGAAGTACTGGACGCTGTTCAATGGAAAGCTTACGGGGTTGCTTCTTTCGAGGTAGAGGATGCGCTGGTCTTCATAGACGATATTGGAGATGATCCTCGTCAGTCCCTTGTCGGTCTTCGCGTAAACCCCGTATTCTTTGGGAACCGGCACATTCTCGCTCGCCGCGTGGCCTGAACCCCCCAGGGCCAGGGCAACGAGAGCCGAGATGAGCATGGACCGAACCGCGGTGCTCATGATCTTCATTGCGATTTTCCGTTGCCCGGCTAAGAAACCGAGACGGCAATCCTCCTTTCCCTGGGTCCGTCAAATTCCAAGAGATATATGCCCTGCCAGGTCCCCAACACGAGATCGCCCCCGGATAGGGGAATAGTGAGAGAATGGCCCACCAGAGACGACTTGATGTGGGCATCGGAGTTGCCCTCTCTGTGGCTGTAAGGGTAGTTGGCAGGGACAAGCCTGTCCAGGGCGTCGATGATATCCTTCATGACGGCAGGATCGGCATTTTCGTTAATGGTGAGGCCGCACGTCGTGTGAAGGCAGAGAAGATGGACATTGCTCCCCGGGGCCGCCTTTGCGGCCCGTCTTACCTCGCCGGTAATGTCCAGTGCTTCGATCCTGCGCGATGTCCTTACCTTGATCTCGGTCACGGTCCATTCTACCCCCTAAGACCGGATCATATCAACTGGAAAGTGGCGGCCTTCCCGCAAGGAGCAGGCCTTCCCGCAAAGTCTGCTTGAACGCGTCCGTCCGCGTTCCATTGTTGGGATGAACCCCCTTGAAAAGTATCCCCGCGGATTTTATAATAGTGAATGAAATTCGAAGAAGGGTTGCGGAAGCTTGAAAGCATAGTAAACACACTCGATGAGGGACAAATATCCCTCGACGAGGCTCTGGGTCTTTTCAAAGAAGGACTGCACCTCACCAAAGAGCTTTCGAAGACGCTCGACGACATTGAACGTAAGGTTGAGATCCTTGTGAGGAAGGACGACGGCTCCGTCGAAAAAAAACCGTTCCTACAGGAAGATGCTTAGTGGACCTGGAAGGCTTTCTCGCCGGGAATAGAGTGCTCGTAGAGAGCCATTTGAGGACGCTATTCTCAACCCTCCCCGGGTTTTCCCAGACGCTGAAGGACGCCATGGAATACAGCCTGTTCTCCGACGGGAAACGGATCAGGCCCAGTCTGGCGATCGCGGCGTGCGAAGCGATGGAAGGGCGGGTTGACGAGGTGCTCCCCTTCGCGGCTGCCATCGAGATGATACATACTTACTCCCTCATCCACGACGATTTGCCGTGCATGGATGATGACGACCTGAGGAGAGGCAGGCCGACCTGCCACAAGGTGTTCGGCGAGGCCGTGGCATTACTGGCGGGCGACGCACTCCTCACGGAGGCCTTTCGCGTAATGGCCGACCCGCAGCTTTGCCGTGTACCATCATCCGTGGCTCAGAGGATCGTCTACGAAGTCGCCAGAGCGGCCGGGGCCGCCGGCATGGTGGCGGGACAGGCCATGGACGTGCTGTCTGAGGGTAAGACCGGGACAAAAAGGATCGTGAACTTCATACACCGTAACAAAACGAGCGCCCTTATCAGGGCATCCATATTGGCCGGAGCCCTGGTCGGAGGCGCCGGCCGCCGGCAATTGAAGGCGTTCACCACGTTCGGGGAATCGATAGGCCTGGCTTTTCAGATCAGGGACGACCTTCTCGACGTGGAGGGATCCGAGGCAGAGGTAGGAAAGAGGCTCAAGAAGGACACGGAGAAGCAGACTTACGTGAGGCACTACGGGGTTGCAGCCTCAAAGGCCCGAATAGAGAGCCTCGTAGATAAGGCGGCCGCATCCCTGGCGTTCCTCGGCAAAAGGGCTATCATGCTGATTCAGATCGCGAATTTCATAGGCCATAGGTCCTTCTAGATGCTCCTCGACTCCATCAACACCCCGAAAGACATCAAGGAGCTGGATCTCGTTCAGCTCGGAAGCCTTGCTGATGAGATACGGGATGTCATCGTCCGGACCGTGGCCGACACGGGCGGCCATCTGTCTTCCAATCTGGGCATAGTGGAGCTCACCCTCGCCCTTCACTATGTCTTCGACATGCCCAGGGACAGGATCGTCTGGGACGTAGGGCACCAGTGCTATACGCACAAGATCCTTACAGGAAGAAGGGAGCGCTTTTGCACGCTCAGGCGGCAGGGGGGCTTGAGCGGCTTTCCATGCAGGAATGAGAGCGCCTACGACGTCTTCGACACGGGCCATGCGAGCAATTCCATCTCCGTCGCCGTCGGGCTGGCTGAGGCCAAGAGGATGCGGAATGAAAACCACCGGGTCCTCGCGGTCATCGGAGACGGGTCCCTCACCGGCGGCATGGCCTTCGAGGCCCTCAACCATGCTGGCCACCTGAAGAGCGACGTCATCGTCATACTCAACGACAACGAGATGTCAATCTCGAAGAACGTGGGTGCCCTTTCAGCCCATCTCAGCAGGATCATGACCGGCGAGTTGATGAGCACCCTGAGAGAGGACATCAAGAACACCATCCGCAATCTCCCTGGCTTCGGGGACAAGGTCTACAAGGCAGCCCGCTACTTTGAGGAAGCGGTGAAGGGGCTCGTGGCGCCGGGCCTGCTCTTCGAGGAGCTGGGTTTTCAGTACGTCGGGCCGGTGGACGGCCACAACCTCAATCACCTCATCGTCAACCTCGGGAACATCAAGAAGCTCAAAGGGCCGATCCTGGTGCACGTGGTTACCAAGAAGGGCAAGGGATACGAGCCCGCCGAAAAGGATCCCGCGCGATTTCACGGCATCTCCCGGTTTGACGTGGCAACGGGGAAAGCTCTCCACAACGGGAGGCCGACCTTTACCGATGTCTTCGGTCGAACCCTGGTAGACCTTGCGGAAAAGGACGAAAGGATCGTCGCCGTCACGGCCGCTATGGGGCTAGGCACGGGCCTCGAGGAGTTCTCTATGCGCTTCCCCGGCAGGTTCTACGATATAGGCATTGCCGAGGGCCACGGCGTCACCTTCGCAGCCGCCCTCGCCATGGGGGGCTACAAGCCCTTTGTGGCCATGTACTCCACATTCCTCCAGCGCGGCTTCGATCAGATCATCGAAGACGTCTGTCTTCAGGAACTGCCCGTGGTCTTCGCCATAGACCGGAGCGGCGTCGTTGGCCAGGACGGCCCCACCCATCACGGGAGCTTTGACATCTCCTACCTGCGCCACATTCCCAACATGATCGTCACAAGCCCCAAGGACGAAAACGAGCTGAGGCACTTCCTCTATTCGGCAGCCCTTTACGGGAAGACCATGTCGATACGCTATCCCAGAGGGGAGACGCTCGGGGTCCCCCCGGACGGGGAGTTCCGGGAGATTCCCCTGGGAACGTGGGAGGCACTGCGGGACGGATCCGACGTATGCCTCATCGGTTGCGGTCCCGTGGTTTACGCATGCCTCGACGCTGCCTCCGAGCTTGAGAAGGAAGAAGGGATCAGGTGTGCCGTCGTCAACGGACGCTTTGTCAAGCCCATGGACAGGGAAATGCTCGTCGATTTCGCCGGCCGCACAGAGCGGCTCCTCACGTTCGAGGAGAATACCATCGTCGGCGGATTCGGAAGCGGTGTCATGGAAGTCCTCTCCGAGGAGGGAATAGTGAAGCCCATCAGAAGAGTAGGCTTGCCCGACCGATTCCTCAGCCATTCACCTCAGAGCCTTCTCAGACAAGAAACGGGCCTCGACAAGGAAGGGATAAAGAGGACCGTGAGACAGTGGCTAAGTTCAGAATAGACGTCCTCCTTGCCCGTAAGGGCCTCGTTGAATCAAGAGAAAAGGCGAAAATATTGGTGATGGCGGGTACCGTCTACCTCCGCGGCGAAAGGGTGTCACGTCCGGACAAGGTCGTCGACGAGGACGCGCCCATCGAGGTGAGGAAGAATCCCCTTGCCTACGTGGGGTTCGGAGGGGTGAAGCTCGACCGGGCCATCAGAGAATTCGCCATAGACTTAAAGGGCGGGATTGCGCTCGACATAGGTTCTTCCACGGGCGGCTTTGTCGACTGCCTCCTCCAGTCAGGGGCATCGAAGGTCTACGCAATCGACGTCGGCACCCATCAACTCCACGAGAGGCTGAGGGCCGACGATAGAGTGGTGGTGCTCGAGCGCGTGAACGCCCGCCTCCTCACGCCTGATGACATAGGGGAAAAGGCGGATATCATCACCGTCGACGTCTCATTTATCTCCCTCAAGAAGATCATCCCCGCGGCCGTCCCAATGCTTGCGCCGAAAGGCCTCCTTATCACCCTCGTGAAGCCGCAGTTCGAGGTGGGCAGGTATCAGGTAGGCAAGGGTGGGATCGTCAGGGATGGGGAGCGGATAAAGGCAGTCCTTGATGACCTGAGACGCTTCGGCGAGGGCTTAGGCCTGCGGGCCGCCAATATCGCGGAAGCGCCCCGCGAAAGGGAGAGAAAGAACAGGGAGTATTTCATCCTATGGGAACGGTAAAAGTGCCGCCCCCCGTCAAATTTTTTGCGAGCATTATCTTCAACGATTCGGGTATACTCTCGGAGGTGGAGAAGGAGATGGCGGGATGCATCGGCCCCGTCGAGGAGAGCACGGATTTCATGCCCTTTTCCCAATCGAGCTATTACGCTCCCGAGATGGGAGCAGGGCTGATGCGCCGCTTCCTCCTCTTCGGCCCGCTTCTCGAACGGGACAGATTGGCAGAGATAAAGGCGGCGGCGAACGTGATCGAGCAGACCCACGCCTTGAAGGGCAAGAGGTCGGTGAACATAGATCCCGGCTATATCGCGCTCGAGCAGATGGTCCTCGGGACGACAAAAGGATTTTCCCACAGGATATACCAGGGACTGGGGATCTTCGCAGACCTTACTCTCATCTATGAGAACGGGACCTATCGCAGCCTGCCGTGGACCTACCCCGACTACGGGGGCAAAGAATTGATCTCTCTTCTGAACGGATGGAGGGAAAGGTACAAGAGGACGCTGCGATGCTAAAAAGCATGACGGGTTTTTCGAAAGTGGAGATGGACAACGGCGAGGGTAAGTGCTATGGGGAGGCGAGGTCCCTCAACAGCCGCTATCTGGAGGTTTCCCTGAAGCTGCCCCGGAACGCTTCGGGCTATGAGTCGCGGCTGCGGGAGATGGCAAAACGGGTAATAAAGAGGGGCCGCCTCGACGTGACCATCAAATGGGACAAGGGTGATGAATATGGCGTGGTACCGAAGGCAAACGAGGAGGCCATCCGGTGGTACGTCGATCTGGCCGAACACCTGAAGCGTTCGTATGGCCTCGAGGGTGCCCTCACGGTGAGCGACGTCATGACGTTCAAGGATATTCTCGTATACGAGGAAAAGGTACTCCCCGAAGAGATCCTCTTCTCCTGCTTCGAGACCCTCCTGGCGAAACTGAATGAAGAGCGGGAAAGGGAAGGAGGCCTCATAACAGAGCACCTGATGCAGAGGCTCGAACAGATACGGGAGAACGTGGAACAGGTAGAAAAACGGTGGCCCGAGGCCATCAGGAACCATGAAGAGACTCTCCGCCAAAGAATCCTCGAGATAAGCAGCTCGGTCGCAGATGAGGCGAAGGTGCTCCAGGAGATGGGCTTCTATATGGAGAGGCTCGATATAGCGGAGGAAATTTCCAGGCTGAAGGGGCACGTCCAGCATTTCGGCGACACCCTCGACTCACCCGAGGAAGTCGGCAGGAAGCTCGATTTTATCATCCAGGAAATGGTGAGAGAAACGAACACTATAGCGAGCAAATCGAACGATCTCTTTATCAGCGAGAGGGCGATCCAGATCAAAGTGGAGATCGAGAAAATGAGGGAGCAGGTTCAGAATGTCGAGTAAGACTGGGCGCCTGTTCGTGGTGTCGGGACCGTCGGGAACAGGAAAGAGCAGCCTCATCGAGCGTTTCCTCCGGGAAAATGAGCAAGTGCGCTTCTCCGTTTCGTACACTACCCGGCAAAGGCGGCCCCACGAGGTCGACGGGCGGGATTATTACTTTGTGGACCAAGGGGCCTTCCAAGGGATGATCGAGAAGGGGCGCCTCCTCGAGTGGGAGAACGTGCATGGCTACTTCTACGGGACCCCCGAGGCGGAAGTCTCCGAGCCCCTCTCCAAGGGGGTTGACGTTCTTCTCGACATCGACGTGAAGGGTGCCCTCAGGGTAAAGGAAAAATGCGCACACGCCGTGCTTATCTTCGTCGATACCCCGTCCGTGGACGAACTGGTGAGGAGGCTTTCCCAGCGTGGCGAGAAGGAGATAGAGAAGCGGATGGAGCGCGTGAGGGAGGAGGTCTCAAAGAAGGGCCTCTTTACTTATGTCGTCATAAATGATAACCTTAATAGGGCGTACGGGGAGTTTAAGTCGATTGTCACCGAAATGAGGAGGCGGCAGGATGGCTAGAATAACGGTGGAAGACTGCATGGACAAGGTAGAGAACCGCTTTGAGCTCGTCCATCTTGCTGCCAAGAGATCGAAACAGCTCGTCAAAGGCTCCCGACCAGTGGTGAAGTCTGCCAACAGGGAGATAGTGACTTCCCTGAGGGAGATTGCGGCCGGTGAAGTCTATTTCGAGAAGAAGCACGAGCTCGAAGAAAAAGAGATCCCGTATCAGCTCTCCAACTTCGCGCCCTGATCCTGAAGATTCCCTCTTTCGTCCACCTCACACTCTTTCACTAGCCGGAATCATGGTCGGCCTCCCGATCAGGGCGCCCGCAAGCCCCAAAGCCGCAAATGAACAGCTCCTCCTTCCCTCTTTTCGTAAAAATCGCCCTTTCGTCCAGGATTTGCACCTTTTTCTTGACATTGGGTGATACAGAGTATAACATATAAAAATAGGCATTAACAAAGTAAAGCGCCCCGCCCATACACCGTGAAACCCTCGGTGCAATGGTTATGACCACCGACTCGAGGAAAGGGCACAAATGTCGGGGTTTGTGGAATACCAGCCGGGGAAAAGGCAGGTGACGTATGACTGAGGAGGAATTCTTCTCAAGGATGGCACAGGCGCAAACCACGGGTGGCCTCTCGAACCGGCAGGGCTACTACGAGGGGTACATGCGGGGTCTTCGCCGATTCTACCACGGACCCCACTTCGGTACCCTGAAGGAGCATGAGGAGTGGCTTGTTCTGGTTTATGACCGGGATCAGGCCAAGGCCGACCGAGGCAGGGGTTATCAACACGGGCTGCAGGGCATCAAGCCAATGGCGATGAGCTATTCACGGACTTCAAGGGGTCTGTGAGCTGACCTTCTTTGCCTATGATATCACGAGGAGAGCCAAGACTCGCTTCCCGTACTCCACGCGCTTCCGAATGGAGCTGCATACCTATACCTATTGACGCGCCATCGATAGCCAATGAACAGGGCTCCACGCCAAAGGGGAAGCTGCGAAAGAAGATGAAGCGGCTGTTCGTTATTTTCCTCGCCGTCACAGCGGCCGTGCTCATAGGATCCGCAGGTCCGAGGTCCCTGTGGGCTGAAGGCGACGAAGCCCTCGAAACGGGGATCGATGCGTACGTTTATGCCTATCCCCTGGTCCTCATGGATGTGACGCGGCTTTACGTCGAGAGGGCAACGGGCGCGAAAAATAACATGTTCTTTCTTGGGCGGGTCTTTGCCGATGTTGGCTCGAAGGCTCCAGACGATAACCTCCTCGCCTCGGGCGCCTGGCTAGACCTCTCAAGAGAGCCCGTGATCCTGCACATCCCCGATTTCGGCAGCCGCTACCGCCGCGTTCAAGTGATCGACGGCTGGACCCATATGCTCACCGTCCTGAGAACGGGCAGTGAGGCGCGCGACTTTGCCCTCGTTGGCCCCAACTGGACGGGCGAGCTCCCTTCCGGCGTGATTGTCATCAACTCACCTACGGACATGGTTTTGGTCCAGGTGCACAGCCGTTCGAGCGGCGAGATCGAGGATATTGCGGCAGTTTGCTCATTGCTGGACCTGATGAGCCTCAAGGAGCTCAGCTCCGACGGAAGACCCATTGATGCGCCACCTGATAGCGCCTGTGCGAACGGGATGGCGATGAAGCCGCCTTCAGAGCAGATAGCGGAGATGGACGCAAAAACCTTCTTCACCTATTTCGCCAACCTCCTCTCTTCGAACCCTCCTTCCGCGGCCGATGCCGCTATGATGGCGAAGATCACCTCCCTGGGGATTGTTCCGGACCCTCAATTCGACTTTGAGAGCCTCGAACCTGCGGTGAAAGACGTGCTCTCCCGGTCGGTCTTGCCCGCCCAGATGAGAGTCCGGCAGCCGTCCCTACCCCGGGCAATCAGCGACGCGAGGCTGGACCCGAGCCCCGGCGCGTATTATCTGTCCAGGGCGCACAGCGCGATGGTCGACCTGGCGACGAATATCCCTGTCTATGGGAACGGAGAGGCTCTATCCCCTGCCGAACGCTCCCCATCGGAAGAGACCATCGCTCTCGATAACGGGATCCTCTTCAGGCCCGAGGGACACAGGAGAAACGAAACGACGTTCGATATCAGGGACGATATAGCGCGGGGCCAGGAATTCCTGAAGGACAAGACCGCAGGCTACTCGCAGGTACTGGAGGAGAAAAGGGTAGCCCTCTTTGACAGCAAAGGGAGAAGAAAAGAAAGGCTCGTCGTCAAGAGGGTAAAGACGCCGAATTTCCTCCTCGCGGTGGAAGACCTGAAAGAACGGACGATCAGGCAGGTGCTCATCACGAGCAGAGGGTGCGTCACAAAGGGCTTTCGTGTGACGAGAACCCAGGACAATGGAGTCGCTTCCAGGTTCGAGGTGACCTACCCGGAGAACATGGCCATATTGGCCCTGCGAACAACGGTCCGTTCCGCCACCGACGACCTCAAGGAAGTCGTGTATACCCCCTACAGCCCGGAAATCGACACGCGGGAGATACGTAAAGCCGGCCTTGACTACCTGATGGAGAGGATCAAACTGGCCCGAAACGACCTAGCCGCAAAGAAGGTAAGGTTGGCCGGATTCACGGAGACCGGCGACACCACGCCCATCGAAGTCTCCCTCGTGCTCTCGATTATCGAGCACATAGATCCGGGGAGATTCGAACGTCGCAAAGACAGTGAGGTAGCGCTCGTCCATGAGGTGCTCACCATAATCGGCGCGAACACAACGAGGGCCTACAGCTACAGCAAATCAAGGGCCGGAGCCATGGGCCTTTTCCAACTCGTGCCCGACACGTACAGGAGGCTTCAGGAGAAATACCGGAGTGCCGGACTTACCAGGGATTTTGCCATGGGCTGCAGCGACCATACGAACGCCGCCAAGGCTTCCCTGCTGCTTTTCAATTCGGATCTCGCAAGCCTCCCGAGAAAATGGCTGCGGCCCGGAGGAAAAGATGGCCGGTCCATCGGTATGTACTTGGCTGCGGCATACAATTGCGGCTCCAAGAGGGTCGAGAAATCCACCCGTGAATGCAAAGGCCAATGGACGTGTCGCCTGCCGGAGGAAACGAGAGTCTATCTCGAGAAATTCGCTGCCGTATGGAACCTGAGGAAGGTTCTCGACCAATAGGAGAATGGCAGGTCCCGAACGTGTCCGTGCTGACGACCGAACATCGGCCGGTTCTGTCGCCAACGCGTCCGGCCGCTTCTACTTCTTACTTTCCTGAGCAAGAGGTATCTGCACGGCGAAGGTCGTCCCGCACCCCGTCTTGCTTGTCAGGCCGATCTGACCACCCATGGTCTCGACGAGCATCTTGACACAGTAGAGGCCGAGGCCTAGGCCGAGGCCGCGTACCAGCTCCCCATCAGCGTTGCTCAGCTGTATGAACCGCCCATACACGGCGCCCTGTTCTTCTTCGGGGATACCGGAGCCGTCATCGGAGACGACGATCATCACATCCTTCTCCCCGGTTATGGTGATCTTCATACGTTTGCAACGATACTTCAAGGCATTGCTCACGAGGTTTTCCACGATAAGGGCGACCTTCCTCCTGTCATGAAAGAAAGGGGTCTTACCGTACTTGCCGGAGATTTCGACGGTGATGCCGACGTCTTCAAGGATTTGCCGGACGGTTTCCCGGTCGTCTGACGACTGGAGCCTCTCAGCCGTGCGTTGATCCGTCACTTCCAGGGCGTTCGCGAGCGACTCCTTGACCACGGCCTCGAAAAGGAAATACTCCGTCTGAAAGATCTGTTCCTCTGAGCGGGCCACGTCGAGGATCTCCTCCAGAACGAACTGCGCCCTTTTCGTGTTCCTTGCAATGCGGCGAAGACAGTGCTCCTGCGACTCCGTCAAGGAGCCGTACCGGTCGGCTCTGCACAAGAGGCTGTTCGCCGTGGTAGCGACGACAGACAACGGCCCTCTGAGATCATGCACCATGAGGTCGTAAAGATAACCCTTTTGGTCCAACTCGCAATCTCCTTCTTTGCACAAAAACGTTTGAGGACACTACTACCCGCAAGTGCGAGAGCGAAATAGCCAGGGGAAATCCACGAGGACTCCCTGGCTCATCACCAATCATCGCCGCGCCTAGAGCACACAACCGTGAGGCTCCCCGCTTCCATTTCTCGACCCCCGGGGGCCAAGCACAATATAGACAAGATGGCGGTCCCAGTCAAGCCCTACCGGGGCGCGCCCACCTCCCCAGCTCTTACGGGTTCGGCCTCCCCCCTCTCCCTATAGCCAGCCTCGTCAGAGGACGCCCGAAAAGAGAGGGAGAAGGTGCTGCCGCAGGTTGTGCCGCACCCTTCGACCGACTCCGCGTACGGACAGGAGGCGGCGTCCCCCGGGCAGAGGTCACCCTCGGTGGGCACGTGAGCGCACCGCTTGCTCGACATGGATACCTCGAAACCATACCTCTTGGAGTAGACCTTCACTTTCAGCAGCTCAAGGCCCTTACCGCCCGCGCCGAAATCATACGGCCTCTTCGAAGTGTAGAGATCGGTTTCAGTCGCATGAAAGAGGCCGTCAAAGATATAGGGCTGATCCCCTTCCGCGATGCCGACACCCGTATCGATGACATGAACCCACGCTTTCCCGGCCCGTTCCTCCAGGCGCACGCAAATGCGTCCTCCGTCGGGCGTGGCCTCGATAGCGTTCTTGAGGAGGGCTTCGAGGACTTCCCGGAGTATCGCTTGGTTCATGGAGATGTAGAGGGCCTTTTCCCCTCCCTCGATGACGATGGGAACATCCCTCTTACGGGACTGGCGACGAACTCTCTCGACAGTCGACTCGACGAAGGGGAGAAGCTCTATGAGTCTAAACCTTCCGCGGCTGCCCGACATGTGGCGGCCTACCCACTGTCTGACCTCCCTCATGTGGGCGCGCACCTCGTCCGGCACTTCAGCGAGGCTTTCCATCCTCTGGCCCAGCCGGTCCATCTCATCCATGAGACCGCTCGCTTCGAGATCATGGGAAGCCCTGAGGATCTCGCCAGCCTCGTCGGCTATCTCGAAAAGGCGCCTCACATTCCTCTCGAGCATGTCGAGGAACTTTCCTGTGCCGTCCGTTTCAGGCATGCCCTCAAGCTTCTGCCGGAGTAACCTCACATTCGCCTGAACGAGCGCAAGGGGCGTCCTTAACTCATGGGAGATGTGATCTACCGCTTTTGATTTCGCCCGGTTGAGGCCCTCCAACTCGTTGCGCGACTCGATCAGGGCATCTTCGGCCCGCTTCCGATCGGTGATGTCCCTGAGGTAGACGAAGGAGACGGGCTTGCCTCCGTACGTCATGTTCGTTGCAGACACTTCGATATGGATAATCGCGCCGGTCCGCGTTATCCCCTTGAATTCGTAGCACAGCGGCGCAGGCTCTCCTTGTTGTCGCTGGTCGGAGATACTCAGGACCCGCTCCACGTCGTCCGGGTGGACATTAAAGACGACGGGCAACCCTATGATCTCCTCGGGCTTCGAGTACTCGAACATCTCCACGAAGCGCGTGTTTACATAGACGTGCTTGCCGTCCTGGATAATGGCGATTCCGTCATTGGAATGCTCCACCGCGGTCCTATACCGCTCCTCGCTCTCGCGCAGGGCCGCTTCGGCCTCCTTCCGCTTCGTGATGTCCCGCATCGTCCCCTCGTGGTAGAGGGGTTTGCCGGCACTGTCGCGAACAAGCCTGACGCTGATGGAGATCCAGCCCACGCTCCCGTCCGGGCGAAGCATGCGGACTTCGAAGCTCTCAGCGTGACCGACCTTGCCCAGAATGCGCATCAGCTCCCGCCGCTGCTCCGGCTCGGCATAGAGCTGCGCTATGTCGGGCACCAGGGCCATCAGCGCTTCAGGCGAATCGAACCCATGTATGCGGGCGAAGGCCGGATTGGCGCTTAAGATCCGGCCGTTGACGTCGAGTTGAAAAATACCCTCGGTCGAGTTCTCGAAGATCTTCCTGTACTTCTCCTCCGTCTGCCGGAGGGCCGCCTCCATGAGCCTTGCCTCCGTGACATCGTGCGCATAGACGGCGACCGCCCTGATTACCCGCTCTCCGTCAAACACGGGATGGAGCTTCAGCTCAAAGAACTTTCCTTGCCGAAAGGTCTCCGATTGCCTAGGTCTGCCGGACTGCCAGACCTCATCCAGCATGGCTTTGTCCACTAGACCGGGCTCGTCCGAGGGGGCATCGAAGATGGATTTCCCCGCAAGCCGGCGAGAGCCCGCCGCGAACATTTGGGCGGCCGTCCTGTTCTCCTCGATGATGGTCCCCGACCCGTCCACGAGCAGAATGGGATCCTCAGTCGCGTTCAGGAGCGCTTGAAGGCGTGCAACCCGTCTGGTTCCGTAATGGGATTCCGACATGTTCCGTTATCGGGCCGGGAAGGTATTCGAGGAGGGGTCCCCTGCGGACATTCTTACACCCCCTAAGATGCCCCCCTCTGTGGAGCAATGGCGGTGCATCCCTTGGGAATGGAGCGCCCGAAGAGCGCACCCCCTCGAAACACTACCCGGACCGCATCAGCGTATGAAGAGGATAGAAAAGCTTCTTTTCACTTGCGGCGCGTCCGGGTCTGGAGAGGCTACTTCGCCTCGGAAATCTTCTTTTCGAATTCCTCCCAGAAAGCCGAATCAGGCTTCCGCCAGTACGGACCCCATCCCTTGGTAAAGACCCCCTCGACCTCCTTCAGGAGCCGTTTCCAGGCAGGGCCGTATTCGTAAGTCAGGACATCCTCGAGAAACGGGACCAAAGCCCCGAGCCTCTCCTTGGGCAGGTACGCCCGGGCGCCCAATTCTATGGACTTCTTGAGGGCCTCCGGCGAGAAGGCGTGGGCCGTAAGCATTACGGTGGGGATTGGATAGGGGCGCGTGGTAGCCCGCTGGAGAAGGTCAAATCCCCTGACGCCCATGATATCGAGAATGACGAGGTCGTAGGTCCAGGATGCCAGAAGCTCGGAGGCCTTTTCATAGGATGTGGCCGTCTCAACAATGGCCTTGGGCGCAGCCGCCGCGATCTCCTCCTTCAACACCTCAAGCACATCGGGCTCATCGTCCACAGCGAGAATTCTCTTATCGTTCAATACCGATTCCGACATATGCTCCTCCTTTGCAGTCAACAGATAGAATAGGATTGCTGAAAAAACGATTCACGTAACCTACAGGACCGTACCTTTATCAGCACGATTATTCACTTACCCTATGAAAAAGTCAACAAAAAAGGGCGCGACCTTTCTTTTGATTCGTCGATCATGGAGGGACCACCTCTCCCCTCCTCAATCGAATAAGATAATCCTTGGGCGGCCCGGTGGCAAGAACAGGGCCCATGTTCCCCAGGACCGGCTGAAAACGGCGCAAGAAATGAGAGCTCCCCGGCTTATCCTCCGGAGCCTCACTGCCGATAACCCTTTAGATGTCGCCGACCTCTAAGGAGAAATCTATGACCCAAAGACGCTCCAGCCCGAGTGTAATGGCAGTGGCCGCGAGGAAACCCGACGAAGAGAAAGGCGGGCCCTATCGCCAATCGATTCTCAACCACCTCACCTTCGGCCTGTCCAAGGACATGTATTCCGCCACGTCGCGGGACAAGTTCAACGCCGTTGTCCTCGCGGTGAGGGCAGCCATGATCAGGAACTGGATTAACACCCAGCAACAGTACTACATGGCCGATGCGAAGCGCGTCTACTATCTCTCTCTGGAATTCCTCCTTGGCCGGCTCCTCAATTCGTACCTGATCAACCTGGGCCTGGCCGCTCAGTACCGCGAAGCTGTCGATGTGGTGGACATCTCATACGAAGAGGTGCTCGAACACGAGTGGGACGCCGCCCTCGGAAATGGCGGGCTGGGCAGGCTCGCAGCCTGCTTCCTCGATTCGATGGCCACCTTGAGATACCCAAGCTACGGGTACGGCATACGATACGAATACGGCATATTCTCACAACGGACCACGGACGGTTGGCAGACCGAAGCGCCGGACAATTGGCTCCGGTATGGAAACTTCTGGGAATTCCCCCGGGCCGAGCACCTCTATCCTGTGCACTTCTACGGTCGGGTTCTGAAACACGCCAGCTCGAGCGGCAGGGAAAGGTGCGCGTGGACCGAGACCGACGAGATCCTCGCCATGGCCTACGACTACCCGGTCCCCGGGTATCGGAATGAGTTCGTCAACACGCTCCGTCTCTGGGCCGCCAAATCCACCCGGGATTTCAACCTGGAGTATTTCAACAGCGGAGACTACGTCAAGGCGGTCGAAGACAAGAATAGCAGCGAAAACATCTCGAAGGTACTCTATCCCAACGACTACTCCCTGGCGGGCAAAGAACTCCGCCTCAAGCAGCAGTACTTCTTCGTCGCGGCTACCCTGGGCGACGTGCTCAGGCGATACAAGAAGGACCACGACACATACGAGGCCTTTCCGCAGAAGGTGGCGATCCAGTTGAACGACACCCATCCCTCCATAGCCATCCCGGAGCTTATGCGCATCTTCGTGGACGAAGAGGGTCTGGAGTGGGAAGAGGCCTGGGACATCACCTCGCGGACCATCGGCTATACGAACCACACCATTCTTCCCGAAGCGCTCGAAACGTGGTCAGAGGATCTCGTCGGCCATCTCCTCCCCCGCCATCTTCAGATCATTCAGGAGATCGACCGGCGCTTCCTCATACAGGTGACGCGCCGCTTTCCCAACGAGCCGGGACGCAAGGAGAGGATGGCCATCATTACAGAAGGCAACGGAGGGGTCGTTCACATGGCAAGGCTCGCCATTGTGGGAAGCCACGCCACGAACGGCGTGTCCATGCTTCATACGGATATTCTGAAAGGCAATGTTTTCAACGATTATTATCTCATGTATCCCGAGCGGTTCCACAACATCACCAATGGCATCACGTACAGAAGGTGGCTCATGGAGGCGAATCCAAAGCTTTCGGCCCTCATTACGGAGGTCATCGGCGACGGATGGACGAAAGACCTTAAGGGACTCGCCGAGCTGGAGCCGTTCATCGACGACGAGGGCTTTTGCAAGGCCTTCGACGAAATCAAGCAGGAAAACAAAAGGAGGCTCGCATCCTACCTGGAGAAGAACGGCAAGATTTGCTTCAATCCGTACTTTCATGCTCGACTGCCACGCAAAGCGCTTCCATGAGTACAAGCGTCAGCTTCTCAACGTCTTCCACGCGATCACCCTGTACAATAGGCTGATAGACGGCCAGGAAACCGACTCGTTTACCCCAAGGACCATCCTCTTCTCAGGCAAGTCGGCTCCTGGGTACCTTTTCTGCAAGCTCGTCATAAAGCTGATCCACAACGTAGCCGACGTAATCGCCGCCCATCCCCTGGTGAGGGACAGGCTACAGGTGGTATTCGTGCCGAACTACGGCGTCACCCTTGCCCAATTCATCATTCCCGCCACGGAGCTATCCGAGCAGATATCGACGGCCGGGTATGAGGCCTCGGGCACGGGCAACATGAAGTTCATGCTGAACGGCGCCCTCACTCTCGGCAGCCTCGACGGGGCGAACGTCGAGATCCTCCAGGAGGCTGGTGAAGAAAACTTCTTCCGCTTCGGCCTCGACAGCAAAGAGGTCCAGGCCCTGCGCCCTGGCTACAACCCCAGGAAGTTCGTCGAGGAAAACAGCGAGCTGAAGCGGATCATGGACCAGTTGGCCGGCGGGTTCTTTTCTGCCGAGGACCCGGGCCTCTTCCAACCGATCCTGGAAAGCCTTCTGAACGGTGATCCGTACCTCGTCCTGGCTGATTACGCGAGCTACATAGAGCGTCAGAGCGAGGTATCGGCAACCTACAGGGACAGGGAGGGCTGGACAAAAAAGGCCGTCGCGAACGTGGCAAGATCAGGCAAATTCTCAAGCGACAGGGCGGTCGGCGAGTACGCGAAGGCGATCTGGGGTATAGACCCTCTCGTCTCCTAGCGTTCTTTAGAGAATTGGCCGTGAGCCCAAAGGAGCCTGGTGTGCGGTAAGGTCCGCCAATTCGAACGCTTTCGCCCGGAGGTGCCTTTCTCTTTCCCGGCAAATGATGATTTTTTTTGCACACGGGCCGGCCATTCCATGTATAATCAAACAAAAGCCTGAATAGACGCCAGACTAGGGATGGCAACCGATGCGGGAGGTGAAGAAATGCCACTGCTTATCATCCTGGGCTGTCTCATCGGTCTTTTCATCATTGTTGCGGCCGGTTACGGTGCGAAGCTGCGCTCCGAAATAAGGCGGCTCTCCCCGGTCCCGACGGGACTAATCGTCGACGGCATTTACGCGATCAGGGACGGCCATGTCAACATGTACCTCATCCATCGCAACGGAACGTACGTGGCTGTAGACGCGGGCCGTAGCGTCGAGGGGGTCGAGAAAGGACTCAAAGAGCTGAACATCGAGAGAGGCGGGGTGGCTACCGTTTTTCTGACGCACAGCGACCGGGATCATATAGCCGGCCTCAAGCTGTTCGAGTCGGCCAAGGTGTGCCTTCCGAAGGACGAAGAACCGCTCGCAACGGGAAGAACGAGGCGGATGCTCATCTTCGGCAACAGAATGGATACCCCTTACGAGCCGGTGGGCGACGGTCAGGCGGTGGTGGCGGGCGGCGTGAGGGTCAGGTGCCTGGCGACTCCCGGCCATACGCCGGGATCGATGTGCTACATTGTCGACGACCAATACCTCTTCACTGGCGATACGATGAGCCTGATGAACGGCCGCGCCGGGATATTCAGCGACTTCTTCAACATGGACTCGGCAATCCAGAAAGAATCTATTCGAAGGATAGGCGCCTTACCCGGAATCGCGTACGTGTTCACGGCCCATCACGGTATCACGGACGACTACAGGAAGGCGTTCGAAAAGTGAAGCTCGCCGCGCTCCGCAGACGGGGCCTGCCGGATAGGAATAGAGACAACTCATTGCTCTTTCCGAACCCGCCTACGGATCGGTCGTGTGGAGCGCTCAGGCTCCTCTTGGCTCCCCTGGGCGCGGGTGCGGTAGGCTCACGATTACCCTTGTGCCCTTGTCTTTCTCTCCCTCGATCGAGACGCTTCCATGGTGTTTCTTTGCCACAAGCCTCGCTATGGGTAGGCCAAAACCCGTACCCGTCGCCTTGGTTGAGAAAAAAGGGGTGAACAGCCTCTCCTCGTCTTCCGTGGGAGGGGCCCCCGAATTGAATATCTCGATCTGCACGTTGAACGGCGGGGCGTCCTCTCTGCAAGAGGAGACCCTGACGAGCCCTTTCCCTTCTACCGCTGCCTCCAGGCCGTTCTGAATGAGATAATGGAAAAGATATCCCAGCCACTTCTCATCACCCTCGAGGCGGCGCGCTTCATCTCGAAAGTCGACTTCGATCCCAACCCGGCCCTGCATTTCTTTGATGTCGGGTTTCTCCAGAACGGAGGCCACTATCGCGCCGATCTCCACCGGACGCATAGCCGGCTCACCCTGGAAAATGTCCATATAGACCTTGACATCCGTAACCATGCTCTCGAGCCTACGGTTCTCACCCATCAACATTTGATAGATATCGTATTCCCTCGTGCCCTTCTCCACCTTGTCCTGGAGCCTCCTGATGTTCCACCCGATCACCATGGCCGGGCTTCTGACCCGGTCAGCCACTTCCCTCATGACCTCTATGTCGCAGCTCACGGTTGTTTCGATGTAGGCCGTTGTCTCGGCAAGGAGACAGATATCCAGCTTCTTGTTGATTGCGGAAAGAAGCAGGCCCCTCTCCTCGAAAGGCACGTCCTGCGAAACCACTCTATGACAGAATTGGCGTATCATGGCAAAGCCAAGGTTTGAAAACCTCTGATCGAGGCCTACCTCTACGTGCCTCACGCCCACGCCCCACAGGTATCCCAGGAATTCATCATCGGCCTTCGAGGTGAAAAACGCGTCGAACCAGCCGGCCCACACACTCCTCATGTGGCCGGCCAGGCTTTCTCCCGCGAGGAGTGGTCTTGTCTCGGATATGGTGTAGAAGAAGTCGTAGAAGTAGTCTGCAAATGCCGTCCTCCGCGCGACAAAGAGGGGCGCGAAAGCTTGCAGGCTGTCCGCCTCGTCCCTCTCCATGCCTATTCTTTCGAGAAGGAAGCGAAGCCTCTGGTGGGGGGTTGCGAGGTCAGTCATGATCCGGTTGCGTCCCTGCTCTCTCTGCACAGTTTTTGCGGATACGCCCACAATATAGGGGGCGGCGCCCTTCTCGTCAAGTCAGGAGGCCAAAAAGGGGGCACGGAAAGAATGGGAAGGAAGTGCTTGAAGAGATCAGGAAGAGCCGTCCCGACACGAGGGCTATCTTCGTGAGCGGCTATAGGGGGGATATCATCCTTGAAAAAGGGCTACGGAGCGAGACCGTCGACTTCGTCCCAAAGCCCCTCTCTACGATGCAACTCCTGGGTAAGGCGAGAGAAGTCCTCGACAGATAACAACCCTGATGTCCTCCCGCGGCGGCAAAGGCAAGAAGGAGCCGCCTCAAGAGGGCGGTGCGGTTGGAACGTCATTTGTGTTGGTGCGCCGGTTCCTTCTCGGACAACTCTCCCCCGCAGCTCATGCAATACTTTTGATCCTCATAAGAGATGGATGATTTGCAAAAGGGACAGCTGTTGATGAGGCTCGGTTTGCCGCACCGGGGGCAGTACTTGAACTGGTCCGTCACCCTGCCGCTCGGCGGGGTTCCGAGGAAGCCGCATGCCGTGCAAAAAAGCATAACTCCTCCTTCGCGGGATTGACCGGAAGGCCAAGAAAAGGGAGCGTTCCGGTCGCCTCATTCCCTCAAACCGCGTGACATACCATTAAAAGTGTCTCCCTTCCGGCCTCGATTGTCAAGACCTCGTTTACTTTTGACGCCATCGACGCTAAGCTTAAGGGGAATGGAGGCATATCGAACCGATGTTGTCATAATAGGGTCGGGAGGCGCCGGCTTGCGGGCGGCTATCGCCGCCGCCGTCGAAGGGCGCAAGACCCTTCTCGTCTCCAGGGGGAGCCCCGCCCTTGGATCAGCCACTCTCCTGAGCGACGGATTCTTCTCCTCGAGCGGTCCTGACATGTCCGCAGCCGAGCACGCGCGGCTGACCATGGAGACCGGCTACCACCGGAACAAACCAGAACTGGTGAAGGTGCTCGTGGAGGAAGCTCGGCCGCGCATAGATGAGTTGGCGCGCCACGGGGCGCGCTTTACGGAGGAGAGTGGGGGAGTGCGGATCCCGCGGCGCAAGTGCGCGACCGGAATGGGCATACTCACGGCTCTGAAGGGCTGGGCAGCCGAGGCAGGGGTCACGTCCATGGGATGGACGACTGTCGTCAACCTCCTCATGGATGGCGACCGGGTCACGGGCTGCTATACCCTCGCCAAAGGCCGGCCTCTCCTCATCCTTGCTGGAGCGACAATACTCTGCACCGGGGGGGCTTCTGCGCTCTTCCTTCTCCACGACAACCCGATCACGAGTCTCGGCGACGGCTATGCCATCGCTGCCCGGGCAGGGGCTGCGCTCGAGGACATGGAATTCATCCAGTTCTACCCCTTGATGACGAACGAGCCGGGCACGCCACGGATCCTCATCCTGCCTCCCCTGATCGACCTCGGGAAGATCATCAACGATCAGGGGGAAGATCTCGTCGAAAAGTACGGCCTCGCCCCTTTCCGGCCCCTGGGCCTGAGGGCCCGGGACAGGCTCTCACGCGCCCTCTTCCAGGAGCATCTGGCAGGCCGCCGGGTTTCCCTCGATCTTCGCGCGATGACAGAGGGCGACTGGCAGGACCCTTTAGCCGGCAAGGGCCTACAGACGCTCTTCGAGACCCGCTACCATTACCGCATTGCGCCAATATCGATCATGCCGGCGGCCCACTTTACCATGGGCGGCATCCCCATAGACGAGTATGGCAAAACGGCCTTAGAAGGCCTGTTTGCGGCCGGAGAGGTGACCTGCGGCCTCCACGGGGCAAACCGGCTTGGCGGCAACGCGCTCTCCGAGACCCTTGTCTTCGGGGCGAGGGCGGGCATGGCGGCAGCGATCGCCGCGGGCTCGATCTCCCGGGGAGGAGAAAAGACCCCCGACGCCCTCGCGGAGGCGGCTGCCTCATCCGGCGATAGCCCATTGAGCGTCCTGACGAGGCTCAAGGAGACCCTCTGGAAATACTGCGGCCCGGTCAGGACCGGCGAGGGACTCGCCCTCGGGACCGACATTTTGGGCAGGCTGGAGGAGCGGACCCTTGCCGCCCGAAAGCCCGGTGAAGCATCCTTTCGCGCCTCGGTTCGCAATGCCCTTCTTGTCGCCCGTAAGATCCTGGAGGCTGCCCAGGCGAGGAAAGAGAGCCTCGGCGCCCATTACCGGGAGGACTGACGGGATCACTGCACTCCGCCTCGCTCAAGGGAACTGATCAGCCCAAGTTAAGGAATCCCGAAAACGGTCGATTATTAGTAGAGAGTGAAAGGGATAGACCCTGCCATGGGCAGAATCTTCATGTGCTCTCTCTTATCCGCGGCCTTCGTGCTGCTCTACGACGGGGTTGCAATGGCCGGGCACGCCGAGGTCGCGCAAGTGCGAGGCGGGACGCCCGTTGTCCATAGCAGCGCCGGAACTGACAGCCAATTGGATCTCGAGCTGCTGAAGATGGCTTTGAAGCCGCCCAAGGAAGAGAAGAGCGAGCGGATGAACCCGAGACCGAAGGCTTTGTTGCCAACGCCTCCGTCTTCCCCAAAAGCGGAGGACCAAGGGGAGGGAAGCCGGGAGAAAACCGCCAGCAAAAAGGCCCACGATCCCAACGCCGTCTGGTTCAGACAAGGGCTTGCCTACGTCGCGAGCAACCGGTATGACAGCGCCATCGGAGCCTTCACCCTTGCCCTCACCGCCGACCGCCGGGATGCAAGCTCATATTACAACCGGGGGGTCCTCCATCAGCGGGGCGGGCAGTATGGCGCGGCCATCGAAGACTATACAAAAGCCGCCCGCATCGTGCCGAATGACGCCGACCTTTACTATAACCGCGGCCTTGCTTACCAGTGCTCGGGAAACCTCCGGCTGGCGATAGAAGATTACGGCAGGGCCATACAACTGGATCCGGCCGATCCGTGGCCCCACTGGAACCGGGGGATCGCCCTGTCGCGGGAAGGCCGGGAGGACCTAGCCTCAACGGACTTTTGCAGCTCCATCGACTTGTCATCGACCCAAGAGCCGTCGCGAAGGTAGGGGCGCTTAGCGGCGAGAGGAGTCGATCTCCCGGGATTGCTCGTGCGGACCGCTCACCTTAGTCTGGAGCTGTTCCGGCCTCTTTTGCGGTTTTCCT
>CAVVNC010000008.1:0-16042 GCA_963749525.1 uncultured delta proteobacterium
GTGGCTCTCGTACGATGGCAATGAGACCTATGCGCTGAAACGCGTCTTTCTGAAAGTGAAGGAAGGGGAACGGATAGGTATCGTGGGTCTCACGGGATCGGGTAAGACTTCTCTCATCAACCTTCTCCTCGGGTTCTACCGCCCCACGAGAGGGGAGATTTATCTGGGCGGCCGCCCCCTCGAGGACTATTCTCTGGACGGGATAAGGAAGGCCTTCGGCATAGTATCTCAGGATGTCTTCATTTTTCCCCGTACTATCAGGGAGAATCTCTTCGCGGGAGAAGGCGCGATCGACCCCGCCGTGAACCGGCTCATGGAAGGGTTCTTGAAAGAGGGGGGCGTGCAAAGGATGATCGCCGAAGACGGCCTCAACCTCTCGGAGGGCGAGAAGCAACTCATCGCCATCGGCAGGGTTATCGCTTACAGGCCGAGGTACCTGATCCTCGACGAGGCCACGAGCAGGGTGGACCGCTACCTCGAGGAGAAGGTCAAAAACATCATGGCCGAGGAATTCCCGAGAGCCACGTGGCTCGTCATAGCGCACAGGATTTCAACGATGGCGGAAATGGACCGGATTATCGTCATCCACGACGGCGAGGTCACCGAAGAGGGGAGCCACGAGCAGCTCCTCGAGAAGGGCGGGATTTACCGCAACCTATACGATATCTATCAGCGGGGAGGGGAGCTCTAGCCAGCCTGACGCCTTTCTTCCCCCGGTCCGAAAGATGGCGCTTGCGAAGAGCATGGTGATCAACCTGTGCTAAACTATGTGTACGGGAGCCCGATGGCAACGCAAGAGGGGTTTCTCTCCCTGAGTGCGGATTTCCTCGTCGTCTTCCACCTGATCTATGTCCTCTTTGTGGTGGGAGGAGAGGCGGCAATACTCGCAGGGGGGATCCTCGGTTGGGGCTGGGTGAGAAACAGTTCTTTTAGGATCGCGCACCTCGCAGCGATTGCCGTGGTCGCAATCGAAGCCGGGGCCGGGGCGGAGTGCCCTCTTACTTTTTGGGAATACGATCTGAGGAGACTCGCCGGCCAGGCGGTCCACGGCGATGTCTCGTTCATCGGCAGGATCGCGCGGGCAATCGTTTTTCACGATCTGCCCCCCAGGTCCTTCGAGGTGCTTCACGTTGCCTTCGGGGCGGTTGTTCTTCTGACTTTTGTCCTCATCCCTCCCCGGTTCGCGAGGCCACGGAGAGGGCGGCGCAAGGGAAAAGGAGTGTGACATGGGTGGTGTCGGGGGTACGGCGCCTGTTTGCCATGTGCGGGGAAGGAGGACCTCTACGTGAGCTCTTGGTGGCGCTTGCCCTGGATCGGCCGATTGTCCGAGAAGGAGAAGTACGCGATTACAACCTGGGCATTCAGCTATTTCATGAAAAGCAGCCTTACGGTTTCCGACGCGGTCACTGAAGCCGTCAGGAAGGTTACGCCGAAAGAACCGGTAAGGACGGCTCTTTGAGAATCTCGAAGCATGACCTGCTGGAGCTGCAGCTGCGGGTGAAGAACATGCTGTGAGCCCCTCTTGGCGGGAGCCCTTCCCAGTCGGGACGACGACAATTGCCCGTTGCCGATTCGGAGCACCTTCTCAATCGGGCCCTTCCTCCGGACCGCAACAAACTAGTGGCAGGAAACCTCTCCTCCCTGGTAAGATAAGGGACGAAGAGGGGGGAGAACTCGATGAAGATAACGAGCCTCGACAAAGTGGAAAAGGTCGAGATGCAGATGGACGGGGCAAAGGAGACGCATAAGCAGATTCCCGTCTCCAGAGCTGACGGCACCCCTCTTTTTTCGGTTCGGGTGTTCACCATCGAGCCCGGAGGCCACACGCCATACCATCGCCACCCCTTCGAGCACATCAACTACGTGATCGAAGGGAAGGGGGCGGTCGTCTCCGAGGGCGGGGAAGAGCGGCCCGTGGCAAAGGGGGATTTTGTTCTCGTCCTCCCCAATGAGGTACACCAGTACAGGAACAAGGCCGACGACCGCCCGTTCGTGATCATCTGTGCAGTTCCCAAGGAATATGAATAGAGAAAGGCATAGCAATTGTCGCAGGAGACACGAATGAGGAAGAGGGGGTCGGGCATACTCCTCCATATTACGTCACTGCCGTCGCCGTACGGCGTCGGTGATCTCGGCCCCGGGGCTTACGGGTTCGCCGACTTTCTCGCGGAAAACAGGCAAAGCTACTGGCAGATACTGCCTTTGAGCCCGACGGCGGAGGCTTACGGTAACTCTCCTTATAGCAGCGTCTCCACGTTCGCGGGCAACACACTTCTCATAAGCCCTGATTTTCTCGTCCGGGACGGCCTGGTGCCGAAAAAGGAGATCGAATCGAAGCCGTCTTTTCCCGACGGGCGCTGCGACTACAACGGGGCTATACCCTACAAAGAAAGGCTCCTGGCTCGGGCCTATCAGGAATTCGTCAAGTCCGGCAAGATGCGTGATCGATTCGCCCAATTCTGCGAGGACCAGGCATCGTGGCTCGACACCTATGCCCTTTTCATCGCCATCAAGAAGCGCCAGGAGGGGCGTCCGTGGAACGAGTGGCCCCCGGAATTGAGGGATAGGAGCGCCGACGGGATAGAGAAGGTCAGAGGCGAGAGCGCCGCCGACATAGAAAAGGAGAAGTTCAGCCAGTTTCTCTTCTTCACCCAGTGGCGCGCCCTCAAGGAATACTGCAACCGCCGGGGCGTGCAAATGATGGGAGATATGCCCATATACGTGAGCTACGACAGCGCCGATGCCTGGGCCAATGCGAGCATCTTCAAGCTGGACGGGGAGAAGCGGCCCTTCGCGCTGTCAGGGGTTCCGCCCGACTACTTCAGCGCCACGGGGCAGCTCTGGGGCAATCCCGTGTACAATTGGGACGCCCTCAGATCGACGGGCTATGCATGGTGGATCGAGCGGCTGAGCCATATCCTGACCCTTCACGACGTGGTGAGGATCGATCATTTTCGCGGTCTCGTAGCCTTCTGGGAGGTGCCTGCCCACGAAAGGAATGCCGTCAACGGCCAGTGGGTGCGGGTGCCGATCGACGATTTCTTCAACGCCCTTTTCAGGCGCTTTTTCAACCTGCCCATCATCGCGGAGGACCTGGGCATCATCACCGCCGACGTCCGGGAGGCGATTGCGCGTCTTGGCTTCCCCGGCATGAAGGTTCTTCTCTTTGCCTTCGGAGAAGACAATCCCATGCACATCTATCTGCCCCACACGTACGAGAAGAATTTCGTGGTCTACACGGGGACGCACGACAACAACACGGCCCGGGGCTGGTTTGATCACGAGGCCCGGCCGGAGGACAGAGAAAGGCTCTTTCGCTACATAGGAAGGCAAGTTCAGCCGGAAGAGGTCAACTGGGAGCTGATAAGGCTTGCCATGATGTCGATTGCGGACATCTCGATCGTGCCCATGCAAGATATCCTCGGTCTGGGCCAGGAGGCCCAGATGAATCGGCCCTCCGTCGCGAGGGGAAACTGGGAATGGAGATTCGAGTCGGCCCAGCTCACGGAAGGTATCGGCCACCGGCTCCGGTCCCTTACGGAGACATACGGTCGGGCTTAAGGGAAGCGCCAGGAGGGTGGAAACGAGGTGAATGACAAGGCCGGGTGAGCGGCTCTCCTTTTAGCGCTTGGAGCCGATGCCCTGCGGATAAGCATGAAGCGAAGTTCAAGACGAGGGGGTAAAGATGAAAATCCGAAGGTTTTTTGGAAAGTCAGGAATCGCGTGCGCCTCTCTGGCGCTTTTCGTGCTGGCCTCAGCGGCCGCTCTTTTCCCTGGGCCCGCAGCCGCTGACGAGGCAATGGAGGCCCGCCATCTCATGGAACAGGCACAGCTTACCCTGGAGACGTTCTCTCGCGCGCCTGAGATGGAGGCTTTTCGGAATCTCA
This sequence comes from uncultured delta proteobacterium, assembly GCA_963749525.1. Classification (GTDB taxonomy): domain Bacteria; phylum Desulfobacterota; class Syntrophorhabdia; order Syntrophorhabdales; family WCHB1-27; genus CAVVNC01. Next base: position 3,888 of record CAVVNC010000008.1, read on the forward strand.
TGAGAGACGCAAGAGGCGTCTTTGTGGCGCCGCAAGTGCTGAAAGGGGCGTTCGTCGTGGGAGCGGCCGGGGGAAGCGGCGTGCTGGTCTCCCGTGACAGGCTGAAAGGGCAATGGGCCGGTCCCGCCTTCTACACGATCGGGGAGGTGAGCTTCGGCCTCCAGATAGGCGGCAGCGCATCCGAGGTGGTGCTCCTCGCCATGACCGACCGGGGGGTGAACGCCCTTCTTGAAACGAGTGCAAAACTCGGCGCCAATGTCGGTGTGGCGGCTGGGCCCGTAGGCATAGGGGCAGCAGCATCGACCGCCAATCTGAGCGCCGATATCCTGAGCTTCTCCCGCTCGAAAGGGCTCTACGTCGGTCTGTCACTAGACGGCGCTATCGTGAAGACGAGGGAGGACTGGAACAATGCCTACTACGGCGGCATCGTGACGCCCACGGACATTCTTCTCAAGAGAAGCGTAACCAATCCTGACTCGGGGGGTTCCTTGACGTCGTCGCGAGGCTTGCGGCCGGGACTTAAGGACGCGGCCTTTTCGTTTTCACAAGGCTACGGCACAGTGGGGCTCGGTTCGAAAAGCATGCCCTTCGGTGGACGGAAAGACAGGACAGGCCCGACACGCGTGGTAAGCGAAAAGACTCTAGTGGGAGGGCCGGTTTACATCGTCCGTCTTGCCTTCGATATGCTTGTTCTCTGATCCCTCATCGGGCTGATCGCTCATTGCCTTCTTGAAGCCGCGCACAGCCTTCCCTAAGGATCCTCCCACCTCGGAAAGCTTACCGGGCCCAAAAATGATCAACGCGATCACCAGGATGATAATGAGATGGCTGGGCTGGAAAAGACCTTCAAACATAATTCCTCCTTCTTTCGCAAGACTCTGCAACTAAAAGGTATACCCCTTCCGAAGGGTTGTCAACCGCCTCATGGACCGTAAGAGTTAAGTGCCTTCGTTGCACGATCTTTGCCAAGGCATTACATTTAGTAGTCATAAGGAAGCGCGAGGAGGTTTCCCATGGGTTTGCGAAAAGCGGAGTACAACCATGAGGCGACGTCCGTGGCAGAGGCGACGGGGTACTACATGGAGACGATCATCGGTGAGCTGGTTCCGAAAGCGCTCCTTCTTGGCAGGCAGATCGTCCAGGTCGCCGGGGCCTGCCCGACCATGGCGGTGGAGATCATGATGGACTCTCCCGTGCTGAAAGATCCCGGCCTCGACAACAGGGACAGAGCCATGATCGTGATCCTCAGCGGCTGCGTCGTAGCGCGCGACCTTCTCACCGAGATCGTGGAAAAGAGGGGTCGTGATATCCTCCGGGCGGGCTTGAGCGTTCACGGGTTTGACTTCCGGAACGGCCAAGGGCTCGACAGGGTCTTCGGCGTGCCTAAGACGGAGATCGCCATGCTCAATGAATATGTGAGGCGGAGGGTATTCGACGGGATGGAGAAGATCTCGCGATTGGTCGAGAACCTGGAGAAGGCCCTCGACGATGCTCTCTTGAGCCCTTTTCACAAGGCTTTCATAGAAGCCGTCGTCTCCCGTCAGGTGACGGGTCGCACGGCACACCGGATAAGTCCCATGGGGCTCATAGCCGAGCCCGCAACCGAGACCGCCCTCGCCGGGAGCTTTTAGGCTTCCGGGGCGGACGCTGTGGTCCCCGGCGCCTCTTCCTTCCCAAGTCACCGGCACTTCTTGCGTAGGTTTCAATAAAGTTTGGCGCCAAACTTTATTGAAACCTACAGCTTGATGCTTTTAGCCTTGACAGGCTGTGTACCGAAGGGTATAATGGAGTAGCATGGATAACCGCACGAATATCCTCTCCCAGGCTCTCAGCCTCTTCGCCGCCCGAGGCTACGAAGGCGTCGGGGTTCAGGAGATCGTCGATGCCGCGAACATCACGAAGCCCACGCTTTACCACTACTTCGGGAGCAAAGAGGGCCTGCTGACCGAGCTCCTCGGGAGCCATTTCACGCCATTCCTCAAGGATCTTCAGGAGGCCGACCCGATATCAGGGAGATTTGCCAACGACCCTGGACCGGGTGACGGCGACGTACTTCCGGTTCGCCCAGGTTAACAGGTACTTCTATCGCATGCTCCTTTCCCTCATCTACGCGCCTCCGGAGAGCGAGGCGCTAAAGATAGCCTCGACATTCGCCAAAGAGCCATTCGCGATCCTCGAACAGCTCTTTCTCAAGGCCTCGAAGGATCACGGGAACATGAACGGGCGGCACCAGATGTATGCGGTCACGCTGATAGGGATGATCAACAACTACATCACCCTGTTTCTCAACGGGTACATCGAGATCACGGAGGAGTTGAGGCGCCAGGCCTTGCGTCAATTCATGTACGGCATCTATTCGTAATTTTTTTTTGCCCTTTGTGTATACCGTACGGTATATTTGAAGGGACGCACTCGCGCTAAAAGGGGGGGCATTCATGAGAGACCTAAAGGGAAAGGTAATAGCCGTCACAGGGGCGGGATCCGGGATAGGAAGGGCCCTGGCCCTCAGGTTGGATCGGGAAGGCTCGTTTCTGGCCCTGGCGGATAAGGACGCGCGGGGCCTTGCGGAAACCTGTGAAGCTTTGAAAGGGACGGACGGATGCGCGAGGTTCGTCGTCGACGTCTCGATTCGGGAGCAGGTATACGCCTTCGCGTCGGGCGTGGTCAATGCCTTCGGCCGGGTGGACGCGGTCATCAACAACGCCGGGGTATCGTCTTCGGGCTTCGTCCACGAGCTTACCTACGAGACGCTGGAATGGACCATCAACGCGAATCTCTGGGGTGTCATCCATGGCACAAAGGCGTTTCTCCCTCATCTGGTCGAACGACCGGAGGCCAACATAGTGAACGTGTCGAGTGTATACGGCCTTATTGGATGGCCCGGTCAGGCGGCTTACTGCGCGAGCAAGTTCGCCGTGAGGGGCTTCACCGAGGCGTTAAGGCAGGAACTGCGTGGGAGCAGCGTCGCGGTAACAGTGGTCTTTCCGGGTGGCGTCAGGACGAACATCGCCAAAAACTCGAGAACGGATCACAGGATCGACCGACAGACGTTCGAAGAAGGGGTGAAGAGGATGGAGGCTACATGGAAGACCTCGCCCGCCGAGGCAGCCGATGCGATCGTGAGAGGCATGAGAAGGAACGCCCCCCGCGTGCTCATCGGCAAAGACGCCCGCAGGATAGACGTGCTGGCCCGGATAAGGCCGGCTAGTTATGACCGGGCGATCGAAGGATACGTGAAGAGGACCCGGTAGCTAAAAGAGCGCGCCCTTGCTATTTTTTCGGTCTCGCGACTCTTGCGGATAAGGCCGCGCCGAAGAAAGAGAGAGAGGTAAAGGGGATGAACACCGTTTTCTCGCTGATGCTCCACAGCCATATTCCTTACTGCCGTAAGTCAGGGGTCTGGCCTGCAGGGGAGGAATGGCTTTTCGAGGCTATGAGCGAAACCTACCTTCCCCTTCTCATGATGCTGCGCCAATTCCAGATGGACAATATCCGGCCGCGCCTGATGATCGGCGTCGTTCCCGTCCTCGCGGAACAACTTGCGGACGAGTATATGAAGGCCCGCTTTTGCCGAGTATATGGAGGAGAAGATCGCGAGGGCGCGATCCGACGCCGGGAGGTTTCGCGACGACCCCTCCCGCAGGGCGATCGCCCTGTACTGGTTGGACCGGTTTCAGCGCATTTATCGCGCATACTCGGACGAGTTCTATCGTGATATTCTCGGAACGCTCAAATGGCTGCAGGACGAAGGTCTCGTCGAAATCGTCACCTCGGCCGCCACCCATGGATTGCTGCCCCTCATGGAGCGGGATTCTTCGGTCTTCGGCCAGGTTCGCGTCGGCGTGGAAACCTATCGCAGGTACTTCTCGCGCAACCCCAGGGGCTTCTGGCTCCCGGAGTGCGCCTATCGCCCGGAAGAGTGGTCAGCGGAGGAAGGGCGCATGAGGAAAGGGATTGACCAGTGGCTCGCCGATGAGGGCATAGAATACTTCTTTGTGGAGAGCCATGGGCTCACCGGCGCCCAATTCATTCAGAACCTTTTTCATGAGCCCGCCCCAACCACAGACCGTGGATACCGGCTCTCTTCAGGAATTGCCGTATTCGGGAGGAACGAGGCAACGGGCCGGCAGGTATGGTCAGCAGCTTCCGGATATCCGGGAGACCCAAACTATCTGGAATTCCACCGCAAGGATCCCGAGTCGGGCCTGCGCTATTGGAAGGTGACGGGCTGTGACCAAAAAGGAGTCTATGATGTCGACCGGGCTCTGGAGCGGGTCAACGCGCACGCCGATCACTTCGTCTCACTCCTTGACGAGGAAGGTGAACGGGCCGGCCAGCACGTCTTCGAGGCTCCGCCCCTCGTGGTAAGCCCTTACGACTGCGAGCTATTCGGCCATTGGTGGCACGAGGGCATTCTGTGGATCGACCGCCTTTTCCGCAAGCTGGCCCTTGAGAAACGGATTCGTTGCATGAGCCTGGGCGATTATCTGGAGCAATACGGGAGGGGCCTTTCCACGATAAAGATGGGTTCCGGCACCTGGGGGATGGGCGGTGATTTTGTGGTCTGGCGGAACGAGGAGCACGGATGGGTCTGGCCTTACATCAACAGCTCTTCAAAGGAAGCCGAAGCTGCTCTCCGCCTCTTGGGTGAGGAGGGCCAAAGGGTGGATGAGCGCACCCGGCGGATCCTGCGGCAGCTTGTCCGGGAGCTCTCCTTCTGCAGGGGAGTGATTGGCCTTTTCTCTTGTTCACGGCCCAGGCCAAAGAGTACGCCAATCAACGGTTTCATCATCACCATCAGCGGTTCCACAGGCTCCTGTGGGCTGCCAAGGAAATGACTGACAAGCGCCGATTGAGCGACGGGGAGTTGCAGGCCATGGAGGACGTCGACTCCGTCTGGCCGGAAATCGATTACGAGCTCTTTCGGCAAAGAATCTGAAAAAGTTCTAAAAGCGTCCTTCGATTTACCGAAACCGATTTTCGAGGTCGCGCTCGGGCCTCCTCCGAGGCAATATTCCGCAATAAATTCGCTCCGTTTACGCCGTGTTCCTATGGCCTTCGTCTCCAATCAGTGTTACAATCGTACGGGCGTGGATCGGGTGGTGTTCCTGTTATCGAGTCGAGCACCGGGCGGGCCCAAGGGGCATGAGATGAGATGGATCATCACACACATCTTGAGCAAGGAGGAAGCTGATGAATGGTGGGTATGCAGGTAAGCTGCTCTTCGTGGATCTGACCAAAGGCACTCTGGAAGAGCGGGCCCTTTCGGAGGAGATGGCCAAGGACTTCGTCGGCGGGTACGGCATTGGGGCAAGGGTCCTCTATGACATGATGAAGCCCGGCGTCGATCCCCTCGGCCCTGAAAACGTCTTAGGGTTCATTTCCGGGCCGCTCAACGGGAGCGGCGCCCTGTTCGGCGGCCGGTATACGGTTGTCTGCAAGTCTCCGGTAACGGGCGAGTGGAACGACGCCAATTCCGGGGGGTTCTTCGGTCCGGAGCTCAAAAGGGCCGGCTATGACGGCGTCTTCGTGTCGGGTGCGGCGAAGAAGCCGGTCTATCTGTTCATCAAGGACGGGAAAGCCGAAATAAGGGATGCCAAGGCGATTTGGGGGAAGGATTGCACGGAGGCCCTGCAGGCCCTGGTGGACGAGACTGGAGAAAGCGCCCTTCGTGCCGCTCTTATCGGTCCCGCAGGGGAAAAGCTCTCCCTCATGGCATGCGTCATCAACGACAAACACCGGGCGGCCGGCCGCGGCGGCTGCGGCGCAGTCATGGGCTCGAAAAACCTCAAGGCAGTGGTTGTTCGTGGCGCGGCGAAAATACCGGTGGCGAACCCGGAGAAGGTGAGGAAGATCAACAGCGAAATCCTGGACTGGATGAAAAACGGTCCCACGGTCGAGCAGGTGAGGCTCTTCGGCGACTGGGGCACGGGCGGCATGACCGGGGCGAACGGCCTCATGGGGGATACACCGGTAAAGAACTGGGGCGGTGCAGGAGTCGTGGACATGGGCGAGGAACGCTTGAACAAGATAGGTTCTTTCGCCTTTGACGGCAAGTACAAAGTAAAGAAATACGCGTGCGCCCAGTGCCCGTTGGGCTGCGGGGCAAACTACCGCGTGACGGACGGCAGGTGGCCCGTGGGAGATACCGACCGCCCCGAGTACGAGACGCTCGGAGCCTTCGGCACCATGGCCCTCAACGACGACATCGAGTCCATCATAAAGTGCAACGACATCTGCAACCGTTACGGCCTGGACACCATATCAGTCGGCTGCACGGTCACGTGGGCCGTAGAGTGTTATGAGAACGCTGTTTTCACCAGGGCGGACACCGGCGGGCTCGAGCTTACGTGGGGAAACGGCGCGGCCATTGTGGACCTTACGCAGGCCATCGCCGACCAGACCGGCTTCGGCAAGATCCTGGCGCTCGGTTCTGCAAAAGCGGCGGAGAAGCTGAGGAAGGGCTTCGAATACCTCCAAACGGTGAGGGGCATCGAGCTTCCCATGCACGACCCCCGGTTCTCCCCGATGTTTGCGAGGACCTACCAGTACGATCCCACCCCTGCGCGGCACGTGAAGGGGGGATTCGGCATACCCGATTTCGGATCGCCCAACGAAGTGAAGTACAGCTATGACGGCAGGGGAGAGCTCGACAAGGGGATCACGTGCTTCACGGAGGTCCTCAACTCCGCGGGCGCATGCGTGTTCACGGGATTCTCCGTGCCCCAAGGGGCCCTGCCCCGACTTATCGAAGCCGTGACAGGTTGGGAGATCGATGTGATGAGGGCAGGACACCGCATCATGAACATGAGGCACGCGTTCAACCTGAGGGAGGGCCACAAGCGTTCGGACGACGTAGTTCCCGGAAGATGCGTCGGGAAGCCGCCCCTCACGGAAGGCCCCCTGAAAAATGTAACGGTGGATAACGAGAAGCTGGCCGACAATTTCTTCGAAGCCATGAGTTGGGACAAGTCGACCCTCGTTCCCTCAAAGGAGTCGCTGGAAGGGCTGGGCTTGCCGGACCTGGTCAAGGACCTTTATCGTTAGGGCTCCTCTCCCGGGCGTTCTGGTCGGCTCGGAATCGGTTCAAGATGTGAAAAGCCGCAACGCCCCATCCCCTTTAGGCGTTGCGGTACTGCCCTCCTTTAAGGGAGGTTGGCTGGCCCGGAAGGCCCGCCGGATCCCGGGGTAGGGCCGAAGATCGCCAGGTCCCGGTCTTTATCCATGCCGTACTCCCCGAGGATTGACAATTTCCCCGTTGAAAGCAGGTCTCTCTTCAGCTGTCCTCTCTTGTCCCTTATGACGACAATGGAGGCCTCGTCTCCTTTCAGGGCCTCTCTCAGCTCGGCCGGCGTCTCAATCTCCTTCAGGAAGCGCCCCGTATAGAAAGGCACCGCGCCCCTCAGGGTCTCATCCGGCTGAAATCCGTAAATGACCGTCGTACCCGGCGCCGCGGCTTTGATGGCATCGCAGAACGGAACGAAGCTCTTGAAGTGATCGAGGACGGGCATCACGACGATCAGGCCGAGGAGAAGGAGGGAGAAGACGGATGCCGCGGAAAAGGTCCAGAATCGCCCGGTACCTGTTCTGCACTTTACGAAGGCCGTGAGAGACAGAACGATGGAGACCAGGGCCAAACAGACTGTCCAGCACACCTCCTTCACCGGCAAGCCGAATCCGTACTTCTTTGACGCGTAGAAAAGGAGGGGTATTACGGCGAGACCCACCAGGAAAACGACGATGCCGAAGAGAAGGGCGAAGGCCTTTTCAAACGACTTGAGGTCCTTCCGTGTCAGGCTCGCCTCGATGTACGAGGCAGTCAGAAGTGCGATAGGCGCGAAGATGGGCATGAGATAGAGGACCCTTTTCGTGGATGCCGCGCTGAGAAAGAGAAACCCCGAGATGAACCAGCACTTCGCAAAAAGGATACCCTTCCCCTGCGTCCCTTGCGGTCGTCCCTGCCTTCGAAAACTCCAGTAGAATACCGGCACCAGCAAGATGCTCCACGGCAGGTACCCCCCGGGGAACTGCGCCAGGTAGTAATAGAAAGGCTGGCTGTGACCCGTCGAGCCTCCGGCGAATCTCTCGAGGTGGTTATGCACGAGAAAGACCTTCAGGAACGTGGTGCCTCCCTGGTGCGAGAGGGCGAGAAACCAGGGGAGCGTAAGGACGAGGAAGAGGACGATGCCCAGCCAGAGGCGCATCCTGAGGATTTCCTTGATGTTCCTGTCAAACAGCACGAACGAGAGCACCGCGAGGGCGGGAATGGCAATACCTATGAAGCCTTTCGCGTAGAACGCGAGGGTGCAGGATAGGTAGCATAAGGTGCAGAAGAGATACCGTCTGCCCCGCCTCTCGGAGAGATATGCCGCCATGAAGAAGGTAAGGGCCAGGATGACGAAGCAGGTCAGGGCGCTATCCACGATGACCCAGTGGGCCACCCGGAAGTACTCGCCGCACGTTGCCAGGATGAATGCAGAGATGAAGCCGGTCCTTGGACCGAAGAGGAGGTTGCCCAGAAAGAAAAGGCCCAATGCGCCGCATAAGGCGAATACAGCGGAGGGGATTCTGACGGTCTTGTCCGACGGTCCGCCAAAAGCGTCGAAAACAGCCGCTATTGCAGCATAGTAGAGAGGCGGTTCCTCGAGAAATGGCCTCTGGTCGAGGGTTGGCACAGCGAAGTTCTTGCTAAGGGCCATTTCCCGGCCGATCTCCGCGACCCTCGGCTCGTCCGCGGTCCAGACTCCATGGTTTGAGAGACCAAGAGCAAAAAGGGGGATCACTGCCACAAAGAGCAAAAGAAGATAAAAGCGAAAGGTATTATCCCTGTCGGTCATCGGGTACCCCTAAGACAGCCCAGTCCCGGGCTCGTTCCGGCAATGACATACTATATACCAAAAAAGGATCGGCGAGGGTTATTCCATTGTCACAGGCGGGAATATTGGGGGGTGAGCCCCACGGTCTTCCCTTGAGGTCCTTCGACCAGGTGAGTCTTGAAGTGGCAGGTCTTTTGTGATAACCTTGGCTCATGGCTCGCCCTGCCTGAATTAAGGAGGCCAAGATAGGCCTCCCGGGGACAAAGATAGAGCGAGCGGCGGGCGGGACAGGTCTTTGTCAGGAACGAGAAGGATAGGGTCCTCTCAGTACAGATACTATGAACATTCTTTCGTTGTCATATGGTATCGCATGCTCGGCCACCGGTCTTTTTCAGCCCGATCCATGGGCAATTTCATGTCCCAACCAAGAACTGGTGCAGGAGACCATTCGTGAGTAACCAGACGGCGGCGTAGCGAGACGCAGCCAAGAAGCCTAACCGAGACAGTGTAGAGGGCGATGAATGAGCATGGGAAAACGATTCATACCTGAATCCATTCGAGGGTCTGCCACGGCTGAGGGGTTGATCAGCACCCAGTCGGGCGAGTTCCACTACACCATAAGACTGCGTGATTGCGACCGCATCCGCTGCCTGTTCGATCTTCTCGAGATCAAGCCCTCCAACGGAGAGCGGTTCGCAGTCGAGCCTACCCATCTCCAGAAGAGACTGCTCTACCTTGAAGGGGGGCTGGTCGTGACCGAGGACGGGGGTCCCGAAAAGAGGACCGTGTTGAGGAGCGCTACCCCTTGGGTGGTAGGGACCAAGATAGCCTTCTTCGAAATCGTGGTCGATCCTTCGGCAGGCATAACGGTCGGACAGGTACTCTATGACCGGGTCACCGGCGAACGGACGAGGGAACCCGCTGCCATGTCCCGGGACACGCTTGAGCAGCTTGCAGCTGATGTGACAGGTCTCCTCTAAGGGGCTCCATACCGGCCTATCTGCCGGTGAGGGGTGCTGAACCAGCGACGAAAACGGCTTTCTTCTCCCTTAAGCCTTCATGCCGACTTCCTCGCCCGTCACAGGGTGGGGATAATGGAAGGGCAGCAGGTCGATGTCCGGCCAGAGGACCCGCTCGCCGGGAACCAGCTCATCCGGGCCCAGAGGGTCGTCAGGATAGGTGGTTGTCATGAAAGGCACGTACTGGGGTTTTGTGTAGGCCCACCCGTGCTCGTACTCGCCGATATAGACCATCTTGGGGATAAGCACCTTGATCTTCCAGACCCCGCTGTCCTTCACGTAGACATTCTCGTAGAGACCGCCCTCCCACCACTGACGGGCTATTCCGGTCGTATAGTGCGTTCCCGCCTGCATGAAATAGCGGAATCTCGCCTTTGCCGTTTTCCGGTCCGGGGCGACGTCAATAATATCCTGCAGCTGCGGGTGCTCCATGAGGACCCCCGGCTTGGGTCCGTCGACTCCCCTGGCAAAAAGAGCGCGGAAGCGGTCGATGAAGAGCCTCCTCGCACCTGCCTTGCCCTTGAAGATGCCCGCAAGGAAGTGGATCTCGCAGTCCTCGGAGAAAAGATCGATGATGGCCTCGTAGAAGGCCTTATCCATGTAGTAGCCGTACTTGTGCTGAAGATTCCTTATGGCTTGCGCATCTTCGATCATCCCCACCTTTTCAGTCAGTTCCTCGATGCGTTTTTCCAGGGCTGCTATCCGGTCGTCAGCGGTCATTGCGTAGCCTCCTAAAAGAGCTCCGGTATTGTGCCTCAGTTGAGCGATTCTGTCATCAATCTACCTCGGTGGCGCCATGCTTTCAATGAGAATCGCGGCGGGAAACGTCGTTGCGATGATTCCACGAGAAGAACTCCCCCTTTGGATCGATGACCAGCCGTCTGCCTCCTGGGTGTGTCCTCTTTGGGCCCCTCTCACGTTTTGGAGCCATCCGTGAGCGCGGCGTCTGTGGCCCGGTCGAGAACACGGTAGATCTCCTCGATCCAGTCGAGGTGTTCCGGCTTCATGAGCACAGACCGGAGGCACGTGACGGTTTCTCTGTCTGCCCAGACGGAATTGCCGTCTCTTTCGAAGAAGCGGACCGGCAGCTCGGTGAGGGCCAGATGAAGGCCGAGCCGCTCCGACTCCCGAAAAACAGAGCGGGCGAGTCCCGATGACTCTCCGGCTGATGGGGCCCGAACGGTCCACACGACGATGTCCAACTCGGGCGCCAGCGGCGACATGAAACGCCCGTCCCCCTTGAGGTGGTCATAGAGGGCCAGGGCTGCTGTCCGGCTCTTGCCGAGAGCTGACGCGAACCTGCCGCCCCTTTTGAGGGGCAGGAGTCTTTGCGTCGCCCACAATCCGATCGCTGATGCTCCGGGACGGGAGCATTCCAGACTTATCTCCCCCAGATGAAGGTCGCTCGAAGTGAAGTACGTATAGGGGGAGTCGTGCTTGTAGAAGGCGCCGACCGTGGGGTCTCGGAAGATCACGCAGCCGCATCCGTAAGGCTGGAGGCCGTGCTTGTGCGGGTCGATCACCACGGAATCGACTTCGTTCAGCCTGTCGTAACAGGCCCGAGTCTCAAGGGCCAGGTTGTCTACCAGCAGGAAGTAGCCGCCGTAGGCGGCGTCGGCGTGCAAGCGGAAGCCAAAGCGGTCGCGCAGGCTGAGGAGTTCCGGCAGGGGGTCGACAGACCCGATCGCGGTCGTGCCCATGGTGGCCACGACGGTGCCGACATCTCCTTTTTTCAGCCGCTCCTCGAGTGCCTTGACATCCATCCTGCCCAGGCTGTCGCAGGGGAGCGCCTCGAACTTCAAGGACAGGACGCCGCTGATCCGTCCGTGCGTGTAGTGAGCCTGTTGGGAAGCCACCGTTGTGGTGCCCGGTCTCAACCGGCTCGAGACCCATAGGGCTTCGAGGTTCGCCATGGTTCCTCCGCCGCATAGATGGCCGAGATGAATATCCCAACCGATCATGCGTGCGATCTCAGCCACGGCCTCCTTTTCCATGGCGGAGCTTGCCTTGGCCGCGTCCAGGGCGTGATTGTTCGGGTTCATCCACATGGCCAGGGAATAAGCGGCCCGTGCAAGGGGGTGGGGCGGCTTCAGCATCTGGCCGGCGTAGAGAGGATGGAAGTACGGGTAGTCGGCGTGGAGGGCCTCGGCCACCTCCATGAGCACCGCCTCCGCCTCTTCATCGAAGACCGCCCCGGGAAGGAAGGGCGGCACATGCTCGAAGCCTACCGTGAGCCTATCGAGGGCCGCCTCCAGGGCGCGAATGGAGTCCTTCTCCAGTCCGATCATTCCTTGATCTGCCATGAGCCGCCTCCTTAGCC
>CAVVNC010000009.1:0-38853 GCA_963749525.1 uncultured delta proteobacterium
GGCCACAGCGATACAGGTCTTCATAGTCCCCCCCCTTTATTTTGGTGCTATGACTGTACCACGCTCGATGCTACGATGTATGGATACCAAGACGAAGGAGACAAGTCAACAGATTTCGTCTGGTGGGATGGCAATTATTGGGGTTCAGCCGCAATTATCGGGGTTCAGCACCCCCTCCGGCAGCAAAGCTGCCGGAGCCTCCCCGCTCACCCTCGCTTCGCTCGCTTTGCCGCTGGTTCAGCACCCCCTCCACAGGCATCAGCCTGCGGAGCCTCCCCGCTCACCAGCCTCCCCGCTCAGCTCGCTTCGCTCGCTTAGGGGCGGCCGGTAGTATAGCTCACCCTCTGACCTCGCTGCGCTCGTGCCTATCGTCGGCAGCTGCCGGAGCCTCCCCGCTCAAAGTCGTTTCGCTCGTTCAGGTCTTTTCGGCTGCTGCGTTTAAGCCGGCGAGGTGGCCGAAGGTCCAGGCACGGCTGTGGGTGAGGCCGGGAACGGTCGTGGGATAGACGTTTCCGAAAAATGATCCTGACACGTTGCCGGCTGCGTAGAGGCCGGGAATGGCATTGCCCGACCTGTCGAGCACCTGCAGCCTCGTGTTGACCTTGAGACCGCCGAGAATGACCATGTACCGCGCTTCCATCTTGCAGGCATAGAAGGGTGGCTTCTCACACGTGGTCAGCCGGTCGTGGTGCTTGCCGAAGTCGAGGTCCTTTCCCTCCCGGGCGAGTTTGTTGTACCTGGCTACGGTGAGTCCGAACGTATGTCGCAGGCACCTCCATTTTTTGGGCCAGCTCCTCGATCGTCTCTGCGGTCAGAACATTCCCCAGCGCGATAGCTTCGTCGAGCTGCCGTGGGTCCCAGAGGTACGTGGGCTGCCCCATATTCTTGCAGCACTGGCTTCTCATTCTCGGCCATTCCCGATCATACTTGGCATCCCAGACAGACCAGGCGAAGCCCCCGGCCTGTCCCATGATTTGATTGCACTCGTAGCCCCACGGCAGGTCTTCATTCATGAATCGCTGGCCCTTGAGATCGGTGTAGAGCCACGGCTGGCGGGCGAGGTTGAAAAGACCCTCCTTCGACCAGACCGCCCAGTCAAAGAGCATGGCGCAGTGGGGGGGATCGTCCATGGCTGCTCCGACCCAGAGACCCATCTTATGTCCGTCGCCGGTGTTGACCGCAGGTTCATAGGCGCACTTGAGACGGCCAAGGGCATGCCCGTCGCAGTACTTTTCCACCATCTTTCGATCGTTTCCATAGTCGCCCGTGCAGAGGATCACGGCCTTGACGGCATCGAACCTGATGTGCCGGTCGTCCGAGGTTTTCGCGACGGCCCCCGTGATCCTGCCCCGGCTTCCCCGCACCAGGCGCAGCGCGCGTGTATCGAAGCGAAAATCGACGCCCAGGGCCCGGGCGTTAGTGGAGAGCATTTCGGCCAGGGTCTCCTGAGCCTTAGGGCGGAATACATGAATTGTCGGATAGTTCGGGAAGTACCATGATTTGGTCGTCGGGTCCAGGACCACGTCAATTCCTGCGGCTTCGGCCATGTCGAGAAGCCAGTCCATCACCTCGCTGCACTTATCCGCCCAGAGGGTCACTACTCTCTGATCGGCTCTGTACGCCCCGTACTCCATTATTGTGGAGATGACCTGGTCCCTGTCGATCTCGATTGCCCCCTGCCCCTGCAGCCTGCTCGATAGGGCGGCGTTATGTATGCCGCGGGTGTGGAAGGTGGACCCCTTTTCCAGCAAGATGGTCTTTGCTCCGCCTTCCGCTGCGGACAAGGCAGCGGTCAGACCCGCTATCCCCGAGCCGACGACCACCACGTCTGCGGTTACTCTCTCCTTGATGTGCAAAGCCCGTAAAGGCGGTGGAGCCTCCGGAAGATCTGATTTCGTCTGCCTTTCCCTGTGTCCAATCCCATGCGTTCCCATTGTCTCTCCTCCCAATGTGTCTTACGAGGAAGCTCGCCCCTCGTGCTTTGGCGTGAAGAACTGCCCCATTGTTTTCGTCCTCAAGAGCCGGGGCTTGATCCATGCGTCCAGGACGCCCATGACGCCCTTGGGCATGAAAATGATGATCAGTATTATCGCAACCCCGGTCACTATGGGCTCGTACTCCTTAGCCATCCGAAGGTACTCGGGAATGAAGGTCACGATGAGAGCTCCTATCATGGGACCCGCGAGACTGCTCGCCAATCCGCCGACCACGAGGTACATCATCACGTAAACCGTGCTGGGAAAGCTAAAGGTCGTGGGTGACACGGCTTGATTATAGGCTGCGTAGTAGCTCCCGGCCAGGGCGAGGAAAAAGTTGCCTATGAGAACGTTGGCGACGCGATACCTTACGACGTTTATGCCCATCGATTCAGCCAGTTTCAGGCTCGAGCCTATGGCGTTCCACGCGCGGCCGATTCTGGATACGAAGAGCGCGCGGTAGACGATCAGGTTGAGAAAAAGGAAGGCGAGGCCCATGTAATAGAGGCTGGGCTTTTTGTTGAAGACAAAGGAACCGATGGCGGCCGGCTTCACCACTCCCGGCCCGCCCCAGCTGCCGAAGAACGTCAGGGTCAGAATCTGCTGGATGCCCAAGGTGAGGACCATGCCGAAGAGAAGGAATACCATCATGCCCCGCGGTATGATAACCGAGAAGACGAAGAAACCCAGCAGCACGGCCACGAGGGCGCCGATGGGAATAGTGAGCCAAAAGGACATGCCCGTCTTGATCACGAGTATCGCCGTGGCGTAAGCGCCGATGGCCCACCAGCCGGCGACGTCGAATCTCGGCAGGCCCACCTTGAGGCTGAGGGCAAAGGCGAGACCGAGCATGGAATAGGTGATCGTGAGAATAACGATCTGGAGCACGTATGGATTGACGAGCCGCGGCAGCAGCAACAGAAAGGCTATCAGGGCGGCCAAGGAGATTACCCTCGTCTTGTTCATGGTTCCCCCTTTTCTTGGCTACTGCCCCGGCACAGGGAGCGGCTTGCCGAGCAACCCTCCCGGCCTGAAGAATATGAGGACCGCCGCGAACGCGAAGATCACGAGAAGGCTTGCCTGCTCCACAAAATGGAAGGCAAAGCTCTCTATGATTCCCACGAGGAAGGCGGCCACCAGGGCCCCTGACATGCTCCCTGTCCCACCGATTATCACGACGAGAATGGACCGGATGAAGACGTTCATTCCCATCGTATTCGTGGCAGAAACGACCGGTACGATGAGGGAGCCCGCGATGCCGCAGAGGCCGCACCCCACGGCCATGGTGACCCAGAACACGCGCTTGGCGTTGATTCCCTGGAGTTCCGCCACATCCCGGTTCTCCGCGGCGGCGAGCATGGCGGTGCCCACCTTGGTCTTCATGAATAGGTAGAGGATTACCATGACCAGGATGGCCCCGCCTATGACGACGAGCTTGCTCCAGCTCACCACGACACCGCCCATTTTGAGGGTGCCCACGATGACCGGTGTCACGACGCCCTGATCGTAGGCGAAGGTGAGGAGGGACACCTGACCGATGATCCCGGAGAACGCGATGGTCACCAGCATCATGTGAAAGAATCCCTGGGGGATGGTCCACTGCACCACGCTGAAATGGAACAGGACCCCGAGCAACGCCATGGAGCCCAGGGCCGCGAGGCACGCCACCGGGTAGGGAAGCCCCAGACCCGAAGCGACCCCGAAGGTGACATAGGCCCCGAGCATATAGAACTGCCCCTGGGCCATGTTGAATACCTGGATCACCCCGAGAATGAGGGTGAACCCGGAGGCAACGAGGGCGTACATGCCTCCGCTCATCAGCCCGTTCACGAGAATCTGGAAGAATAACCCTGCATCCACGCACAGCCTCCTTATTCTACGGGAGTTGCCGTCCTTGGGAGCCTCTCAAACTCCGCAAGAATGCCCTCCCCATTTGAAGGCCCCTTGCTATCGCTCACTTGGGCGGAGGGCCAGGCGGCTGCAGCGGAAGACCGCCGGCGATGTTGAGGGCCTGACCGGTCATCCAGCCGGAGAGGTCGGAAGCGAGGAAGAGCGCGGCCCCCGCGATGTCCTCAGGCTCTCCCACCCTCTGGAGAGGCACCTTCGTGCCGAGGAAGCGGAACATCGCCTCCTTCTGCTCGTCCGACATGGACGCCGTAAAGCCGTCGTAGAAAGACGTTCGTACCGGACCCGGAAGCAGGGCGTTGACGTTGATGCTGAATGGCGCCAGCGCGTTGGCGAGATCAGCGGTAAAGCCGATAGCCCCTGCTTTGGCGGTATTATAATTGATCGCATGGTGAGGGGGCTGGATCGCGCCGATGGAGGAGAGATTGATGATCTTGCCATACCTCCTTGCCTTCATGTGGGGCACCACGTACTTGCAAAAAAAGAACTGGCTTTTCAGGTTCAGATCGAGGGCCCTGTCCCATTCTTCCTCGGTCATATCTTCTATGGGAGGCGAAGCCGTGATGCCCCCAGCGTTGTTGACGAGGATGTCCAGCTTGCCGAACCGGTCGATGACCGCACCCACGGTATCCCGGACCTGTTGCTCCTTGGTGATGTCGCACTCCAGCGCCAAACCGGGGTGACCCATTTTCGAGATCTCTGCCACGGTCTCGTTCGCCTTGTCCATACTGATATCGGCGATTGCCACCGTGCAGCCCTCCTCTGCGAACTTGAGGGCCATGCCCTTTCCCATGCCTTTTGCTCCTCCAGTAATGAGCGCAGTTCTATCCGCTAGTAGCATATGACCTCCCTTGATAGGGGCCAAGCCTTGACTCTCGATAATGCCCAAGCTCATCCGCGCCAGGGCGCGGATGAGGATCGAAAAGTCAGGGTCTGGCCCTGGCTTCGGCTATTTGTCCAGATCGGCAAAGTCGAAATAGCCGCCCTGTTCGGCGGGGAATTTCGGCTTGCCGTACTTCTCCCAGTATTTCTTATAAGTATCAACTTGATGGTAGGCCCTGATGGAGACGAGATACTGGTCTTTCACCGTCACCATCTTGAAAGGCTCCATCTTTCCGTTCTTGACGATGCCGATCGCATGGCCGGGCGCCACGTCCATAGTCCGGAAGTTGTTCATGTCCGGCCGCGCGAACATCTGGACATAGCCGTTGAGGGCCATGACCGCGTGGGGCATGCTGTCGAGGTATTTCTTGAGCACTGCCACGTCGGTGCTCTTCGTATTATCGATGGCATCCTTCAGCATGAAAAATCCCCGGATCCAGAAGCAGCCGGATTCGTTGAATTCCTTGTACTCTTTCACGTACAAGTCGAGCCATTTGAGCATCTCCGGGTCCTTCTGTGTGCCCCTCGGATCGAAAAAGAGCAGCTCCGTTCCGTCAAACCAGTTGCCCACCTTCTTGACGATGTTGTCCAACTGGTTCCTGTTGACGCTCGAGGGGGAGATGAATCCCTTCCAGCCGGCCTCATAGAGGGAGGTGACAATGCTGACTGCAGTGGCCCCGCCCGAGCCGCCGAGGTCGATGGTAGTGGCACCGAGGGCTTTGATCTTTGTCGCGATGGGAGCGAAGTCAACCGTATCCTGGGGGAATACTATGGCAGGAAGGACCTTGTACCCGGCCAGCTTCATGGCGTCCCCATAGCTGTCGGTGAGGACCTGGACCCCTTCCTGATCAGGGGTGACGACGAGACCTACTCTCGATCCCTTGTTGTAGTAATCGCGGTAGACGGTGTAGTGAAATGCCCTGGCGAAGTATATGCCGTCCGCCCTCCAGTAGTACTGTACGTCAGGGTTGGCCCCGCCGGGGTTGAAGCCCTCTCCCATGCATATGATCTTCTGCTGACCGCACAACTCGGCGGTGAGCGTTTCGTTGGCAAGGAAATTGTCGAGGATGTAGTTGACCTTGTCCTGATAGATCAGTCTTTCCAGGGCCGCCCTGGTCGCCGGTTGGTCGCCCTTGTTGTCGTAGGTGAGGATCTCCAGGCGGTACGTATCTTTCCCGACCTTCCATCCGCCCTGGGCGTTTATCGTCTTGGCGATGAGGTCGTGCCACTTCTTGATTTCCACGCCTTCCTTCGTGCTGAAATTGGTGACGCAGCCGATCTTGAGCACCTTCTGCTCGGCTCGGGACGCCAAGGGCAGTAGCGCAACGAGGACGACAAGAGCGAGGCAGACGGCCAATGTCTTCGAAACGGGTTTCTTCATCCCACACCTCCTTTTGTAGTCACCAGCCTCAACTGGTGCGAAGCGTACACGTGTCCTGCGCCGGGGGGCTTCTTCCGAAGAGGCTCTTCCGGCGCCCCTCTCCTTACGTGATATCTTCATCCTTTCCGTAGGACGGAACGACATACTCTCCGTCCTTCGCGTACTCGGGGTATTCGGGTGGTATGTAGGCCGTCCAATCGCCCACTCCATTGGGGTCGATCGCCCGCTTGATCTGCATGAGCCACTGATCGTAATTGTCGTAGAGGCGGCCCCAGTTCTGGTGGACATGGGTCACCGGCTCGATCTGAAGACACCCGCCCCTCGAGGGGATGCCGAAATGGCGGAAGCTTCCCCTGGGGTCGAAAAGCTCGTTGATGAATTTTCGGCCCCCGTCCAGGGATGCCGGGTCGAAGGGGTCGTAGATTGCAGTCGAAATGCCCTGGGCGCCTATGGAAAGATGCTCCTCGGGACGCCAGCTCAAGAACCGTTCGCCCCTCTGGGCTCCGCCGGGGAAGAATGCCCCGCTTTCCTCGTAACGCCTTGCGATCTCGCCTTCCTGCCGGGCGAGGCTCTTGAGCATATCCGGTGAGCCGTCCGGGCTCGAAGACGAAGGAAGGAAATCACCGGTGATCCGCAGGTAGGGCTGTCCCGTTGACCAGATGATGTCGGTGAAAGCCCGGGCAAGGGCCCTTTGCTCGTTGAAGTGGGGCAGGAGCGTGCCTCCCCATTTTTCCATGATGGCCCTGACGCACTTCTCTTTGTACGCAAGCTCTCCGTCGGACTGGCCTCCTATCACGAGCACCAGCGATCTCTTGCTCGCTTCCGCCAGCTCCGGGTCTGCCTCTTGCAGCATAGCCCATTGCTCGTCATTACCCTCGGGAAGGACATCCGACAGGAGTATGGCGATGGAGAGGGCGTAGAGGATCTCCTCGCGGCAGAAGTCGGCAGCTGCCTCCATGGCGACATCGATTGAGGAGAAGGTGGGAATGAACGTCCGGAATCCTTCGGGCACGCGCGGTATCTGGGCGAGTACCGGGGGCTCCCCGGGGAGCTTTTCCTGCCTCCACTCGGGAGGGCCGTACCACGGGTATAGCTTCACCGCCGCCTTCGTGATGACTCCATGGCCCCCGTTGGCGCCGGTTCTGCCCCTTAAGATGCCCCTCAGGCTGAAGCCCGGTCCGTCGGCCGAGAAAAGATCGCTGCCGCTTTCGCCGCTGCCTAGCTTGAGGACTTCCCCTGTGGGCAGCACCCACTCGCATCCCAAGGATGTTGCGGCCGTATCCGCTGGTGGAGACCATGGTGTGGGAGCATTCGTGGTGGCAGCAGGAGGAGGCGATGACTCCGGCACTGTACCCGACCCCGATCCTGCCGGTGAAGAGGCCGTACTTGGCCGCTTCCATTTGGAGGCGATAGACCGAGACATAGGGTTCCACCACGGCCCGCATGTTCTTCCGGTCGATCTCGATGATACGGTTCATCCTCTTCATGTCGAGGAGTATCCCCTTCGAATTGACCAGCGAGAGGGAGAGGTACTCGAATCCCGAAGAGAATGCCTTGAAGAGTATGCCGTGTTGGTTGCATACCCTGACGATGGCCTGGACCTCCTCTGTCGTTGCCGGCAAAAGGACAGCCGAAGGACGGGCCGAATGTTTTTCGTCAAAGAAGAACTGGTTGCCCCATACCTGGTTGTACGTATCAAGAATGACAGGCTCCTGGGTGACGTAGTCGGGACCCACAATATCAACGAAAGCCTGATAAGCAACTTTTGCGAGCTTCATGCTGTCCCCCTTTGAACTGCCATATCCACAAGCTCCACGATGTCATAGACCCTGATGCTGTCGCCCGTGTGGCGAGCCGCGTCGAGGAAGTTCCTCTTGCACCAGGGGCAGGCGCTTACTATTGCCTCGGCCCCGACGGACGCGGCCTCTTTGAGCCTTTCAGCGGCAGTCCAGACCGCGAAGTCGGGATAGGCATCGATGACACCCCCTCCGGCCCCGCAGCACCACGCGTATTCCCTGGTGCGGTACATTTCCACAAGGTCAAGACCGGGGATGCTCCTCAGGATATCCCGTGGCGTCTCGTAGACGCCGCCGGCCCCCCGCCGGAATTTCTTCGGAGGGTCGTGGATGATCATCTGCCCCAACACCTTCTTCTCCGTGCCCTTCCAGTGGACCCAGGGCTCTCCGAGCCTACCCAGGTGGCAGGGGTCGTGATAGGTTGCCTTCAAGGGGACCTTGCCGGCAAAAGCGAGCCTCCCTTCGCGTATGAGCCGCTCTATGTACTGGGTGATGTGTAGCACCTCTACGCCGGGCTTCCTCCCGATCTTGTCGTAGAGGACCTTGAAGCACGCGTAGCAGTCTGAGCACGGCGTGACGAGCGTCTTTACGCGGGCCGTCCGAAAGGCCTCTATCTGATGCTCCGCGAACTTGGTGAGCTCCCCCGCATACCCTATCTCGTACGCGCGGCCCCCGCAGCAGGCCTCGTCGGCCCCCATGATGCCCACATCGACGCCTGCCGACTGGAGCAGGGAGAGGCCCGCACGGGCCGTGGGCCAGAGATCCTCATCGAAGGAATACCTGCATCCGGCGTGATAGACGACCTCGGCGGGCTCGTGGGTGAGCAGCTTCGCCCCCGTGCCTGCGGCCCATTTGCCCCTTTCGGACTTCCGGGCCTGCATCATGTTGTCCTCTTTCCTCAGGCCCTCGATTACCATCATGTGCTCCGGGATGAACTCTCCTTCCTCGACGCACTTGATCCTCAGCTCCTGCATCAGCTGGAGGGGCTCTATGTCCTGCTGGACCTTGCAGGAGATGTCGCAGCTTCCGTCCATGTGGCACTTGTAGAGCACATCGAGGAAGGGATCGGAGATCTCGATCCGTTCCTTGAGGAGGGAGTAGGCCATATTGAACTTGCCGCTCGCCGCGTACGCATGCCAGTTGTATCTCGCCACGGACGGACAACCCTCGATGAAGTCCGTGTTTGCCATGTGCCGGTAAGGGATCCATTTGCAGTATGAGCATCGCGTGCATCGCTGCATGTCGTGCACGTAGTCCTGCCACGCCATTCAACTACCCTCCTTCAGAAGCAGAGCTTCCCGGGATTGAGAATCCCCTTCGGATCGAAAATGCTCTTGATCTTCTTCTGCATCGCAAGGGCAGCGGGCGAGCGACGATAGGCGGTCTCTTTCCACGCGAGGTAGGGCCTGGAGAAGAAGCCGCCCAACCAGGCCACAGCCTCCGCGCCTTCCCGGACGATGCCTTCCGCTGCCTGTGCCTCGTCGTCGATGCCTGCGTCGAAGTAGAAATTGAACTCGCAATGGCAGCTCGTGCCCTGGACTGTGGGCTGAATGTAGGCCCCCATGCGGTCTGAAGGATAGTCCCGCTTCCCCGCAAGATCGCCTAACGACGCGGTAAAGGCCGGGGTCTTGTCAAGGGTTGTCAGGAAGAAGAGGTCGCGAAAACCTCCGGCAGCCCTCGTCTTCCAGTGCGGCTCAGAGGGTCGGCTCAAGGCCAGGAGAAGTTCGGCCGCCTGGGCCTCCGCAAGCATCGTCTCTCCATCCAGCCCGCAGGCCCTGGCCATGGATCTGAAGTCAGTCTCTTCGCGCGCTACTTTCTCCTGCGGCAGTACCCCGTATCCTTCGAACGTGATGACGAGCACCCAGGGAGGCAGGCCTTGAGCCATATCCTTGACCTCTCTCCGTTCCTTGCCGATAAGGCAGGCGAGATTGAGGCCGTTCAAGATGAACAGGCTGCCGCCGAACCTGAACTTCACGAGGCTGTAAGTGAGATCGATGAGGGAGCTCAAGGTCAGGAGGAAGGCACTACGACGACCTTCCTCGAAACAGGCAGGGGACTGCACTTGAGCGTCGCCCACGTGACGATGCCGATCGTGCCCTGAGCGCCTGAGAGAAGGCGGTGGAAATCGACGTGGCTGTGGCCGAAAGGGTTCATCTGGACCCTTCCCAGCTCCCACTGCTCCTCTATGGTCTCGGGTCCCGAGGCCTCCCCTGTCCTGAAACGGTCCCCTGTGCCGAAGACTACCTCCGTGCACAGAAGGGGATCGGTGCTGTCCCAGTGGAGGCTCGGCCTGGTGATCGGCTCCCGCTCGAGCATGCTGCCGATTACCGACTTGGTGCTGCGGGGCCCCAGAGGGAGGTAGGCGCACAGGCGTTTCTCGGCCAGCGCAGCCTGAAGCTCTCCGAAGGTGACGCCCGGCTCGACCATGGCAATCCTGTTCCGGGGATCGATCCTGATGATCCTCTTCATCCGGTCCAGACTGACCATGACGGCCTCACGGGTCCCGGGGACCGTGTCCCCCCGTCCGTGAGGGGGCCCTGAGCTGACAGGCACAAGGGGTGTCGAAGTCGCGTTCGCCCACTTCACTATCCCCGCTACTTCGTCGACATTCGCAGGCTTGGCCACACACCCGGGTATCACGGGCGGGGAGACGTCCGAATCAAATGAATACTCAACCCTTGCCTCCCGATCCGTGAGGAGGTTGGAGCGTCCGACAATGGCCGCGAGCGCCTCATCCGCCATCTATGAGCCTCCCTTGCCCTCAATACCTGCCCGTTGCCTCATCTCGTCATTGAAGCCTTCCAGGACCTCCCTGTAGTCTCCCACGACGCCGACGTGGGCCATCTTGAAGATGGGCGCCGATTCGTCGGAGTTGATGGCAACGATCGTCTTCGATTTCATGCAGCCCGCCATATGCTGGAGTGAGCCGGAGATGCCGACTGCCACGTAGAGCTTGGGATTGATCCTCTTCCCGGTCAGCCCTATCTGCAGGTGGCTGGGAAGCCAGCCGTTATCGATAGCCGGCCTGCTCCCCCCTACGGCGCCTCCGATGAGGCCGGCCGTTTCCTTGAGGAGATCGATGCCTTCCTTGGTTTTCAGTCCCCGTCCTCCGCTCACCACTACGGTCGCATCGGTCAGGATTGCGGAAAGGGAGAGGCCCTCGTCCTCGATCCTTCCCAGGAATCTCGTGCGCGTCAGGGCAGGTTCG
The DNA here is from genome assembly GCA_963749525.1 of uncultured delta proteobacterium. Classification (GTDB taxonomy): domain Bacteria; phylum Desulfobacterota; class Syntrophorhabdia; order Syntrophorhabdales; family WCHB1-27; genus CAVVNC01. The sequence goes on from CAVVNC010000009.1 coordinate 11,149, forward strand.
AGCGAAGGATCGAGGGAGATTATCTCGCCAAGCCGCGCCGGATCGTACTCGGCCGGAGTAAAGGAACCCTGCCGGACTGATGCGATCAGGGGGAGGGTATCGGTCGAAAAGATTGCATGGGCCTTGCCGCCGAATACCGGCTTCGTGTAAGTCGCCGAATTGCCTTCGGGAGCCATTGAGAGATCGATGCAGTCGAGGGCCACGGCTGTCTCCAATCTGAATGCGAGCCTGGGGGCGAGGTCTATGCCTCTGTCGGTCTGGCCGAAGAGGACGACAGCTGGTTTCGATTCCGCCACCATTCGCTCCATAGCCTGTAGATAGGCGTCGGGGGCATAGCTCTCGAGGAGGGGGTCGCAGATCGCGAACACCCGGTCTGCGCCGAATCCGTAGCCCTTCGCCGAGAGAATCGGCCATTGGACCGCCCAGCCAGACAAGTGAGGTTTCTCCCGAGAGACCTCCGGCGAGCCTCGCCCCGATCCCCAACAGTTCCACGGTCATGGGGGAGAGGCGGTTCCCCTCAGTTTCTCCGAAGATGAGAACGTTTCGATGTCCTTCCATCGGATCACGCCTTAAGTTTCGTCTCTAGAGCATCTGCCTGTCGAGGAAGAGGCGCGCCAGGTTGCGTCCCTTCTCTCTCGGGTTTTCACCTGGAACCAAGGTAATTGTCGACGACCTCATTCTCCGGGATGAAGAGGTCTTTCAACTGGACAATCTCTCTCTCCTCGAACCCTACGTCCGAAGCGGACCACCTCCGGACCTCTCTTTTTTTGGCCTTGATGAGTGAGGGCAGGGTGATGCCCCGAAGCTCGCCGGCTTCGCTCGTGAACGTGACGAGCGCCGGGATCTGTGATTCGACCTTCTCTATGCAATCGGAGGCGCATCGCTCGACCACGATGCTTTCTTCCCGGACGTCGATTCTCCGGGCGAGGGTGACGCAGGGCACATTGAGAAGCTCGGCGATTCCCGCCCAGACCACCCCTCCATCCCAGTCTGCCCCCTGGCGGCCGGTGAAGACGAGGTCGCAGCCGCCCATCTTTTCTATGGCCCTCACGAGCACATGGGCTGTTCCACGAGGGCCGAGATGCTCGAAAAGGGGATCTTCCACGGCCACCGCCTCATCTGCTCCGGCGGCGATGGCCTTCTGAAGCACGGCCTTGGGGAGTGCCTTGCCCACGCTGAGGACCGTGACCCTGCATTCTCTGCTGTCCTTTATCTTAAGGGCCCATTCGAGGGCGTTTTCATCGAAAGGGCTGAAGAGCGGGGGCACCCCCGGAGGGGGTATGGGCTTCTTGTTCTCTCTGTCGATTCTGAATTCGGAGAAAGGCATCTCCGGATCGATCACGATCTTCATGCAGACGACGACATTGAGCATCTGCTATATGCCCCTTTTGGCATCCTGGTGCGTCGCCCTCCGGCGGCGTTTAGCCGCCGGAGTCCCCCAACGGAAGAGACGGGAAAGCTAGACGAGTGCGCCTGCTTCAGGCGATACGCCGTTCGGGATCGAGTGCTTTGTGTATCTTGCTCCACCACAGGTTGAAATTGCACAAGTCCGGTCCGACCTTATCGGTTGGGCCCATCAGGAGTGCGAAATAGCGTTCCTTAAAGGCCTCTCGCCCTGCTCCTGCTGCCATTTCTGTCGCCCTGTTCCTGATGCCATTTGTCCACGGCCTCTTTTGCCTTGGTGTTCGCAGGGTCGAATTTGCAGAATATCTCCGTCTTACCAACATGACCCTGTTCGACCCCCCATCCGAAAAAGGCTCCGCCGTCATCCACGATCAGGCCCTTCTTTATCAAGGGCTCCTTTGCCTTGCCGGCCCCTATCGCCCACTTGATGGTGAGATCCCTCTGGCCCATGATGGGAATCGAGCTAAACACGCCGCCCGCGCGGAATGTCTCCCTGATGGAGGCGGAGACCCTTATGCATTGGCACAGCAGAATGCCTTCGGTCTTGGGATCCTCGACGGACTTCAATGACTTGCCGTCCGCTTCGCGCACAATCTGCTGCAACACGCGTTTCTTGTATTCGAAGTCCGCGGCCGAGTTGCCGGCTATTATGACGAAGAAGCCGGGACCCTGCACTTCCTTGCTCAGCTTCTTGAAGACCACCTCTTCTTCTTCATTGCAGGTCGTTATGTTGCACGCCACCATGGCCACGTTGAAGCCCATCAGCTCGAACGCGATTTCGCTTTCTCCGATCTTGAGCTCCGCCTGCCACATCTTCTCGATCGTTGGGAAGCTGTAGTACCGCGCCATGAAGTTCGGCGGTATCTCGCTTAAGGAATACCTCGGCGATACCCCCTGTTACCGGAAATCTTGCGGGTCCGGGCCAGTGATAGAGCTTCAGCGCCGCCTTCGTGAATACACCCGGAGTAACGCCCGGCGGCACGGCGCTCGTCAATATGCTCCTCAAAGACGGACCGGGGCCGTCACCGCTGAACCACTCATCCGTCGACCCCAACGAGCCCGACCTGACGATCTCTCCTTCAGGGGTGACCCACTCTATGGCCAGATGGTTTCGATCGTCGCCGCTCGTGGTCTGATCCAGGTGCCCGTGCCCCCTCAGCATGGCCGAGCAGTTCGTCCCTGCCCCCTTCAGGTTGAAGTGCAAGCCCTTCTTCATCAACTCGGCTTGCAGCTGGGCCGAGATCACATACGGCTCGACCACCGCGTACATGTTCTTCTCGTTGATCTCAATGATGCGGTTCATCCTTCTCAGATCCAGATAGATGATGCCTTCCTGGAACATCCCGGTCCACCCCGTGCAGACCGCCCTGAACTGGAGCTTATGTTTGTTGCACAGCTTCACTATCGACTGAATCTCCTTTGTGTTCTTCGGGAGGAGTACAGCCGCGAATTTGGTCCCGTGATAGGAAGGCATTATTGCCGGGTCGCTGCAAATATACTCCGGCCCTGTCACATCTTCGAATGCCGAGTAAATGTCCTTGCTCAAGGCCATGTTTATTTACCCCCTTATTAGAGTGCTTGCGATTATCGGGGCTCGCGTCGCCCCCTCCACGGGCCAAGCCCGCGGAGCCACCCCCTCATAAAGAGGAAGGGGCGGAAGCCTATTTTCCTGACACAACTCATCAACCATTCGGCTCACTCAGAGTGCTTGCGATTATCGGGGCTCGCGTCGCCCCCTCCACGGGCCAAGCCCGCGGAGCCACCCCCTCATAAAGAGGAAGGGGCGGAAGCCTATTTTCCTGACACAACTCATCAACCATTCGGCTCACTCAGAGTGCTTGCGATTATGGGCTCGCGTCGCCCCCTCCACGGGCCAAGCCCGCGGAGCCACCCCCTCATAAAGAGGAAGGGGCGGAAGCCTATTTTCCTGACACAACTCATCAACCATTCGGCTCACTCAGAGTGCCTTTCCACAAGCTCGACGATGTCATAAACCTTCAGGCCGCTGTCGGCTTCCTTGATCGCCTCGTTGAAGGTCTTCTCGCACCAGGGACAGGCGGTGACGATCGCCTCGGCCCCCGTAGACGCGGCCTCGTCTATCCTCTCCCGGGCGGTCCATTGGGCAAATTCCGGATTTGACTCGTTGACTCCCCCACCTGCCCCGCAGCACCAGGAGTATTCCTTGATCCTGGTCATTTCCGTGAGGCTCACACCTGGAATGCCTTTGAGCACGTCCCTTGGCGGCTCATAGACGCCGTACGTGCCGCGCCGGTATTCCTTCGGAGGGTCGAAAACAAACCTGTCTCCCGGAATCTTCTTCCCTGCCCAGTGGATCCACGGCTCGCCCAGCCTGCCGAGACGGCACGGGTCATGGTACGTCACCGCAAGGTCGACTTTCTTCCGCAGCTTCAGCTTGCCGGCCTTCATGAGCCGGTCAACGTATTCCGAGATATGGAGGACTTCCAGGCTGCCCTTCAGGTTGAACTGGTCGTAGAGAACCTTGAAAGACTGGTACCCGTCTGCGCAGGACGTTACTACCGTCTTCACGCCGGCTTTCTTGATCATGTCCATGTTCTTCTTTGCCTGCTTGAGGAAGTCTTCCTTGTAGCCCATCTGGTAAGCCCGGCCCCCGCAGCAGACCTCGGCGTCACCGGCGATGCCGAAATCGACGCCCGCCTTCTGCAATATCTTCGCGGTTGCTCTGGCCACCTTCTGCGTCTCTTTGTCGTAGCTCGTGAGACAGCCGACGTGATAGAACACGTCCGCCTTCTTCTTGGTGATGTCCTTGAGGTCGAGCCCTTCAGCCCAGTCGCCCCGCTTGCCTTTGGAAGGCACCATGGAGCCGTGCTTCCGGAGGTTGTTGATTACCTTGTCGAGGGCAGGATTCGTGTGGCCGTCCTCGACGCACTTGATCCTGAACTCGGTGATGGGTTCGAGGACTTCCATGTCCATGGCATAATTGCACGAGGCGCCACAGCCGCCGCAGAGCTGGCAGTTATAGACGATATCGAGGAGCCTATCGGTATAGTTGAAGCCGTCCTTCAGCATGGCTGCCGCGATATTCAATCTGCCGCCGCCCGAGTAGCTGTGGAAATCATATCTCGATATGCTGGGGCACTGTTTCGAGTACTTATATCCATCCACCATTTGCATGGGTATGAATTTGCAGCACGAACAACGGCAGCACATCGCCATGTCGCCTTGGTATTGTTCCAGTCCCATATTGGCTACCTCCCGACTTTATTGAAGAATAGGCTGCTTGTCTCGATGATCTTTAGAAACATACTTTCCCCGGATTCATGACATGGTTCGGATCGAATATCCTCTTGAACTTCTGGAGCACGGAAACAGTTGCAGCATCCTTGTTCAGGATCATCCCTGCCTCTTCACCGTAAGGCCTCGAGAAGAACGCGCCTGCGGCCAATAGGCCTCTGGTGGCCGAGGAGGACAATTCCTTGGCCCGGCTCAGCTCCATCGCGACTTCGGGATCGTAGAAGAGATTGAACTCACAATGATAACCGGTGCCCTGAACCACCGGCTGGATGTAGACGCCCAGGTTCGATGCGGCGTAGCCCGATTTGTCGGCGAGTCCGTTCATGACACGGATTTGATCTTCGAGCTTGTCATGGATGGTGAGGAACATAATATCCTGGCATGCTCCCTTGTGGCGAAGCTTCCAATAGGGTTCCTCCGAGGGCTTCTGGACGGCTTTCAGTATCTCATGGGCTGAAATGGGGCCGATCGTTTTTGCCGCTTTCACGCCCATCCTCTGAGTCAGGTCGGTGATATCTTTGATATGGGAGCTGACCCTTTCCTCCGGCAGATACTCGTAGCCGGCGACTGTGTAGAAAAGGGTCCACGGGGGCAGGGCATCCTTGAGGCCCTGATAGTCTTTGGGCCATTTCTTCGTGAATATGGCCGCCAGATTGGCGTTGTTGAGGATGAAGCATTCGTTGACCATCCTCAGTCTTATGAGCCAGGAAGTGAGATCGAGCAGGGCACCCAGGTTGGGAGAGCCAAGGACAAAAGGCTCTTCAAGGCTGGGCAGTATCTCACACCTCAACGATATCCACGTGACGATCCCCATGGTTCCCTGAGACCCCTGGATAAGCCTGTGCCAGGAGGCAATACCCGGCCCATACGGCGCTTTCTGTACGCCCCCGACTTTCCACTGCTCTTCCAGCGTGCCGGGCCCGGCCGCCTGCCCGGTTCTAAACTCGTCGCCGGTCCCGAAATATACCCCGGCGCAAGCCAACGGGTCTGATACATCCCATTGATACTTGGGCATCGTCACGGGCTCTCTCTCGAGTATGCTGCCGACGACAGACTTCGATTTCCGGGGCAGCAGAGGCATATTAAGCCTGAGCCCTTCTTTCTTTACCTCCGGTATGAGATCGCCGAAGGTCACGCCCGGCTCCACCATGGCAACCCTGCGCGGCCGGTCTACGAAGATCACCTTCTCTCATTCGGCTCAAGTCGACGATGATCGACCCGCCGATCCCGGGCACCGTATCACCCCGGAAATGGGGAGGGCCTGAGCTCACCGGGACAAGGGGGGTGTTCGTCTCGTTAGCCAGCCGGACGAGCTTCTGCACCTCTTCCGCCGTCCTGGGCCGAACCACATGGGCAGGCCGCACGGGGTTCGCAAAGCTTATGTCCCGGGAGTACGCCTCCAGCGTCGCCGGTGCATCGTCCGCGTTTTCACGCCCAACAATCTTCGCCAATACTCCTTTTTGAACCATTCTATCCTCCCTCGTTTGAACTTGATCTCTCAAAAGCTCGCGCAGGTATCCACGAGAGCGTTCTCCAATCGGAGGCGGTCTTGAATCCGGCTCCCAATCGTGCAATCTGTGCAAGAATCGCGGTCATCTCTGCGGCCGCATCCTTTAGATGACCGGCCGGCAAAGGGCGACAAGGAAGCCATTCCCGACTCACATTCGAATGGAACGCATCGTGTCACAAAAAGCAATAACCGTACCGTTCTCCATAAGTCGTGGAAAACTGAGGGCTTCGCAATGTCCGGGCTTGCGAGGCTTCCCCACGGACGCCTCAATATGCCGTAAGTTATTCAATATGTTGAATGCCTCCTCTTTAGTCAGCTTCCTCGAAGAGGAAGAGCCGGCAGGGTCTCCTTATCTGATCCGAAAGAATGGCCGCGCGTCAGGAAGCGCTCCGGGAGAGTAAGGCTGACTCAAAAGAAGGCTCACGGCTCCTCCGATCCGGGAAGAGCAAGCCCTTGATCCGGACCGGTTGCCTCGTTCCACCGGCGAAGCACGGTTCCCGCCATCTTCCGAAAGGTCCCGTCAGAAGTGGTGATCGAGACGCCGAAGTCCACGGCGAGGTCTCTTATGATAGGAAAACCCCTCATGGGCTCCACCAGAATGTGCTCCCCCGGCAAGATCAGCCTGGAGCACGTCCGCCTGCCTTTCCCGTTCACGGTCATCACGCAGGACATACACCAGGAACAGCCGCAGCAGTAGTCCCGAAAGGCAAGGGTCTCATCGAGATTATCCCGGACGTACCTGAGGCCGGGCAGCAGCAGGAGCCCTTCCCTCCACGGAACCTCGTAATCTTCGTACCTCGGTGCGTTGTCGGCTCCGGGGTCGTACCTGAACACCTTCAGATAGACAGGCTCCCCGCTCATTTACCCCCTCCCGGCTGATGGGTCGTCACGGTTACCGGGACGGTATCGATTGTCATTGCCCCGTCCCTCTTTCTTATGCGTGTATGCCTGAGCCATTCCGCTTCGGTATCCGGATAGTCCTCCCTGTAGTGAGCCCCTCTGCTCTCGCTCCTTAACATCGCCGATGTGGCGATCATCTCCGCGACGTCCAGCATGTAAGGGATCTGAATGGCCTCGACCCATCCGAGATTGAAGCGCCTGCCCCGGGGGGCCCCGAGGTCCGCAAGCTCGCCGGACCGGAGCTGCCTCATCCCGGACAGGGCGATTGCGAGGTCTCCCTCAGTGCGCGCCACCCCGACATGAGCGGACATGAGGGCCGCGATCTTCTCCGCTATCGTCCTGGGGGAGAGCCTTCCGCCTCCGAGGAAGGCGGAGAGCCTCTCTTCCTCTGCCTCACCCTGAGACGCCCCGGGCTCGATCCGATCGCTGCTTTTAGCGAATTCCGCGGCATGCTCGCCCGCCCTCTTGCCGAATACTATGATCTCGGTGAGCGCGCATCCGCCCATCCGGTTCGCGCCGTGAACACCTCCCGATACCTCGCCCGCTGCAAAGAGCCCTTCGAGACTCGTCTCGCATCGTTCGTTTATCCTCACCCCGCCCATGAAGAAGTGGGCCCCGCCGGGGGTGAACTCTATCCTCCATGTCTTCGGATCAGGCGTCCCCGCGCTCATCTCCTTGATGAGCCGCCACCGCTCCTTCGCAACCTCGGCTGCCAGGGAGTGCTTTGAGCTGTTCCTCTATCTCAACGCTTGAGAGGGGGGAGCGGGTGAGGTCGATGTAGACGCCCCCATGCTCCGTGCCCCTTCCTTCCTTGATTTCCTTGTAGGCGAGTCTCTGGATTGCATCCCGGGGCTGGGGAAGCCGCAGGAACTCCTTACCCGTTCCGTTGACGTACTTGCCTCCGCACATGGCGCTGAGCAGCATTGGGTTGCCGAGGAGCCACGGCGGCCAAAGCTGGTTTCCCGTGAACTGGACCATCTCCATGTCGATGAGCTCGGCCCCCGCGTGGTATGCCATGGCATAGCCCATCCCCGTCGCGTGGCCGTGCATGCCGAAGGGCGCGTTGGTCGAATGGGGATAGATCTCGCCGAGGCCCCCTGCGGCGAGAACGACCGCCTTTGCGCTGACCACGAAGCATTCGCCGCTCCGTATGTTGAGGACCGCGGCGCCGATGACCCTCCTTCCTTCCGTGAGGAGCTTCGTGGCTATCGCGTCCTCCAGGACGGTCGCGTTGGCGAGAGCGGAGAGCCGGTTGCGAAGGGCCGCCATGTAGGTGACTCCCGGGATGTAGTAGGCTCGGGGAAAGGATGGCCCTGAAGGCGACACCTCGGCCGTGGCCGCCGCTCGCCCCCTAAAGGCTATGACCTTAGCCCCCCATTCGATCAGCTCGGCCGCCCTCGCAGGCGCTTCTTCCGTGAGACGTTCCACGAGGTTCTGCTCGTTGAGATAGGCCCCGACCCGGATAATATCCTCGAAGAGATATTGGGGGCTGTCTTCGGGATGGCTCACCCACTGCATGCCTCCGTTCGCCATGGACGTGAGGCCGCTCTTCCCGACCGGGCCCTGATTGAGGACGAGCACCCGCACCTTGCCGTCGTTTTTGGCCGCTTCGATTGCCGCCCTCGCGCCGGCGCCTCCTGCGCCGATTACGAGCACGTCCGTGTGAATCGTCTCCATTTCAGCTCCCTTCGGATGAGGCGCCAACGGACGGATCCGGCAGACGAAAAGGAGTTCCGGGTGATACTCCCGGGAGCCGCCCTAGTTGACCCGTCTTGTCCTATGCTCCGCCACTCTCCAAATAAGGCGCCAGGTCTTTTGCGACGCGCCCAAGGCCGAGTTCTTCCAGCTTCTCTCTGGTTGGGAGCCCGTTCCGGGTCCAGTTGCGAAGTTGATAGTACTCATCGAGGAAGCGATCGAGGGTCCTCACCATCTCCCCCTCCCCCGGGGCATTTCCCGTATGGAGCGGCTCGGTCCGAAAGCGCTCGGGCAGCGTGTCATGCCTGCGGTCAAAGCCGTCGCGGGCGTTGAAGGCCCGGTCGAGGTTGACGATCCGCTCCCCTGCCTTCCTGAGGTACTTCCAGTCTGCAAATTCCTTTATGCCCGTAGCCGCGGCCAGCATCCGGGGAAAGAGACGGCCGAACCAGTCGCCGCAGCTGAAAGCGAAGGCACAGACGATACCGACCTCCAGGGCGGAGTTGTTCTGGTTGTGGATCACGATGTCCGCCTTGCCTTCTTCCGTGAAGCGGTCTACCGCCCGCGGCACAGGCATACCCCACTCCTGGAAGGCGAGGGAGCCGTTGCCGTGGCTGCCTCCTATGTTTGACGTGGCGTACCCGAAGCCCGTTGCTTTCAGTCCGCGCGGCTCGTAGCCGGCGAGCTCCAGGCCCTTTGCCTGCATGGCAAAGGCTTCCGCCCCTTTTCCGATGAGGCGCGCGGCGCCCAACGAGCCCTCGGCAAGGATATCTCCGAACCCTTCGCGCCTCCCTATCTTGCCGATGAGCTCGATCATGGCGGCATGGTTGCCGTACGTCAGTTCGAGCCCGTCGGTGTCGGCCTTCGTGATGATGCCCTTCTCGTAAAGCTCATAGGCGAAGCCTATGGTGACGCCCGCGCTGATGGTGTCCAGGCCCAAGTCGTCGCAGAGCTGGTCGGCGGCAATGGTTGCCTCGATGGAGGTGTTTTCGATGGAGCCGGAAAAGGCCCAGTAGCTCTCGTACTCGGGTCCTTCGCTGCGGGCCCCCGCGTACGGACCATCCGGCACAACGTGCACCTTTCCGCAGCGCATCGAGCAGTTGTAGCAGCCCACATCGGCGACCCTCAGCTTCCTGTATGCCTCGGGCCCCATTTGCTCGTACCCGTCGAGCTGCCCGTAGCGGAAGTTCCGCGTCGGGTAGACGCCGAGGACGTTCCGGGTAATGGCCCCTTCCGTGGTGCCGAAGCTCTTGTTGTACGCGTAGTCGCTGCTTGCCTTCATGATGCGGAACTGCTCTTTGGCCAGGTCTCGAAACGCTTCGGGGTCGTGGAGGTTCAAATTCCTCTTGGCGGTGATGGCCACCGCCTTCAGCTTCTTTGAGCCCATGACCGTGCCGACGCCGCACCGGCTTGCCGTTCGTCTGCCGGTCACGATGGCCGAGTACTTGACGAGCTTCTCCGCCGCCGGACCTATGCAGGCAGTGCGGGTCGCGGGGCCGTGCTGTCGCTCGAGCCACTCCTGGGTCGCGCCGGTGTCAACCCCCCATATCTCGCCCGCTCCTTTCAGCTCTGCCTTGTCCCGAGTGACGTGGAGGTAGACCGGGGCAGGCGATTTTCCCTCAATGAGGATGAAATCGTAGCCGGCAAATTTCATCCATGCGCCGAAGTCCCCTCCTGAGGAGGCGCGGGCGTAGCAGCCGGTGAGGGGGCTTTTCGTGCACACCACCCAGCGCGAGCAGCTCTGCGCCGCGCTCCCTGCGAGCACGCCGGGGACAAGGAGGATCTTGTTGTGCTCACCCAGAGGATCGGTGTGGGGCGGGAGTTCGTCGTAGAGATACTTTATGCCGAACCCCCGCCCCGCGATGAAATCCATGGCGACGTCCAGGGGCAGGGGCTCCTCGGTTACACTGCCTTCCGAAAGATCCACCCTGAGGAATCGGCCCGCATACCCTTTCATGTGTCAAGTCTCCTTTAGTTCAATTATAGTGTCCGAGATACGCTTCGGTGACATACTCGTCTTGGCGATCTTCGCAGCCTCACCTTTCAAGGCTATCTTCCCCACCTCGAGCACGCAGGCGGCATGGGCAAGCTTCAAAGCCATCCGTGCATTCTGCTCCACCAGCACCACGGTTACCCCTGTGGCGTTTATCTGGGTAATGATCTTCGCCACCTCGCCTACCATGAGGGGCGAGAGGCCGAGGGACGGCTCATCCATGAGGACGACCCTTGGGTTGGACATGAGGGCCCGCGCCACCGCCACCATCTGCTGCTCCCCTCCGGAGAGGTCTGTCGCCTGGTTCCGTATCCTCGGTCTGAGGTTCGGGAAGTGCTCGAGCATGGCATCCAGGTTCTTTCGGAAATCGCTCCGCCCTTTGAGAAGGAAGCCCCCCATCTCCAGGTTCTGCATGACCGAGAGGGAATAGAAGAGCTGCCGTCCTTCAGGGACATGGGCAACGCCGAGCTTCACAATCTGATGGGGAGGCAGCCCATCTATCCTTCTTCCCTGATACCATATCTCTCCCGACGTGGGCCGAATGAGGCCGGAGATAGTCCTCAGGGTGGTCGTCTTTCCGGCGCCGTTTGCCCCGATGAGGGTGACTATGGAGCCCTCCTCGACCTCCATGGAGATGCCCCGGACAGCCTCGGCCCTGCCGTAGTGTACCCACAAGTCCTTGATTTCGAGCAACATCAGTTGTCCTCTCTTCCCAGGTAAGCTTCCACTACCTTGGGATCGGCTCGTATCTCCGACGGCAAACCTTCGGCTATCTTCTGCCCGTAATTGAGCACCGTTATCCGATCGGAGATGTCCATGACTACCCTCATGTCGTGCTCGACGATGATAATGGTGATGCCCCTCTGCCGTATCTTCCTGATCCTGTCCACCATCTCCCTGGTTTCCGTGGGGTTCATCCCCGTGACCGGCTCGTCGAGGAGCAGCAGTACCGGATTGCATGCCAGCGCGATGCTTACCCCGAGCGCCCGCTGATATCCGTGGGGGAGGTTTCCCGCACGTTCGTGAGTGACTGGCGAGAGGCCCATGAACTCTATGATCTCGATGGCCCTGCTCCGGCACCCTCCATCGGTTTTCTTCGCCTTCTTCGTATTGAGGAATTCGTGCAGGGCACCGGCCTGGCATTCCATGTGGAACCCGGTCAGGACGTTCTCGAGGACGGTCGCGTGCATGAACAGAAAAGTCTGCTGGAAGGATCGCGCGATGCCCTTTTGGGCGATCCTGTGTGGCCGGAGACCCGTGATGTCTTCCCCGTTAAAACGGACGGTCCCGCCGGATACGGGGAGGGTGCCGGTGATCAAGTTGAATACCGTTGTTTTTCCGGCGCCGTTCGGACCGATGAGGCTCCTGATCTGTCCCTGCTCCACGCTCAGATCGAGCTCTGAGACGGCCCGGAGCCTTCCGAAGTCTTTGATCACGCCGCCAAGCTCAAGTAAGGACAATCATGCCTCCTTCATTGTCTACTGACTTGTCACCACGTCCTTGGAACCCCTTTCAGGCCTCATGAGTCCCAGTCGCACGAGCCAGGGCTTTACCCTCGCGTCGAGCAGTCCGAGGATTCCCATGGGCATGAAGATGATGATGACGATAATGGCGGCAGACGTGATGATCGGCTCATATTCTCTTGCCATCCGGAGGTACTCCGGTATGAAGGTAATCACCAGGGCGCCGATGATAGGTCCGGCGAGGCTGTGGAACAGCCCACCGACGATGACGTACATCATCACATAAATCGAGCTGCCGAAGCTGAACGTCGAGGGCATTACGGTGGGGCTGTAAGCTGCAAAGAAGCTTCCCGCAATGGCGAGAAAGAAATTGCCGATGAGCACGTTCGCCATCCGGTATCTTACCACATTTACGCCCACCGAATCGGCAAGCCTGAGACTCGACCCTATGGCATTCCAGGCCCTTCCGATTTTCGAGTTGAAGAAACGGTAGTTGACGACGACGTTGAGGATAAGAAAAACGAGGCCCAAGTAGTAGAGCTCAGGCTTGCCGACGAATCGATGGGAGAAGATGGTCGGTCGAGGCACGAGCCCCGGGCCGCCCCAGCCGCCGAAGAAGTCCACCGAGCCGAAGAGCTGCTGTATGGCCATGGCCGTGACCATGCCGAAGAGGAGAAAGACCATCATACCCCGGGGAATGGCAATCATGAAGATCAGCCATCCGACGAGGACCGCCGTGACCGCCCCTATCGGCAAGGTGAGCCAGAAGGACATGTCGGTCTTTTTCATGAGGAGAGCGGTGGTGTAGGCCCCTACCGCCCACCAGGCCGCTATGTCGAATCTCGGTAGTCCTACCCTCAGGGTCGACGCAAAAGCCAGCCCGAGCATGGCGAACGTGATTGTCTGGATGAGAATCTGCAGCGTGTAAGAGCCTACGAACCAGGGAAGCGCCAGCACTACTATGAGGAGCACCCCGAGGGCTATCTTCTGTGTCTTGGACATCGCGTTCTCCTAAGCATCGGCTCCGCTACTGTCCCGGAATGGGGAGCGGCTTGCCCAGCAGCCCGCCGGGCCTGAACACCATCAGGATCGCCATGAAGACGAATATCACGAGCAAGCTGAGTTGGCCGACGAACTGGAAGGCGAAGCTCTCTATGATTCCCACGAGAAACGCGGCGAGCAGGGCCCCTGACATGCTGCCGGTGCCTCCTATAAGGACCACGAGCATGGCCCGGACGAAAACGATCGCACCCATTCCAGATGAGGCCGAGAGAACCGGCACGATGAATGCGCCGGCAGAGCCCGAAAGGCCGCAGCCCACGGCCATGGTGACCCAGAATATCCTCTTGGCGTTGATGCCCTGTAGGCCGGCAACCTCCCTGTTCTCAGCAGCTGCGAGCATGGCCGTGCCGACTTTGGTCCTCATGAAGAAGTAGAGGGCAACCATGACCGCCGTGGCCAGGGCTATCACCAACAACTTGCCCCGGTTGAGCGTTATGGAGGCAATGGTCAGGGTGCCGGGGACGACCGGCGCTACCACCTGTTCGTTATAGCCGAAGGTGAGAAGCGAGGTCTGGCTCATGATGGTGCTGAAGGCGATGGTGACGAGCATCATGTGAAAGAAACCGTGGGGAACGGTCCACTGGATGATGGCAAAGTGGAAGAGCACACCGAGAATTGCCATGGCGACCAGTGCCGCAAGAACCGCAACAGGGTAAGGGAGACCGAGATAGGATGTTATTGCGTAGGTGATGAACGCCCCGATCATGTAGAAGTGGCCCTGGGCCATGTTGAATACCTGAATGACGCCGAGAATGAGGGTAAACCCGGAGGCCACCATGGCGTACATGCCGCCGCTCATCAGGCCGTTCACCAGGATCTGGAAAAAGAGGGACAGGTCCATGGGGAGCCTCCTTCCCTTTCGGTTCTCGCCGAGTGGGTGAAAGGGACGCCCCGCTTAAGAGAGCGGAGCATCCCGCAGGCGTTCCTATTTCTTGAGGTCGTCCCAGGTAAACCTGTTCAGCTTCTGTTCCGCTGCCGGGAACTTCGGTCTACCATACTTGTCCCAGTATTTTTGATACGTGTCGAGGATGCCCTTGTACTTGTCCGTCATGCTGTAGCACTTCAGGGAAACGAGGTATTGGTCCTGCATCGTTATCTGGGAGGTAAAGCCGAGCTGGCCTTGCTTCACGACGCCTATGCCGTGGCCGGGCGCCGCATCGGTGGTACGCATCTGGTTCAGGTCGGGCCTGGCAAAGAGCTGAGTGTAGCCAACCATGGTCAGCACGCCGGGAGGCCCTTTTTCCAGGTATTGCTTGAGGGCGTTGATGTCAACGCTCTTTGCGTTCTTGATCGCATCCCGCAGGATGAACCAAGCTCCTACCCAGAAGCAGCCCTCGGTTTGAAACTCGCCGTACTCTTTCGTGTAGCGGTCGAGCAGGGCCTTCATCTCCGGGTTCTGCATGACGATCGGGATCCCGCGGGGGTCGAAATAGAGCATCCCTGACCCGTCAAAAAAACTGCCTGTCTTCTTCACGACGTTGGCCAATGTGTCCTTGCCCAAGCCGGCACCGGGGAAGATCTTGCCCTTCCACCCCACGTCGCGGAGCGCCGTGATGAGGCTCGTCACTTGAGGGCCCATGGTGACGCATAGGTCCACGACGTCGGCTTTCATGCTCAGTATCTTCGTGGCAACGGGACCGAAATCTACCGTATCCCCTGCAAAGAAGACCGGGGGCAGCACCTTGAGACCGGCAAGGCTCGCCGCGGCGCCGTACTGGGCGGCGGAAATCTTGCCATCCTCTGAATCTCCCGTGGACACGACGTAGGTCTTCCCGCCTGCCTTGCGGAAGTCCTGCATGATGGCATAGTTCATGGCCCTGCCGAAGAAGCCCCCGTTAGGCCTGAAGACGTACTGGTACTTCGGACCGACGATCTCGTCGTTGAAGCCGACCACCAGAGCGATGACCTTATTCTGGTCGGCCGTAGCGGCGGTAATGGTTGGATTCTCGCCATAGCCGTTCAGGAGAACCGTGTCGTGATCCTGAAAGATCGCCTTCTCGAGGGCGGGCTGCTGTTTGGCTGCGTCCATCATTCCTACGTCGTAGGTATTCCATTGAATCTCGTATTTCTCGTTGCCCACCTGTATGCCGCCCTTCTCGTTCTCCATCTTCGCGAAGAGGTCGTTCCACTTCTTGATCTCAAGACCCTCTTTGAGCGTGAACGCGGTCATGGTGCCCAGCTTCAACACCTTCTTTTCGGCGGCGCACGCGTTGTTAGCCTGAAACGCGAGGAGCGGCAGTAACATGACCACGAGTACCAATCCAAGAAGCACCTTCAACTGTTTCCGGTTGATCCTTCCCATTGGACCCCTCCTGTTTTCTGTTAGTGGAACACCCCCTGGTTCGTGCCTCCCTTTCCACTTACGAAGAAGAAAACAGACCCCGCATGCTGGTCTTCCTGCGCTTTTCTGGATTGTCGTGATAGTTCTAGATTCCCATGTTATTCTCAAACGGGAAAGTTGTCAATCGTCCCAGAAGTCCAAAAGATCCAATCTTTGGCCCTTTGCCGGGCACCGGCCCTTTCGGGGCATCTCTTCCTTTTCCTGCCGGACCTCGAACCTGGGAAAGATATCGAGCAATAGGCGTACCAGGGAGCCAAGTCGGCGATACAATTGTGTAAGATGGCGAGAAACCTTCATCATTTCCGCGGAGATGATTTAACATATTGAAGATTGTTCAGAATACCGAAAGGAAGGATGGTTGACACGGAATATGGAATGATCTAGAATGGCCAAAAGGCAAGGCCGCGGTTTGGCGATAAAACAATGCAAGGGGGGTGTTCAGGTGAGAGCGGGGAGGCCGTCGGGCGATCCCGATAAGCTGTGGGAGGGTCTCGATGGGGGTGAGCAGGAGTTGGTTCTCTACCTTGCTCACGCCAGCCCGCCGATCTCAATCGATCAACTGAGCGCCTTATCGGGTGCTCCCGCGGTGAAGGTCCTCAACTTCATGGAACGCCTGAAGAAAAGCAGGATTGTCCATGAGAAGAGGGAATTCGGGAAAGGCATCTACTTCCTCAACGGCAATGACCTTCTCAACTCCCTTCGCTCACGCACGCCGGAAGACGCCCGCCGGGCAATCGTGCAGAAGCTCGCCCAATCCTACATCCAGACCATTGAGGAAGGGAGAGAAAGGACCCTTGTCCTTGCGGACCTGTACTGGAAGCTGGCGGATGGCGGGGAGGGTGCGCACTATCTAAAGAGCGCCGCCGACATCCTGTATTGTATGGGGGAGAAGGAGAAGGCGGACCTCTATTACAACCATCTTCTCAAGAGTCTCGCGTCGAATGGAGCGGCGACTGAGAATCCGGACGACTTTCTCGACACGGTCCTCGGAGGGATGACCGCGGTCAGGCACTCCATATCGCTTGCACAGCGGATCGCGCTCCTGACGGCCGCCGAACGCATAGCGCGCCAATCCGAGAAATGGGAGTGTCTGCTGAAAGTACGGCTCGCCCTCGGCGGCGCGCTTCAGGCAAACGGCCAGGGCAAGAGGGCTCAAGCCTGCATGGATGATGCCATGGCCCTTGCGAGAAAGATAGGGAATGGCAGGCTTCTCAAGATGGCAACCCTCTTCACCAGCGAGTTCCTCCACTGGAAGGGGGAGCTGTCCGAAGCGGTCCGCCGCTACGAGGAGATAGTCGAGGACCTCGAGGATTTTGGAGACGACGAAGGCACCTTGCAGGCAAGCGCCATGATGGGGCTTTGCTATGTGCGCTGCGGCAGAATCGCCCGAGGCATGGGCATGATCGACGCGGTGAGGGTCAAGGCGAATATGCTCAACTTTCAGAGGGTGACCATATTTGCCGATGTGATGACCGTGCTGTCGCTCTTCGAGATACGGAGAATCCCCGAAGCGGAAAGCCACGTGAGGAGGCTCCTGGCACTGCCCCAGGACGTGGTCGGTCATTACCTGCTCTGGCCTCTGGAAGGGTGCTTGGGATACATCCTCTGGACCAAAGATGACCATCAGGGGGCTTTCGAGAGCCTCAAAAGGGCCGTTGGACACGCGCAAGCGGCCGGCTGCTTTCGCCAGGACGGGGCCTGGAATTTTGACTTTCTCGACGGTCTCGAAGCGAAGGGCCTCGTCGATGAGAGATGGAATCATGATGGGGAGATCAGAAGGATCCTCAGCCAGGAGTATCCGTACATGAGGGGTGTCGCTTTGCGATATCGGGCTCTCAGAAGCATGGAGAGAAACCGGCCGATCGGCCGTATAATGGCGGATCTCAAGAATAGCGAGAAGTGTCTGAAGAAGGCCGGGGCAGAGCTCGAGCTTGCGAGGACCAGAATAGCGCTAGGGAACGTCTATCTGAAAAGGGGCGAGCCCAAGCTGGCAAAATCTTACCTTGAAAGGGCGTGGACCCTTTTTTCGAAGGTGGACAGGACCCTTTTCCCCAAGGATTTGCTTGCAAGCATGTCCCAGGAGCAGAAGTTCGAGTTGATGATAGACAGGATGATCACCATCAACGAGTCCTTGGGGGCGGTACGGGACATGTCTTCCTTTCTCGAGAGGGTGATAAATACTGCCATGGATTTCACCATGGCCACCCGCGGCGTCTTTTTTGTCGTGGGGCCGCACGGTGAGCAGACGATCATCGCGAGCCGGAACCTCGACCCAATGCTCCTGAAAGCCGACCAGTCGAGAGTCATCCGCGACGTGCTGGCCCATGTGGCCCGCCAGGGGACGGAGTTCATCATGCCGAAGTCGTCCGATGAGCCGAGCGCCATTTCCGGCGAATCCCTCGCCGCAGCGGGCATTACCTCACTTATCTGCATGCCCGTGAGGCTGGGGTCGGAGACGCACGGCTATCTCTACCTGGACAACAGGCTTGGGAAGAGATTTCCGGAGGACCACCTTCCCTATGTGAGGCTTGTCTGCAGCCAGATCGCCGTCGGCCTCTCGAATATCAAGATATATGACGAAATGAGGGAGAGAAAGGACCGTTTCGAGGATGAAGCCATCTTCTACAAGCGGGAGATGGGCATAGCGAACCCCAACGAGATGATGATCGGCCGCTCAGAGGCTGCAAAGGCCGTGATGGAGCAGATCCGGCAGGTCGCCCCCACCAACAGCTCTGTCCTGATCATGGGCGAGACCGGCGTGGGCAAGGAGCTGGTCGCGAAGGCGATTCACAACCTTAGCGAGCGAAAGAACGGTCCCTTCATATCGGTCAACCTCGCCGCCCTTCCTAACGATCTCGTCACCAGCGAGCTCTTCGGCCACGAAAAGGGCGCCTTCACCGGTGCAAATGAGAAGACCAAGGGACGCTTCGAGCTGGCCCATGGGGGGACTATTTTCTTCGATGAAATAGGGGATTTGCCGCTCACCATTCAGATGAAGCTCCTCCGCGTGCTGCAGGAGGGGATGTTCGAGCGGCTGGGAAGCGCAAAACCCATCCAATCCGATTTTCGGGTGATTGCCGCCACAAACAGAGACCTTCATAGGGAGGTTGACAAAGGGACCTTCCGCCAGGACCTCTTCTACCGTCTCAATGTCTTTCCTATCTACATCCCCCCTCTCCGGGAGCGGAAAGAGGATATCCCGCTCATGGCGCGCCACTTTGTCGGAGCTTTCGGTCGGCAGATGGGCAAGGCGATACGGACCACGCCGCCAGAGGAGATGAAAAAGCTCTTGGAGTACCATTGGCCGGGCAACGTGCGGGAGCTTAAGCACGTTGTCGAAAGGGCCGTCATACTGTCAGCGGGAAACAAGCTCTCCTTCTCCGGTCTTGACCATGGATTAGGGACCAGATCCGCCATCGAGGACGGAGGGGCAAGACCGCTGGCCGAAGTAGAGAAGGAGTATATCTCGAAGATCCTCAACGACACCCACTGGCGGATCAGCGGTCCCCTTGGGGCGGCCTCGATACTCGGGCTCAAGCCGACCACCCTTCTTTTCCGAATGAAGAAGCTCGGCATAAAGAGAACGGAGGCAGCCGGGACTTAAGGCGAGGCGGGGATACACGTTTTTAGCCACTCGCCCATTCCAATACCTTCCATGGAGCGGATATGACCAAGGAGCGGGTGGACCTTACGGGATTTGCGCTCATTCTGACGCTCACCGTGCTCTGGGGGGTCAACTATGTCGCCATAAAGATGACGAACACGAGACTCTCCCCGGTATTCACGGCCTTTCTCCGCTCCGTGATCGCCTCCGCCTTCGGCATAGGATACTGCCTCATTGCCCGCCAGCCTGTCTTCCACAGGGACCGAAGGCTCTTTCACGGCCTCGTGGTCGGTCTTCTCTTCGGCGCCGAATTCGTCTGCCTCTATCTCGGCATGCTCTACACCGACGCTGCCCGGGCAGTCGTTCTTGTCTACCTCGCCCCTTTCGTCGTCGCCGTGGGCGCTCATTTTTTCTTGGGAGAAAGACTCAGCGGCGTGAGGATCATAAGCCTGGTGCTCGCCTTTGCCGGCGTCTGCCTCGTGTTTGAGGGCAAACCCGCTATCCACGGCCATTTGATGTTCGCAGGCGACCTCCTCGAAGTGGCAGCGGCGTTCCTATGGGCAATCACGACGCTCTACATCAAGAGATACTTGGCGGAGACCGTACATCCCATCAACACCTTCATTTACCAGCTGCTGTTCTCAGTTCCCATAATAGCTGCCGCTGCCTATGTGCTGGAGCCCGTCTGGGTATCCGGGGCCATCGGAAATAATGTGCTGGTCTCGCTGATCTACCAATCCGTGATCGTCGCCTTCGCCTCCTATCTCACCTGGTTCAAGCTCATACATACCTACCCCGTCGCTAGTCTTTCGGTTTTTACCTTCCTGACTCCGGTCTTCGGCGTCGCCTCCGGCGTGGTTTTTCTGGGGGAAGACCTCACGAAAGGCCTTGTGATCGGCATGGCATGCGTCTGTCTCGGGATCTACGGAACGAACTACGCGAAGCGTTCGACCGGGTAGCTCTCTCTATTCCCACCCCTTCGATACTCGGTAGAGGGCGTACTTGCCCGGCTGGTCCATGGGGAAGTATCTCCCTCCCCCGCTCTCCACAAAGGGGGCCGTGTGGGGCCGACTCTGGAGGGAATCAGGGCCGGCAGGTCACATCCGGGTGCCCATGAGAGAAATCGGTTGCGAGAGCAGCGACCGCACCCAGGAGGGCCACTGGTCCCAAAGCCCAGAAGGCGGCCTGCCACCCCGAGGATTCGACCAACCGGCCAAATACGAAAGGCCCGAGGAGCATCCCGGAATTCTGCCCGACCTGAATCACGGCAACGGCCATGCCGGCCAGCCTAGAATCGCCCGCGATCTCCACCGCGCCGGAGAAGACGCCCGTCGGAACGAATCCTCCGAGAAAACCGATAGCCATCGTCAGGGCGAGAAAGAGGCCTTCCCCCGCAGAGTTGGCAGCCGGGAGGAGAAAAGCCATGGCGAGGAGCGGAACGGCGCAGATGAGCTTCCTGGAGCCCTTTCTATCAAGGATCAAGCCCGCCAGGGGAGCGGCCGCAATGTTCATGAGGCTCCCCAGGCTGATTGCGTGTGCAGCACGAATGATGGAGGCGTGGCGGGCGGCGTGGAGAAAGGTCGGCGCCCATGTGACGAAGCCGACTACGACGAAATTGAAGCAGCAGAAGAGGAGGCTTACGAGCCACAGGTTGCGATTGCGCAGGACCCTTCCGAGGCTCTCCATCGTCAGATTCCTGCACGAGTCGGAAAGCTCCCGGCCCGTCTTCTGGTCGGCAACCGACTTGACGAGAAAATAGAAGAGAAGGCCGACTACGATCGTGTAGGACCACGCGAATTGCCAGACGGCCCGCCAGCCCCAATGGATGGCAAGGAGAGGGGCGAGAATAAGCATGGTCATCGATCCTAAGGGCACCCAGACCGACCAGATACCCATGGCTCTCCCCCTCTTTTCCGGGGCGAACCATAGGGCTATGATCTCAGGGCCCGTGACTGCCATGAGGCCCAGGCCTATCCCTTCGATAAAGCGGCTCGACAGCATGGTTGCGATACCCCTGCTGAAAGTGCCGCAACCCGCGCCTATTGCGAGGAATGCGAGGGCCGTGAGCCCGCATGCCCTGTATCCCAGCCTTTGAAGAATGAACCCGGAAGGTATGGCCAGGAGGAGACCGGTAAGGGCGAATACCGACATGAGGAGCCCGGCTCGACCCGCGGACTGGCTGAATGCCTCCATAAGAACGGGCATGACCGGGGGAACCTTGAACTGGTTCAGAGTGGCTGCGATGCCGCTCAAGAGAACGATGATCAGGATGAGCCAGGGTGATCGAGCGATGACCTTCATTCCCCTTGGTTCGAGAACGTGATGACGATCTTTCCTCCGGCGACCCCCTTGTCGATCCGTGCGTACGCCGCGGCCGCCTCGTGGAGCGAACAGGTCCCTGCAATCTCGGGAGGGGTGAGTCTGCCCTGCTCGAACTCGGGCCTCAGACTATCGAGGATGTCGCCTGAGGCAACGGTGTCGAACAGGGACGTATTGACGCCGAAGAGCGTGAGCTGTCTCCGGTAAAAGTCGAGGAGATCGAGACTGACCTTGCCAGTTCCTATTGTGGTAATGTCCACCTGCCGTCCGTTCAGGCCCAATGATGCGAGCCCTACCTCAAAAAGCGGGCCGCCTACGCAATCGAATACCACGGCTGCGCCCATACCCAAGGTAAGCTCGCGGACCCGGTTGGCTATTGCGTCGGAGTCGCTTGCCAGGGCGAGATCGACGCCGAGCTGGCGCGCTTTTGTCTCGTCAAGGGCCTGCCGATCCACCCCAATTACCCGGGCGCCCCTGCCTTTCGCTATCTTGATGACGGAGCTGCCCACGCCGCCGCCCGCGCCTATTACCAGAACCCATTCGCCCTCCCTCAGACGCGCCTTTTCGATAAGTCCGATAAAAGCGGCAATGTAATTGACGCCGAGACTCGCCGCTTCCACCATGCTGAGAGACTCCGGCTTGGGCCGCACGCCCCTCCTGGGCAGGGCTATGTACTCGGCGTGGCTCCCGTCTCGCGTAAAGCCAATGTCACCTCCCGTTGCCCAGACCTCCTTGCCGACCATCTCCCTGGCGCCGGCAACGACAACCCCTGCGAGGTCCCTGCCGGGAATCCGGGGGAGGGTGGTCTGCGGAAATCTCCCCTGTACGTTCTTGACGTCGGACGGATTGATGGAAGCTGCCCGGACCTTGACCAGAACCTCATCAGGCCCGAGAACCGGCTCCGGAACTTCGCCGACGTGAAGCACTGCCTCCACATCCCCGAACCTATCGAATCTCAACGCCTTCATCTGTCTTGCCCCCTTCCTGACGGTCTTGTGGGCCGCTTCCGTGCGGCCCGAGGGCCAACCACCTTTCTTTAACTATAGTACCCGAGCGCCTCGATTGCCGTCGGACTATTGGTCTGGGACTGCGTTACCTTTTCGTCAGTATTATGTAAGTCTTATGGGAGGGTGGCTAAGGTCCGGTCTTGAGGCGCTGTGCCTTTTTGTGAAGCGCCTCAACTATCCTAATTCGTTGTTACGGGGTGTTCATGAAGCCACGGGCTGGTCCCATTGAAGGCGGTCAGGCACTGGGTGATAGTTCCGGCGGCGAATCGACGAGCGCATGGAGGATCGATGAGATGTGGATGCCATCTGAGCCGTGCGGCCGAAGGCTGTATTTTGCGTACGCCTGAGGCCGTGCGGCGAAGAGGGCGCCACAGATCGCGATCCTCCATGCGCTCGTCACGGGCAGGCAAGGCCGGTAAGAGCTTTAAGGTGCCGAAAGCGCTCATCTACGACCTTCTGCAAAGCTCCCAGGTCTTCTTCATTGAGATGGGCGAACTTCTTGAGGAGTCCCGCGTAAAGGCCGACGGGCTTCGGGTTTTTCACCTCGTGGGTAATGCGGAACTGCCCCCGCTCATACTCCCACAGGGGGAAGTAGTTTGTCTCCACCGCTGTCCTGCACACGTCGAGCGAAGCCGGTATGGCGTACCCCCAGCCGAGGATGCATGGGCTCAGGATATGGATGTACGACATGCCGTCCTTCACCGCCTTGGCCTTCAGCAACTTCATGAGAAGGTCTTCCGGATGGCTCACCACCGCCGTGGCCACATAGGGTATGCTATGGGCAGCCATGATGAGGGGGACGTTCTTGGAATGCATCAGCTTCCCCTTCCTTCTCCCCATTGCCGGCGTGGTCGTTGTCCACCCCAGAAGGGGCGAGGTGCTGCTCCTCTGGACGCCTGTGTTCATGTAGCCTTCGTTGTCGTAACAAATGAAGATGATGTTCTCGTTCCTCTCGGCCGCGCCCGAAAGGGGCTGAAACCCGACGTCCGTTGCGAGGCCGTCGCCCACGAAGGCCACGCATCTGACGTCCTTGCCCATCTTCCTGTAGTATCTCTTGACCCCGGTCATGGTCGAGGGGACTGAGGTCATGTTCGACGCGTGGGCCGGGATGCTCACCATCGCGCGGGTGCCCAAGCCGTTGAACATGTTGACCGCGCACCCCGGACCCCCGAAGAGGAACGTATCCTCCCCCATTGCCCTCAAGACGAACCGGATGGCTGTTTCCGCGGGACAACCGATGCACAGGGACGAGCCCGACAGGAACGGATCTTTGTGGAGACGCCCGACGATCGATCTCGTCTTTAAGAATGTGATGGCCTTGGCAGGGCATGCGTCGACGCATTGCGGCTCCCCCTCGCATAGATCGCACTTGGACGCACGGGCCGATCCGGCGCGGAAGTCGATCCCTCCGTAGGGGCACGCAAGATGGCAGAGCCCGCACCCCAGGCACTTATTCGCCTCGATCCTGACGATGCCGTCACTGGCCGACTTCGCGAGCGCCCCTGTGGGGCACACATCGAGGCAGGCAGGCTCGGAGCACTGGTTGCACGTGTACGCGAGGTGCGCGCCGGCCTCCGGCATATGGAGCTCCCGTATGCCGTACCCGTCTTCGCCCCGTTCCCGCTTCGCGGAAGCGCACGCCTCGCCGCACGCCTTGCAGCCGGGAGGACAGATGTTTTCTTCGATGCTCAACGTATCATAATAAGTTCTCATGCTTCGCCTTCCTACTCTTCCTTAGAAGCCGTCTGGCGTCTCTCGGCCTCGTTCATGAGCCAGAAACCGACCTCTCTGGGGGCCTGAAGCAGGTCCTCCCGGTACTTGCCGACAGGGACCCTCTTCCTGATAAGGTGGCGGATTACGCCTGCTTCCACATCGGCATCGAGGAACGAGGCGCCCACGAGCGTGTCACCCGTGAAGACGAGCCTTGCGAACGAGCCGTTGCGCCGGTCGATCAACACGTCGTCGGCACCGGCTGCCACCTTTCCGATAGAGAGGGCAAGATGGTCGAAGAAGTTGAACGCGTTCATCGGCAGGGAACCCTCGTATTCGCTCGTCCCGCCGGCCATGTTGGCGCCCGCGACCTTTCCCTGGTCCGCGGCGCTGGGAAGGATGGGATTGACCTTCAGCCTGCCGGTGAGGAAGTCGCTCGCCTCGGCGCAGTCGCCGGCAGCGAAGACATCGGGGAGGTTCGTTCTCATCCGGCGATCCACGGTTATCCCATCGTCCTTTTCGATTCCGCTCCCCTGGACGAGGGCGGTCCTCGGCTTGACGCCCAGACAGGCGAGGACTACGTCTGCCTCAATTTCGTTGCCCCCGGAGAAGCGCACCCTGGTCTCGGCGCCGTGCCGCTCTGCGGATTCGGCCTCACCCCACCTCATGTTCACGCGGACTCCGGAAGCCGTAAAGAGATCGATGATGCGCTGGCTTGCCTCCTCGTCGAATGAGCTTCGGAGGATCCTCTCCCGGGGGGCTATTACGGTCACCTCGTGGCCCCTCGCCGTAAGCGCGGCGGCAAGCTCCATACCCACCAGGCCGGCGCCCACTATGGCCACTCGTTTTGTGGCGGTGAGCTCGCTGCGCGAGGGCGATGCAGTCATCCATCACGTGAAACCCCAAGGCGCCGGCTTCCCCGAGCACCGGGGGCACGATAGGGTCCGAGCCCGTGGCGATGAGGAGGCGGTCATAGCGCTCGCTTCCGCCGTCCTCAAAGATGAGCCTATGCGCTTCCGGCTCGACGGAAATGACCTTCCTCTCCCTCACGAAGGCCGCGGCCATCCGGTCGAAAAAATCGTCGGCCACCATTCCGATATCCTGCGGTCCCACCTTCCCGAGAAGCACATAGGGAAGAGACATTGGTGAATAGGGGGCGTGCCTCTCCATGGTGAGCACCACAACCTCGTCGTCGCAGCCGGCTGCCCTCAGCTGTCTCAGGGCGCTCACCGCAGCCGTCCCCGATCCCACGATAACCTGCTTTTTCTTTGCCACCACATCCCTCCGAATCTTCTATTCCAGCGCGAGCCAGGTTACCTCGGCCTGCCGCTGCCCGGCTGCCGCAGCCGCGGTCGTATCGATCACCCTCGCGATCTGATGGTCCGTGATGTCTCCTCCGCCCAGTCCGCAGACAAAATCGAGCAGCAGAGGGGCAGGCTGTTCGAAGTCGCCCAGCAGGGTCTTCAGCTCCACGAAGTTATGCCCGCAGTTCCACGCATAGCATACGCTGCGGTCGATCACGCCGACTGCCTTCTTCCCGTTGAGGGCCTGGACCAATCTTTCCCTCGGGCTCGGCCGGAACATGCGCACCTTGATGAGTCCCACCTTCAGCCCCTCGTCCCTCTTCCGGTCCACCACCACCCTTGCCGTGCCGGTCGAACAGCCCATCGTGACGATGACGATGTCTGCGTCCTCCGTCCTGTACTCCTCGATCTGTCCGCCATAGGAGCGGCCGAACCTATGGGCGAATTCCCGGTCGATCTCGTCGAACTTCCCCTTGGCCCGCCGTGGGCCGCGCACATCTTGTAGCGATACTCCGTGAAAAGCTCGGCAGGCACGGTGTAGCTCGAGAAGACCATGGGGTCCTCGAGGGTCCACTTGAGCCTCTCCATGCCCTTGAGGGGCGCGAGAAAGTCGTCTACCTCCTCCTGGCGGGGTATCTCCACCCTCTGCGAGTGGTGGGAAAGATAGAAGCCCTCGTAGCACACGTTGACGGGCAGGAGTATGGCCGAATCCTCTGCGAGCCGGTACGCCATGATGATCGTGTCGAGGATCTCCTGGCACGATTCCGTAAAGATCTGTATCCATCCGTGGTCTTTCACCAGGACCGCATCCTGCTGCCCGGCGAAGACGCCGTGGGGGCTTACCTGCTCCCTCATGCCGATAGCCATCACTATGGGGAACCTGTTTCCGGCGGCGAGGAGATAGGCATCGTTCATGAAAGAGAGGCCCTGGGATGAGGTTGCGGTAAACGTGCGGCCTCCTGCGGCGCAGGCCCCGATGAGAATGGCCATGGCCGAATTCTCCCCTTCCGGCTCAACCATTTCCGGATCGAAGAGCCCTTCCGCCTCGAACTTGTAGAGGGTTTCCACCAGGGGGGTCTGGGGGGTGATGGGATAGGTGGCAATCACGTCGGGCCGGCACAGGAGCACCCCGTAGGCCCCGGCCCTGTTACCGTCAAGGACCCTTATCTGGCCCCTCAGGTCGATGTTCGACATTAGGCCTCCTCTCTTACAATGGCGATGGCCTTGCCGGGGCATACCCTGGCGCACACGCCGCACCCCTTGCAGTAGTCGAGGTCGGCCGAAAAGAAATGGTCCCTCTCCTTGATGCATCCCGTGGGACAGAAGATGGAGCACCAGCCGCATTGGCGGCATTTTTCGACCTTGGTGACGGGTCTCTGGGACCGCCATTCGCCGGTCTTTACGTCAAGGGGCTCCTTCGGCGTCGACCATGGGCCCTCGAACTTGCTCGCGAATTTCATTTCCCTCACCCTTTCGCTATGATCTTCACGCTGTCAAAACCCCGGCGCACCAGGTCTTCATTCTTCGCGCGGAGTTTCCCCTCGAAATTCATCTCAAGACTGGCGATGACCGATTCGAGCCTCACCCAGCCCGTGACCCGGGCAAGGACCCCGAGCATGCACGTGTTGACGATGGCCCTGCCCATCACCTCCAGGGCCAGGGCGGTTGCATCGACGACGCCGAGCACCTAAGACTCGCGGGCCAGACATCGAGGTCCTGTCTCGGCGTATTCAGGACGGCAATGCCGTCGCCCCTCAGGCCGTCGAAGATCGCCCTTGTTTTCGCTATGAAAGGGTCAAGGACCATGACGCATTCCGGCTCGTAGATCTGATGGGTCTCCCTGATCGGCTTGTCGTCGAATCTCAGGAATGCGGCAACCGGGGCTCCCCGTCTCTCCGCACCGAAGGTGGGAAAAGACGAAGCGTACTTCTTTTCGAGCACGAAGGCATAGGCGAGCATCTCAGCGCCCATGACCGCCCCCTGCCCCCTCTCCCGTGAAGCCTGATCTCCTTCATGTTGTTCCGATTACTTCCTTTAAAAGCTGTAAGATGACGGTTAAGTCCCTATCCTCCTCACGTAAGACGGAAAAGCGGCCCTCGCGCAGCGGACAGACCCGAACATGG
>CAVVNC010000010.1:0-78422 GCA_963749525.1 uncultured delta proteobacterium
CATTCAAAATGTGGCCAACCTTATATGGGGCACCCAGACCAAAGCCTACACGTTCATGGCCTATCCGGTGAGCATCCTCGGTGCCCTCTTCGCGGCGAACCGCCTGGTCACCCTCGCCTTTGCCGTGGCATTCGGGATAGTCTTCTATCTCTTTCTGGTGCGCACCAGGCTGGGGAAGGCGATCCGGGCGGCGGCCCAGGACCCCTCGACTGCCGCGCTCATGGGCGTGAACATCAACCAGGTCCTCGCCCTTTGCTTCGGCTTCGGTGCCCTCATGGCGGGCCTCGGAGGCCTCCTCGTGAGCATGTCGTACCCCATGCAAACGACCATGGGCCTTGAATACACCATCATCACGATCATCGTGGTCGCGCTGGGTGGCATGGGGAGCATCCCGGGCAGCTTCATCGGGGGTTTTCTCCTGGGTCTCATCGGCAGCATCGTCACCAAGATAGAGCCGGGCCTCTCCCTGGCCGCCTATTACGTGCTCTTCATGGTCCTCCTCTGGATAAAACCGACCGGCATAATGGGGAAGTAGAGAGATGAATGCTAGAATGAATCGCAAGAGCCTTTATTCCTGGGGATCGGCCGCTCTCCTCGTCCTACTCCTCGCCCTCCTGCCCTTATACGGCGCCGCCTACACGATGATCCTGGTGACGTCAATAATCATGTATGCCGCCCTCACCGTGAGTTGGGTTGTGTTTTCCGGCCCCACGGGCAACGTCTCTTTGGCGCCGGCCGCCTTCATGGGGATCGGCATCTACACGGCGGCCTCATTGGGGAAGTTCTTGCCTTTGCCCCTGGTGATTCTTGTCGCCGCGGCTGCGAGCCTTTGCCTTGCCCTCCTCGTGGGCGCCCTGACCTTACGACTGAAGGGCCTCTATTTCTCCATATTCACCTTTGGTCTCGTCCTGCTCCTCCGGCAGCTCGTCCTCTGGTATGAGGTGAGATTCACCCACACGAGGGGCAGATTCGTCGTCGTCATCGACAACACAACGATCTTCTACGTCATGCTCGCCATCTTCGTCGTCCTCCTGATCACCGCCCATCTCCTGCGGCAATCAAAGTACGGGGCAGCCCTGGAGAGCATCGGGGAAGACGAGGAGGCTGCTGCCCACAGCGGGGTCAACGTGACGGCCGTGAAGACGATCACGTTCGGCGTGAGCGCCCTCTTCATGGGCGCAACCGGCGCCATCATGGCGACCAAGTGGACCTACATCGATCCCTACATTGCCTTTGACCCGTTCTTCTCCTTCATGCCCGTGTTGATGGCGGTTTTTGGCGGCATGGCCACGTTCTTCGGCCCCATAATAGGGGCCGCCGTTTTTGGCCTTCTGGAGGAACTGCTGCTTACCCAGTTTCCATTCTATTACATGCTCATGTTCGGGATCATCCTCGTGGTGGCCATAACATACCTGCCGAACGGGCTGACCGGCCTGGTCATGAAGTGGAGGAAGGGAGGGCGTACTGCAAACCATGCGAATTCTTGAAGGCAAGAAGCTTACGAAGTTCTTCGGGGGATTGGCTGCCGTCTCGGAGGTCGACTTCGACGTCGACCAGGGTGAGATCGTCGGCCTGATCGGTCCCAATGGCGCCGGCAAGACGACGCTCTTCAACCTCATTTCAGGTGCCATCATACCCGATTCCGGAGCCCTCGAATTCAAAGGAGAGAGACTCACCGGCCTGAAGGCGCACCGCGTCTGCAGGGCCGGTGTGGCCCGTACCTTTCAGTCGGTTCGGATCTTTCCCAACATGTCGGTTCTCGGGAACGTGTCGCTGGGCGGCGTGTTCGGAACAAAGACTGGCATGTCGTCTACGGCCGCTGCGGTAGCGGCGGAGAAGTTGCTCGATTTCGTCGGCCTTGCCGGAGCGTCGTCAACTCGTGCGGGAGACCTGACCCTCGCCCACCAGAAGCGTCTCGAGGTGGCAAGAGCCCTCGCAACCCAGCCGGAGGTGATGCTGCTGGACGAATTGATCGCGGGGTTAAACCTTACTGAGGCGGGTGAGGTGATGGGCCTGATCACGCGCATTCGAGAACGGGGAATCACCATACTCATGATCGAGCACGTCATGAAGGCAATCATGAGCATATGCAACCGGATCATCGTCCTCCATCACGGGGAGAAGATCGCTGAAGGGTCGCCTGCGGAGATCACCAGCAACGAGACCGTAATCAAGATCTATCTGGGGAAATGAGATGATGCTCGAAGTTGACAATGTCAGCGCGTACTACGGGAAAATAAGGGCTCTGTGGGACGTCTCCATCAACGTGGAGAAGGGTGAGATCGTTGCCTTGATCGGGGCGAACGCAGCCGGCAAGACGACGATCCTGGACGCCATTTCGGGCCTCGTCCATGCCTCCTCGGGCTCTGTGACGTTTCTCGGTCGAAGGATTGATGACATGCAGCCCCACGACATCGTGAGTCTCGGGATTTCTCATATCCCCGAGGGCGGTAAGGCCTTTCCGGACATGACGGTCGGTGAGAACCTGGATATGGGCGCCTACAGCGATGAGGCGTGGCAAAGGAAGGGAGAGACCCTCCAGCAGGTGCTGCGGATGTTCCCTCTTCTCGAGCAGAGATCCAAGCAATTGGCCAGGACCCTAAGCGGCGGCGAGAGGCAGATGCTCGCCATCGGGCGCGGCTTGATGTCACGGCCGAAGTTGTGCGCCCTCGACGAGCCCTCGTACGGTCTCTCCCCCCTCATGGTCAAGGAGATCTTCGACGCAATTCGAACCTTGCGCGATCAGGGCATGACCATTCTTCTTGTTGAGCAGGATGTTCAACAAAGCCTGGAGATCGCCGACCGGGCATACGTGCTCGAGAACGGCCGGGTGGCCCTCGAGGGATCGAGCGCAGACCTTCTCCAGAACGATCACGTCAAGAAGGCGTATCTGGGACTGTAGGTTCTCCCGTCGGGACCCGTCAAAGGATTGGAGCCCGCCCAAGGGCCGCTTGCCTTTTGGACCGGGATGTTCGCAAAGCTGATTCCCCCTGAGCCCGTCCTGCCTCCATGCACCAAGGGGGAGTATCGTTTCTTTCTCGCCTTCTTTCCCATGCCTTTCTCTCGAAGACTCCATCCCTTGTCTGCCAGCTCCGCCGAGGAGACGGCTCAATATTGACATTATGTCATAATGACATAATGTATCGGAGATGCGGCGGGCGGGATCGGCTTTCCGCCTTTTTCGCGAGGGACCGGGGCTGCTTGGAATGAAAGGAGGGAACAAATGGAGAACTACAAGATGTGGATTGAAGGCAAATGGGTCGATGCGGACTCGGGTAAGACTTTTCTTACCCATAACCCGGCCACGGGAGAAGTGGTAGCGGAAGTTCCGCTCGCAGGAGCCTCCGATGTGGATAAGGCCGTGGCCGCCGCCCGCAGGGCCTTTCCTGCCTGGTCCAGGAGGACACAGGCGGAGCGTTCCGATATTGTTGCCCGGATAGCGGCGGCGGTCAGAGAGCACAGTGCCGAGCTGGCGAGGCTGGAGGTCCTGGAGCACGGAGCACCCCTCGATTTTGCCCCCTTCATGCTTAAGTTCGCCGCCGAAAACATAGAACTTGCGGCATCAGGAGCAAGGACAGTGATGGGGGAAGTCCTTCCGCCTGCCTCCAGCATGGGCCAAGGCCCCGGCGATGCCCCGAACACGCTCGCTTACATGAAACGCGAACCGGTCGGCGTATGTGCACTCATTACGCCGTGGAACGTACCTTCCCTCCTGATTTCTACGAAGATCAGTCCATGCATAGCTAACGGCAACACCTGCGTTCTCAAACCCGCAAGCATAAACTCGGGGATCGGGCTGAAATGGGCCGAAATTATGGCTACGGTGAAGGATCTTCCTCCGGGTGTGGTCAACGTCGTCACCGGCCCGGGAGGGACCATAGGCCAACACCTCTCAACACATCCGGGCGTGGACCTCATCAGCTTCACCGGAAGCACGGAGGTGGGCAAAGCCATCATAGCCGCTTCCAGTCAGACGGTAAAAGTCCTCGGCATGGAACTGGGGGGCAAGAACCCCGCGATCGTTTTGGAGGACGCGGACGTGGTATCCGTTGCCGAAGAGCTCGCCCAAATAGCCTTCATGAATGTCGGTCAGAACTGCGCCCAGCCTTCCAGGCTCTACGTCCACGAAAAGATACACGACAAGTTCGTAGAGGCTTTCGTTGCTGCTGCCCGGCGGATCAAGGTAGGCGATCCTTCCGACAAGAGTACGACGATGGGCCCTGTGGCCAACAAAGATCAGAGAGCCACTATAGAAGCGTACATCCAGTCCGCCATAGACGAAGGCGCAACACTGGTTCTCGGCGGCAAGAGACCTACGGAACCCCCCCTCGATAAGGGCTATTTCGTCATGCCCACCGTCTTTACCAACGTAACCCAGAACATGAGAATCGCGCGGGAAGAGGTCTTCGGTCCCGTCGTCGGCTTTCTTAAGTTCTCTTCCGACGAGAAGGTGATTGAAGCTGCCAACGACAGCGCCTTCGGTCTGTGCGCCTCGGTCTGGACGAAGGACGTTGCCAGGGGAATCAAGTTTGCCAATGAACTGCAAGCCGGCACCGTCTGGGTGAACCAGCATATGAACCTGGTGGCGGAAACCCCGTGGGGCGGATTTAAGGAGAGCGGTTTGGGCAAGGAAGGTGGGGTCATAGGGGCGCAGATGTACACGCAGCTCAAACTAGTCTATTTGAAGCATATATAGTCCCTCTGTGGCTACCGTCCTCACGCTTTTCGCCGAGAGGGAGACAAAGCTTTCGCTTTAGGAGCCATCTAAATGACGAGACAGCTCTCAACTGCAAAGGAAATAGGGACATCTCGCTTACGTGGCCCACGCCGGCGCACATCTGTCAAGCCGTTGACAGAGAGGGAAGAAACGATTTAGTCTACACAAAGCCGCCGGGCAACGCCAGATGGCTAAAGCGCAGGATCTGACGCTTTCACCGCATCCGGCGGCCGCATTCGTTTCGAATGGAGGAATATGAAGGCCGGCTCGAATCATGACGCGCGGGAGCCGGTTCCTCGCACATTCGGCGGGAGTCTTTTGGAACAGCCAGCGATACTCCACATTCTCAACGACTCATTCGGCATTCAGTCCTTTCGTCACGGCCAATGGGAGATTATTTCCTCGGTTTTGAGCGGACAGGATACGGTGGCGGTGATGCCGACAGGCGGGGGGAAATCCCTTTGCTATCAACTCCCCTCCCTCTGCCGGAAGGGAATTACGTTGGTGATAACGCCTCTCATCTCTCTCATGCGGGATCAGGTGGCAGCCTTGAGGGCAAAGGGCATCCCCAGCGGCTGCATTAATTCCAGCCAGGACCCGGCCGAAAACCGGCAGGTGTTCCGAGAGCTTAGGGGCAGCGATTCATTCCTGCTCTATCTTTCTCCCGAACGGATTCAGAAGCCCGGTTTCGAAAACTGGGTGAAGAATGCTCCCATATCCCTGTTTGCCGTCGATGAAGCGCACTGTGTGTCTCAGTGGGGGCACGATTTCAGGCCCGATTATGGCAGGCTCAGTTTGCTTCGCACCCTGCGCTCGGATGTTCCCATTCTTGCCACCACGGCCACGGCCACGCCCCAGGTGTTGAAAGATATCGCCAAGCAGCTGGGGTTGAACCAGCCAAATCAGCATGTCTACGGCTTCTATCGGCCCAATTTGTACTACCAGGTCGAGTACTGTGATGATGGGACAGAGAAGATGGCTCTCATCCGGGAAGCGCTCGACCGGACACCTGAGGGAAGGATCATCATCTATGCAGGGACGCGAAAACAATGTGAGGACCTCTACAGCGAACTGTGCACGCTGCACCCCGGGGTCGCTTACTATCACGCGGGCCTTTCGAGCGAGGAGCGAGACTCCATTCAGGACAAGTACGATGGGGGCGCCGTCAGAATACTGGTGGCCACAAACGCCTTCGGCATGGGAGTGGATAGCCCGGATGTGAGACTCATTGTCCACTATCAGATGCCTGCGAATCTTGACTCGTATTATCAGGAAGTAGGCCGGGCAGGCCGGGACGGAAAGAACTCGACCTGTCTGCTCTTGTACGCAAAGAAAGATCGCGGGCTTCAGTCGTTCTTCATACGTGAAAGCACAGCCCCGGCGGAGATCAAAAGCGCACGCTGGAAATCTCTGGATGCCATCATCCAGTACGCCGAAGGCGGTGAATGCCGGCAGTCCGGAATCCTCACGTACTTTAGGGACCGTGATCGAATTCAGTCCTGCGGCCATTGCGATGTGTGTGATCCCGGCTCCCCGAGAAGAGTCCCTCACGCCTTCGTGGCCCCCTCAAAGGCAGTTTTTTCGAAGGGACGATCAAAGGAGAAGAAATACCCCACCGAGAAAATTGCAGCTCACCATTGACCGCTCAGCAATCCGAGAGGATGAAGGCAATCAGAGAGTGGCGGCTCGAATACGCCAGGGCAGAAGACATGCCCGCCTTCATAATCTTTAGCAACCGAACCTTGGAGGACATAGTCAGAAAAGCCCCCGAAACGTTGGCCGACTTGGAAAGAGTTTACGGACTTGGCCCGCAGAAGATCGAAGCTTTTGGGAAAGAACTGCTCGAAATCCTCAGCAAGACGGTCTGATGGACCCTATCTTCCACCTTCTTTAGCCTTTCGGTCTATGGGACGTGATATCCCACGACCTCGAGCCCCTTGCCGCTTCACATAGTCGTTGTAACTTATTGAAATTAATGGCGGAAGTGCATGGGAATCGAACCCACCCACCAGCTCGTCACCGGTGCACTGGTTTTGAAGACCAGGAGGCCCACCAGGCGCCTTGGCACTTCCAAAGATGATCTATTCTCTCATACTCGGGGAGCCTCTTGCAAGGCCACGACGGCCCCTGAGAAAGCGGACCTGATTGGGCGGGCGCGACGATAAGAATTCTGAAAACCTTTGCAATGCAGCCTGTCCTTAGCTATAATGCTGCTCAGGTTCGCAATACTTGCGGGTCCCGTGACCGAAAGGAGGGAAAAATGGTGAAGAAATGGCTGGCGTGCTATCTGGTGGTTGCAATGTTCATTATTGGTGTCGCGCCTCGCGTAGATGCTGCATTCTCCCCTTCCGAAGCCTTGAGCGCCCCGGGTCTGAGGGCCGGGGACATGGAAAAGATACGCACGACCCTTGAGAACAAGCTGGTGACCCAGAGGCTCCGTGACCTGGGTTATTCGACCGATGAGGTCATGAGTCGGCTGTCGGAGATGTCGGACAGCCAGATCCATAAGTTCGCGCAGAAACTGGACGATCTGAGAGTCGGCAAGGATGTGGGTGAAGCAATCCTTTTCGTCCTGGTTGTGGTAATCCTCGTCCTCGTAATCTTGCAGCTTACGGGCCACAAAGTCCTGGTGACAAAGTAGGACAGCTTCCGCGCGCCGAAGAACGGGCGCGGCACAATAGGTGCGATGGGCGGGCCCCTTTCGGGGAGCCCGCCCCTACACGTGTCCCCGAAGGCATACCCAGGCCCTTTTATGATGGGTGCATTGCTCATCCTCTTCCATCAAGCTCGTGGTAATGAATAGACAAGTGCGATGCCTCATTGCCGTTTCGCTGCTGGCCCTCTGTGCATCTTGCGCGACCGCAGGGAGGGTGCCAACTGATGCCGTCATCATCCGCAACGTCCCCTTCTTCGGCCAGGAGGCGCTTCAATGCGGGCCGGCCACCCTCGCCATGGCGATGGACTACTGGTATCGGAAGACCGGAAGGAGCGATTGGACGACGCCCGAGCAGATCGCGGCGGACATATATAGCCCGTCCGCCAGGGGCGTCCTCGGCATCGATCTCGAGATGTTTGCCCGCACGCGCAGCTTCGAAGCCCTTCAATACGCAGGGAGCATGGCAGACCTCAAGGAGAAAGTCGACAAAGGGGCGCCCTTGATCATCCTTGTCGACTATGGCTTCTCCGTTTACGAGGCAAACCACTTCATGGTGGTAACCGGCTACACGAAGAACGGCGTGCTCGTCAATTCGGGCAGGAAAGAGAATCAAGAGATATCGGAGGGAGATCTCGCGAGAATATGGAAAAAGACAGACTACTGGACCCTTGTTGTCACGCCGTTGCCCTGATCCTCCTCCCTCGTCCTCGCCTCCTGCTCCCTTCCCAGGATCGCGATCCTGAGAGATCCCCTGACGCCTGAAGAGCACGTGAACCTCGGGGTGAGCTACGAGAAAAGAGGGGAGCTTGACGCCGCCCTGAAGGAATACGGAGCTGCGGCGAAGGCAATGCCGCTGGCCTACCTGTACGTGGGCAACGTGTACTTCCAAAAGAAGTCTTTCCCGGACGCGGAAAAGGCTTACCAGAAGGCCATAGACAAGACAAATTCCGCCGAAGCCCGCAACAATCTGGCATGGCTCTATTACACGACCGGCTCCCACATGGATGAGGCCGAGGCATTGGCCCGAAAGGCCGTGGAGCTCATCCCGGAGTCGGAGGAGTTCAAGGATACCCTATCGAAGATAGAGGAGAGTCGGAGGCGATAAGCCTTTCCGCTTCTTCCTTTTCATGAGGGGGAGGCTCGCTGGGCTGATGCCCGGTGAGGGGGCGACGCGAGCCCCAATAACTGCAAGCCTTTTGCGCACGCGCGATCCGACAGACCGCGCCTGCGGCGCTTCTTCCTTTTCATGAGGGGGAGGCTCGCTGGGCTGATGCCCGGTGAGGGGGCGACGCGAGCCCCAGTAATAGTTTCAGACGAGGATCTTTCCCCGGGGCTCCGAGACAAACTCGCCGATCACCCAGAAGGCGGCCCCTTTCTCTTCGAGCAGCCTCTTCGAACCGCCCTGCGTCTGCGGCGTCGATGGCGATGAGGAGACCCCCCGATGTCTGCGGGTCGAAGATGATGTCAATGATGAAAGCAGCTGCGGTCCCGCTCACAGACGCCCCATAGAAATCCCTGTTTCTGTACAATCCTCCGGGAACGAAGCCCGATTTCGACAATTCGACGGCTGCCTTGAAATAGGGAATCTTCTCGGGGAATAGGCGCACCCCCACGTTTTCTTTGAGCATCTCGGTGAGATGGCCGGCCAGTCCGAAGCCGGTGACATCGGTTGCCGCGTGCGTTCGTACGGACCGCATGGCAAAAGCGGCGCGATCGTTGAGGGCCGCCATTACAGCGACGACTTCCTTGACCACCTCCTCCGATACCATGTCCCCCTTCATTCCCGTGTTGAGGATGCCGGTCCCCAGGGGCTTGGTGAGGATAAGCAGATCGCCCGGCTGCGCACCCTCGTTTCTGAGGATCCTATTGGGGTGAACAAAGCCGGTGACGGAAAGGCCATACTTGATCTCCTGGTCATCGACGCTATGGCCGCCCAGGAGGCTCGCCCCTGCCTCTCGAATCTTGTCGGCCCCTCCTCTTATGATCTCTTTGAGGATTGCCGGATCGAACATCTTCGGGGAAAAGCAGACGATGTTCATGGCCGTCACTGGCTGCGCGCCCATGGCGTAAATGTCGCTGAAGGCGTTTGCTGCGGCGATCTGACCGAACGAGTATGGATCGTCCACGACAGGCGTAAAGAAATCGAGGGTCTGCACCAGGGCCAGCTCCTCGTTGATCCGGTAGACCCCTGCGTCCTCGAACCCTTCAATGCCCACCAGTACGTTCTCATCCGTCGGTATGTCGATACCGCAGAGGATGTTCGATAGGTCCTCCGGACCTATTTTGGACGCTCACCCGCCTCCGCGAACGTACTTTGTCAATCGCTCGTCACCCATGGTCTTCTCCCTCACGGTTCATCGATTCGGTCGCATCCCCATCCTTTCCCCCGTCGGGGAAAGGATGCATCCCCCATTTCATTCCCTCGTCGGGGGAAAGAACCTTTTATGGTTTCGGGTCTCTAATTTTACTATCCGCCCGCCTGTGGTGTAAAATGAAAAAACGCCATTTCACGGAAAGGGTGCCATGCAAAAAAAGACGCTCCAAACGCTTCTTCGCGTCGCCAAAGGGGAAGAGCCTCCAGATAAGATCATCATCAACGGAAAGATCGTCAACGTCTTCACGAACAGCATCGAGGAGGAGCTCACAATCTCGGTCAAGGACGGCTATATCACAGGCGTGGGCGAAAGGCCGAACCTGAAAGGGCCGGCAAGTGACGGAAATCATCGACGCAGGCGGCAGGTATCTCTGCCCCGGCCTTATCGATGCCCACACCCACCTTGACAGCATGTATCCTTTCTATGAGATAGTCCCTTACGCCCTCAAAGGCGGAACCACCTGCGTCGTCTCGGAATGCGGCATAGTCGCGACGACGTGCGGCCTCGAGGCAGTCGAATCCTTTTTCGACAGCACCAAAGGTTATCCGCTCCGCTGCTACTTCCTCGCGCCTCCGGAGACGCCTCCTTTTCCTCACATGGAGACCGCTATCGGCCTTTCCTTGAGGGAATTCAAGCGGATACTCAGGCGAAAGGATGTCCTCGGCATAGGGGAGGGATACTGGACCAGGATCGTGGAAGGCGACGATCGGGTGCTCAGTCAGGCCTCCTTCGGTCTCTCTCTGGGCAAGACCCTCGAGGGGCACGGCGCCGGCGCACGGGGCGCCAGGCTCACAGAATACGCCATGACCGGCATCACCTCGTGCCACGAGTCGACCACCGTGGAGGAAGCTCTCGAGAAGATCAGGCTCGGCATCTACGTGATGATCCGGGAAGGGTTTCGTGCGAAAAGAGCTTGCCGAGTTGAAGGGGTTGAAGGATCTCGATGTGGACAAGCGGAGGATCATGCTCGTCTCCGATAATTTCGACGCGGTGATGCTCTGCGAGGAAGGCTATCTCGATTCCATCCTGAGAAGGGCGATAGCATACGGCTTCAATCCCATAGAAGCCGTCAAGATGATGACCATAAACGTCGCGGATTATTACGGCCTTCGCCACCTCGGGGCGATCGCCCCTTTGCGCCACGCCGACATCCTGTTCTTGAGCGACCTCGGGAAGGCCGCAATAGACCACGTCATGGTGAACGGCGAAATGGTGGTGAGAGACCGGGAGTTCAAGGGGGAGGCCCGTGCCTTACGTCTACCCGGAAACGATGAGGCACACGATCAAGGCGGACAAGGTAAGAGGTGCAGATTTCCTCATTCCCGCCGCGGACGGCGAGGTGCGGGTCCGCCTGATCAAGGTGATCAACGAAACCATTACGCGCCAGGAGGAAGGCCTCTTGAAGGTAAAGGACGGGTACGTCCAAAAGGACGTAGCCAGGGACATCATCCCGGTTGCCGTCATCAATAGGAACGACGGAAGACGGATCGGGAAAGGCTTCATCACCGGCACCGGCATCAAGGAAGGGGCAATTGCCACCAATATCACGTGGGATACCGGCAACATCCTCACCGCCGGCAGCAGCGAAGAAGAGATGGCCCTGGCAGCGAACCGGCTCATTGAGATCCAGGGCGGATACGTCATTTCGAGCAAAGGGCGGATAACGTACGAGTTTCCCATGGATGTTTACAGCCTCGTGCCCGACTACAGCCTCGAAGAGATCAGCAGAAAGACCAAGGAGCTCGACATAAGGATGGAAGAGATAGGATCTACGCTGCCCCGGCCGTTCCTCGCCCTTCAAACCATACCCTTCACCGGCCTCCCGTTCCTCAGGATCACGGACAGGGGCCTCGCAGACATCAAGACCCGGAAGCTGGTCTCGCTCTTTCTGTGAGGGCGCGAACAAAGGCGCTCACCGGATCATCCCTGCACTCACCGCCCATCCGGCTATCCAGCCCCCTTTCTCTTGACAGAAGCGCCCCGGTCTGGTAGTTCTATATAGCGAACCGACCCGGGCTTTGCCCCATCTCCCCTCCGTGCAAGGTACTCGACGATTTGAGCCCGAGACGTCTCGCTTAAGCCCATCCTCGCGGCCCTTGCAAAAGAAACAGGAAGTACGGCATTAGTTAGGCAAAGGGAGAGAAGCGAGGTCATATCCGAAACGAGGCCAACCATCGTCTCAGGGTTGCGGACAGGTCCCGTGCTCGGTCCCTTGGGGAGAGCCCACAGGGTACGTCGAAATTCCGGCGCCTATCTTTTCCTGCGGGCGAGCCCTTCGACTCCCGTTTTTTGTTGGAGGGGCTTCTTGAGGGATTGTCCCGTGAAATGGGGGCGACGGCAGGCGGTAATAGACAGGGAAAAGCAAGGTAGTTCGAGAAAACTAATAGGTACAGGCGAAGATATGGTGGAGAAAAAGAGGCATCCGGCGAGGAAGGGGGGCTCGTTTCAGCCCGAGGTAATTACCCTCGTGGTCAACGGGCAGACCCTTGAGCTGAACATCGGTGACAGGCCCGGCGAAGTGGAGCCGTTTCATACGCTGTCCGAGACCCTCAGGGAAACCCTGGGCATGACCGGCACGAAGGTTTCCTGCGACAACGGGGCGTGCGGGGCGTGCACGGTCATCATGGAGGGCAGGGCGGTCCTTTCGTGCAAGCTCCTGACCGTTGAGTGCAACGGCAAGAGCATCCTGACCATCGAGGGTCTTAGGGACGGAAAGACTGGGGCTCTCGACCCCCTCCAACAGGCATTCATCGATCACACGGCCTTTCAGTGCGGGTTCTGCACGCCGGGGATGATCATGACCGCCAAGGCCCTCTTGAATGACGAACCCTTCCCCCACGGAGGATGAGGTCAAAGAGGCCCTCTCAGGCAACTTCTGCCGCTGCATCAGCCACTACCAGGTGGTGAAGGCCGTCATGTCGGTCGCCAAGGAAGGAAAATAGGGAATGGGCAACGCATACAGATACATAGGCAAACCGATGGCGCGCAGGGACGCACGCGACATCGTCACCGGCGCAACCCAATACCTCGACGATCGCAAGTTCCAGGGTCTCCTGTACGGGAAGGTGCTGAGGAGCCCCTATGCCCATGCACGGATCAAGAGGATCGACAAGAGCAGGGCCCTGGCCCTGAAGGGCGTAAAGGCGATCGTCACTTGGGAGGACATCCCGGACTATAGGGGAGGCACGCCGAGGAACGTGCGCATCCTCGACAAGAAGGTCCGTTGCGTGGGCGACGCGGTAGCCCTCGTCGCGGCCGCCACAGAGGAGATAGCGGAAGAGGCTCTCGATCTCATCGACGTGGAATACGAGGTTCTGCCTGCGGTCTTCGACATAGACTCCGCCCTTGCACCGGGGGCACCGGCGGTCTGGGACGAATACCCGAACAACATATTGCCCGGCGGCACGATCATCTACGGGCCCAACTGCCTCAAAGGCGTGGTAAGGGGGGACGTGGACAAAGGGTTTGCCGAGGCGGACGCCGTCGCAGAAGGCACCTTTGGCTATGAAAACATACCCAACGCCATGCCTCCTGAATCTGTGGGGGCTGTGGCCGTATGGGAAGAACCGAACAAGGCAACCATCTATGGGACCAGCCAGGCTCCCTACATGGACAAAGTGACTCTCTTCCATGTGTTCAACAGACAAATTGAGATAAGGAGCATCGGATCGCCGTGCGGCGGCGGATTCGGCACGAAGTTCACATGCTGGCAGGTTCAGGGCTATGCGATACTCCTCTCCAAGGCCACGGGTCTTCCGGTAAAAGTCATGATCACGAAAGAAGAGCACCTGGCCACCTTCGTATTGAGGGTCAGTTCGCGCATCCACGCGAAGGTGGGCATGAAGAAAGACGGCACAATAACGGCTATTCAGGGCACATGGTACGTCGATACGGGATACTTCTCTTTTACCACCCAGGCCCAGGTGGCAATAGGCTCGGGAGAGCTTATGATCATGGCCCAGTGTCCTAATTGGGACCTGAAGAATATCGTGGTGACCACCAACAGGAATGCCTCCGGCGCGACGAGGGGCTTCGGCGGTCAGGAGCTCAAATGCTCTTTTATCCCGCTCCTCTGCCTCACCATGGAGAAGGCTGGACTCGATCCCTTTGACGTGCTCAAGAAGAACTTCGTCAAGCCGGGAGGCGGGTACTACTGGCGCGATGGCGAGTGGTACAACTTCAGGGGTGTCGATTTCTCGAACGC
The DNA here is from genome assembly GCA_963749525.1 of uncultured delta proteobacterium. Taxonomy (GTDB): domain Bacteria; phylum Desulfobacterota; class Syntrophorhabdia; order Syntrophorhabdales; family WCHB1-27; genus CAVVNC01. The sequence goes on from CAVVNC010000010.1 coordinate 13,953, forward strand.
CATGCAAAAGGGCGCCGAGACCTTCGGCTGGAAGGAAAAATGGCGGGGCTGGCTGAAACCGACCGCGGTGATCGGCGCCAGAAGGAGAGGTATCGGCGTGGGGGTCCACGGAAACGCGGACATCGGCGAGGACGCGGCTGAGGCCTATGTTCAGCTTGGCTATACCGGCACGGCGACGATCTTCCTGTGCGTATCGGAACACGGGACCGGCCAGAAGAGCAACTATTACAAGTTGGTTGCCGAGGTGCTCCAGATACCGCTCGAAAACGTCTCCATGACGCCTGCGGATTCTCTGGTGACCCCCTTCGAGTTCGGACCGGTGGGCTCCAGAGGCACCTATGCCATCGGGAGCGCAGTCATCAATGCGGCAGAAGACGCCCGCCGGAAGCTTCTTGAGTTTGCGTCTTCCAAGCTTGGGGCGCCTCCTGAAGAGCTGGATACGGTGGACGGCGTCGTCTTCGTGAAAGGGAATCCCGAGAAGCGCGTGAAATGGAGCTCCATGGGAAACGACCGGACCATCCTCGGCTACGGCCGTTTCGATCCGGATTTCACCATGTGCAACATCATGATGACCTTCGTCGAGGTCGAGGTCGACACAGAGACGGGGAAGGTGGACCTGGTTCGTGTGGTGAACGCCACCGACGTGGGTCAGATCATCGATCCTCCCGGTCTGGAGGGGCAGCTGTCCGGCTGCCTGGGATCCGCGGGCATCGACAGCGCCATCTTCGAGGAAACGATTCTGGACCGCCGCACGGGTCACATCGTCAATGCGAACATGATCGACTACAAGTGGCGCACTTTTGCCGAACTCCCCGAAATTGAAAACGTCGTCTTGGAGACTCCCTTCCCCAGCCACCGCTTTCACGCAGTGGGCGTGGGCGAGATAACGACCGCTTCCGGCCCTTCCGCAGTGCTCATGGCGGTCTCCAACGCGGTCGGCGAGTGGCTCCACGAGTATCCGGTGACGCCGGCCAGGGTGCTCAAGGCCCTGGACAAGGCCAGAGCGGCTCAAGCCGTGGAGGGGACGACGCAGGCCCCGACAACAGCCAGCGGAGGTGCGAAATGAAGAGGTTCGCGCACCATACCGCCCAATCGATCAGGGAGGCCGTGCGGCTTCTCAAAGCCTACGAAGGAAGAGCAAGGGTCAACGCCGGGGGCACCGACCTCCTCGGGGCCATGAGGGACAAAACCCTGCCCTCCTACCCTGAGGCGGTCATCGACATAAAGACCATCGAAGGCCTTGACTACATCAGAAAGGACGGCAAAGGGCTTCGCATCGGCGCCCTTGCGAGGCTCGCCGATGTAGCCGCATCGGAAACAGTAAAGACGGAATACGGCCTGCTCGCGGACGCGGTCCGAACCGTTGCGAGCCCGACGTTAAGGAACATGGCTACCCTTGGGGGGAACCTGGCCCAGGACGTCAGGTGCTGGTATTACAGATATCCCCGCCAGATAGGAGGGCCCATCGTCTGTCTTCGGAAGGGGGGCAAAATCTGCAGCGCCCTCGCGGGTGACAACCGCTACCATTCCCTGTTCGGGGCCGCTCCTCCCGCGGAGTATCCCTGCTCCACCCATTGCCCCGCAGAGACGGACATACCGGGCTACATGGACAGGATAAAGAAAGGCGATCTTGCGGGGGCTGCCCGGATCCTCATGGAGTACAATCCCATCCCGGCAGTCACGGGCAGGGTGTGCCCCGTTTTCTGTGAGCCCGAGTGCAACCGCAGCGAATTCGACGACGCCGTCGCGATCCAGTGCGTTGAGCGCGGCGTGGGGGAGTACGTCCTCGAGAATGCGGCGGTCCACTATGCCCCGCCCGGAAACGAGACGGGCAAGCAGGTCGCAATCGTGGGATCGGGTCCCGCCGGCCTCGCCGCCGCTTTCTACTTGAGAAGGGCGGGCCACGGGGTCACGGTATATGAGAAGCTCCCTGAGCCGGGCGGTATGATCCTCTACAGCATACCGCCGTTCCGGCTGCCCAAGGACGTGGTGCGCCGGCAGATCGAGGCGCTCGCAGGCATGGGTATCGCCTTCGAGGCGGGGGTCGACGTGGGAAAGAGCGTTACCATGGCCGATCTCGGACAGCGCTTCGACGCAATCGTTGTGGCGTGCGGGACCTGGAGGAGCTTGAGGCTCGGCGTGCCGGGAGAAGACGCGGAGGGCGTGCACTACGCCCTGGAATATCTGAAAAGGATCAATAGCGGCGAGAGACCGGCTCTGGGCAGTAGGGTGGTCGTCGTAGGCGGGGGCAGCGTAGCAATTGATGCGGCGAGATGCGCGCGGAGAATGGGCTCGGAAGACGTCCACGTGGTCTGCCTCGAGTGCAGGGACCCCGCGTCCAAGGACCGCATGCTCGCCCTTGACAGCGAGATCCGGCAGGCAGAGGAAGAGGGCATACACATCCATCCCTCCCTCGGCGTGCAGAAGATTCTCGTGAAAGACGGACACGCGTCCGGCATCGACGCTGTGACGTGCCTTTCCGTGCGCGAGCCGGACGGCTCCTTCAACCCTCAATACGATACGACGTGCACGGCGGCTTCTCTTCCGGCCGATTCCATAATCATCGCCATAGGCCAGGCCAATGATCCGGCTGATTCGGATGCAGTCAAGAGAGCGGTCGGGACCGTCTTCGCCGCGGGCGACATGGTGTCCGGTCCATCCACGGTGATCCAGGCAGTGGCATCGGCTCTTCAGGCGGTTCGCGCCATCGAGTCTGCCCTCAACCCAGGCCGGCCGGAAGCTGCCGTCACAAGGCCGGGGCCTTTATTCGTCGAAGCCTATCTCGACGACTCTCCCCGTGCATCTGCCGCGGAGCTGCCGCCATTTCAGCGGATCAGGGGCATCGACGTGGAGGACTCACCCGGTGCGAGCCTTGCCGTGGTGGAGGGAGAGGCGCGCCGCTGCTTCAACTGCGGATGTCTCGCCGTGGGACCCTCCGATGTGGGAGCCGCCCTCGTTGCCCTCGATGCCCGCATCGTCACCACAAAGAGGACTGTCGGCGCCGGCGCGTTCTTCAATGCCAGCGCAACGTGTTCCACGATCCTCGAGGCGGATGAGCTGATAAGGGAGATACGGATCCCCAAGCCGCCGGAAGGGGCGCGCCAGAAGTATGCGAAGTTTACCCTGAGAAAGCCCATAGATTTTGCCATCGTGAGCGTGGCATCGATGGTAGTCGTCAAAGACGGCGTCTGCAAGGACGCGCGCATCGTGCTCGGCGCGGTCGCCCCGGAGCCCCTCCGGTCTAAAAGCGCGGAGGCGGCGATAAAGGGGCGGCCCATCGATGAGAAGGTGGCGGCGGAAGCGGCGGAAGCAGCAGTGCAGGGCTCTTTCCCCCTTGCCATGAACGACTACAAGAGATCCATCACCAAGGCCCTCGTGAAGCGGGCCGTGATGGGAGAGTGACTCGACCGCATCAGCGGATGCGGGAATTTTCGTTGAGGAGGTTCCATATGTCTTTAGAAGGAAAAGTCGTCCTCGTTACGGGCGCCTCACGGCCGCGAGGCATCGGAAGGGCCGCGGCCCTTGCGTTGGCGAAGATGGGAGCCGACGTGGCGGTGGCCGATTTGGAGCGGGCGATGGAGGGAGCGAAAGCCGTTGCGCAGGAGATAGCCGCCCTGGGCAGGAAATCGCTCGCGGTCCCCATAGATGTGACCGATTACGACACCGTGCAGAAGGGGTTCGCCGAGATCAAAAGCAAGCTCGGTCCTGTGAGCATACTGGTAAACAACGCGGCGTTGATGGGCCATCACGCCACCATTGCCAAGACCACCATCGAAGAATGGGACAGGGAAGTGAAGATCTGCCTCAACGGCTCCTTCTATTGCCTGAAGGCTGCGTGGGCGGACATGTGCGCGAACAAGTGGGGCCGCATCATCAACCTCACCTCGATGGCAGCGGTCGTCGGAGGGTATGGAGATTCGAGCTACAGCGCCGCGAAGTCCGGCCTCATCGGCCTCGCGAAGTCGACTGCCCTCGAAGGGGCCAGGTTCAACATCACCGCGAACTGCGTGCTCGTCGGCATCGCCGCAACCGACAACCATTTCGAGCTGCCGGAGGCGTCCAGGCAGACTATCGAGGCGAGGACTCGCACCGAAGCGGGCTGCCACTCCCGAGGAGATCGCCGACGCCATAGCTTATCTTGCGTCCGATAGCGGCGGCTACATGACAGGGGCGATCATGAACATGCTGGGAGGGATCGACCTCATGGTCTGGTAGTTCCGCATCGCTTCATCGATCGGAATCGGCGCCCCCAATGGGAGGACGCGAGGCGGCAAGGGCATTACTTTAGGCGCATTGAGAGGAAGACAAGGTCATGGACAGTTTCAAGAACGTCTACGTGCCGTACCGGGGGTACTACTCGACGCCGTTCTGCCGCTGGCAGGGGAGCATGCAGAACGAGAACTCCATCGAGCTGGGGGCGCAGACTGCGAGGAGATGGTTCCTCGAGAGAAAGAAGCTCGACCCCACGGTGATCGACTACCTCTATTTCGGGATAACGGTCGCCCAACACCACCTCTTCTTCGGCCACACGTGGAGTGGGGCTATCCTGACCGATGACAAGAAATACGTGCCCGGTCTCCTCATTCACCAGGCATGCTCGACCTCCACGACAGCCCTTCAGCTCGCATCCCTGGCCGTCGATCACGGCAGCCTGGAGGTGGCCTTCGGCCTCATGGCCGACCGCTGCTCCAATGGCGCCCACACCATCTGGCCTCAACCCCTCGGTCCCGGCGGACAGGTGGAGACCGAGAACTGGATGATGGACGGCTTCGAGGGAGACCCCCGTGTTCACACGAAGATGCTCAAGACGGCAGAGAACGTCGCTAAGGAGATTGGGATCACCAAGGAGGAGTGCGACGCCGTCGTGCTCCGGCGATACGAACAGTACCGGATGGCCCTGGCCAATGACAGGGAGTTCCAGAAAAAGTACATGTTCCCTCCCCAGATCAAGCTGAGCAGGAAAGAGAGCAGACTGATCGACGCTGACGAGGGGGTGACGGCGACGACCGCCGAGGGCCTTGCGCGGCTGAAACCCGTGGAGCCCGGGGGAGTCCACAGCTTCGGTGCCCAGACCTTCCCCGCGGACGGCAACTGCGGCTTCATCGTGACTACGAGGGATAAGGCCAAGGAGCTGAGCGACGATCCGGCCATAGAGATCAAGGTGGTTTCCTACGGGTTTGCCAGGGTGAAGCCGGCATTCATGCCCGCAGCCCCGGTCCCTGCGGCCGAGATGGCCCTTGCCAATGCCGGACTGAAGATAGGGGAGATGAAGGCGATCAAGAGCCACAACCCCTTTGCCGCCAACGACCTCAATTTCGCACGTAAGATGGCCGTGGACGTCATGAAGATGAACAACTACGGCTGCTCCCTGATCTATGGACATCCACAGGCCCCCACTGCCGGCAGGACCATTATCGAGATGTGGGAGGAGATGGTGCTCCTCGGGGGCGGCTATTGCCTGTTTACCGGCTGCGCGGCAGGGGACACGGCAGCCGCAATGATCTTCAAGGTAGGATGAAACAGAGATTCTCCGATGTCCCAAGGAAGCTGACAGAGATCCCAGAAGCATGGGCGAAGCAACCGGCACCCGATGCATGCCGGATCATGTGATAGGAGGTGACCTATGCCAGTGGAAGGGTTTGAGCCATACGCACCGGAGGACGCGGCTTTATATGACAGACGCAGGTGGTGGCTAGGCCTCACCTGGGGAGATCTCCTCGACAAGGCCGCCGATCTCTATCCCGACAAGGTCGGTCTCGTCGACGATACGCACCGCTTTACCTTAGGGCAGGTGCGGGAGCGCACTGACCGTCTGGCCGTGGGTTTCATGGGTCTCGGCATCGCACCCCACGATTTCGTCCTCCTTCAGATCCCCAACTGGCACGAATACGTTTTCGCATTCTTTGCCCTTCAGAAGATAGGCGCCATCCCGGTCCTCCTCATAGCCCGTCACGGTCTCGCGGAAATCAAGCACGTGTGCAGCCTCACCCATCCCGTCGCATGGATAGGCCCGTGCCAATACAGGAACACGGACCTCCTCTCCATTTTGGGCGAAGTGAGGCGGGAAGCCGAGAGTCTCAAGACCCTCATCTCGGTGCGGAGCGGCGCAACCCCTGACGTTCTTTCCCTGGAAGGGATCATGGAGAGAACGAAGCCGACCGCTGCTGATATCCAGGCCCTTGACGAGCGCCGTCCCGATCCAATGGAGGTCTCTATGATCCTCCTCACGGGCGGCACCACGGGGCTCCCCAAGGCCGTTCCGAGGACCCATAACGACTACATCGCCAATGTCGAGTATCATTCCAGGGCGTGGGAGATCTCGATGGAAGACGTCCTGCTGACCGTGGCCCCGGTGAGCCACGCCCAGGGCATGCATAACGGCGTGGGCAGCGCGTTCTTCAACTTCGCGAAATATGTGATCAGTGATTCCACCGACCCGAAAGACATCTGCAGGGTGATCGAAAGGGAGAAGGTAACGGCCTTTCCCACGGTGCCTGCCGTGGTCCAGAGGATCGTCGACATGGATGACCTCAAGAGCTTCGATCTCAGCTCTCTTAGGAAGATTTACTCGGGCGGGGCGCTCTCCACCCCTGAGCTTGTGAGGAGCGTCTACGACAGGATAGGGTGCAAGTTCGTCAACGCCTTCGGCTCTTCCGAGGGAACCGCGGCCATGACGAGGCTGGGCGCTGACCTGGAAACGATCTGCACCACCGTGGGCAAGAAGGACTGCCCCTACACCCGGATCAAGTTCCTCGATCAGTACGAGCAGGAGGTGGAACAGGGCCGGGAAGGCGAGCTTTGTGCGAAAGGGCCGACCATATTCTCGGGCTACTTCAAGTCCGCGGAGGACAACAAGAAGACCTTCACCAAGGATGGCTTCTTCAAGACGGGGGACCTTGCGAAGATCGACGCATCAGGCATCATCACGATCACCGGGAGGATAAAGGAGACCATCCTCAGGGGCGGGGAGACCATCAGCGCCGTGGCCATCGAGCGGCTCATCGCCTCCCACCCGGCGGTGCGCGGCGTGGCTGTTATAGGCATGCCCGACAGGGCGCTGGGCGAGCGGATATGCGCCTACGTGGCGTTGAACGAGGGGAGCAGCCTCACATTCGAGGCCCTCATCTCCCATCTGCGCGGGAAAGGCGCGTCGGTGCTCCAGCTGCCGGAGAGGGTGGAGTTCATCGAGGCCATCCCCCTGACGAAAGTCGGAAAGGTGGACAAGAGGGCCCTGAAGGAAGATATCGCGAAGAAGCTCGGCCAGACGTAGGGCTATGCCGCGCTTCGGGTCGACATGCAGGTCCGGCCGGTCCGCATGAAGGAATCGCGATCTATTACTGGGGCTCAGCGCCCCCTCCGGCAGCGAAGCCGCCGGAGCCTCCCCGCTCAGCCTCGCTTCGCTCGGGGTCTCACGATCCCTCCATGCGGACCGTCCACACGCCGCCGGAATTGAACCAATGGTCGCCAATTCCGGCATGCAATTAATGGGGCTCGCGTCGCCCCCTCCACAGGCATAAGCCTGCGGAGCCTCCCCTTCATAAAAAGGAAGATACGGAAAAGACCGGACGCTGAGCGACAATTGGATCGGCGGCCTGCCGGTATACCAGGCGGGAGGGCCGCCTCTAGATTTTGAAGAGACAGGGCTGACTTTGTTTGGGCTGCGCGGCAGTGCGGGTGGGGCATGGCACCGCCGAAGAATCAACTACTCGCTAGCCCGTCATCAGTTCCTCGACGCATGGTTCCTCAATGAGCGGATCATCGCGGGAGGCTCCGGGGTACCCGTCAGCGGAAGGCGAGCGGTGCCGAAGGCACGGGCGACTGATAGCAAGGCTGGGAAATACGGTAGGGCGCTCTTGTTTGCGGGCTGCCACATAGGGGAACGTAAGGCATTATTTCGCAATCGAGCCCGAGCTCGTTTGGAGCTAACGAACGCACAAATGCCGGGGGGCGCAGATCCGCGAATGAGGAGCCATGCGTCGAGGAACGTCGATAGGGGAATGCCGAGCCTTCCGCTTCTTTTGCTTTGAGGCTTTCGGGCGAGTCATCAGAAGCGGGATCGGTCTACACTTTCTTGAGCATCCTGCGCGCCTTTCTCACGTTCTTTGGCGCCTTGCGGGGATTGCCTTTCTTTTCGCCCCTCCCCTCCCGGTCCTCTTCGCCGCCCCCATCGAGCGCGGTCTCCAGCCGGTCGGGCGTGATGAACGTGACCCCATGGCTCTTCGCTTCGTCGATGATGGCGCGGTCGGATGTCACCACCATGAGCCCCGGCGGCTTTCGCCGGATGGCGGCGATGATCACGTCGTCCGCGGTCTCGCCCTGTTTCGAGTAGATTACCTCTATGCCTTTGTAGAACTCTTTTTGCCGGGACAGGGAGAGGCCCGAGGCAGCGTCGAAGACGACGGTCATGCGCATGGCCCTCGTCTTCCTGTATTCGGAGAGTCTGTCGAGAAGAAAGCGGCGGCCCCCTTCGAGGTCGGAGGAATCGAAAAGGTGCGCCGAGAGGCCCCTTCTCCCTAAGTTGTAGCCGTCGATGAGAAGGTGAACCGCCATGTCGTGTCCGGTCGCCCTTTTAGGATTCAACAGATACGTGAGCTGCCGGGCTAGAGGTACGTCAGCCACGGCTCGTACTGCCTGTGCATGCCCCGCGCCGTTTCGAAGAACTTCTTCTGGAGGGCCAGTGTCACCGGCCCCGGCTTGCCTGATCCGATGAGCGCGGCCGTCGACCTCCCGTATGGGAGTGACCTCAGCCGCGGTCCCTGTGAAGAAGGCCTCGTCCACCGTGTACAGCTCGTCCCGCGTAAACCTCTCTTCCACGAGATCGTAGCCGAGGTCGCGGGCTATCTGGATCACGCAGGCCCGGGTGATGCCGGGCAGGACCGAAGTAAGGGGCGTGGTCTTTATCCGGTTCTTCTTCACCACGAAGATGTTCTCTCCGCTTGCCTCGGAGACATAGCCTTCCGTGTCGAGCATGATCGCTTCGTCGAAGCCGAGGGAGATCGCCTCTCTCTTGGCAAATATGGAATTGACGTAGTTGCCGCATATCTTGGCCTTTGTCATGCAGGAGTCGACATGATGGCGGAGATAGGAGGAGACCTTGGCCCGGATGCCGTTTTGCAGGCCTTCCTCTCCGAGATATGCGCCCCACACCCATGCCATGATAGCCACCCGCACCTTGAAGTCTTTCACGTAGAGCCCGAGTTGGCTCTCCCCCATGAAAACGAGGGGGCGCAGGTAGCATTCGTCGAAGCCGTTCTTCTTGACGATCTCTTTGCAGACCGCGGCTATCTCCTCCCTGGTGAAGGGAATGCGCAGGTCGCCGATGTGGGCCGAGTCGAAGAGGCGGTCCACATGCGCGTCGAGCATGAAGATGGCGCTCCTCCCGTCAGCACACTTGTAGCACCTGATGCCTTCGAAGACCCCGAGCCCGTAATGGAGGGTATGGGTGGTGACATGGACGTTTGCGTCGTCCCAGTCTATGAATTCCCCATCCATCCAGATCTTGTCCGCCTTCATGTCGCGTCACCAGCTCCCTTCTCGTATAGCGTTCCGCGGAATTCATTCCCGTTACCGACCGGCTCCATCTTTTCCTTCGCTACGATAGCCTCCGCTTTAGGAAAAGATTACGCCGGGGCAATCGTTACATTATTCTGCGGAACGCTCGTAGTGATCCCTGAGCACCCTGTCGAGGATGCCGTTCACAAAGTCCTTGGAGTCCTCCGACCCGAACTTCTTCGCAAGCTCCAGGGCCTCGTCGATAGCGACCTTGGGAGGCACCTCGGGCGAATGGAGCATCTCGAAAATGGCCACTCTCAGGATATTTTTGTCGACATAGGTGATCCTGCTGAGCTTCCAGTGCTCGGATGCCCCCACTATGCAGCCGTCGAGGCCCTTCAGCTCCCTTGTCACGCCCTCAAGGAGGAGCCTGGTGTACGAGACGATGTCTTCCTCGTAGGGAAAGACCTTCACGTACCGTTCAAGGGCCGCGCCTGCGGCTTCCCGGTTTACCTCCATCTGGTAGAGCATCTTCAACGCTAGCTCTCTTGCTTTCCTTCTCCGCACAAATCCTTATCCTTCAAGAGGTTCACCATCTCGATCGCCGACATGGCGGCATCATACCCCTTATTGCCCCCCTTGGTGCCTGCCCTTTCTACCGCCTGTTCCACGCTCTCCGTGGTGAGGATTCCGAAGGCGATGGGCTTCTCGGCCTCCAGGGAAGCGGCGGCTATGCCCTTCGTGACCTCGGAAGCCACGTAGTGGAAATGGGGGGTGCCCCCCTTGATGACCGCGCCGAGACAGATCACCCCGTCGATGTCCTTCCTTTTCACGACCAGCTTGGCCGCGAGCGGTATCTCGAAGGCCCCGGGTACCCGGTATATGTCGATCCGGGCAGCGTCGGCTCCGTGTCTGCTCAAGGCGTCGAGGGCCCCTTCGAGGAGCCTGTCGGTTACAAAGCTGTTGAACCTGCTTACCACTATGGCGAATCTGAACCCCGATGCGTCGAGCTTTCCTTCGTGTACCATGCCATCCACCTCATATGTTTTCGAGAATGCGGCCCAGCTTCTCCCGCTTGGTCCTCAAGATAATGGATGCTGTCCCCGGTAGGGCACATTGGCGCCCTCCTCATATGTTCTCCAGAATGTGGCCCAATTTTTCCCGCTTGGTCCTAAGATAGTGGATATTATCTTCGGTGGGGCACATTTCCAGGGGCACCCGCTCCACGACGGAGAGGCCGTATCCCTCGAGCCCCTTTATCTTCTTCGGGTTGTTCGTGATCAACCTCATCTTGTGCACCCCCAGATCATGGAGGATCTGCGCGCCGATGCCATAGTCCCGAAGGTCCGGGGAAAAGCCGAGGGCCTCGTTCGCCTCGACCGTATCCTTTCCTTCGTCCTGCAGCTTGTAGGCCTTGATCTTGTTCGTGAGCCCGATGCCCCTGCCTTCCTGCCGCATGTAGAGGAGCACGCCCTTGCCTTCCTGTTCGATCATGGACATGGCCGTGCGAAGCTGGTCGCCGCAGTCGCACCTCATGGACCCGAAGACATCCCCGGTGAGACATTCCGAGTGGACCCGCACGAGGACCGCGTCATCGGGGCCGATTTCGCCCTTCACAAAGGCCAGATGCTCTTTGTCGTCCACGTCGTTGTCATAGGCGATGAGCGTGAATTCTCCGCCGTACCTGGTGGGGAGCTTCGCCTCCGTCACCTTCCGCACGAGCGTCTGGTTCATCATCTTATATTTGATGAGCTCGGCAATGGTGCCTATCTTCAGGCCATGCCGGCTGGCGAAGACCTCCAGATCGGGGAGCCTCGCCATGGTGCCGTCCTCGTTCATGACCTCGCAGATCACGCCGGCCGGCTTGAGACCGGCCAGGCGCGCCAGGTCCACCGAGGCCTCCGTGTGGCCTACCCTCACGAGCACCCCGCCGTCCCTCGCCATGAGGGGGAATATGTGGCCGGGCCGCGCCAGGTCATCGGGCCCGGCGTTGTCGTCTATGGCGGTGAGCACGGTCCTCGCCCTGTCATGAGCCGAAATGCCGGTCGTGACGCCTTCCTTTGCCTCTATGGAGACGGTGAAGGCCGTGTTGTACTGGGACGTGTTGTCCCTTACCATGAGGGGCAGCCTGAGATGCTTTACCCTCTCCTCGGTGAGGGATAAACAGATGAGGCCGCAGGCGTACCTGGCCATGAAGTTTATGGCCTCCGGCGTCGTCTTCTCCGCGGCGATCACCACGTCGCCCTCGTTCTCACGGTCCTCGTCGTCGACCATGATCACCATCTTCCCGTTCCTGACGTCTTCAATTATTTCTTCGATGCGTGCTATTGCCATGGCTACCTTCCCTTGATATATCCGTACTTGTAGAGAAAATCGAGATCCGTTCCGGGTTTCCCCTCCCCTGCCAAGAACCTTTCCACGTAGCGGCCGATTATGTCCACCTCCACATTCACCTGATCTCCGGCGGCCTTGGATCCGATCGTGGTTCTGAAAGAAGAATATGGAATAATGTTGAGTACAAATCGATTATCACGTTGCTCGTTGACTGTCAAGCTTATTCCATCGATCGCGATCGATCCCTTCTTCACGATGTATCTTCCTATGTCGCGGGGAACCTCGATTTCGAAGCGCAATGAATCTCCCTCCCCGGTCACCCGCGCGACGCGGCCGATGCCGTCCACATGGCCCATGACCATGTGGCCGCCGAACCTCGAATCTGCCCTCATGGCCCGCTCGAGATTCACGAGGTCGCCGGGAGCCTTGTCCTTGAGCGTGGTCAGCTTCAGTGTTTCCAGGGATGCGTCAGCCCCGAAGGTGTCGCCTTCCATCCTTATGACGGTGAGGCAGACCCCGTCCACACTGATGCTGTCGCCTTCGATGATGCCCGCGGGGTCGATGGACGTGCGGATGGAGATTTCCCATCGCCCCTGGAGCTTCCGAACCCCGGCTATGGTGCCTATGTCCTCAACGATTCCCGTGAACATAACCTTCCACGCAGATATCGTCCTTCAGCTTCTTGACCGAAACCACGTCCACCTGGTAGGAATCCTTCAGGAAGTCCACGCCTTTGCCGGAAACCAGACCCGCGGCCCGAACCCCGCCCACGAACATGGGCCCGTAGAAGAGCACCACCTTGTCGAAAAGGCCCTCCTTCAGGAAGCTGCTGTTTACCTCTCCGCCGCCTTCCACGATGACGCTCGTGATCTCCCTTTTCCGCAGCTCCTCGCACAATTCCGGGAGGGCTATTCTGCCGTTGTCGGCCGCGGCAACGCGGATGACTTCCACACCGAGGGCCGCGAGACGGTCTCCCTTGTCCGCCCTTGCATCGGGAAGGGTGAATACCAGAGTCTTGTGCGCGGCCGCCGTCTTTACCAGGTCGCAGCCCAGGGGAATGCGGAGCTTCGAGTCGAGCACGATCCTCACGGGGTATCGCTTCGGCTTCGCCCCTTTCGGAAGGAGAGAGGGGTTATCGAGGATCACCGTGTTGATCCCCACCATGATGCCGTCCGAGGTGGATCTGAGCCGGTTCGCATAGGCCCTCGATTCCTCGTTCGAGATCCACTTCGACTCACCCATCTTGGTGGCTATCTTTCCGTCGAGACTGACGGCGGCCTTCATGAGAAAGAAGGGTCGCCTCTTTTCGTGAAAAGTGACGAACACCTCGTTGAGCCTGCGCGCCTCTTCCGAGAGAAGGCCCACTTTCACCTCTATGCCGGCCTTCCTCAAGGCTTCCACACCGTGTCCGCTCACCATGGGGTGGGGATCGAACATGGCCACGATCACCTTCTTGACGCCGGCTTTGATGACGGCGTCGACGCACGGAGGCGTCCGTTTCTCCGTATGACAGCACGGCTCGAGGTTGACGACGAGCGTTGCCCCCCGGGCTTGCTCACCCGCTTCACCCAGGGCAATGACCTCTGCATGGGCCTCTCCGGCCTTCCTATGATAGCCCTTCCCCACGATTCGCTGGCCCTTCACCACCAAGGCCCCAACCATGGGGTTCGGCGACGTCGTCCCGAGGCCCTTCCGGGCCAGCTTCAGGGCCATTGCCATGTACGCATCTTCTTTCATTTCTCCCCTTTTCTCAGAAGCAGGCCCGTCAGCTCTTCCATGAACTCCGTTATGTCCTTGAATTGGCGGTACACGGAGGCGAACCTCACATATGCCACTTCATCGAGCTTCCTCAGCTCGTCCATCACCATCTGCCCGATCTCGGTGCTCGTGATCTCCTTCTCGCTCCTCTCCGTCAAGGCGTACTCCATCCGTGAGACGACCTTTTCAAGGTCCGTGACGCCTATGGGCCTCTTCTCGCACGCTTTCTTTAGCCCGTTGAGGATCTTCCCCCTGTCGAAAACCTCTCTTCGCCCGTCCTTCTTGATCACGAGCGGAAGGCCCTCCTCGAGCACTTCCGCAGTGGAGAACCTCTTGGCGCACTTAAGACACTCCCGGCGCCTCCGGATAGCATCCATTTCCTTGCTCATTCTCGAGTCGATTACCTTGCTCTCCACGAATCCGCAGTAAGGGCATTTCACTCTCTTGGCTCCCGTGACAAAGATGGGCAAATGCGGCAACGAGGGACCGACGCGGACAAACCCTCACGGGGTTGCCGGCGGCTCATTACCCTAACGAAACCTGCTCTACTATTATACCCGATTCCGCGATCAATTGGGCGGCCAGATCGTCGGGATATCCTTCCACATAGAAAATCTGGACGATCCCCGCATTTATGATCATCTTCACGCAGATGGAGCAGGGCAGGTGGGTGGAATAGAGGACGCTCCCTCTGATGGGTACGCCGTGATAGGCGGCCTGGATAATTGCGTTCTGCTCCGCGTGCAGCCCCCGGCAAAGCTCGTGCCGCTCGCCCGAGGCCACGCCCGCTTGCTCACGGATGCAGCCCAGGTCCAGGCAGTGTCTGAGGCCGCTCGGGGCCCCGTTGTAACCCGTGGAGAGGATGCGCTTCTCCTTCACCACGAGGGCGCCGACGCTCCGCCTCAGGCAGGTGGACCGCTTGGCCACGATCCCCGCTATTTCCATGAAATAATGGGTCCAGTCGGGGCGCTCGCTTCTCATAGGGCGTAGACGCGGGAATAGAAGGGGAACTTCCGGCAGAGGTCCCTGGCCTTTTCCTTCACCAGGTTGTGCACGCTCTCGTTCCCGGCATCCCGGAGGACCGCATCCAGCATCTCGGCGATCGACTCCATCTCAGGCTCCTTCATGCCCCTCGTCGTGACAAGGGGCGTGCCGATGCGTATTCCGCTCGTCACGTTCGGCCCCCGCGTGTCGAAGGGGATGAGGTTCTTGTTGAGGATGATCCCGCTTCTTTCGAGGGCACCTTCCGCTTCCTTTCCGGTAATGCCCTTTTCCGAGAGGTCGACGAGAAAGAGATGGGTGTCGGTGCCGCCGGAGACGATCCGGTAGCCGCGCTTCTCCAGGCATGAGGCGAGGTACCTCGAGTTGTTGAGGATCTGTTGCTGGTAGGCTTTGAACTCGGGGCTCATGGCCGCCTTCAGGGCCACTGCCTTGGCGGCGATCACGTGCACGAGGGGCCCCCCCTGAATGCCGGGGAAGATCATCGAATCTATGGCCTTCGCAAACTGCTTGCCGCACAGGATGAGGCCTCCCCGCGGGCCGCGAAGCGTCTTGTGGGTGGTCGTCGTCACGAAGTGCGCAATTCCCACGGGAGTCGGATGGATGCCCGTCGCCACCGCGCCGGCGATATGGGCCATGTCGACCAGAAGGAAGGCGCCTATCTCGTCGGCTATCTCGCGGAACCGTCTGAAATCGATGATTCTCGAATAGGCGCTTGCCCCGGCGATGATCAGCTTCGGCCTCTCCTTCAGGGCGACGGCCCTTACCTCGTCATAGTCGATCTCTTCTGTCCGGCGCGACACGTGGTAGGTCACGGCCTGAAAAAAACGGCCCGAGAAACTGGCGGGGGCCCCGTGGGTGAGATGTCCGCCGTGGGCGAGGTCCATCCCGAGGATCTTGTCGCCCGGCTGGAGAACGGCGAAGAGGACGGCCATGTTGGCCGATGAGCCGGAGTGAGGCTGCACATTCACATGCTCGGCCCCGAACAGCTCGCGGGCCCGCTCGACAGCCACCCGCTCGATGGCGTCCACAAAACGGCAGCCCCCGTAGAAGCGGCGGTCGGGGTACCCTTCGGCGTACTTGTTGGTGAGCAGGGTGCCCTGGGCCTCCAGGATCTCCTGGGCCACGTAATTCTCGGAGGCGATGAGGATGAGGCTGTACTCCTCCCGCTCTATCTCTTGCCTGACGAGGTCATAGATCTCTCTGTCATTGCCCTTCAGGGCTTCCATTGTAATCATCTTCGAGCCTTCGTATCTTTTCTATTCGCCTCGCGTGGCGCCCCCCCTCGAAGGGCTCATCGAGCCATTTCGCCACGATCTCCAGGGCAAGAGCGCGTCCGGTGACGTGAGCGCCCAGCACGAGGATATTGGCATCCAGATGGCGTCTGCTCTGCATCGCCGTGTAAAGGTCGAACGCGAGGGCTGCCCTTATCCCCTTTACCTTGTTCGCCGCCACCGACATGCCGATTCCCGTGCCGCACAAAAGGATGCCCCGCTCCACCATTCCTTCGGCCACGAGGCGCGCCACCGACAGCGCGAAATCGGGATAATCGACGGAATCCGTGGAATCCGTGCCCACATCCGTCACTTCATGGAGCCCCGCGAGGCTCCCTTTCACCTGCTCTTTCAGCTCGTAGCCCGCGTGGTCCGATCCTATGGCGATCTTCACTCCTCGTACCTCCGGAAAGCAAGGACCGCGTTGGTCCCGCCGAAGCCGAAGGAATTGGAGATGGCCACGTCGATCGCGTGTTTCCTCGCCTTGTTCGGCACGTAGTCGAGGTCGCACTCCGGGTCCGGATGCTCATAGTTGATGGTCGGAGGACATACCTGGTCGCGGATCGCGAGGATGCTGAAAATCGCCTCCACCGCTCCGGCAGCCCCGAGGAGGTGGCCTATCATCGATTTGGTGGAGCTCACCGGTATCTTGTAGGCGTGTCGCGCCAAATACCTTCTTGATCGCGATAGTCTCGGATGCGTCATTCAGGTCGGTGGAAGTGCCGTGGGCATTGATGTAGTCGACTTGCTCGGGTGCGACGCCTGCGTCTTTCAGGGCGAGCCTCATGCACCGGATGGAGCCGTCGCCGTCCGGCGATGGGGCAGTGATATGATAGGCGTCCCCATTATAGCCATATCCGACTATCTCGCCACAGATCGGCGCCCCCCGCACCTTAGCGTGCTCCAGTTCCTCCATGATCACGATGCCCGCGCCTTCGCCGATCACGAAGCCGTCTCTTTCCTTGTCGAAGGGGCGGGACGCTGCCTCCGGATGTTCGTTCTTCGTGGAGATGGCCTTCAATGCGTTGAACCCGCCCACCGTGAGAGGGGTGAGATTCGCCTCGGTGCCGCCGGCCACCATCACATCGGCGTCACCATACTGGATTATCCGGAAGGCTTCACCAATGGAGTGGGCGCCTGTTGCGCACGCGGTGACTATGGAAAGATTGGGCCCTTTGATCCCGAATTGGATCGCGATGTTCCCGGGTGCCTCGTTCGCGATGAGCATGGGGATGAAGAACGGAGAGATCCTTCCCGGGCCCCTTTCGAGGAGAATGGTGTGATACTTCTCGAGGGTCGGAAGACCGCCCAGACCCGTCCCGACTATTACCCCAACCCTCTCGGCATCCTCTTGTGCCATGTCGAGGCGGGCCCCTTCCACGGCAATCTTCGTCGCGGCGATGGCGTACTGGATGAAGAGGTCCATGCGCCTCACTTCTCTTGGGCTTATGTAGTCCTCAGGGTTGAAGGCCTTGACCTCACCCGCGATCCTCGTTTCATGGGCCGATGCATCGAACCTCGTGATGGCAGTAATACCCGATGTGCCGTCGACTATCTTCTGCCACACGTTGTCCACACCGACCCCGAGGGGCGTTGTGAGCCCTAAACCCGTTATGACGACTCGCCTTTTCAACCGTCACCTCGTGTCCCTATTTCTTGTGCTCCTCGATGTAGCGGATCGCATCTCCCACTGTTTCGATCTTCTCCGCGTCCTCATCGGGTATTTCTATGCCGTACTCGTCTTCGAGGGCCATGACGAGTTCCACTATGTCGAGAGAATCGGCGCCCAGATCGTCAATGAATTTTGCTTCCGGCTGCACCTCGGACTCATTGACCCCCAGTTGCTCGACGATCATCTTCTTCACTTTTTCCGCAATTGTCATGTAGCAACCTCCTCTTTTTTGATAAGGGAGAACCCCTCAGGTGTATAAGCCTCCGCTTACGTTTATTACCTCGCCGGTGACATAGCTTGAGTAGTCGGAAAGCAGGAAATAGACGACGCGGGCGACCTCGATGGGCTCACCCGGCCGTTGCAAAGGCACTGTCTGCCTCCATGTCTCCCTTGTCTTCTCGTCGACGGCCTCGGTCATCCCGGTCTTGATGAAGCCGGGCGCCACCGCATTGGCCCTGATGCCCTTCTTGCCGTACTCTTTTGCGACCGTCTTCGTGAAGCCGACGATGCCTGCCTTGCTCGCCGCGTAGTTTGCCTGGCCGGGGTTTCCCGTAAGCCCTGCCAGGGAGGCGATGCTGACGATGCTTCCGCCCTTCTTCAGCATCTGACGTACGGCGCTCTTCGTGCAATTGAAAACACCCTTCAGGTTGACCCGGATCACCCGGTCCCAATCATCTTCGCTCATGAGGACGAGAGGCTTGTCCTTCGTGATCCCCGCGTTGTTCACGAGGCTGTCTATGCCCCCCATCTCAGCCACCACGGTCTGAACGGCCTTGTCGACCTGGCCGTAGTCGGTGACATCCACGTTGAGGAAGAGGCCTTTTACCCCTTTGGCCTCGACCGCGCATAAGGCGTCATGTCCGTCGAGGACGTCAAAGATCACGACGTGTGACCCTTTTTCCGCCAGAAACTCGGCGATCGCCCTTCCAATGCCCTGAGAGCCGCCCGTGACTATGGATACCTTGCCCTTCACGAGAGCACGCCCCTCACGGCCTGTATCTCTTCCATCGTCTCCACATGGTAACACGGAATGTCGGGGGTGATCCTCCTCAAAAGGTTGGTGAGCACCTTGCCGGGGCCCACTTCGAGGAAGACCTCGACGCCCTGGGACGCCATGGTCCGGACGCACTCTTCCCATCGGACGGGCGAGAACATCTGGCGATACAGGAGGTCCTGCTCCTTCTCGCTGTCGATGTTCGGGACTGCATCGACGTTCGACACCACGGGAACCTTCATGGGCGAGAAGACGGCCCGGGCAAGCTCGCTTTTAAGCTTCTCGGCCGCCGCCCTCATGAGGGGGCTGTGAAACGGACCGGAAACGCTGAGAAAAACAGCCTTCTTGTAGCCTTCTCCTTTCAGCCGGTCGACAACTTCCTTGAGGGCGTTGATATCCCCGGACAGGACGAGCTGGTCCGGAGAATTGAGGTTGGCGGGGCTTGCAACGTAGTCGCCCTTCGATATGGCGCGGCACGCGTCTTCCACTTTCTGCCGGTCGGGACCCATGAGGGCCGCCATGCCGCCCAACCCTTCCGGACATGCCTCTTCCATGACGAGGCCCCTCTGTCTGGTGAGCCTCAAGGCTTCTTTCAGGGAGAAGAGGCCGCTTGCGAGGAGGGCGGTATACTCGCCCAGGCTGTGGCCGGCGAGGAGATAGGGCGTTACCTTCATTTCCTTGTTGAGCACCGCCCATGCCGCGTAGCTGACGAGCAGCACCGCGGGCTGGGTATTGAACGTTTTTCGAAGGTCCTCCTCGGGTCCGTTGAAGCAGAGGCGGGCCAGACCGAAATCGAGGGCCTTGTCCGCCAACTCGAAGAACTCGCGCACGTACTCGAAGCCGTCATAGAGCTCCTTGCCCATGCCGACGTACTGCGATCCCTGTCCCGGAAAAACGACGCCGATCTTCTTCATGACTGTCTCTTCTTCGACGATGCCGCCTCCTTGATCAGCTCAAGGGCGATCACGTTTCTCTGGATCTGGTTCGTTCCCTCATATATCTGGAGGATCTTTGCGTCCCTCACCATCTTCTCTATGGGATACTCGCGCATGTATCCGTAGCCGCCAAATATCTGGAGGGCATCGACAGTGACCTTCATCGCGGTATCGCTCGGGAAGACCTTGCTTATGGCTGATGCCTTCGAGAAATCCCGTGGATTGCTGTCGATGTACCGGGCCACCGCATACACGAGGGCCCTCGCCGCCTCTATCTGGATCGCCATGTCGGCCAGCATGTGCTGGACCGCCTGGAAGGAGATGATCTTCTTGTCGAACTGCTCCCGTTCCTTGGCATAGGCGACCGCGGCCTCGAGGGCGCCCTGCGCGACTCCCACTCCCTGGGCACCGATACCCGGGCGGGTCCGGTCAAAGGTCCTCATGGCAAGGATGAAGCCCATGCCCTCCCTACCTATAACATTTTCCTTCGGTACTTTGCAATCCTGGAAGACCAGCTCCCGCGTGGCCGAAGCCCTGATGCCGAGCTTCTTCTCCTTCTTCCCGAAGGAGAAGCCCTCCATGCCTTTCTCCAGGACGAAGGCGGTCGCACCCCTGCCGCCCTTCGAGCGGTCGGTCATGGCGATGACCGAATAGATTTCGGCCTCCCCACCGTTGGTGATCCACTGCTTCGTGCCGTTCAGCACGTAGTCGTCCCCTACCTTGCGCGCTTCCGTTCTGATGCCCGCCGCATCACTCCCCGCATTGGCCTCGGTCAGGCCGAAAGCCGCGAGCCGCTTGCCCTTCGCCACGTCCGGCAAGAACTTCTTTTTCAGCTCCTCGCTCCCGCCCAGCAGGATAGGATAAGAGCCGAGGAGGCTCGCCGCGTAGCTTACGGACACGCCGAGGCATGCCCTGCTCAGCTCTTCGACGACGATGCAATTCTCAAAAGAGCCGCCGCCGAGGCCGCCGTAGACTTCCGGTATGCTCACGCCGAAAAGACCCGTCTCCGCGCACGCCTTCATGATCTCCCACGGGAACTCCTCTTTCTCGTCGAGCTCGGCCCGAACAGGGACGACCCTCTCTTCCGCTATCCTGCGAGCGATCTTCTTGATCTCCTTCTGGTCTTCCGTCAGGAAGTAGTCCATGCTATAGCTCCTTGTTACGTGGCTTGGACGCGTATACCTCCATCGCGTCTTTGATGTGTCCGTTGAGGTTCTTTCCGACGAAGCCCTTCGCCTGGATTACGGCGTTCTTGAGGGCCCGCTCGTTCGACTTGCCGTGGCAGATGATGCAGACCCCGTCCACGCCCACCAGCGGCATGCCCCCGTACTCGGAATAGTCGCAGGTCTTGGCCATGGCCTTGAACACGTCCGCGAGAAGCAGGTAGCCCATCTTCGACTTCGTGCTTTTGCCTACCCGTTCTTTGAGAAAGGCGATCATCAGCTCCGCGAGCCCTTCGCTCACTTTCAGGGCCACGTTGCCGACGAACCCATCGGTGACAACCACATCGGTCTTCCCGTTGTAAAGGTCGTTCCCTTCCACATAGCCGCTGTAGTTGAGATGGAGGGTCTTGAGCAGGGCATGGGTCTCCCTGGTGAGCTCGTTCCCCTTGGTCTCCTCCTCTCCGTTGCTTAAGAGGCCGATCCTCGGCGACTCGATGCCGAGGATGCGCTTCGCGAATACGTCGCCCATAAGGGCGAACTGGACGAGATGGGACGGCTTGCAGTCCACGTTGCCGCCCGCGTCGAGGAGGGCGGACAGGGAGCCGAGCACGTTAGGATGGACGGTGAGGATGGCCGGCCTCTCCACCCCGGGGATGCGCCCGAGGGTAAAGATGGCAAAGGCCATGGCAGCGCCCGAATTGCCCGCGGAGACGACCCCATCCACCTTGCCCTCTTTCAGGAGGGTGAAGGCCTTGTTCATCGACGAATCTCTCTTGCGGCGCAGGGCGATCGACGGCGAATCGTCCATGGTCACGACCACGGGCGTGTGGACGATTTCGATGTTGGACCGGCTCTTAAGCAGCGGGCTGATGACCTTCTCGTCACCCACCAGCACGACGTCGGCGACATGCTCTGCAACTGCTGCCTCAACCCCTCTCACCACGGCGAGGGGCGCATGGTCCCCGCCCATAGCATCGACTGCTATTCTCGCCATACGGCTAGAGTTCTTCGACCGCCAGGTACTTTCTGCCCCTATACATCCCGCACTTGGGGCAGACCCGGTGAGGTTGGGTGGGTTCCTTGCAGTTTGGGCAGAGGATGACTCCGGGGGATGCGAGCTTGTAGTGGGTTCGCCGCTTGTCTCTCCGGGATTTCGAGGTTTTTCTTTTTGGAACGGGCATTGTCTTCTCCTTAGCGCTCTTTGAGAAATGGCTTGAGCTTCTCAGCAAGGGTACTGCCCGCGATTGTCTCGCAGTGGCAGTGCTCGATGTTGAGGTTATGACCGCAGCTCGGGCATATGCCCTCGCAGGCGTCCGAGCAGAGAGCTTTTATAGGTAGATTGAGCATGACCTCCTCGAAGACGTAAGGGTCGAGGTCTATCTCTTCTCCTTCGAAGTAATATAGGTTCATCTCGTCCGTTTGCAACTCGACTTCCGGGGTCTTTAGCGGACTGCCTTGGGGAGGAGCTCTATGTCCAATTCCGATTCGACGGTATAGGCGAACTCCTCGAGGCAGCGGTCGCACGTCATGGAGAGCCTCGCCCGCACCGGGCCCTGCACCCAGACGTTGTCGCCGGACTTGCTTATCCTCAGATCGTACTCGACGGGAGACAGGAAAGAGATGTCGCTGTCCTCCGGTCTTTTGAACCGGTTTCCGTCCAGTCTCCCCTTGGCCGATATGCCCTGCTCTATATCGTAAAGTTTGATAATCATTGGCAGTTTCCCGTTTTGAGTCTAACAATATAGAGGGAAAGGCGCCGATTGTCAAGCAAATTAACCGCGCCGCGCCTCGGCTTTGGGGGTGCAACGCATCCACGATCTGGTCGCAGGAAAGAACGGAAGGAAAGGGTGGGTTCCTGGGGTTCGAGGTCCGGCCGGTCCGCCTGAAGGAATCGCGATCTGGGGCGCCCTCTTCGCCGGGCGGCCTCGGATATACGGCAAGTATTATCCTCGGCCAACCCGGCTCAGATTGCATCCCCACCTCACGCGATCGTTTTTCCAAGGCGGGGAAAACGATCCTTGATCCCTCCAGGCGGACCGTCCACACGCCGCCGGGTCTAGCAGCTGACTGACCCGGCGATGAAAAAGCAACGGCCAAAATACGCACAGCAACAACATTAGGGGTCCCGCGCCAGTCTGGGAGGGCCCTTGCGTCATCCCGGCGGATGACGGGATCCATTTTTCATACCCAAACGATCTTGGCGAGATGCTCGACCTTTTTGAATTCAGAGTCTCCGGTTACGAGGGCCGCCTTGTTTTCTAGGGCGGTGACAAGGGCAAAACAATCCGCATAGGAAATACTGAACTCGGCCTTTAACTCGGCTGCCTTGAAAATCAGTTCATTCGGGACGGAAAGGATTTCGATACCCAACCGCTCGATCGCCGCGAGACATTCGATTTTCTTCTGGTCGCCGAAAGCTCTCTTAATGATGTAGATGATTTCTCCATAGTTTATGGCGTTCATAAGGGCACGCCCACCGGACGCCGACGCATCCTGAAGAAGCCCCACGACCTTTTGGTATCCTTCTTCCTTCTGAAAGACCTTGAGGAGGGCATAACTGTCAAAAACATATGTCTTTGTCGTCACCGGGCGTCCTTCTTCCGTTCCTTAAGCAACTCTCGGGAGAGAGAGGGTCTTTCGGGGAGAATGCCCGTTGCCGCCTCTATCGGATCGTCGGCTGGAGGTATGAGGTACATGACGTCGCCATACTCCATAAGGTGCAATTCCTTGCCCGGCTCTATGTGGTATTTCTTTCGCAGATCCGCCGGAATAACTATTTGGCCTTTCGCCAATGTCTTGACCCTAGCCATGACCCCCTCCATGAGTTTAACGTTTAGTCAATAATGTACAACCTACTGCATTTTTTGTCAAACTCTCTATCGGCAGGGATGTACGTGACCCCGACGGCTCCGCTGCGCAAAATCTGCCCCACGTCCCCTAGCTTAAGTGAAATGCATACCCAGCTTCTGCAATTACCGCTGGATATAGGGCCCAACCCGATAAGGTCAATGCCGTTTGTTCGCACTTGTTCGACAAGCGGCGGAAAGGAACCCGCGGGCGTTGCGTTACGAGAGTCCTTTTCCCCGTTCGGGCGGCGGACCCGTCGTTATGGACATACCCTATCAATCCCACACTGCCGCGCAGCCCACATAAAGACTACCTTGCCTTTTCAAAATCTGAGGCGGCCCTCCCGCTTGGTATACCGGCAGGCCGCCGATCCAGTAGCCCGTGAGGTCCTCTAAATGCCGGAATTGACGACCATTGGTTCAATTCCGGCGGCAAATGGACGGTGCGCATGGAGGGACCGTGAGATTTGGATGCCATCTGAACCACGTCGGCCGCAGATAATACTTTCGTATATCGGAGGCCACGTGGTGAAGAGGGCGCCAAATATCGCGATTCCTTCAGGCGGACCGGCCTTAACCTGCATGTCGACCCGAAGCCTTTTCTTGCCCGCTCGACTGTGCTACACTAATGACCTGAAACCGCCATTATCGGGCCGTTTGATGAAGACTTGAACCGGCGGAAACTCGCTCGACAATCACGCTCCTAGAGGGTGGAACATTCATTCCGGAGGTGTAGTTTCATGAAAACGAGAGTAGTGGGACCAAAGGGAAAGGAAGTCTTCTTCGGCGACGGGTTGCCGACGGTTCTCATCGGTGAGCGGATCAATCCCTTTGGGAAGAGCGGCATCAAAGAGGCACTCCTGGCCGGAGACACGGGGCCGGCAAAGAGAGAGGCCTTGTCGCAGGTCGCGGCCGGGGCCGACATGATCCTCATCAACGTGGGTGCCTTCGGCATCGACGAGACAACGGTGCTTCCCAAGCTGGTGGGCGAGCTTATTGAGATCGTCGACGTGCCGTTCGCCATCGAAAGCAGGAACCCCCTTGCCCTCGACGCTGCCCTCGCCCTCAACGTCGGAACGCCGCTCGTCAACTCGATCACGGGCGAAGAGAACGTGATCAACGATGTCCTGCCCATGGTGCTGAAGTACAACACGCCTGTCGTGGCCCTTGCCACGGACAGCGCAGGCATACCGAGTACGCCCGAGGCGAGGCTGGAGGTGCTCAAGAAGATCGTCGCACGGGCTGAGAGTATGGGCATCAGCCGCGACCGCATCGTCGCGGACTGTCTCGCGGAGTCGGTGGGCATCAATCCGAAGGCCGCAGAGACGACGATCAGGACCATGCGCCTCGTCAAGGAAGAGCTGGGGCTCAACCTCTGCATGGGGGCGAGCAATATCTCTTTCGGTCTTCCGTCCCGGGGCTATATCAACACGGTGTTTATGGCGCTGGTGGTCAATGCGGGCCTGGATTCAGCGATCGTCAATGTCCAGACGGTAAAGCCGTACGTGCTGGCGGCGGATTTGGTGAGTGGGAGGGATGCGCGGGCGCGCCGGTACACTGCGTACTGCAGGAGCCTGAAGAAACCAGTGTAAATAGGTGCCTGGACGGCGGCCTGGAGGAATCGCGATCTGCGGCGATCTGCTGCGTCTTGCGCTTTCGGATATACGCGAAGTATTATCCTCGGCCAGCAAGCCTCCCATCTCATCCACACCTCATCGATCCCTCCATGCCGTCGTCCATTCACGCGGACCTGTATCATCTTGGCCCGCAGGTCCGGCTTCCATAGGTTGCTTGCGCACACTGTATACTGCGGCCCTTGAGGCCGAAGGAACAGGGGGGTGCTAAGGACGGCTATGTCTGCCTCGTGGCTGCTCGTGCAAGTGGGTCAGTCGGCGGGCTCGTCCGAGGCGAGGATTGCCACAATAAAGAGCGATTTTGCAACGGCTACACAACGCAGATGGCAACAGCGCTTACCTCCCCCGATGCCCCGAGAGACCAGCGCTAAGTGGGCGGGCGAGCCAAGGCCAATCTTCTTATCGCTGGTGGGCTAGTTGCAGAAAAACGATTGACGGTCTTTCACTCTCCCCGTACTATATGCGTGACGAGAAGTGCAAATCAGGCTACCTCAGTGAACGGCCTGAAAAACCGTGAGGCCGAGATCGGGAAACGCTAGATGGCGGACAAGTCAAAAATAGAATGGACGGAGACGACCTGGAATCCAGTCACGGGTTGTTCAGAAATTAGCAGCGGCTGCCAAAACTGCTACGCGGCGCGATATGCCAACCGACTGAGAGAAATGGGGGTGAAAAAGTATCGCGACGGGTTTTTGGTACGACTGCATGAAGAGGAGGTCTCCAAGCCACTTTCCTGGAAGGGAAGGCGACTTGTCTTTGTGAACAGTATGGGCGATCTCTTTCATGATGAGGTGCCTCTGCCATTTATTCAGTCTGTCTTTGACACCATGAACAAGGCCAGCAATCATATATTTCAGATTCTTACAAAACGAGGGAGCAGGCTGCAGGATCTTGCTCCAAGGCTGAAATGGGCTGACAACATTTGGATGGGAGTAACGGTTGAAGCTGCCGACTACGTTGATAGGATCGGCAACCTTCGGTCAACTGGGGCGAAGATAAAATTCCTCTCGATAGAGCCGCTGTTGTCGGCCTTGCCTGAGTTGTCTCTGCTGGGTGTTGATTGGGTCATTGTTGGTGGTGAAAGCGGCCCCGGGGCACGTCCTATGGACCCAGAGTGGGTCAGACAAATTCGGGATAAATGCGAACTGGCCAAAATCCCATTCTTCTTCAAACAATGGGGCGGAGTGAATCGAAAGAAGACTGGAAGGTTATTGGACGGGCGTTACTGGGACGAAATGCCGCACAAACGCAACGAGAAGCCGTCAGAGTTGCTTCTTTAAGTGTATCTTTATCTGTTCCGTATCGCGTCCGCTCTTTATCTTCGAATAAGCCAGATTTCCCGGCGCTGTCCCTGCTCGGGCCGCTCTGTACTGGAACACTCGCTTTTCACGAACTCAAGCTTGTTTTGCACATGTAAAGCGTTCAGCTTATCAACAGTATTTTTGATAGTCGGGATTTCGTAGCCCGGACCTTTTATTGCACCTTTCCACGATAGGAAACTATCCCAAAGTTCCTCCATCAATTCTCGGAGAGACAACGTTTTTACCTTGCTGCGTGAAAAGATGTCCAATATGTCATCCCCTTCAAACAGATTGCCCCAACTACCAGAGCCCCTCTCTATCTTCACGACATTTTCATAGGCAAGAAGAAAGCTATCGGCGACCACGATGCTGTTTGTAGCGAGTATGAGGTAGAAATAGTCTGCCTTGATAAGTTTTCCCCCGACCGTCACAGGAATGGCCACTCCGATCGTAAAATCCTTGAGCAAAGCGAATTTTTGCTTCAACGCGGCCCCGAACAACTGCAGAAAATCGTCAGTCTCATTTATCTGCTCTTCCTTGATTCCCAACGACCTACATACTCGCTCAACATCATTAGCATGTTTTCTATGAGATTGCCTCGACAGCGTTCTGTAGTTTGTGAATACCAGAATGTCCTTGCGGGCCTTGTGTGCCTCCATTGTGCAGATCAACTTCTCAATATCCAGTTCCGTCGAGAATGGATCGGCAAAGATGAAGCCCCACCTAAGCTGGACAACAGCTGTCTTATCTCGGTATCATAAGTCTCCCAGTTCCTATCTCCCGTGTATACCTCAAGAGCCTCTTTTTGGACCATGCTATTCTCTCTTCTCTGGCCCAACCCTTCCCTGAGATGTTTCGCAGTTTCCTCGTCGTTATCTATCGCGACAATTTGTATCTTTCCGAAGTGATTACCGGGACCCGATTGCTGCAGAATATGCCGTTCGATAGTGTCAAATGCTATCATTGGGGATCCTTCCTCGTCATCTTCAAAATCCCCCCGGCCAGCAAAGAGATCAATATAGGTAAAGGCCTCATCCTTGCTTCTTACAAGGATGTTGGCGATATAGAGAGAAGTCTTCAGAACCTCCGCAAAGATGGCATGCTTTATCTCTGTATGGGGCTGCTTCTTTGAGAAGTGTCTTCTGGCTCTGCTATCTCTTTTCAATCGGTCGGCCTCGGACGCAATGGGACGCTCTTAGCAAATGATTCCTGAGAAGTAACTCGATATCTCGGAATGATGGCGGGCAGCACGCCGGCACTTGCAAGTGTTTACACCATGTTACAAATAGCATATTGTGAGACCCCACGACAAAAGTGAGTTACTTTTCAGCAATCAGAACTTAAGAGCATCCCATTTGCCCCCCTGACTATTCAAAGATCCCATCGTCAGCACCAGGTTTTTCCATTTACAGGTATGCATAGGTACTGATACCTCCAGGATGAAACCACTTTCAAACGCCTCTACCCGATCCTTGGCCTTTGTTATGCCCCAAAACGGCAAGATTCTCTCCGCAACTTTCATCGCAACTTGCCTGCCAGGGCTCCAAATATCACCTGGCCTCGTCTTCAAAGGGTCTACATTCAACTCGCAGGGGGGTCCAAATATGAAGAAAGAACGGCAGGCCAACGGTCTAACTGGATAGATTGAGCATACCGTTTCGGTCAAGAATGGACAAGCGCTCGATTCGCGATACTGCAAGAGTTGCTTTTTTACAGTCTGCCGTACATTTCCTGTCAGTTTTTCGGATACGAACCAAGAGATACCTGAAAGTTCGATTTCGGTGATCGGGATTTCATGATTTATGCAGCAGTGAAAACAACCCTTTTTACATGCGACTTCTTGTCCCCGTACTTTCTGCTCCTTCACGATACCCGCCTTGCTGGCTTCGTCCACTATATGGTAAGCATCAAGAAGCATCCCTAACCAATCATACTTTTTCTCGTCATCCGGGTAATCAAAGCGTGGTACCCGAACGGGCTTGTCTCTGGCCCTTGTCAACATCGTTTTGCTCTTCTTCTTCACCACTGTATTTACCCGTCAAGCCGGCACAAGGCGGCCCTCTTAAGAACTTAAGATCCTAGAACCATGGTGGTGCAAGGACTAAACCTCACCGCCATCAGACCAGCCACAGTTCTTACATTGAAGACCGGCATAACGGTCCCCTCTTTCGTAGTCCATCTGCTCCCATGATTCCAGGGCTTCCGTCTCGCCGCACTTCGGGCAGCATACCATCGGAGGTAGTGCCGGATGCGTGATCCATTCCACATCCATTTCATCAAGTGCAGCCTGTATCGCCAGAAGCCTTTGTCGACGTGTACGTGAGCCCGTGAGGTCTCCAAGCAGCTCCTCAATACCTTCTTTAGGTTGCTAAAATCGACGCCACGACGGTCTGAAATAAGCGGTGGCAATAGAGTCTGGTCGAGTAGGCACGGAATAATCTTGGCAGAGTTATCGCTCATACAGCGCATGACCGCACTGCGAAGCTCCTGTCGCACCCAATCAGACCGACTGGCGTTGGCAGACCATACTAGGACAAACGCATCGAACGCAAGAAGTGCATCGTCAAGCTTGCCGGGGATGGAGTCGCCCGCCTGAATCTCCCACTCATCAAACCAAGGCTCAATCCCTGTGAGAGCCATGTGGGCACTGATGGAACGCGCTAATTCCTTATCGGCCTTGTTGTAGCTCAGAAAGCATCGCATCTTGCTCTCTCAGGGGGGCCGTCTTCGCCACTCTCTGCGCCATGGGGAATCAATTATAGCAATCGCTCTCTTTCTAAGACCCGGCGTATTTCTTCAAATCGAGCGGTTATATCGCCCCGAGGAAAGCGAATCTGGGATAGACCCACAATATTCGAGAACTCAGAACAACCTTCCTCCAGCATTACGATTGTCCGCGAGAAGCCCAAATGCCCTTGAAATAGCCCTACCTCGTGGATCACATTAGGGCGGGCATGCATCGTAGTATCTGCGTGCTCCTCTTCAGCGGTCATGATAAGAAATGCAAAAGCAGCTTGCGACATCATCGCTTGCAGTCTTTCTGTAGTAGCATGCCCTGCGGGAGCCTCTCGATTGAACTCGTCCCATGGCAAGCCCAGCCGATCAGCGATGAAATCCTTGAGCACCATCCATAATAACGACCGACCATGCCCGATGAAGACCCGCCTTCCATAAAGACCCTTTTCCGTGACCGAAGGCAGATTATCCAAAGCGGCTACAAGCCGGCCAAGGTGCGCCACCCGTTTGCCAAGCTCCTCTCTTACCTGGTCGGCGGAAAGGCCAGCCCTCACTTCAGGGAACTGCGACAGTTGTGGTCCGGCTTTACCGTAGATTTTCGAGAGAGCCGACCTAACAGTTGCTGTCCACCAGCCCACCTCCAGGGGCCTCAGAAGCGGCTTCGATAGAGACCGCTCTCCTGCTTGGACAAGGCCACGTAAAGATTGGAGAATAGGCGCTGGTTCCTGCGTAGATGTACCGTTCGCTAGTGCCATGTGCGCCTCTCACTTGGGGGGCACCTTCAGGGGCGTCGCTGCCCAAGGTGAATTACTGGTCGCCTCCTGTTACCATCCGGAAAGTTGTCCAATGACTTCCGCCCGGGCCCGACGGGGCCGTCCTTCCGTAATTCAGCAACCCGCCGCCCGCCCTTCTTCCCCTTCTTCGCGACACACTTTCTTCCATTCTACACCCTGCCGAGAGAAGGTCAACAAGATTTCTTTCAGCCCTGTCACCGAAGGACGGCGCGGATAGATCGAGGGGTACGGAGAGCCATTGGAAAAGGGAGGGTCGAAGGCGAAGGCTGGTAGTGTCCTAATTTGTTCTAGAGAGGAGCGTTGTATGGCATGGGTGGCGGTTGTTATCGGCAGATATCCTGATAGATCGAATCTCTAAGACCTACAAGATGGATGACCATATCGTCTGACGGGTTATCGTAAGTATAGATGATTCTATAATTTCCCACCCGTCGTTTGAAAAACCCAGATAGTTCCCCACGCAAAGGGAAATGTGTGATCACCATACGGTTAACCCACAGCCAGTCTATTTTTCTTTCTAGACGCACCCTCTCATTCTGGGGAATGCCATCAAGAGCATCTGGAACAAAGAAAAGAGGCATAGATTCAACTCAATTAGGCTTCTTATTCATCTCGGCAGAAGGTATAAGATAGCTCCGCGGAAGTCTGGAAGACTTTAGTAATCTTTCTTTGACGCTTGGCCTTAATTCGAGCCCTTCATCTGGATCGGGTAGAAATTCTTCAATTAATTCTTCCATCAACGCGCTGACGCGAACCATTTCCTTCCTCAAAAGGGGGATTTCAGCGAGGCTCGTGGTTCGAGCTGAGAGAATATAGTTGTATTGATCAGCCGGGAAATCGTCTTGATCCTGATAATCGCCTGAATATCCTTCTGCGGGTTCTTCAAGTCTTGAGAATTCGACACTAAAGAGAGGTTCATGAAGAGTAATTGTTATCGGCTCAGGGCCTACATTTAAGAGACTCAGGTTGAGACGCCCCCTCCACCCCGGATCTATCTGCAATCCTCCAAAAGCATTTATTCCCCTTCTTGCAAGGTTAGAGCGGATTCCAAATCTGCCACAAACATTCAATGGCAATTCCAATTTTTCATAAGATAACACGCTGACCATTTGCCCAGAATGAATTCTGTAACTTGGTTCTTTTTCATTCAATTCGACTACCATGCCGAGTTTTTCCGAACTAAGAGGACTAGCAAGGATTTTAGAACCTACACGGAGATCGTAAGAGGCAGGTTGTAATAACGTTGGTTCAAAAGGTGTAATTTTTAGTCCACCTTCCTTCACCAGAGCGGAGATTTGTCTTCCAGACAAGACGCCCATTGTTATCCTCTCCTTCGGTTTACCCTATCTGCCTTCTGATCCTGCACAATTGACGCCCTCACTGTCTTTTCCGGGGAATCAACCGTTGCAAGATGTAGTACAGCATAATATCGCCTTTTTGTGCTTCCTTCAATAGGTGAAAGAAGAACCCGGCTGGGACAGGGAACGCAATTGAAATTGTGACATTTTCAGAGCCGCCTTGCGCTCGCCATAGGCCTTTGCCAGCCCGGATCGCTTTCATGCTTCCATACCACGGCACCGCCATTTTCTTCTTGACAGCGTGTTAGGTCAGCAACTTTCGGGACGCCCGTTACATTTGATTCCTGAGAAGTAACTCCCTCTTGTTTGACGTTTTTGTCACCTAAATATTGTATTTAAGTAAGTACAATGGTATACTGATGCATGTATAAGAAAACTTCTCCCCAGATGAAGCTGTTCGGTATAGAGACGAAGGTATCTCCCTCATTGCGCACCCGCCTCGAATCCTCATGGGCACACCTGTTCCGATGCGAAATCCTCCCGATCTTGTTCAGGAACGAAGATCGCTACGCAATGCTTTATGGGAAGACAGGTCGCCCCAACTTCAGCGTTGCCCGTCTTTTAGGTCTTTGTCTTCTGCAGGAGTGGAACGATGTAAGCGACCAGGAAGCCCTGGATGCCTACAGCTTTGACATACGATGGCGCTATGCCCTGGACGCACACGATGAAGAAGACTACCTCTCCCGCCGCTCCCTCGTCGAGTTCCGAAGACGGTTGGCTTCACAAGATCCTGAGATGAAGCTCATCCGTGCGGTATTCGATAATGTAAGAGATTCGGCCCTTTTGGGGCTCGGTCTCTCGGTAGCTCACCAGCGCCTCGATTCCACCCATATTATCTCCAACATACGCGTTCGGGGAAGAGTAGTCTTGTTCTCACACACCCTTGGCCATTTTCTCAAGAGCTTACGCGAGGAGCAGTTCTCGCGGGTTCCGAAGGCAATTCAGGAATGGCATGCAACAGAACCTGAAGGCTGGTTCGGATTAGGCCCTGCCGAACAGAAGGTCAAACTGGAAGAGCTGGCGCAGTATCTCTATGAGCTTGTCGTGCTCTTCGAGAAGGACCTCTCAGACGAAGAGCCCTACCAGTTGATGAAACGTCTTCTCTCGGAACAGTGCCAGATAAACAACGAATCCGTTGAGGTGAAAAAGAAAAGCGAAGGGGCCGCTCTCCAATCCCCTTATGACCCCGATGCCTCATGCGGACATAAAGGACCGGGCGGCAACTTTGGGGACGCCCGTTACATTTGATTCCTGAGAAGTAACTCACTTTTGTGTTGATTGCTCATATCGCAGTATTTGTAACTTCGCGTAATCATGAGAAAAGTGTAAGGCCACTACCCGTCGTTATCCCAGAAAACCGAGTTGCTTCTCACGAATCACATTTTTAGTTTTGGCAGGTCTCGCATCCCCGTTCCGGCAGGCCAAAGGGCCAAAGGGGACGTTCTTCACTGCTTTCACTTACCGGCCAGGGACTTTGGGCAACTTTGGGGACGCCCGTTACTTTTTTAGTTTTGGCAAGGCATTCTCGTTACCCGTCTGCTGCGGCAACCGGTTCTGAGGTCACGTTCTCTTCTTCCATGCCTGCGGATTTCGCTTCACATGAAACACAGAAAGAACCACTATCCTCTTTCTTTCAGCCGCTTCTGATCCTATCCCGAACGACAGCCCACGGGGACCCCCCGTCAGGGTCTTTGTGATAGGCCTCCTCAAGCCGGCGTTCGATTTCGGCCTTTTCCTCGTCACTCAGGGCCAAGGATTCCGGAACCTGAGCCACGCTGTCCCAGATGTCCTGGGCAAGTTGAATGCGTTCAGAGACGCTTAGATCGAGAATATCCTTTTCTGCAAAGGCGCCCATGAGTCCTCCATGGACCTAATTATACCCCTCGTCACGACATCCTTCCACCAAGATCAAACCTTCCTTACTTTGGAACACAAAGAGTGACTCTTAGTGGGGCAACTTTGGGGATGCCCTTTGCATCTTTAGTTTTGGCAGGTCTCGGGGTGCGGCCTGGGGTCATGGGAATACGCCAGAGCCACTGGACGTTCTTTCGGGAATGTCGATTTTTGTTGACATGATATTAGCTTAATGCTATATATATGACGAGAGGGCAGTCAGCCGCTATGAACGATCGAAGAGAGCGAGACATGGTCAATCGGGAGAGAAACAGGACGAGTCCACGTCCGTGGGGCGGGAGGTCTTCTTATCGAAAAGGGGTCTGGAAAACCCGGTTTATGCGCTCTTCGGGCGCAATTGTGATCGCATGGAGCTAATAAATGTGTACTTTTCTCGGATCGCTTGAAATGGCTTTTGCCCTTGGCGCTGTAGGAAAAGACGAGGAAATGGGGAGAGCCGACCTAAGGAGGGAAAGAAGCATGCTTTCCCTGTTTATGGCCTGTTTGCGCCACAATCGGGAGAATCGCCGGAGTGGCGAAAAATGAAAATGTGTGTACTTTTGTTACCTGATGAGAGAGCCTAGTATGCCGGCAGGTGAGCCGATCCAATAGCCCACAAGGTCCAGCCTTTGCGTCTCTTCCTTTTGTTGAGGGGCGGCTCCGCGGGCTTATGCCACCGGAGGAGGCGACGCGAGCCCCAATAATTGCACGGCCGGTTCTCTTTTTGCTCTTTGACAATTGAATCGTACCCCTCCTGCGGCAAAAGCAGGACGTCAATTTTTCAATTCGGTAAGCCAGCAGCGAAGGAGGCCAAAGGGGGCGTTCTTCACTGCCTTCACCTACCAAACGTTGATCTGAATGCGATCCTTGAAGTTGAGGATTAGGATTCGAAGTCGGCACTAACGGCGGCACCGGCCGGACACAAAAAATCTCTTATGACATCAATCCATTCAGCAAATGTATCCCGATATTTGTCGGATGGAAATTCACTTCCCCTGATTTCTTCTGCAAGTGCTTGGAAACTCTTCCCCAACAGGTCAGAAATATTGAAAGGAAATTCATGTCTCCCGAGGGCCATGGCACGGCAATTCAAAAATCCGCCCAGGTTCGCCTTAATTGCCTCGAGGGGAAAGACCTCATCTTGCGGGTCTCCTATGATGAGAATTCGATTGGAAAGGGTTCTGGTAAAATCGTGTAGCCGATCTCTTCCCCCCTCGTTAAAGAAGAGCCGTTTGAACCATAATCCGGTTTCTTCCTCTTCCAACCAGCAGCGCAATTCCCGGGATGCCTGTTCTTTGTATCCTTCCTCATAGAATTGTTTTGACCGGCGGAAAGCATCCCCATCAATGACCAGGACGCTGACGGGGTTCATGTCCCGAATGTGGGTGCAGCTGCTGAATAGCACGACCTGCGAATCGCTCAAGAGGTCATCCCCCATAAGCATGGCGAGAGCTAAGTAAAGATAACCGCTGATGGAATAGCCGAGGAAATTGATTCTGGCTGTCGGCGCAAGGATCTGCTCCCCTCTCCCGGTCATCGTTTCAAATTGCCCTTTCCTTATGAGGAGGAAAAGATCTTTTGTATCGCAGTAGCTCTGTAGCGCACCACGGAAAAAACGTTCCGGCATTTCAGCAAGTCGGTGGCTTATCACCGCATTGAAAGGAGAAGAACAGCGATTCTCCTTTATCTCTGACCTCGATCTGGACAGGCTGCGCATCCTCATTAGCCACGAAGAGGGTCTTCTGTTTAAATGAAAGGAAAGCGGAAATATTAAGACTGGCATTTTCAGCTTGTGACAGAGGGCTTTCGCCCAGTAATTCAGCTTGAGGTATGAGGTTTCATTGAGACCGTGACCAAGGAGCAAACACTGCCCAAATCTCTGACCCTCCGGTCTAAAGACCGGAAAAGAGAAGGAACCGTTGCTCTCTACATCACGGTCTCCTGGTAGGAGGTAATTCGAAGCCCGGGAGTTGAAGAGAGCCTTCTCCTCGATAACATCTGCAAGGTCCAAACGTTCATTCGCTCTACCGGAGTTCTTACGCATGCCTCCTTACCCTTTCACGCATGGAGTTCAGAAGTTATTACCACTTGTATTCGGGCAATGCAAGAGAAGTTGAATATTAGATTATCGAGCGGCTCTCTTTCGGCGCATCCACCAGGGAGTGATGATCTTTAATGGGCTTGGCACGGCTTAAGCGCCGTCCCTCCCCTCGCTCTTTGTGTATCTGCATTTCGGAAAGCCCGAACATCCGAGAACCGATTTTCCAGTACTATTCCCCCACCTCGCAATTCTTGTGACAAGAGGGCTTCCGCATTTGGGACAGGTCGTGTTGCTGGAATACCTCTCTCTGACATTGGCGATGTGTTCCCTCGTCGAGGCTGAGGAACCGTTCTCGAGCCTCGACAACTCGTCCTCGATCCACGCCATTTCAGCAGCAGAGAAGACGACTGCGCGGAACCGCTCGACATAATCGGAAAGCCCCGATGTCATCACGTTGGAAGGCAGTACCGTTTTCAATTCTGCCTCCCCAATGAAGAACACGATGGAATGGACCCGGCTATGATCCACCTGCAGGTGTTCCGCCAATGCCTTTGTGTGCCCGTAGTTCTGATGGAGAGGGTTCTGAAACGTACGTTTTGACCCGTGCAAGACCTGGGTCCAGACCTTGTCCGTTTCACTGCCGAAAATCCAGCCGTCGAGGTTCTTTGTCTCGACGACGAATAGTCCATATGGGGAAAGCACAACATGGTCTATCTGCGTCGTCCGGCTTCCGTGAGTCAAGATCAGATCGTGAAAACGCTTGTAGATCTTGCTGTCGAGGTTTATCCACATCCCCAGCTGCGTGGTCTTCTCCCCTAACCAACCCTTGAAGATATTGAACATCTTGACTCCAAATCAGGCAAATTAGCCTGTAGGGGCCCCAACCGGGGGCGAACTAAAGTGTAGTCGGCAGAATCAGGAAGAGGCTAAGGGAGAGGAGGAGCATAGGGGACACCCCTTCCCTGTTTGTGCCGGAACAACGGCTCACGCTATGGAATTGAATTGACAAAATCGTTTCACCATGAGTAAACCGTAGCAGGAGGGCCGGTCCCAGAGGAGAGCGCTTTCGAAAGAAGAATCTGACGCAACTATCGGACTGCTTTTGCTGCCCAACTTCGGTTGATAAACTGTGGCAAGGAGGAAACGGCCATGAAAATGAGAGCGGCGGTATGCAGGGAGCACGGCAAGCCTATCTCGGTTGAAGAAGTAAACCTGGCGCCGCCCAAGGCGAACGAAGTCCTGGTGAAGACCAAGTTTACCGGGTACTGCCATTCGGATTTTTCAGCCGTCGAATCGATGCACGCATTTCCTAAGCCCCTTGTGATCGGCCACGAGGCAGCAGGCGTCGTCGAAGAGGTAGGAGCCGGGGTGGCGGCCCTCAAGCGGGGGGACCGCGTGGCGGCGACCTGGATGGTCCCTTGCGGCCGGTGCGAGATGTGCGTCAGCGGACGACCCTATATCTGCACCCACTGCCACACGATGCAGCCTCAAGGGGCGCTGCCTGATGGGACTTCCCGGCTGACCGACGCAAAGGGCGCCAGACTCAACCATCATGTCTTTGTGTCCGGCTTCGCCGAATACATGGTGCTCCCGGAAGGAGGAGCGATCAAGATCCCCGACGCCCTGCCCCTCGACCAGGCATGTTTTCTCGGCTGCTGCATGCCGACGGGCTACGGGGCAGTCCTCAACGTCGCCCAGGTAAAAACGGGGGATTCCGTCGCGATCTTTGGGGTCGGCGGCGTGGGGCTCAACATGGTCCAGGGTGCCAAACTGAGAGGCGCCCATCCTATCATCGCCGTAGACCTGAACGGCAAAAAGGAGGCGGCGGCAAAAGAGTTCGGCGCAACTCATTTCATCGACAGCGCCGTGGAAGACCCGGTCCCGAGGATCCAGCAGGCTCACCGGCGGGGGCGCAAAATTCTGCTTTGAGGCTGCCGGCGACCCAGGCGCCATAGTGCAGGCTTACTGGTCGTTGGGCATCGGGGGCACGCTGATCCAGGCGGGGATTCCTCCCATGGAGACGACAACGCCTCTCCCGCTCACCCTGACGCCTCCGCACAACAGGAACATTCTCGGGACCCTTTACGGCAACGTGAGGATCGCCTATGATCTGCCGAGGTTCATGGATATGATCCTGAGAGGCGACTACATAGACTTGGCGAAGCTGATCGGCAGAAAATTCAAGCTCGAAGAGATCAACGACGTGCACCGGGCGATGGCGAACCACGAGATCATCGGCCGATGGGTGTGCGACTTCGATTAGAGACAGATTTGGGGACATCCTTCCGATTTTCAGGTTTGCTTCCGCCACCTGTTCGTCCCTGTCTCTACGTACGTTCCTGCATTGTCAGGCTAGTATTGGAAAAAAAAGAGAGTCTGGACTAACAAGGGGTGCCCCCTGTTATTCTTTACTGGTGATGAGACCTCATGCTTTGAGGAACTTCCCGAGTTCCTTGCCCTAACGAAATCCGGACTGAAGGAGCCGATTTGCAGGCTTACGGAAGTTGTCATTCCTCGGACCGTGCAACGCGAGGTGGTTGAAGCCGGCAGGATCAAGGGTCAGCCGGATGCCGACTTGGTAGATCAAAATATCCGGGACGGGTTAATAGCGATAGCCGAGGAATCTTCGCCCCATCATTCGACCGGAGATCAGGCTCTTATCGATGCCTTTAAGGAAGGCCGTTACACGGTCATAGCTACCGATGACGCCAAATTGATCCGCAACCTTCGTTCAGCGGGGATCCCATTCACGGTCCCTGCCTTGCTCATTCACGCCCAATACGAAAAAGGCAAGATTGACCGGAAGACGGCCTTGCAGCGGCTCGATGCGCTCTCAGTCTTCATCAGCGATGAGGAATACAGCGTCACCAAACTTCTGCTGGAGGAAAGGGCATGAATGTCAAATCGATAAGGATCCCCGAGGAGATCGAGAGGGCGATAGACTATGTGGCCCGTTCCGAGAAGCTCGAAAAGAACAGTTCCTTGCGGAAGCTCGCAAGGCTTGGTTTTGAGGTGTATGTGGCCAAGTCATACGAGAGGGGCAAGCTAACCCTCAGGGAAGCGGCGGATCTGCTCAACCTGACGCTGACTGAGACTATCGATCTCTTTGGCGAAATGGGGGTAAAGGGAAACATCAGCGCTAAAGATCTTATGGATGGTCTGAAAGCACGTTCGAGCGAGGACTAGGGATCACAAAGGTCATGGCCGCCGGGGGTCTTTCCATGGTGCACTCTACTTCAAAGTGGCAATTTTCCCCGGCCCTCGACAATGAATGGATCGGCTCGTTGGGCGAGCAACAATTCAACTATTCCTTTTCAAGCCCCGCCGCCGCGGCGATCATGAGGGGTATTCTGGGGTCACTATGGGTCCGGGCGCCCCGGCGCAGATTTCGCCTGGCTTTACGATATTTGTGGCGTACAAGAACCTTTTTCGATGTCTGATGACATAGGTGTGCAGCACGGCAAAGAGGACAAAAGGGGGATAAAGAATGATAACCGCCCTCACTATGTTCAAAAGAGCCTCAGCGACAGGGTAGTTCGCCATAAGACCGAAAATCCCGTACAATCCGAAAATCACGGGCATTAACGTACCCACATACTTGCCGATCATCTTAAGTTCGTGATCTCGCTCGTTAAAGTAGCGTATCCCCATGTCATCAAGCGTCCAGAGAATGGAAAGGAGAAGAGCGACAAAGGCAGTGATGGCCGAGGTGAGGAAGAAATGGCTTGGTCCGAAACCGCCGCCGCGGTGTATGACGAGAGACGCCGGTACCGACGGCCCGGCTACGAGCTGAAGCATGACCATGAGCTTACTGCGAAAAAGAAATGCTATGCCAATCCCCTGAAAAGGCCGAAAGAGCCAATGCTTCACCGGATGAATGGTCAACGCTCGGTTCGGTTGAACGCGAAGAAATGCATCCTTCTTCCAGCTGATGATCCGGCGGTAGACAGGAAAGAGGATACCAAGAGGGATACACAGCACAAAGCCGATCCTGAAAAACCGAAGAAAGGCCTTTATGATGGCTTGTCCTCCTTGGGTCTTGGAATGGCCAAAGAAGAGGGAAGCAATGATTACCAGACAGAGAATAGTTACGCTCAGTCCCGCATCTTTGACCCAAGGGGGAACAGGTTTCTGAAGCATGAAGATATACCGTCGTCCTAGTGCGTCATTCCCTTTTGCATCTCAGCCTTTTCTTAAGCAATAACAGTGCCGAAATGTATCCTGTGACAAATGTATGAAAGAAGGGCCATTATCTAGACCGGCTCGGGTAACGTGTTACAAAAATGTCGAAATCCGGTCGATGGCCGGCAAGAGCGTCGATCGGATTGTCGTTCGACGAGCCAACTGATCATTACCCCCGTCTTGCCTGTCAGTTCCTCCTCGATGCGATCGGAGAGAAAGACTTTCACGAGCGACTGATACGGCACATCGCGCTTGTTCGCTAACAATTTGAGCTCCTCGAGCATCGACTCCGGGAGACGGAGAGAGATTGTCCTTCACCGAGGGCTTGAGATTCGCCAACGTCACCCTCTTCGCCTTTTTCCAGTCAACGTATTCCGTCTCACGGGAAGCCCTGAAGTAGTTCTTGTAATTTTGCGGCACTTCTCTGATAATGGAGAACAGGGCGAAGGCAGCGGAAAAGCCGACAGAGCGTCATGACCGGCCAGACCCGCCCGGCGACCTGTGGCCGGCACATCAATTGAGAAGTCGTTTTTTTGAAAGCGGAGGCGGAAATGAGCGTACCTACTTTATCATTGGCGGGCGAGGTAGCCCTAGTGACAGGGGCCAGGCGGGGCATAGGTAGAACGATTGCGCGCGCGTTTGCGGAAGCGGGCGCCGACGTTGCGATCTGCGATATCGTTACCGAAGACGGCGCGCTGCAGGAGGCGGCGCACGAGATCGAAGGGCTCGGCCGCCGCTGCCTTGTGATCCGGGCCGATACGAGCCGAAAAGCGGAAGTGGAGAGCATGGTGGCCGGGGTGGTGGATTACTTCGGCGCCATAGACATTCTGTTCAACAATGCGGGCGTCCTCATCCGCTCGTCACTCCTCGACATGACTGAGGAGGCCTGGGACACGCTCATCGGCGTGGACCTGAAAGGCTACTTCCTCTGCGCCCAAGCTGTCGGCAGAAAAATGGTCGAGGCCGGGAAGGGCAAGATCATAAGCGTGGCGACGCAGTTCGCTTTCAAGACCGCGCCCGGCATGGCCGTTTATTCTATCGCCAAGGCAGGAGTGGTCATGTTGACGCGCGCCTTGGCCCAGGAGCTCGGGAAACACGGCGTGAGGGCCAATGCCATTGCGCCAGGCATGATAAGGACGGAGTTCGCCAAGGCGAGCTGGTCCAACCCCGCGTTCCTGAAGCAGTACGAGGCTTCCCTGCCCCTCGGCCGCATAGGCGAACCGGCGGACCTCATAGGCGCCGCGCTATTTCTTGCGTCGGACGCCTCCGCCTACGTGACGGGGCACACGATCTTCGTGGAGGGGGGCGCGCTGACATGAAAAAGAGTCGGGGCGGCGGCAATGCGGGAAGACCGAGAGGTAGACTTTCGGGATGCCCTTTGCATTTTTAGTTTTGGCACGGCACTCGTTACCGGTCGGCTGCAGCGATCGGTTTCGAGTTCACGTTCTCTTCTTCCATACCTGCGGATTTCGCTTCCCATGAAACACAGAAAGACCCACTATCCTCTTTCTTTCAGCCGCTTCAGATCCTATCACGAACGACAGCCCACGGGGCCCCCCCGTCACGGTCTTTGTGATAGGCCTCCAGCCGGCGTTCTATTTCGGCCTTTTCCTCGTCACTTAGGGCCAAGGATTCCGGAACCAGAGCGACGCTGTCCCGGATGTCCTGGGCAAGTTGAATGCGTTCAGAGACGCTTAGATCGAGAATATCCTTTTCCGCAAAGGCGCCCATAAGTCCTCCATGGACCTAATTATGCCCCTGCCACGACATCCTTATCACCAAGATCAAACCCTCTTGCTTTGGAACACAAAGGGGTGACTACGTTAGTCGACGCGTACAACCTGACCCTTCCTAAACCCCTTATGCCATCCGAGAGTTGCTTCCCGGGGGTCACTCGGCGATGGACTCCGTGCCCCTCTCCGCGAGCCGTCTTGTTACTTCCTTTATGGTGCCGTTCCTGTCTTTCCGGATTTCTTCCGCAAGCCGATGAGCACGTTCCGGAATTTCGAAATACTTGTCGCCCCATAAGATAATCTCAAACAGGACAGGCATCAGATCGATCCCCTTGGAAGTCAGTTGATAAAGGTTTTTTACCTTGTTTCCGGGAAAGGCCTTCTTTTCGACCAGCCCGGTTTTTTCCAGAATGAGAAGGCGATCGGCGAGGATGTTGGTCGCGATCTTCTCCTCGGATTGCAAAAACTCCCCGTATGTCCTTTTTCCCGTGAACATCAAGTCCCTGATTATCAGCAATGTCCACTTATCACCTAAGATATCGAGAGTCATGCTGATAGGGCACCCCGATCTCCCCGCGATGCTTTTCATAAGTAACAGGATACATGAACTACTTGCAAAAAACAAGTTGATGTTCTATACTACTTTCAATTTGCAAGTCCGTTGCTGGGAGCGCTTATGGTGACAAAATGAGATATTCAAGGCAAGACAGGTGCTTTGGAAAATCGACCCTAGCGAGGAGGACGTATGATCATGGAAAACAAGATACGGGGAAAGGCCCTGGAGCTTGGATACGAAGACTGCGGCATTGTTAAAGTCGGCGCGTTGGCCGGTTATCGGGAAAAGCTGGAGGAGCGTATCTCACGGATACCCATGGGAGAGATAATATACGAGCGCTTCAGGAATTATGCGGACCCCTCGGCGGACAACCCCGAGATAAGATCTATCATAGTCGCTATCATCCCCACCCACAGGTACAGTGTGCCCGTCGAATTCGACGGCGTTTACGGCAAAGCCTTCATGTTCGACCACAGGACGGACGAAGAGGCCCCATTTTTCAAGCTACGCAAGGAATTCTCCGCGTTTATAGAAAGCCTGGGACTTAAGTGTATGTTGGGCAGCGGTTACGGGTTCCCAGCGCCGGCCCGCTGGGCAGCGTATCAGGCAGGGCTCGGCATCATCCGCCGGAATAACTTCTTTTACACCGGGAAGGGGTCGTACAATTACATAGAGTTGCTCGCGGTGGACCGAGAGCTTGAGCTGATTCGCGACGTTACGCTCAAAGACTGCTCCGAGAACTGCGGTAAATGCATCGAAGCCTGCCCGACCCATACGCTGTGCGCTCCATACACCATGTCGATGATCGGATGTGCCAGTTTTCAGACCAGCATATCGGCGAACATGGGAATGGGCGTGCCTTCTCCCGAGACGGCGGAGCAGATAGGTGGCAGGCTCTATGGCTGCGATGCGTGCCAGGACGCATGCCCCTTTAACAAGGGTAAATGGACAGGCGGCGAGGAGTTTCCGGGACTTGGCGCGCTCACCTCCCCAATGCGTCCGGAAACCATCATGAAGATGAGCTACGATGAGATCGGGCGCACACTGGCCCCCAAGTATTGGTACATAAAGGCGGAAAACCTCTGGAAATGGAAACTGAACGCGCTGACCGTGATGATGAACGGTTACAGCGAGAAATATGAGGCGCCGATAAAGCTCGGGCTTGTTGACCCCAACGAAAGCGTGCGTGACTTCTCGCGCAGGGTCTGCTCGAAGCTCGGAATACCGCTCTAAGGGCAACTTCGGGCACGTTGCGGAACTTACCCTCTCGTCAAGTGGCGGTATTTGATGCGGTGAGGCTGGTCTGCCGCAGCGCCGAGGCGGGCTCTCCTGTCCGCTTCATACTCGGAGTAGTTTCCGTCGAACCAGACCACTTTGCTCATCCCCTCAAAAGCGAGCATGTGGGTCGCGATACGGTCGAGGAACCACCGATCGTGACTGACGACCACCGCGCAGCCGGCAAAGCTTTCCAATGCTTCTTCCAGGGCGCGCATGGTGTTGACGTCGAGGTCGTTCGTCGGCTCGTCGAGGAGGAGGACATTGGCCTCTTCCTTCAGCACGCGTGCGAGGTGAACGCGGTTTCTTTCTCCTCCGGAGAGCATCGACACCTTCTTCTGTTGGTCGGAGCCTGAGAAATTGAAGCGCGCCACATATCCGCGAGAGTTGACCTGCCGCTTGCCGAGCTGAATGGTGTCGTCTCCGCCGGAAATGACCTCCCAGATGTTCTTGTCGGCATCGAGGATATCGCGGCTTTGATCGACGTACGCGAGCTTCACCGTTTCACCAATCTTGAAAAAGCCGGAGTCGGGTTTTTCGAGGCCTGTGATCATGCGGAAGAGGGTCGTCT
The DNA here is from genome assembly GCA_963749525.1 of uncultured delta proteobacterium. Classification (GTDB taxonomy): domain Bacteria; phylum Desulfobacterota; class Syntrophorhabdia; order Syntrophorhabdales; family WCHB1-27; genus CAVVNC01. The sequence goes on from CAVVNC010000010.1 coordinate 57,494, forward strand.
TCCCCGCTCCGTTCGGCCCGATCACCCCTACGATGCCGCCGGGCGGGAGGGAGAACGTCATTCCCTCCATGAGAATGTTGTCGCCGTATGCTTTGCCCACGTTGTCGGCCTCGATGACGACATTGCCCAAACGGGGTCCGGGGGGAATATAGATCTCCAGATCCTTGGAGATTTTCTCCGCATCGCGGCTTAAGAGCTCCTCATAGGAAGTGATGCGTGCCTTCGCCTTTGCATGGCGCCCCCTGGGGGACATCTGTATCCATTCCAGCTCGCGCTGGAGTGTTTTCTGCCTGTCGCTCTCCACCTTTTCTTCCTGGTGGAGGCGATTTTTCTTCTGTTCCAGCCAGGAGGAATAGTTTCCCTTCCACGGGATCCCCTGCCCCCTGTCGAGCTCGAGTATCCACCCGGCCACGTTGTCGAGGAAATAGCGGTCATGGGTCACCGCGATGACGGTCCCCGGATAGTTCTGCAGGTGATGCTCGAGCCAGGCGACTGTCTCTGCGTCGAGATGGTTGGTCGGCTCATCGAGGAGCAGGATATCCGGCTTCAGCAGGAGCAGTCTGCACAAGGCGACACGGCGTCTCTCTCCGCCGGAAAGGATACTGACGGGTGTGTCTTGCGAGGGGCAGCGCAGGGCGTCCATCGCCATCTCGAGGCGCGAATCAAGGTCCCATGCGTCCCACCCATCGAGCTTCTCCTGCACCTCGCCCTGTCGTTCGATAAGCTTGTTCATCTCATCGTCGGACATCGGCTCGGCGAATTTCTCGCTGAGAAGATTGTATTCCTTGAGGGCCCCTACTATTTCATGGACCCCTTCTTCCACGATCTCCCGCACCGTCTTCGTGTCATCCAGTTTCGGCTCCTGTTCAAGGAGCCCCACGGTGTGGCCGGGAGCAAGGACCGTCTCGCCATTAAATTCTTTGTCGACACCTGCGAGAATGTGAAGGAGCGAGCTTTTCCCCGATCCGTTCAGGCCGAGGACTCCGATCTTTGCCCCGTAGAAATATGAGAGCGAGATGTCCTTGAGCACGGGTTTCTTGTCGTAGTACTTGCTTACCCCGATCATGGAGTAGATGATCTTATTCGGTTCGTTGCCCATCGTTATTGCACGTCCTTATTTTGTATGTGGCGGCATCTCCTGCGATCGTGAAGTATACCACAATCGCGCCGATCCTATCCCTCCTTTAGTTCAGCGAATCAATGCCGTCATAGCTGCCCGCGGGGTACCCGTGACTTTGGGGACGGCCTTTACAGACGATCGGTCTCTGAACCATCTTTAGGCGATACCCTTTAAGAACTGCCCTCGCATTCGCTGTCTCCTCCACGCCCTGTGCGACGGCCCCCGCCATTTTCTCCGTGTTGCCCGTTTGAGAATGGAATATGATGAGTATGTCTGCAACACCGAATGATTTCATGTTTGTAGCGTTCCGCAGAATTCATTCCCGTTACCGACCGGCTCCATCTTTTCCTTCGCTACGCTAGGCTCCGCTTCAGGAAAAGATTACGCCGGGGCAATCGTTACTTTATTCTGCGGAACGCTCTAACGTTTGACGAATACCTCTAAGCCCTTAATGCTTCCCCCACTGAACTCGGCTACGGCCTCCGCGGCAACGGTCAATCCCTCCTTCAGACAGGTTGCGTCAATACCGGGAACGGCATAGGAATAGAAGAGAACGTTGGCGGTATCATCCCTCACTTTTGTCTTTTCATCCGCACCCTGGCACAGCACGCAGATGATGTCTTTTTCGTCACGGAGCACGATCTCTCCTTCTTTTGTGGTGAATTGGCGGCCTCCCATTCCGGCAGCCACCTCTCCCTCCCGGGCGACATCGAGCAGGAGATCACCTTCGACCCGATCATAATCCGTAACAGCCACAAGAATGCCGGCACACATCTCGGCCATGAAGTGGGCATCCACCATCAGGTTGTACCTTGGGAATCCGCTGTTGATCGTTCTTTTCAGATGCTGGGGCAGGGGGCACTCATATCCGAAACTCTGAAAAAACCCGTCGTACGTACCGATACGCTGAGAGATCTGGCCGAGCGTTTCGCGCTTTCTCATTTTCCGGAGGAGCTTTCGCTTGTGTTGATCAAATGCAACGCTATCCATTAACGGCCTGCACCCTTCAATGAGCGTCAATCCGAACGCCACACCCGGGTATTTCGCTTCATACGCCGGCGAGATCGAAAAGTTTATCCATGTGGATAAGCTGGACAACCTAATGATACTCCTTGATGTGGGCAGTCAAGGGGGCCAAAGTCTTTATTCTTGACTCAAGGACCACTCGCGCCTATCTGCATCTAATCAACAACTACCATGTGAAAGCAGCCTGTGCAACTAGAAAGACAAGAAGGCGGATAACAGGCGGCAGTTGCTGCTTTGTTCCGCCTACCTGCTGCTCCTCACACGGGGGCTTCTCGGGCGAGTGCGAACTGCCCGGTTGAAAGCGAGAGAAATTTGTTTTTCCAGACCGGCACCTTTTATCTTGACATAGGGTATAACATAGTATAACATAGAAGGCAATCTGCCAAAGCCAAACCATCCGTGAGGGTGGGACGGAAAGCTAACGGGTCTCAGTTGTTCGCCTCTGCTGTTCATCACTGAGACCGCCGAGCCGCCAGAACTCGAGAGAAGAGCGGAGTGCATCGCTCAGCCTCAGAATGTCGCGGAGGGCGAAGTGGCAATGTCACCCAAAGGCTCGGAAAAAGCTGATATATTCCTGGAGAGGATCGTACCTATTTTCGCGTCGGCGCTCATGGCCGCGACGATCGCTGCCATGAAGAGGCTCTTCGGCTTTTGAAGGGCCGCCTTGGTTGTTGAAGAAAATCTCCGGGGCCAGCCGTTCAATCTTGAAATTGGCTTATCCTCTTTTCCAGGCTGATTCAATAATCCGTCGTCTGCACCCCTTTTCCCCTTCCACGCGTAATACTATCTTCCGTTCTGCACCCTGTCGGAATAACGTCAACAAGATTTCTTTCGGCCATCTCACCCAAGGAGCGCGCCGATGCCCCTTGACAACTCTTTCACCCACGATTAGATTGGCCGTGGGTTATGAGGATATGCTCTAATAAGGTTCCGTGAAGATGGTTGAAGGACCTGTAAAGTCGCGCCGACGCGCGGCTGACGTAAGAGGGTGGAAACCTTTGGGTTTCCTGAGAAAGGAAGTGAGTGAGATGAAAAGTCTGATAGTCATAATGGCGGCCTTGGTTGTGGCGTTCGGCTTCTCGACGGTTGGCTTCGCGAGCTCAAACCAACAGACTGGTCAGATGGGCTATGGGCACGGAGCAACGGAGCTTACCTACACGGGTCGGATAACTTCGATGAATCAGGCTGGCAATAGGATCATCGTCAACGGCGCTGAGGGAGATAAGGGCTTCGTCGTGTCCAATGCAACGGCGAACGGCGGGCTTCAGGCCAATGAAATGGTCACAGTGAACTATACTGAGAGGCATGGTCGGATGGTCGCCTCGTCCGTCACCAATTCTCAGCCTCATCAATTGTCGGGAGAACTAGAAAACCATTTCAGACAGGAAGCGGAGCAGCAGTAGAACAGAATCTTCTGGTCAGATACCCCCTCTGCCCTAACGGCAGAGGGGGTATCTCGATTCCCATTCACAAGCTCATCTATTATCCGCGCACGGGCCTGCCGGTTTTCTCGGAGACTCCCCCGAGAACGTAGCAAATTGCCAACGTCGCAGCCTGAAGCCCACAGTGCACTCGTGAGGGCGATGTGGAGACCGTCGAGGAGAAAGAGCAGGCCGGGTTCGACTATCCTCTGCTTGGATTGGCGGACCACCGCACCTCGTTCTTGCCGACGGACCTGTCTGCGACATCAGTGGTACTTTTTGACCGCCTGCTCGATGGCCGGACCTGCCTTCGCAAGATCCTCGGGCACCATGACCGGATGTATTTCGACATGGGCGTTGAATGCGAGGAACCACGGCTCTGCTATCGCCGGGATTTGGGAGGCATCCTTCATATCGAGGAAGATGAACGCCGTCCTTTGACCTTTATCATCAGTGAAATAGACAGCCTCAGGCTTCAGGTCTGCGAGGATGGACTGGATCGTGCCCTCCAGCCTGCCCGCCTTGGCTGCCGCGTTGCCCGTTTCAACGGGAATGTTGACCTTGAGCAAGAACCTCATCGTACACCTCCTTATTCATCGGAGACACATTATCGTTCTCGAACCAGGTTTGGCGGTTTACTGATTCTCCCCATGTTTAAGTGTAATAACGGATGCCGAGGGATACAAGAAAGGGGCTGTCGGGAGGAAGACAATGGTGAAGATGTCACCCACTACTCTTCAAGACGCTGTAGGAAGGACAGGTGAAGATTAGTGGGTAGAAATAGTAAGCAGCCGACCAGCGGGGAGCACCCACCCACCCCGCGAGGACGATCATGCAATGCTTGAACGTTTTGGACTGTTTTTGGGCGAAGAATTTCTTCGGCCCCGAGAGACCACAATCGTCGTCCGTCCGATGATCATACGACGCAGAGACACCTGCGGACTTTCGGCGGATCTGTCCTTAAGTCCCACGCTTGACCTTGGGCGATTTGGTGATTGCCTCCAACGTGCCGCATCCCCTTGTAAGGTGGAAACATGTCGTTTGAAAGCTGCCGCAGCCTGGTTGTGGTGAGTCAGGGTGCGTACTAATCTCCCGTTCTTTTCGGTTCAGGCTGTTACAAACGCCGGGTTGTAATACCTTGAGAACGCTCCGTCCTCGACGCACACCGCAAGCCGCCGGTTCTTGACCGTTGAAAGCGCCTTTTCCACGTAAGCCCTCTCGCGTGCGGTATACAACTCCATCAAGTCCTTCTCGGAGATACCAGGATGCTGCCGGATCACCTCTGCGAGGCTACGGACGAATATGTCTAACCTTGTTTCGTATTGGCTCTCCGCGACGTTCCTCTCGGCCTCGTTCCTCACACCTGCTGCCATGTCTTTCCTCCAGCACTTCGTCTTATTGGAAAATAACTGATACTGTCCCCTCCAAAAGAATGCATCTATCATGCCTCGACTGAGCTTTAAACACGATGCTATCGGCGGCCGAGGAAGACTTCCGGAAGGCGTGCCTTCGTGTCGATAGGGTGGTAGCCTGCGTCTAGGGGTTTTCGGGGAGCCGACGACGATGCGGGCAGAGGCAATCCCAAGAGGGTGCAGCTAATCAAATAACAGCGGTTTGTCTGCCATCTGCAAATAGCCAAAGTTGTTTTGGCGTCAGTACCGCAAATAGTTTAAGTTTTTCCACGGCATTCTAAAGTCCTGTCATCATATGATCTTGGAGATCCCTACCGCCCCCGCATCCGCTGCGCGGCGATGAGCAGGCAATAAATCGGACCGGGAAATCGTCTAAGAGAGCATCAGCTTAAAGTTTTCATTCACGGGAGCAAGTGGACATGAGAATGACTGCCATCGAGAAGCATTTCGTCAATAGTCCGGAGCATACGGTCCGAGTCGCGCGCCGTGCGCAACAACTGCTGGACCGGATCGATATCCAGCCTGCGTGGCGGTATTTGGATGTCGGATGCGGCGTCGGCACGGCTGCATGCGAAATTGCAAAAAGATACGGCTTGGAGGTAACCGGAATCGATGTCGATCCCGGACAGATCGAAGCGGCTCGGGCCCATGCGACGCAGCCGCACCTCCGCTTCATGGTAATGGACGCAACAAAACTGCAGTTTCATGAGGCTGAATTCGACATCGTGGCAACCAGCCTGGTCACCCATCACATGTCGGGTTGGGAACGGGCCTTTTCAGAAATGATTCGCGTGTTGCACCCCGGAGGATATCTGATCTATAGCGACTTTATGCTCCCTTCTTGGCTGGCGGCCGTCGGCCGTCGCCTCATCCCCTTCGTCGGCTTTCCTTCGATCAAGCGGATCGAGTCTCTCGCCCTCGGGGCTGGCTTGACCAAAGTCCGCCAGTCGCGGGCGGGGCTGCAATTCGACTTCGTCTGGCGTAAGGAATACTGACAAATCTATGGAACGAAGGAAAACAACTGGGGGACCTTGGGACCGCCTTCTCCATTCCCCACACGCGTCAATCATAGCCACCAGGGGTTGAAGCCTCCACCCACAGGACCTATAAATGCACAATAGCCCAGAAGCCACAGTTGTTGCCTGAAATAGTTGGTTGTTACAAAAGCTTCATTACGCCTTCATGAAATCAAAACACAATCAAGGTACGCTTTGGGAGGCAATCTGAATAAGGCAAGCCATCCGTGAGGTTGGTTCGGAAAGCGATGGGTCTCGGGGTACTTTTATTGAGGCCTGAGTAGAGTGGCGTATGAAGAGTCGTCTCATTGTGCCGGATTCTGAAGTACACAAAGCGGTGGGGACCGGGCGACGCGCATGCCTCACCTGGATGACAAATTGCCCCTCGACTCCTCACGGTGCCGGAGTGCTTTGTTATGCGAACAGCCATGCTCTTTAGCAGCCTAATCTTCCGCCTGCTGCGTGAGACGCTCGGTGCAATAATCCTGACCGCCGACCCCGAGAGAGTGCGCCAGGTGCTGAGGCTATTCGAAAGCGAACCGGAGGTAGGGCAACCGACCCATGACTGACCAAGAATTCAAATCGAGGATGGCACAGGCCAAGACCATGTGTGGTCTGTCTGACCGACCAGGCTACTACGAGGGGTACATGAGTGGCCTTCGCCGCTTTTATCACGGGCCGCACTTCGGTACCCTCCGGGAGCATGAGGAATGGCTTGGCCTGTTCTACGAGCGGGATGAAACCAGCGCCCACCGAGGTCGGGGTTATCACGACGGGCTGCAGGGCATGAGGCCCCTTGTGTGGACTAATCGACGAACGACACAAGGGAGGTTTTAGGGCTAGCCTTCTGGAGTGTATGGTACCGTCGATAGCAGGCAAGCCTTCCTTGCCTGCGAGGACGTCACACGATAGACATACTCCTATCCACATACTAGGCGCTAGAGAAAGGACAATAGCCCAGAAGTGAGCAGTGCCGCTTGAAATTGTCACTTTTTATAAAATCTTCATCGCACCTTCACACCGCTGCAAACTGTTTGAGGCATAATCCGAAAAATAGTCTCATAAGGTCAAGCCACCCGGGTGGGTGGGACGGAAGGCTGACTGGTCTCTGATAGTTTTATTGAGTCTTCTCCAGTAGACAGCCAATGCGCCGGATAAGCGACTGCTTTCTTCGTTTTCAAGGCGAAAGGAGCGGTGTCGCAGCGTAAGAAAAGCAGACCTCATGGAATGCGCAAAACACGGGCCGTCCGGCCTAAGAGGGGAGGAGGAGAGAAATGCCTTTTAGCCTATGCAGAATCGGACAATTGTTGAGGGAAACGAGGGAAAAGAGAGGGTTGACGTTTACCGACGTGTCAAATGCCCTCTTCATAAGGAAGCGGGTCGTCGAAGCCATCGAAGCGGGCGACTGGGACAACCTGCCTCATCCCGTTTACGTCAAGGGATACGCGACACAGTATGCTACCTTTCTTAACATAGTCGATCTTCTCGGGAGTGACGCAGCGTCAAGGGAAGAAGAGTCGCCCGTGCAGGAGCCGGAAGGCGTAAGCAAAAGGAGAAAATACTAGGCGCCGTTGGTTCAAAATGAACTTATTCTGACCATTTCCGCTTGGGGAGAGGGAATGGGGACATCCTATGGTCCTCCCGCGTCCCCGGCATCGCCCAAAGCGGCAGGAGACTATCACCCGCTTCCAGAAGAACACTTTTCGGTCAACAAGCCCTAGGGATTTGACCCCATGGGCCGCCTTATGTCTCCCAGTAGAGCATCTTTCGTATCCTCTCCAGCAGGACCTCTACAAGCTCGGGCCTTTTGACCGTTTCCGTTTCCTTCCAACGGCGCCAGTCGCCCAGCAGGTCGTGGTAGAGCTCGGCGCAGGCTCTATGATAAGAGACCGTGGAACGGGCATTGACTGCTTCTACGGAGGCTTTCATCTCCTTGAAAAGCCTCTTTCGTTCCTTTTCGCCCTCCACGTTGAACACTATCACCCTGGTCTTTTTTACGGCATCGGCCGAGCCAAAGCGTCCTTTCAGCTGCCTGTTTCCAAGGAACCGTTTTTCGAAGACCTCGAGTACCTCCATGCACTGCTGCTCGTCGTCCATTACAGCCACTATCTTCCAGCACGTCAATGCCTGGCCCAGCCGTATCTGCGATCTTCCTTCTTTGAGCTGTTCGTAGAGATTGGTAATGCAGGGGACGCACTTTCCGTAAATGTCTTTCTTCGTGTTCTTCAGCGCCGCGGTGCTTTCGAAGCTTACCCACTTTGCCGCCTTACCCTGGAAGAATCTCCTGTCAACGTAGAAACGCCCCATATTAGGCCACGCGACTACGCGCCTCCAAAAAGTTAGTCCCTTTGTCCCCGGGCTTTTAGTTTCCCCCTAAACCATACAGGCGCCGCCGGTGACGTTGATAGCCTGTCCGGTCATATAATCTGCTTCCTTCGATACGAGGAACATCACGACGTCGGCGATCTCCTCCGCCGTGCCGTAGTAGCCGAGGGGAACCGCCGCGGCTGCCGACTCGGCATACCATTTCTCCCTGAACTCGGCGGCCGTGATGCCTTTTGCCTTTGCCTGCTCATCGATCCAGGTGTCCCGGAGGTTTGTATTGATAAAGCCCGGACAGACGGCATTGACGTTGATTTTGTACCGGGCTACCTCCAGGGCGAGGCTCTTCGTGAGTCCCAGGACGCCCCATTTTGAGGCGGCATATCCGGACCCGCCGGCAACGCCCTCCTTCGACGCTACCGACCCGATGAGGATCATTTTGCCCGGTCCGCCTCGACCGACCATATGGCGGGCCACGGGCTTGGAAATAAGGAACGACCCTGTGAGATTGACGTCGATCTGCTCCTTCCAATCCTCCTCAGTAAAGTCGATGACAGGCACTCCTACCGGGCCGCGGATACCGGCCGCGTGAACAAAGATATCTATCTTGCCCAACTGCTCGACGACTCTCGCGACCGCTTCGTTGCATCCATTGCCTTTGGTAATATCCACGGTGAGAGAAAGGGCGTTGACGCCGCACGCCTTGATCTCTTCTATCTCTTCCTCCAAACCTCGCCAGCCCTCATCCCCGGGATAATTGCTGGACGGAGACGCATACTTGTCGATAATGGAGACGTCCGCCCCTGCACGGGCCAAGCGCAGGGCGATGGCGCGTCCCATGCCTCTTTTTGTTGCCGCACCCGTGACGAGTGCCACTTTACCCTTATAGCTTTCTGCTGCCACGCTGCACCTCCTTCGTTTCGCCGACCCCGACTGGATGTCTCGATCCATGTGGAGTCGGCCATCTGTTTTTATCTACGATTCAATATCACGACTTCAGGGCGATTGCGGCGGCCCCTGCGATTGCATCGATTGTCTTTACAGCTTTTTGTCCCTTCTCGCCTATTGCCACACACGTGTTAACCATTACTACGTAAGCTCTCGCACTTCAAGGGAAATATCGGAAGCTCCATTTCAGGAATTAAGGATCGAAGTCGCTGGACCGATGGGAGTTACTTGCCTGTCTCTATGCCCTCACGAACGAAGCTGCCATCTCAATGGCGACGCCGAATAATGCGGCCTCTTCTTTTTTCATCTCTCCCAAACTGCCACGCTTTTCGGCCATTCGCCGAAAATGCGTAAAGTCGGTCGACAATACTTCCCTGTCGATCAGACAGGCCAACCCCCGCACGATCTCCGTTATTTCGTCCGCAGATTTGGGTCGCTTTTTAGTGGCAAAATACTCGATCTTCAATTTTGCAGCACTCCCCTCGAATTCAATGTCTTTTACGCTGCGAAGTGCAAGTATCACATAGTCCCCAAGCGCCTGCCAGAACACTTGGTCATAATGATGCCATTTTGGCAAGCAGAACCGCAGAGTAGCCGGCCGGATCTTTCCAACCTGCGGGATATATTTGTAGAGGTCGATTGGGAAATCATCTTCTCCCTTTACTCGCTCAAGCATATCGTATAATGTCTGGCGCTCCAGCTTTCGAATCTTCTTGTCGAGTTTTTCCAATACACTGCCCTGGCCTGGGCTGGAAACTATCATTTCGAGGAGTTTTTGCATCCCATCGTCCATGTTATTCCTCCCTTTCCGAACCTCCTTCGCCCGCGACATTAATGTAAGTCACGACTTCGTTCGTGTCTAATAGCCTTTAAGCGCCGAGGCCTTTCCATCCACGAGACGGACGATTACGGAAGCAGCTCCCGCGAAGTGAGCTTTGAAAACCTCATGAGAGGGGGGGTCCAGGCCCCCCCCTTGTTTTCCTCGATAGTCCTTCCTGATTCTCCTGAAGGAGAACGGTTCCGGGATTTCCGCCGCAACCCTGGTAGAGGAGATCCTTCCGGCAAAGTCCCGGGAAGGAGCTTATTCGTGCGTCCCCGCCTTGCTGCCCCAGATCTCTTTCAGGCGCTGGTCCCGGCCGCAGTTCCAACGGTAGAACTTGTACCGCACAGGGTTCTTCTTGTAATAGTCCTGGTGGTATTCTTCTGCCTTGTAAAACGCGGATGCTGGGACAATCTGGGTGTAAATGGGGCCGGGAAGAACTTTTGATTCCTCGAGGGCCTCCTTTGAATCCTCCGCCAGTTTCTTCTGTTCTTCGTTGTGGTAGAAGATTGCCGTTCTGTATTGTTCTCCGAAGTCGCAAAACTGCCCGTCTTTGGCTGTGGGATCGATGTTGTGCCAGAAAACGTCGAGCAGCTTGCTGTAGCTGATTTTTGACGGATCGTAAACGATCTCGACGGATTCGGCATGGCCTGTGGTTCCGGACGAAACCTCTTCATAAGTGGGATCCTTCGTATGGCCCCCGGTATACCCGGATGTCACGGATACGACCCCAGCGAGTGCCTCGAAAGGTGGAACCATGCACCAGAAACAACCGCCCGCAAAAGTTGCTTTTTCGAGCTCTGCCGCCCGGCCGGTGCTGTTAATGACCATACCGGACACCACGAGCAAAAGACTGAAGGACAGAGCCCTGAGAATCGTCATAGTTTTCATGGGTCACCTCCATTGCTTCTTCGCCTCCCCAAGGAAGGCGGACCTACTTCCCGGTAAAGAGCTTCGAATATTCTCCATAGCCCTCCTTTGAGAGGTCCTCCTTGGGAATGAACCGCAGGGCGGCCGAGTTCATGCAGTATCGAAGCCCTGTCGGGGGCGGGCCGTCGGGAAACACATGGCCGAGATGAGAATCACCATGCTTGCTCCGGACCTCGGTCCGGGTCATGAAGAGACTCTTGTCCTCTTTCTCCGCTATGTTCCCGGGCTCGAGGGGCTTGGTAAAGCTGGGCCAGCCTGTGCCGGAATCGAACTTGTCACGGGAGCTGAAGAGAGGCTCACCCGATACGATATCGACATAGATACCTTCCCTGCGATTGTGGTCATACTCATTGTTGAATGGCGGCTCAGTGCCCTCCTTCTGCGTCACCTCGTACTGAAGGGGAGAGAGGGTTCTTTTCAGCGTCGTGTCATCAGGTTTCTTGAAGTTTCGCCAGTCTCCCGGCCGAGAGCTTGTCATGTTACCTCCTGTTGTTTGCTGAGGGGTTTGACCGGAGCTGCGGGGCTGTGAGCCCTGCCCGTCGAGCGCCCGGGCTTGACCTCCGGCGAGGACCAAGAGAAGAATGGCCGTCATGATCGCAATGAGCCCGGGCATGGGCGCTCTTTTTCTCCGGTGGTTGATCGGTGAGATATTATCAATCTTCACGTTGTCCATGATATGACCTCCTGTACGGCTTCCTTATTTTGGAAGCCGAATGTTTCATCCCTTGCGGGAGCAGAAAGCGGATCTGTATCTATCGCCATGCTTTCTTATTGCCGCAAGCAGCCTGTCGCGCCCCTGCGCGGCTAGCCTTAGATTATCGACTGCCTCTTGAACGTCTTCAAAACTGGCGAGACCGCTCAGATAGCCGTTCACGCGGGCGGCCGCCGTCGAGTTCATAAGCCCCTCGTCGGACGGATAAATGGCCCGGAATTCCTTCAAGATCTCCGGCTGGCCCCTCAGGCTGAACTTCTGATGGTAGCCTTCCGCAACATAGAACGTGGAGAACGGCAGGATCTCCGTGTGCACTTTAATCTTCCGTGTGGTCTCTATCCCTTTTCGCGTCTCCTCGGCCAGCCTTTTCTGCTCATCGTTGTGATAGAAGATCGCCGCCTTGTACTGCGTCGACCAGAAACGGGCGCCCGGGTCGTGCCCCTCCCAGAATATCTTGAGCAGGTCCTGATAGGAAACCATCGCCGGGTCATAATCTATCTCGACGCTTTCCGAATGGTCCCCCAGACTGTGGTACGTCGGATTCACTTTCGTCCCTCCCGTGTAGCCTACTCTCGTGCGTATGACACCTCTGACGCCCCCAAACTGGGCATCGGGACCCCAGAATCAGCCCATGGCGAACGTCGCCGTCTCAAACCTTTCCAGCGGGGAGGCGTCGATGCGTCCTCCGACAGCCTTCGACTCCGCCGCTCTCGCTATACTCTCTTTTGGCTCCATATCCTTCTCCTTTGCACGCCCATAAAGGGATAGTCCCGATATGAGCCCCAAAACTACGAATCCCACTGCTAGTAACAGCGTCCGCCTTCTCACCCCCTCACCTCCATTTGATTTCACCGCAGAATAAGTGTAACTGCCTTCCTTAAAGAGGGTAGAAAGGAAATGTAAAGAGACTGTAAAGGCGTCTTTACCTCGTTGTTATTGGCATCGAGAACCAGATGCGGACATCACCCCGTACCAGCTCGGCTCCCACGTGTCCCCCATGGGCCTCAACCAGCTCCTTGACGATGGCGAGACCGATGCCCGCGCCCCCGTATTCCCGAGAGCGGGACTTCTCGCCTCGATAGAACCGCTCGAAGATAAAGGTCAGGTCTTGATCCTCCAATTCTCCGCCCGTATTGGAAAAGACGAACAGGACCTCCCCTCGCATTCGCTCTATCGAGATCAAGAGCGCTCCGCCGACAGGCGTATACCGGGAGGCGTTCTGAAGGAGATTGCCCACGATCTGGGAGAACTTCTCCGGGTCGGCCGACAGCCGGACATCGCGACTTTTAAGCTCGACCTTCACCGCCACGCGCCGGGCCTCAAACTGCCGCCTGAATCCGTCGACCATCTGCGCAAGCGCCCGGTGCGCTTCGATCTCGACCTTGTGAAGATCGGCCCGCGCGGCGTCGGCCCTGGCCAACCTCATGATGTCCTCCACGAGGGAACTCAGGCGTACAGTCTCCTCCTGCAGCAGCTGAAATGTCTCACGCGTTGGGACCAGGACGTCATCCGCGAGCGCTTCGAGGTACCCCTTGATGTTGGTCAAAGGCGTCCTCAGCTCGTGGGCGACATCGACCACCATCCTCTTTCGCAGCTCCTCCGTATGTCGCAGACTGGCCGACATCCGGTTGAACGCCTCCGAAAGCCTTCCCACCTCGTCGTCAGACACGACCGGCACCTCGCCGCTGTAATCGCCCTCGGCAATCCTTTGCGCCGTATCTGTCATTTTCGTGAGAGGACGAAGGAGTCTCCGCATCAACACACTACTCAGGGCCAGTGCGAGGACAAAGGCCGCGGCGCTTGCCCAGATGAGATAGCGATGGACGGCGCCGATGAACATCTGGTGGCTCGCCGTGGGAGATATGTGGTACTTTTCCATGAGGATCATGAAGTAGCCGGCGGCCAGGTAGTTGATGGCGAGCCACACGACACTTATCACGAAAAGGATGACGAGCAGGTTGACCCCGAGAAGCTTCCACAGAAGGCTCTTTCTCAAGGTCACTCCCCCTTGAAGGCCCTTTGTCTTCAAGGGCGTTCTTCTCTGCGAGGCTCCGTGCCTTCGTCTTCCGCAAACCGGTAACCGGATCCCCTGACCGTGAGGATGAATGAGGGATTGTTTGGGTCTTTCTCCAGCTTCTGCCTGATCTTTCCTATGTGGACATCCACGACCCGGTCGATGACGATCGATTCCCTATTTGGATAGAGGTAGGCGAGCAGCTCGTCCCGGCTGAAGACCCTGCCCGGCGCTGCCATCAAGGCGTGCAGCAGTGTGAACTCGTGATGGGTCAATTCGATGCGTTGTCCGTGGAGCGTTACTTTCTGCTTCTCAGGGTCCAGGACGAGGTCCCCGTGGCTCAGTACGGACACGGTTCCCAATGCCTGCCGGTTCTGGACCCTTCGCAGAATCGCCTTCACCCGCGCAACCAGTTCCCGGGGGCTGAACGGCTTGACCACGTAGTCGTCGGCCCCGAGGGTGAGTCCCGCGACGCGGTCAACCTCCTCATCCTTGGCGGTGAGGATAAGGATAGGCACTTCCGAGGTCTTCCTCAGCCGCCGACAGACCTCCCAGCCGTCCAGCCGGGGCAACATCAGGTCGAGCACCACGAACATCGGCTTGCGGGCCGACGCGAGCTGAAGGGCTGACTCGCCATCGTAGGCAACGACCGTGTGATAGCCCTCCTTCTCAAGGTAGAGGGCTATCAGGGAGGCAGTCTTCCGGTCGTCCTCGATTATCAGGATGGGGCTTTCCCCAGACGGCGCGATCATTCTCTCTTTAACTTAGTGGTCTTGCGTCTCTGGTGCACGGGTGGTCAGGGGTCCAGGCTGTTTGTTAAGAAGGCCAAACGGGACGTTCTTCACCAAAGCCCGCCCGGCAGCAGATTCCCCCACGGGGACGGCATGTTGCTCTTGCAGTTCCGCTTCGGGACGGATTGTAGGAGCCTTTCAAGGCGCGATCTGGACCTGATCGTCGAACCTTTCTAGAAGTCTTTTTCCTAGGGCCTCCATGGTCGCCTCATCCTCGCACTCGACCATCAGCTCGCCCTGGTCCCCGACCACGATCCGGCCATACTGCCGGACAATGTCCGCCACGTCTTTCGGGTCCGCTGTCCACCAGCCCTTGGTCCTCCGGAGCAGCTCCTCTCCCTTCAGGGGCTGGGGCGTCACGAGGTCGATGGTCCGGAACCATGCCTCCCAGCCGATCTGCGCAGGAGCGCGCAGAACCGGAGTCACGGGGTCATGGTAGATGCGGCAGCGGCCGAACAGGCGAAGGCGCGTCATCGAGCCTCCTCCATCAGCCTCTTGATTACGTCATTAGGGGGAAGAGATTCGGCAGGCGTGGGTATGCCCCTTGTGTGGAGCACACTGGCGAGGCAATGAACGTAGAGGTCAGCCGCGTCCTCTTCCCCGAGCCTGATGCCCCGGTCAACGGCGCTCGCCCAGATTCTTTCGAAGAGGCGGAGCGCCGTCCTCCGCATGACCTTAAGCCCTCTGTCCATCCAGTGTATGTTCAGCCGATCGAGGAGTTCGGCTTGACGCGTCTCTATGGCGGCAAAGACCCGTCGCATGGAGAGCACCCTTGGGTCTTTCTCCCATTCGTCTCCAGCCGGACTGGACCCTTTCACGTGCCGGTCCTCTTTTCGACATACCCGAGACCGCGCAAGAAACCGTCTATCTTGTCGAGTGCTTCGACCTGATCGGACTTCTTCGTGAAAAAATGATCCGTCCCCTCGAACGCATACAGCTCGCAGAGGTTTCCGGCTTCCCTCATCCTCGCGACGAACTCCTTTACGGAGTCAAAGGGAACGATCTCATCGGCCGTGCCATGAACGAAGCACATGGGGGGAAGGCCTGACCTTATGTGTTGGGCCGGCGAGTAGTCCTCCGGCCTATCCCTGCCTTGCAGCAGCTCCGCAAACTGGCTGTCGGGCGCCGAATTCACGGGCGCGCATTGGAGGGCGAGGACATTCGGGACAGGGCTGAACGCCGGGTCGTCTCCGGGATCATCCTTGCCTGCGAGCATGGCCGCGCAGAGCGCCAGATGGGCTCCGGCGGATACCCCGCTCCCCACCACCCGATTCGGGTCGATCCCCAAGGTGCTTGCATGCTGCCTCGTCCATCGAATGGCAGACCTGGCGTCGGAAACGGCGTCGACCGGCGAGTACCCCCCGATTGAAGACAACCGGTATTGGAAGGAGATGGCCACCAAGCCCAAGCCTGCATAGCGATGAGCGATGTCGTACCCCCACGCCGGCTCTCCCATGCTCCATCCTCCGGGATGAAAGAAGAGAAAGGCTCCTCTCCTATCGCCCGGCTGGGCGTCCTTCGGGAAGAAGCCGTGGGCCTTCAACTCCATATCCCCCTTGGTCTTATACGTCCACATCTTGTCGGGTCTGTGTCTCGAAGGCGGAGGTCCTGATTGGGTCGGGTCCAAGGGCATCGTTGTTCTCCTTATCGAAGCTTATGGCTCGCTGCCCGAAGGAGCAGGGCGAAAACAGGGCGTTCCTATGACGCACATCATAGGCGCAAGCCGGCACAAGAGTGCTATACTGACAGTTATTCTGTCAAGTTGTTGCGGTCGAGTCAACAGTAAGATCGTGGGACACTTTTGAAAGGAGACAGACCGGGAGAATCAGACCCAACAGATCATGTGCTTGGCCTTGTGGCCGTCTTTCGCACTTTCGGGATCGATATCCGGCGGATGATCGGGAAAGGCGATCAGAACTTTCCTACAGCAAGAGTCGCAATCTCCCGACAGACAAAACAATTGCCTACAGAGTACAATAGGAGCTTAAGAGAGAAGGTTGATGGGGTTCATGAGTAGACGGCAGACCGCACGTGTGGGAGAGAATGGCTCGTGATAATGAGCGAAATCGCGTGAACCGGCACCACTAAAGCCGAGATAGAGTGAGTTGAATGATGAACGAGGCGACAAAAGTGCTTAGGAGGAACGTATGAAGCCCGAAGTGAGACAGAAACGTATCGACGAAGGAGAGTTTTTGGAAATGAGGAAGGAGGCCCTCTCTCTGTGGCCTACCGGCAAGGAAGTCGATCTCGATGAAGGGATCGCGTATCAGAAGAGCCTGCCGGAGAGCAAGAGTTTCCTGAAGATCACGGAGAAACTCCGCAGGGAAGGGCGGACAGTCGTCTATCCCCGCGCAGGAACGGCCCTCGTGGAAGACGAGATAAGCCTCTGCAGGAAACTCGAAGAAACAGGGGTGCCATACTTACCGGTCACAACGGACAGCTACACCCGCGCGCTTCAGTTCAAGAGGATCGAGGATGCCCTGGAAGAGACCCGCAGAACGGGGAAAAGAGTGCTCAACGGATATCCCCTCATCAACCACGGGGTAAAACAAACGAGAAAGGTTGTTGAGAGCGTCACCACCGGCGCTTTCGATCCGCGCGTGTCCTACAAGGCTCAGCGTCTGGGGGCTGAGATTGCCTTTGCCGCAGGGATGTCAGGCATGTCGACGGGTCCTTTTATCTCCTGGGGCGCCTATGAGAAGAACGCCTCGCTGGAAGAGGTCATTGCGACCAGCATGTATGTGCAGAGACTCATGGGATATTATGCGGAGAGAGGGGCCATCATCACCACCGACCTCCACGGATGGATCGTCACCGGAGTCCAGCCCATGACGGTGAACCTGGCGGCAATGATTGCAGAAGCCCTGATGGCGGCCGAGCAGGGGGTGAAGAGTATCGTTCCCCTCGTCCACTTTATGGGCAACATGGCCCAGGACCTCGCCTGGCTGCGGGTGCAGCCCCGCCTCATGCGGGAATACCTCGACAGGTTCGGTTACGGCGATGTGGTTATCCCGGGTACCTTTGGCTCCCAAACCCCGCTTTTCCCCATGCCCCAGGGAATGGGCGGCGCCTTCGCGTTCCCTAATTATGCGGCCGTCGTGGGGGCGTTGGGAAAGGCGGAATCGATAAATGTGAGAACCATCGACGAGGCTCTCGGCATTCCCACGGAAGAGAGCCACGCACTCACTTATGACTCGGCCAACTGGCTTCTCAACGTGATCAGGGGACAGAACATAGAGTTTGAGATAAAAGGGATCGCGGAGGAAGAGAGAATCGCGGAGATAGAGATACGGTCCATGGTGGAAAAACTCCTCGAGATGGGCAAGGGCGACATTGCCATCGGTTGCCTCCGGGGTGTGGATGCCGGGGTCATCGATTCATCTTTCAGTCCCAACAAACAGGTGAAGGACAAAGTCATCGGCGTGAAGGACTGCAGAGGGGCGATCCGCTGGGTAGAGTTCGGCAATCTGCCTTTCCCCGAAGAGGTTAAGAAGTTCCATCGTGAAAAAGTCGCCGAGCGGGAGAAGGCGGAAGGTCAAAAAGCCGATTACGAGATGACCGTCCGTGATTTCTGGGCTTTCAGCAAGGGCCGGTTGATCGGAACCAAATAGACCCGAACTCCGCCCTTGCCGATCTCCTAAAGTGATCCGAAGGCGAATGGAAAAACGTGATGCGTAAGGGACGTTTTCAAGGGCATAGTGAAAGACCGATGGCCTCATCGGATCTTTCAGGCCAGGCCACATAAATCTACAAAAAATCTTTTGGGAGGAATCATGGAATACGAACAGATCATCTATGAGAAGGTAGGACCGCACATCGTGTATATCACGCTCAACAGACCCGACAAGTTGAATACAGTCACTCGGGAGATGTTCACGAGCTGGGGACAAGCCATTACGGAGGCGGAAAACGATGACGACGTAAAAGTAATTGTTTTCAGAGGTGCGGGGAAGTGCTACAGTGCCGGCGCTCCGCTGGACCAGGTGGGCTACGTGTACGGGATGAAAGATCCGAGGCACGGTGAAAGAGGGGGCAAGGTTCCGCTAAGGGTGAAACTCAATTTCGACAGAAGCCTCTTCTATGAGTTCTTCAGCAAAGTCCTGTTCTGTAAGAAACTCACTATAGTCCAGATGCACAAATACTGTTTGGGTGTGGCGTTCAGCATATCTCTGCACGCTGATCTGCTCATAGCAGACGAAGGGTGCCAGATGGGCCACGTGGAAGAGAGGCTAGGTCTGGCAGGACAGACGCTCATGCCCATCATGCTCGAGAGGTGCGGCCTCACGAAGGCGCTCGACCTCTGCCTCACGGGCAAGATGATCACGGCGCAAACCGCGCTGGAATGGAACCTCATCAACAGGGTAGTGCCCACGGCCGACCTTGAGAGAGAGGTTCGAGAACTTGCGGAAGGGCTCGCTCTCTATCCGAAGGACGGCATAGCAGTGGGCAAGATGGCGAGAGAACAACTTTATGAGCTCAGGGGGATTACGCGGGGCATGATGGATCACTACATGACGCATACCCTCCAGACGTTCAGAACTTATACTGAGGATGAGTCCAACTTCTTCAAGGAAAGAAGGGACAAGGGCGTAAAAGAGGCAGCCCACGGTAAGCACGATTATTACAAGGCCCTGGATAAATGATGAGGGGAGACGCAAGGGACGCGAAAGCCCCCTTGCGTCCGTCGTCATCTTACAGTACACGAGCGAAGCGAGTCTAGCGCCGAGGCTCCCAGCAATCCATAGGGTTCCTCCCCCGGCCTTTCACTCCAGGTGCTCCCCCTAACAGGCATTGACCCGACTCCACAGGCATGCCATGAGGGTGCTGAACCAACAAAAACGAAGCGAGTCTTGAGCGCACGAGGCTCCGCAGGCAATGCCAGTGGAGGGGGTGCTGAACCAACGGCAGAAACGAGCGAAGCGAGTCTTGAGCGGGGAGGCTCCGCAGGCAATGCCAGTGGAGGGGGTGCTGAACCCCATTAATTGAGCGACCGCACACTCGCTTGAAAAGGCAGCGGCATGTGCATATCATATAGGGACCGTGGATAAGATACTTCAATTTGCCGTGGACTTGGCCCTCGAATCGGGCAGAGTGCAGAAGAAGCGCTATCAGGAAAGGCACTCGATCACCTACAAAGGGGAGATCAATATCGTCACCGACGTCGATATCGAGTGCCAGGATCGGATCATCAGCCGCATAAAGAGGCATTTCCCGCGTGACCTCATCATCGCCGAAGAGAAGGAGAACGTCTACGAGGAGCACAAGAACAGATGGATAGTAGACCCTATCGACGGCACGACGAACTACGCCCATGGCTACCCGTTCTTCTGCACATCCATAGCCTATGAGGAGGGCGGGGAAGTCGTCTGCGGCGTCGTCTACAACCCCATCTTCGAGGAGCTTTTCTTTGCGCAAAAGGGAAAGGGGGCGTATCTCAACGGCGAGAGGCTCAATGTGTCCGGAATAGGAGAGATGAAGCAGGCCCTGGTCGTCACAGGGTTTCCCTACGACGTAAACACGAGCAGCCAGAACAACATCGACCACTTCGTGGCATTCCTTTACAGTGCCCAGGCAGTGAGAAGAGACGGCTCGGCGGCCCTCAACCTTTCCTACCTGGCCGCAGGCCGCTTCGACGGATACTGGGAGCTTAAGCTCAACCCCTGGGACTGGCGGCAGGGGTGCTCCTCGTGACTGAGGCAGGGGGTGTGGTAACCGACTTAAGGGGAGAGCCATTCGACCTCTACCAGGGGCACATATGCGGCTCGAACGGCGTGCTCCACGGGGAGATGCTCCGCATTCTCAAGGACGGGCGGTGAAAGAGTATTCCATACAGGACGTGATGGGCACCGCACGGCCGACCCTGGGCGACGACGTTCCCCTCGTCTTGTTCAGGATCCTGCGGATCGTGGGCATGCGGAATCTCTTGGGGGAGAGCTCCGGACCGACCCTCTACGCCATGGGAAAGTCGGTCGGCAACATGGTTGGGGCGCGGACGATGGAAGATTTCGAGAAGACCATCAGGGACTTCAGGATAGGGATACCGGAAGTGGCGCTCCTCGAGGAGGACCATATCGTGGTGAAGCTCTACGAGTGCATCACCTGCGCGGGATTCCCGGTAACAGGCGAGATGTTCTGCGACATGGAAAGCGGCATAATTGCAGGATTGCTCGAGAAGGTTTACGGGAAGAAGGCAAAGTCGACTCAGACAAAAAGCTGGTCCGTGGGATACAAGCATTGCGAGTTCGACGTGTTCCTCTACTAGGCCGGCCGGAAGCGGCTCCATGAGAAAGGGCCATCCGTGGAAAAGGGGGTCAAAGAGTGCGAGATAGAGCTTGAAGACGCGAAGGGCCTCGCGAGTGCAGGGAAAAGCTCCTCCTCGCAAACATCAAGGAGCTTA
>CAVVNC010000011.1:0-75184 GCA_963749525.1 uncultured delta proteobacterium
AAGTAAGTAGTGAGAGGCAGTAAGATTAGCCCCAAGGAAGGCAGGGGGACTTAGTTCTTCCCGGGTCGCCGAACCCTTACTTTCAGTCTGTCCCCTGCCTCTTGGAGCCATGATAAGTTGATTGGGCCAAAGAGCCCTTGTGACTTAAGGAGGATTGGCGAGAGGCAATCCCTGCTTTTCTGCTACGTGTGAGGAGGTGCGTAGATGGTGCTCTTTGTCGGGATCGATGTGTCGAAAGAGAAGTTCGATGCATGCGGCATCGGAGATGACGGTACGAAGGTGTTCTCCGTTACCTGCCCGATGAACCGGGAGGGATTTGAGAAGCTCATCCTTCACTTGCCCGAGACTGCGCTCCTTGGAATGGAATCGACGGCCAGCTACCATATCGCGCTCTTTTCCTATCTTACCGCAAAGGGGTACCGGGTCGCCATCATCAATCCCCTGCTCATCGCGAACTTCGCCAAGCTTTCGTTGAGAAAAACAAAGACGGACAAGAAAGCCGCCTCTACCATCGCAGAGTTCTTGCTCCTCAAGAAGGAGACCCTGGCAACCGAACCTCCTCCCCTTGGCGAGACTCAAAGACCTGTCGAGGAGAAGGGAGAGGCTGGCCGACCAGGTGACGGCCCTGAAGAACGATATGAAGAGGATTCTCTCGGTGACTTTTCCCGAACTGGAGACCGTCACCGGTGTCTTCACGAAATCCACCCTTCGTCTTCTTACCCAGTTCCCTTCGGCTCACGCCATACGGGAGGCAGGCTACGATGCCGTTGCCGATGCTGTCATCAGCCGGTCGAGAGGAAGAAAATCTGCCGCGTCGGTCAAGACCCTCATGGATGCCGCCACTACCTCTGTCGGTGTTGCAAGCTCGTCAAAGGACCTCATCCTCACACAGGAAGCGTCCTTGCTTCTCCATGTTCAAGAGCAGGCCGAAGAGATCATGAAAGTCATCGTACGTCTTTCGGATGAGAAGATGAAACGGGACACGGAGATCCTCACGTCCATGAAGGGTATCGGAGATAAGACGGCGTTCAACTTTCTCATTGAACTGGGGGGAGACATAAAGGTCTTCGAGAACGACAAGAAGCTCATCGCTGCGGTAGGGATCGATCCCACTGTACACGAATCAGGCAAATACAAGGGACAGAGCAAGATCAGCAAGAGGGGGAACCGCCATCTCCGGAGGGTCATCTGGCTCATGGCGACGAAGGTGATCATCTCCAACGAGGTTTTCCGCACCTACTACTTCAAGGGCATAGACCTAGGGGACGACCGTAAATAAGTAAATAACTTAGTGAAGGGCCGTAGCCACGTTGTTTCATGCCTTACCTTAATGTTGCAGAATCACCCTTTCTTGCGGCAACCCTCACCTCAGACGAACCATCTGATTCAACCATCAGCAGGTGTAGCCTGGAATCACAGGCGGACCCTCCTAACCGCATTACCGGTGCCTTATCGGTTCTTCTCAAACTGCCTGTTACGTTACATTGGGCCTGAACCCTACGCCGGCCTCTCGATCAGTTTCTCGACGCGTGGTTCCTCGATGAGCGAGCATCGCGGGAGGCTCCGGGGTACCCGTCAGCGGAAGATGAGCGTCCCCGAGGGGGCGGGCGACTGACGGGCGGGCTAATCCATCATGGTAGGGCACTCCGGTTTGTGGGGGACCGCTCACGAACAGTAACGTAGTTCCTGCTCGCCCTGTTTTGACGGGGCACCCACGTCATACCACATGAAAACGTGACCCCCTGACGTCACGTGGGTCGCATGGAGCGGTTAAGCTCACTCGGAGCCGGAGCGTAGCTCGCGAACGAGGAGCCGCGCGTCGAGAAACGTCGATAGGGAATGGGAAGCCCCCACGCTTTTTGCGGTTCGGCTGTCACGACGAGGCAAGGATGGGACTGCCTCCCTGAAGGCCCACGGCACGGGATTCTCCCCGATGCCTACTCTTCGATGAAGCGCTTTTTCATCTCCCTCAAGGTCATCCGGGAGACCTCCGAGAT
This sequence comes from uncultured delta proteobacterium, assembly GCA_963749525.1. Taxonomy (GTDB): domain Bacteria; phylum Desulfobacterota; class Syntrophorhabdia; order Syntrophorhabdales; family WCHB1-27; genus CAVVNC01. The sequence continues at coordinate 1,998 of CAVVNC010000011.1, forward strand.
GTCGGCCCTGCCGACGCGCTCCAGGATCTCCCTCTTCTTTCCGGGGTCGTGGACTGTCTCTATGAGGATGCGCCTGAAAGCGCCCACCCGACGGGCGTAAGGCAGATAGTCGGCGGACAGCTTTAGGTCGATCTCCTCCTTCAGTCTCCTGGCGAGCACAGGCAGGAGGCCGGAGGTGGAGACAGCCACTACCACCGGACCTTTCCGGACCACGGAGGGGACGATAAAGTCGCCCAGATCAGGGCTGTCCGCCACGTTAAGAGGGATGGAGAGACGCTTCGATTCCTCCTTCACCCTCATGTTGACCTTTTCTGCGTTCGTTGCGGCAATTGCGAGGGCCGCCCCATCGAGGTCCCCCTCCTGATATTCCCTTGGCACGACCTCGATTCTGCCCTGCCTGGCCAGTCTCCGGACACCTCTCGTGACCTCCGGGCTTATGAGCCTCACCCGGGCGCCGGCATTGAGCAGTCCCCGTGCCTTCCTCTCGGCGACCGCGCCGCCGCCGACGACGATACAGAGCTTATCGGTCAGATCGAGAAAAAGGGGATAGTATGGGGCCATCCGGTCTTCGCCTCACTTGGCCAAGAGTATGGCCATGGAGCGGCCGGGAAGCGCGTACGTCCCCCGGGTATTTCGGGTATTGACCGGTTCTTCGGACCCGGCAGGATATATGTCGCGGGGCGCAGGCCTCGATGTATCGACGGCGCAATGCCACCTCTTGCCTCGTGGAGGGGAGGGCAGTACAAAGTCTCTCTTATCGGGGTCCGCATGAAACATCACGTAGAGTTCGCACGTGCCATGGATCGCAACCGCGAGGCTTCGGCCTGCGCGCTCCCAATCGGGCCGTCCCCCATCGGGGCTGTACCATGTGACGTCATCATCTGTGTAGAATTTCAGCTCCTGAAGCACCCTGTTCCTCTTCCGGAAAGAGATCATCTCCCGGACGAACCGGAACATTTCATGGTTCTTCCGCAGCAGCTTCCAGTCATACCAGGACGTTTCATTGTCCTGGCAGAAGGCGTTGTTGTTTCCACCCTGGGTCCTTCCGAGCTCATCTCCGCCGAGGAAAAGGGGCACCCCCCGCGAAACGAAGAGGGTGGCTGTGAGATTCTTCATCTGCCGGAGCCTCGTTTTGCCTGATCTCAGGGTCATCCGACTCGCCCTCCGCGCCGTAATTGTAGCTGAAGTTCTGATTCGTCCCGTCGCGGTTCCCTTCGCCGTTCGCCTCGTTGTGCTTTTCGCTGTAACTCACGAGGTCCTTGAGGGTGAAGCCGTCGTGGCAGGTGACAAAATTGATGCTGTTCAAGGGCTCCTTGCCCGCCTTCTGATAGATATCGGCGCTCCCGGAGATGCGGTTCGCGAAGAGCCCTACCATTCCCGGGTCGCCTCGCCAGAAGAGGCGCACGTCGTCCCGGTACTTCCCGTTCCACTCGGACCAGCGATGGCCGGGAAACGACCCCACCTGGTATGCCCCTGCGGCATCCCACGCCTCTGCGATCAGCTTTACGTCCCTCAGAAGGGGGTTCTCCGCGATCTCCTCGAGGAGCGGCGGGTTTCGCATGATCTCGCCGTCCTCGTCCCGCCCCATGACTGAAGCCAGATCGAAGCGAAATCCGTCCACATGCATCTTCACCACCCAGTAGGTGAGGCAGTCGATGATGAACTGGCGGACGATAGGATGGTTGCAGTTGACGGTGTTGCCGCACCCTGAGTAGTTTTGATATTGGCTGCGGTCCTTTTCGAGCATATAGTAGATGGTGTTGTCCAGGTTGCGGAAGGAGATCGTGGGACCCGTCTCGTTGCCCTCGGCCGTGTGGTTGAATACCACGTCGAGAATGATCTCGATGCCGGCCTTGTGAAGCTCCCTTACCATCTCTTTGAACTTCAATATCTGGCTGCCTTCCGGCCCCTCCTCACAGTAGGCGGCCTTGGGCGCGAAGAACGATACGGTGCTGTAGCCCCAGTAGTTGACCAAAGGCTCCCCTGTGAGGGGATTGACATTGTTTATCTCCCGCTCGTTGAACTCCTGTATGGGGAGCAGCTCGACGGCGGTAATCCCCAGCTCCTTGAGGTAGGGGATCTTCTCGATGATGCCCCCGAAGGTGCCCGGATGATTCACTCCTGACGAAGGATGGAACGTGAACCCTTTTACGTGGGTTTCGTAAATGACGGTGTCGGACCACGGCGTTCGCGGCGGCACGTCGTCCTGCCACTCGAATCGGTTGCCCGTGACGATGCAGCGCGGCACAGAATCGGCGTCGTCCGTGGTCAGAGAACGAGAGGGCTCCGAGGGGCGAGGCGACGTCATACCCCTTGGCCTTGAGGAAATCCCATACGGGATACCTGGAGAGGGCGGTTGCGTAGGGGTCGACCACCAGCTTGTGAATGTTGAAGCGATGGCCTTCCTGAGGGTTGTACGGGCCGTCTACCCGGTAGGCGTAGAATTGACCGGCCGAGACGCCCTCCACCCAGACGTGCCAGATGTCGCCCGTCCGGTTGTACGTCGGGTCCAGCTCGATCGTCTGGTAAGGGGTTGTCTCCTTGGCCGAGCCGAAGAGGAGGAGGCTGACGGCTGAGGCATGGCGGGTGAAGATCGCAAACAGGGCCCCATCGTCGTGGAGGTGCACGCCGAGGGGAAGGGGATAGCCCGGGTATGTCTTGTGGATTATCCCGGCCCCCTTTCCAGGCCCTTTTTGCCCGATCGACTCCCCTTTCATCTCCTTGCCCAAACGCTGCCTCCCAACGCGGATGTCTTCGAAGACGCTCCAACGGGAACGGGGTGCAGACCCGCGAGAATTGGCCAAGCCTCGCTTTAGCCGGGGCCTTTCCGCACTTCCAGGTTGTCAGCAACCGATCTTACGCCGCTTACTGCCTTGGCGGCGCTGAGGAGACGGAGTTTTGTCCCGGCATCAGGAACCGTGCCGGTCAAGTTGACCTTGCCCTCTAGCACGAACACCCTGATCTCCGACCCCCTCAGCTCCGGATCTTGCGCAATCAGCGTGCGCACTTGTGCGGCGATGGCGGCATCGCCTTTCCCCGGTCGAGGCACTCCTGCTGTCAGGTTCTTGCAACCCCACAAGACGGCACTGGCCAGGATCAGGAGGAGGATGCAGGGGAGGAGCCCTCCCATTCCCCTCCTTTCAGCGTTTCGGAGGAGGCGGAATCTTACACTGGGAATGGGGCCGACAGGCCGGGAAAGGCTGGGGCGAACAACCGGTTTCATCGTGCTCCAATCAGTGCTTGCCGTGGAATTCTTACAGATCTTCCGACTGACCGTACGTATCCTATTGATCGATCCTGTCCCTGATGCAGGCGACTAGCCTCTCCAGGTCTTCCTTTTTCAGGTCTTTGAGGAAGCCGAGGTCTTGATCGGTCTTCAGCAGCTCCCGCACTATCTTCACAAGCTTCTCCCTGTTGATCATGCTGTCGCCCTTGTCTTCCATCCATACATAAATAATCCAAATGGAGTCCCCCCGTCAAGAGTTTCCTTGCGTGGGGGTTTCCTCGGTCGTTCCTAATTTGTCGTGCAGGATATTAGCTCACCCGCGGGTGCGGAGAACGCCGAAGGGGTGAATGGAAGCTTAAGGTACCCTTGCGGTCGTGCCTACGCCGTTCGCATCGGGCAGGACGGAGAGATTCTTCTTGTACTCCCTGAGTACCTGTCTGGTGTACGCGGTCTTCGGCTCGGCCGCGTCGGGAGCCCGGGCCTTCACCCTGCTCTCACCGGCGTTGTACGCGTGGAGAGCCGTGGGCAGGCTCTTGAAATCCCCCACAAGCTTCGAGAGATGGTAGACCCCGAGCTTGATGTTCTTGTCCGGCTCATGGAGGCATTGCGAGCCGTTCCATTTCACGCCGGCATCCTTGGCTATGTACCGCGCGAGAGAGGGTTTGATCTGGAAAAGGCCCCTCGCGCCTTTCTCCGACACCACGTCCTGTTTGAAGTTGCTCTCCACCTTGATGACTGCCAGGGCAAGTCGATAATCCAGATCGCGCTGCTGCGACTCGTCACACACGGTGTGAACCACGGCCTTCAGGCTGTCCTCTTTCATGTCGACGTGCTTGCCTTTGAGGTATGCCACAATCCTGTCGACTACTGCGTTTTTTTCGGATCCGCCGTTCGCCGACGCGCTCTTGAAAGAGAGCCCGGTCAGGGCTGTCCCCAGGAGGAAGATCATGGGAACAGTAAGCATCGTAATCTTGGAGCGTCGCCTCATAGGACTCCCGGGGAATGATGTATGCGACAGCGGCTAGTGAAGCCGTGCATCAGTTGATTGTTTCTATCAGTCTAAATGAAAGAACGGTGGAGTGCAAGAAAAAAATCTCGGGCTTTGCCGAAAGCCTTCCGGGGAGCCTATCCTCGATCGAAAAGAAATTGGGCCGGTGCGGGGCGAACGGCCATCCTATTCCTCTGAGCCGCCCACTTTTCGCGTCCTCTCCAAGATCGCCTTGAAGGTTTTTATGTCGTAATTAGCCTGGGTAATGAAATCCTCGTCAGACTCGAAATACCAGACGAGCATAGCCTTCAGTTTCTCCAGCGGATAGAGCTTGACGAGGTCCCCTGCCATCTTACCTTCTGTTTCATAGTGCAGGGGGGGCTTCTTGTTGAACTTGAGCATGTAGCTCTGACTGTACGCGTCGAGAAACTGCTTCATGTCGGAAAAATGGTGTATCTTGGCAGAGCCTGCTCCGCCATCTCCGTCGCCATCCGCGGACCGGTCCTCAGCCGCCTCTTTTTGCTTCTTCTGTTTGGTCTTCTGCTCTGTCTTGGCGATCTCCTTTTTTTGCTGCGTATACCACTCGGCGGCGAATTCCTTGTAAATGGCCTCGATCGTGATCACCTCTCTCTCTTTCGCCCCGGCGATAAGCCTCTTTGCGACCGTGTAGAAGGTATAGATCGCCACCTGCATGTCCTGCTCGGTCTCTTTTCCCTGGAGGACTCCGATGTTTCTGAACCGGGGTATGTCGACAATGGGATACGTACTGCCGTCAACGTCAAAGAGATAGATGCCGAAGGTCTTCTTCTCGATATCTCCGGCAAGATCAATCCTTTTCACGTAATCGAGGTTGACCAGCCCATGATGGTCCGTTTCTATCCACATAGGTGATTCCTCACTTTTGTTTTCATCGCTGGTCTCCGCAAAGGAGACGCACGCACCTCTATCAAAGCATTGCAACCGGCGTGCCCTGCACGCCCCCGGCATACAATGTTAGTCTATATAATATTTGTGAAAGCAGTGTCAAGTATGGCCGGTACGCCCTGACATGCTTTTTTCACGGGAACGGCTAAAGCTCACGGAGGCCGGTTCGGAAGGTGCCAAGAGGGATCCGTCAGGAGGGAAAAGAATTCCGCCCTCGAGCCCCTGTGGGCGGACTTGTGGGGCGTACCTCTGTGACGACCTCACCCGCACCCCCTAAAGACCGAAAGGCTTGTGGCCGAAAAGACCCTGACCGCTTATCTTTGTCTTTAGGGAGCTCGTGTGGAATTCGCGCGGGCACGGGGGACGAAATGAATCTTGCCTGGATACCCAACCTGCTCACCCTCGGCAATCTGACCTGCGGATTTGTCTCGCTCATCTTCGCAAGCACGGGCTCCCCCGAAGGATACCGGGTGGGGGCCGTGCTCATCCTGCTCGCGGCCCTGCTGGATGGCTTCGACGGTCAGGCGGCCCGGTGGCTTCGCGTGGACAGTCCCTTGGGGAAGGAGCTTGACTCCCTGGCGGATAGCGTCGCCTTCGGCGTTGCGCCGGGCTATCTCGCCTATAAGACGTACCTTTCGGGGTTAAGCGTTCCCCTTGCCGGAAGGCCGGTCGATCTCGGCATCCTCCTCGCCGCAGTCTTTCCTATCTGCGCCGCGTACCGGCTTGCCCGTTTCAATGTCCGGCCTTCGCCGCGCTCCTTCGTCGGTCTTCCCTCTCCTGTTGCGGGGATCCTCGTGGGCCTGGGGATCCTCTGCTTTCCCCACGGAAACATCCCGAGGCCCCTCTTTGCCGTCCTCCTTCCGCTTACCGGTTTTCTCATGGTCTCAACCGTGGGCTACTCCAAGCCCCAATCGTTCATCCTCAAGAACCTCCACGGCTTCAAGCTGGCGGGTCTCATCATCCTCGTCGCCTTTCTCCTTTTCCTGTTCAGGTTCTGGCTGTTGCTGCTCGCTGTCTCTGTCTACGTCCTCTCGGGTCTTGTCGGCTACCTCATCCAGCTCATCGAGGAGAGGCGGTTCTAGGGAAGAGCGAGAACCTCAGAACACGCCAAGGGGCTGACCTTCCCCTTCTTCCCTGCGGACCCAGGGCAAGCGTATTTGGAAACTCGACCCTCCATCACCTCCCTATCGAGACTCTTTCCAAATGCGCTTGCCCTGTTTGCGAACCAATTCAAGCTTGACTTGAGATCATTTACTCTCATAGAGTAGGTGAGCGTCGCGAAAAGAGTCCTGCATAAGTTAGCTTCTTGGACGAACAAGAGTCGCGGACTTCCGGAGTACGGAAACGGCATCTTCGCGAAGCCGTGGGTCGGCCATCTCATCGATAAAAAGGGGGAAAGATTCGTCTTGAGCGGCGAAGCCTTTCTCTTCTTCTTCGCCTGTCTGGGCTACGCCTTTGCCGAAGACCTCTTCAGCGGGAGCCTAGCCATTCTTCTCGTCTACCTGTGCTATGTCGTCGATTTTTCCCTCGATTCCGTGTACATGGCGCGGACCACGTACATGAGGAAAATCGCCCTCAAGCCGGAAGATGTCTCGCTCAGCCTTTCCCTGGGGACCAGCCTCGACCATCTCGTTACCATATGGGGGGACTGGTGTGGTATAGGGGCGGCCCTAGAGGGTACAAATACGTCTTTCTGGGGGGCGCACTCATCGCGGTCCTTAACTTCATTTCTTCCCGTATGATAAGCACCGGGGAGGAAGGGGGAATCCTTACGCAGGAAGGCGCGGTCATGGGCTGACCGGTTGTGGCCCCCGTCGATTCCTTGGCGTGTCCGCCGCCTGAGCCGTACGTACAAGGAAAAGCTCTTGCTCTAAAAGAGGCTACCGGATGCGAATTCTGTAGACTTTGAACCTCGGGTCCATCCCCACGTATGCGGTTGAGACCGCTCTCGGATGCCTGCGACGGACTTCGTCGACCATGGCCGTGAGAGACGATTCATCGTTGAAGCGATCGAAAGGGGTGCACAGGACGTAGCGACCCTTATTGGCTTTGAGGGTTCGGAGGAGCTCATCCACTGTGACCGGCTGCGTTGCGACCCCGTAGTAGGGCGAGGCAGGAGCCACGACCAGGGGCCTGAAGGCACGCCGTCCGGTATAGAGAAAGACCATCGAATCGAAATAGCTGGCAATGATGTCCGTCGGCCGGGTGTGCGATTCTATCCAGCCGAAAACATCGGTGAAGCAGGACCAATTAGCCGGACTCTGCCAGTATGAGACCGTCGTGGGATAGTGGGTCTTGTGATTGAAGGAGGCTACGGCGCGAGTCTGCCATACGTTTCCCAATATGAGCAGGAGTCGAGGCCGCTGCGACGAGCGCCTTTCTGCCGGTCGAAGGGGGCAGGTTGCGCAAGAGGCGCCAGGCTTCGCCGAGAAGATAGCAAAGGAGGAACCCGAGCACGGGGACGATGAACCGCAGCGGAGGCCACGGCCAGATCAGCACCACCAGGAGATAGGCGAATATCGTCCAGGGGAGGATCTCCTTTCTGCGCAAGCCCCGCCAGAGCCCGACGAAAGCAGGGATTCCGGCTAAAGCGATCAAAGGCCAAAGCCGTGGCTGCCATGAGACGAATCTCGAAAGAGACGTCTCACCGGAGTACACGATGCCATAGGCGAGACTGACCAGATTAAAAAGGATGACCCTCACCTCGACCCGGACGCCTACGAAGTCCCTCCACCAATCCCAGTAACTCGTATAATAGTAGACGACAGGGCTCGATTCCTTCGAATGGAGGCTCCAGGCGAACCACGCGGCAACTATCAATATTGTGCCGATCCCGACCATCCAGGAAAGGCGGCGGCGGAAAAGAAGGAAGGCGAGGGCCGCAGGTATAAGGACCACCCCTATGGACCTCGTCAGGAAGGGAAGGACGATGACCATTGTCAACAGCGCTTTGTGGGATACGCGGTTCGAGTCCGATCGGACGAATCGATCCAGCATGAACAGGGCCAGGATGAGAAAAAAGGCAAAAGGCATTTCCGAAAGAAGGAGGGAGCTGTAGTAGAGCATGTAATGAGAGGTGACGGAGAGCAGGGCTGCCAGCAGAGCGACGGGACGGCTGAAGTAGCCGCACGTGACAACGTAGTAATAAAAGAGGCCCATAGAGAGGGCCGACATGAGAAGGGTGAGCCACTGCATGGCCAGCACATTGGCCGGAAAGGCCGGCCAAATCCTCCAGATGATGGAGAGCAGCGTGGGGTAGAGGGGAGGATACTTGGTCTGAGACGGCGTGTCCGGGAGACTGATGAGCCGATAGCCCTGGTCCGAAGCCAATGATTTGGCTGTGCTCACGTAGATGCCGTCGTCGTGAAAGACCCCGGTCACCAGGGGGACCATGAAGAGACCGCCCGCGACGAGCGTAACGACCACGAGGGCGGCAGCCGCGAGTATGTCCCTGTTCCGAAGGCAAAAGGCAGATAATCCTGTCATGGACGGCGTTAATAGTGCCACAGGTCCATCTGAATTGCAACTCTTGAAGGAGCAATGGGAGGGCCAGACGGAACCCACAGTCGGGTATCGGACGAGTCTCTACCCGGGAGAAGGAGTCTGTCGTCAGGCCAAGCCCATTTGGAAAGGGTCTCGGTAAGGCGGGCGGACACGCATTACCTCCTCGTGACTCACCGGCAGTTATTGGGGCTTAAGCGCCCCCTCCGGCAGCGAAGCTGCCAGAGCCTCCCCCCTCACCCTCGCTTCGCTCGCTGCATCGCTCCTCACATTCCGGCCCTCACTCCCTCCAACCCCCACGCTAAGCTTGCGGGGGCATTCGTCATTCGTGCCGGAATCGTCGCGAGCTTTTCTTCGCAGTCCTTCCGCAATGCGCGAGTCGGCAATGCGCGTCCGCCCTCTGTCTTGCCCATTCGACAGGGAGGTCATGGAGGGTAGGATTTCCAAGTGCGCTTGGCCTGAATCTGCCGATACTTAACCTGTTGTCTAAATTTGAAGTAGTGTATGATATTTGGTACGTTTTTGAATGTTGTGTCCAAGACGACGACTCGGTAAATGGTGTGCCTTGGCGCCGGACAATGGAGCGCCATAGAATCTTATCAAGGAGGCTAAAAATGGCAGATCTGAAAGGAAAGATCGCGATCGTCACGGGCGCGGGCAGAGGCATTGGGAAAGGGACCGCCCTGGAACTGGCGAAAGAAGGCGTGAAGGTGGTGCTTGCCGGCATCACGGAGCGCAACATCGGCCTGGTAAAGGAAGAGATCGAGGCGATGGGCGGGGAGGCAATCCCTGTCCAGACGGATATCTCCAAATGGGAAGACGCCCAGAGACTGGCGAAAAGAGCGGTGGAGAAATATGGACGGATCGACCTTCTCGTCAATAATGCGGGGATCCACCCGCAGAACGAACAGAACCTCCGTTTCGGCACCCTGGAGATAGGGGACGCAGACTGGGACATCGTCATCGACACGAATCTGAAAGGCCCGTTCAACGTCTCGAAAGCCGTCATACCCTACATGATGGAGCAGCGCTACGGAAGGATCGTGAACGTCAGCTCGAACACGGGCCTCACGGGCCTCGTCGGCTCCGCTCCCTACTGCGCCTCGAAAGCAGGCATCATGGCGCTCACAAAGGTGCTCGCAGGGGAGTTCGGCCCCTATAACATCACGGTGAACAGCATCGCGCCGGGGCTCACGATGACCGACATGAACGCCGGCATACCCCAGGATATCATCGACGGATGGGTCACAACCATGCCCTTAAGGAAGGCGGGCACGCCCTTTGACATCGCCCGTGCGATTATCTGCGCCCTCGGCGGCGACGTATTCTGGACCGGACAGACGCTCGTGGTGGACGGGGGATCCTATATGCACTAGCGCGCAAAGAAGGTGGAACGAGAACGCCAAAAAGGCAGGAGTTCTTCTGCCGCCTTCTACAATCAGGCGTGGAGAAGAGGTGAAGCCGTACCTCCGTAATTGCTCGGAAGCGGTCAAGCGGATAGCCGAAGCACTGGAAGCTCAGCGCCAGACATGGGCCGTAAGCCAGAGCGCGCTCTTCGCAGCCACGGAAAGTGTCATAGCTGCGCTCCCGAAAAACCTGGGCTACAAGCCCCTCGCCGAGCAATTTGTGCCCCAGTTCTCCCTGGGGACGGTCTTCTGGGGCCTCACCCGGCCTTAAGAGACCGAAGAGGATAAGACGGGCGAACTGGCAGGCGTCTCCGGTCATGCCCGTCGGCCGGCACGGTAAGGATCAGGAGGCATACCATCTAGCCAGCCTCTCCGGAGGAACGCCCAGGAGATAGAGCAGCATAATCGCCCAGTTCCTCGCGGTGCACCGCAGGACCCCCTCCTGTTCCCACCTGCGGGCGGACGTCTTCACTTTCTCATGGATGATGAAGATCCTGTCTCCCCCTGCTCTTAGGCGCCTCATGAGGTCCACGTCTTCCATGAGGGGTATGTCCCTGTAGCCGCCTATCCGCATGAAGCAGTCCCGCCTGAGGAAGATGGCCTGGTCGCCGTATGGTATCCTCGTCAACCGGGACCGAAAGGATGCGACACATTCGATGACGCGGAAGATCGGGCCTTTTGCGTCTATGGCCAGATCAAAGGCCCCGCCCGCGAAGCATCCTTTCAGCATTACCGAGGAGATGGAGCGGAAGGCGTTTGCAGGCAGCTCTGTGTCAGCGTGGAGGAAGACGAGGATGTCCCCTCCTGCTGCCCGGACCCCCCTGTTCATCTGCCGGCCCCGTCCCGCGTCGGAGGGGACCAGGAGCGCACGATCGGGGGTCACGGCCTTGAGGGTCCCGCCTTGTGGGTCCCCATCCACCACGACGATTTCGATTGCCCCGTCCATGGCACGGATACGGTCGATCGCGCCATTGATGATCGCCTCTTCGCCGAGCACGGGGATGATGACCGATATTCTCATGTCACCGACGAAAGCGGCGGCGCAGAAAATCGATTGTCGCCAGAGTCCCGTCCGGGAGATCTCCGTGCGCGTCGAAGAGCGCCAAAAGGTCCGCGTACTCGTCCACGTCGCGCCAGGGAGGCAGGACGTGAACCCTCAGGCCGTTACCCTTTAGGACATTGAGAGTGCTCCGAAAGACCGATGGGCCGCCCCACTCCATACCTGAGAAAGGGGCAGGCAGGAAGGCTCCGGAAGAAAAACCTATGAGATAATAGCCGCCGTCAAGGGCTGGGCCTATGACGGCTTCATGCTGTCGGAGGCTCTCGAAGGCCTCGTTGAGGAAAGGGACGGGAAGATCAGGGATATCGCTTCCCATGAGAACAGCCTCACGAGCGTCGGAAAAGGCCGTGCGGAAGGCGCCGCACATCCGCTCCCCGAGATCATGACCCTTCTGCGGCAGGCAGGGGAGCTCTTTGCCAAGCCCGAAGGGAACCTCACGGGAGCGGGCCTTCGGGAGGAAGAAGACAGTCGTTGGAAAGCCTGCCCGCCTCGCAAGGGAGAGGCTGTCGGCGACGAGGCACCGGTAGAGGGCGAGAGCCGTCTCTTCCCCGATTGCCCGGGCGAGTCTCGTCTTCACCCTCCCCTTTTCAGGGAGCCTCACGAAAAGGAGGAGTCGTCTTCCGCCACTCGCGCGGACCAATGGACTCCTCATGCAACCTGACCCTGGCAAGAGCTTCCCGAGCCTGCGGTGCACCCGTAGCAATGATCGCCGATCACGATTTCGCGGCCGACGAGCCTCTCTTTGTCAAAACCGGAAATATGGTCCGGGAGGCCGTGGTCAATCGGCAGGCCCAGCACCTGGTTAAAGTCGCAGTCGTAGAGCCTCCCGTTCCAGCCCACGGAGACCATGGATCTGCACATCAGCCCTTTCAGGCTTTCCGGATTGAAGGCCTTGATGAGGGTCCTCATGTAATCCTCGTAGTTATCCGTTCTTCGCAGGTATTCGAGATATCTCCCTATGGGCATGTTGTTAATGGAGAAGAGGCGGGTGAACGATACGCCGTACCTCTCGCGAAGGGCGGCCCGATAGCTCGATTGCAGGGCCTTCTGGGTGCCGGGCAGATAGGCGCCGGCAGGGTTGTGGACGAGCGTCAGGGGAAGGCCTGTACCCTCTATGCCATAGCCCCTCGCGTTAAGCATGCGGATCGCTTCGATTACCCTATGAAAGACGCCGGTCCCCCGCTGGCGGTCAGTGATCTGCGGATCCACGTGGGGCAGGGAGAGGACGATTTCGGCGCGGCTGCGCACATAAAGATCGAGGAGCGGCGCGCAATGTTCATCGAGAAGGAGCACGCCGTTGCTCCTCACGAGCAGCCGGCGATCAAGCCTTGCGCACTCCCCCACGAACCAGGAAAACAGGGGATGCAGCTCGGGGCTGCCGCCCGTGATGTCGATGGTCGAGAAGGGAGTGGTTCGGATCACCCTCAGGCATTCCTCCATCACCTCCCTAGTCATGGCCTCGGACCTCTGCGGGCCTGCCTGGACGTGGCAGTGCCTGCATTCCAGGTTGCATCGGTACCCTATGTTGATTTGGAGGGTCTCGACGCCTGACGCCCTCAAGGGGGTGGAGACCATCTCTTCGAAGGAAGGGCTGATCTTCGGCATAGCCATTCCTACATTTCCTTTTTCTTGATGATTTTCCTCATCTGAGTAGAATGGGCCAGGACGATGCCGGCCACCATGGCTGCACCCACGTGCACGGCCTCGGTCATTTCTCCGGGAGATATCCCCAGGGAAAGACACTGATTGGTGTAGGCATCGATGCAATAGGGACATTTCTGCGTGGTGGCCACGGCGAGCGCGATCAGGGCCTTTTCCCTCTCGGTCAAGCCTCCCTCTTTCATGGCCTCGCCATAATAGTCGAGATACTTGCTCCCCAGCTCCGGCGCATATTCCCCGATGTTCTCGAAATCATCGAGGTCTTTCTTTTCGTAGTAGTCTCCCATCGCCATCCTCCTTGCACAGATAATAGAAGTATAATTCTTTATGTCGGATCGGGCGACCGCCTGGAGGAATCGCGAGCTATTACTGGGGCTCAGCGCCCCCCTCCACAGGCAAAGCCTGCAGAGCCTCCCCCTCAATCTCGCTTACGCTCGTCTTTGCCCTCCATGCGCTCGTCCATCCGTGCCCGAAGCATCAGCCTCAGTTGCTGATACTTCCGGCAGGTACAGAAAAATGCATGTATGATCCCGGGGTATAGGCTCCGGGTAGCCCTTCATACTTTCGGCCCGTATGTGGGCCGGAAGTATGAAGGGCGAATGGAAGAACTGCACTACCTCATCTCCTTTGGCCTCCCGTTCAGTTCCTCGATGCATGGTTCCTCAATGAGCGGATCATCGTGGAGGCTCCGGGGCACCCGTCAGCGGAAGACGAGCGGTGCCGAAGGCACGGGCGACTGATGGCCGGGCTATGTGGTCATGGTAGGGCGCTCTTGTTTGCGGGCTGCCACCTGAAGAAACGGAAAGGCATCGGTTCGCAATCGAGCCCGAGCTCGTCTGGAGCTAACGAACGCACAAATGCCGGGGGGCGCAGATCCGCGAATGAGGAGCCATGCGTCGAGGAACGTCGGTCAGGGAATGGGGAGCGGTACGGTTTTTTTCCGGCAAGGCGATTCACGGGAGGCGATGATGGGACTCCGGCGAAGGTGAAAAAAGGGCTCTCCGATGTGCTCCCTGAGACTCTAGGGGACGGTGTGCCTCTCCCTATCTGTCGAGCACTTCCCTGACTTTTCTGAGGAGGTCGCCCGGCGCAAGAGGCTTCGTGACGAAGTCATAGGCGCCGGAGAGAATACCCTTCGAGGAGAGCACGTCCCCAGGGTAGCCGCTCGCAAAGATGACCTTTGTCTCCGGCCGGATCTTCTTGAGCTCGTCGTAGGCCTCTTTTCCTCCTTTTCTTGGCATGACCACGTCGAGGATCACAAGGTCGATCTTGTCCCTGTGGTTCACGAACGTGCGGACAGCGTCCTCCCCGTCCGCTGCCTCGATCACCTTGTAGCCGTGGACGCGAAAAGCCTCCCTGACCAGCCCTCTCACACCCGCATCGTCTTCGGCGATGAGGATGGTCTCTTTGCCCCTCTCGAACTCCCCGTGCTCAAGGGGGGCTTCGCGATTCGCTTCAATCTCCACCAGGGGAAGGTATACGCAGAATCTGGTGCCCTGATTGGGCTCGCTATCGACCGTGATGTAGCCGTCGTGCTGTTTGATCGTGCCGTATACCATGGAGAGGCCCAAGCCCGTGCCTTTGCCCACCTCCTTGGTCGTAAAAAAGGGCTCAAACGCATGTTCCTTTGTGGCTTTGTCCATGCCGGAGCCGGTATCCGAGACTTCGAGGGTAGCGTACCTTCCCGGCTTGCCGAAGCCGTGGGCGACGATGAACCGGCGGTCCATCGTTGCCGTTCCTGCCTCGATTCGCAGTCGTCCCCCCTTCGGCATGGCGTCCCTGGCGTTGGTTGCCAGATTTATGAGCACCTGGTTCATCTGGGTCATGTCTGCCATGACGACACTATTGGCGCGAGAGAGTCTCGTCTCCACCTGTACGTCTTCCGTCAGCAGCGCTTTCGAGGAACCTGCCCGCGCTCCTGGCGATATCATTCATCTCAAGGGGCACGAGATTGATCTGCTGCTTCCTGCTGAAAGCAAGGAGACTCTTGGTGAGCTTGGCGGCCCTCGCCGCCGCCGATATTATCTGATCGACGTATTCTCCTGCAGGGTCGTGCTTATCCATTTTTATCTTGAGCATGTCGCAGAAGCCGCTGATCACCATGAGAATGTTGTTGAAGTCGTGGGCGATGCCCCCGGCGAGCTGCCCTACGGCTTCCATTTTCTGTGCCTGGCGAAGCTGCGATTCGAGTCTTGACTTCTCCTCTTCCGCGGCCCTGCTTCGGGTGACGTCCCTGATGTAGACGAGCAAGGCGGGTTCGGCGAGGTAGGTGATCGGGGTGATGGAAGCCTCGACATGGATCTGCGCGCCGTCACTTCTGATTCCCCTGAACTCATACCTGGGAGGCACGGATTCCCCCTTTTGTCTCCTGTCGATATGCGCTACGAGCCCTTCGGCGTCGTCGGGGTGGACGGCAAATGAGACGGGCTTGCCTATGACCTCATCGGCAGTATCGTAACCGAAGATATCGAGAAGCCTCTGATTGGCGTAGATAAGCTCGGAGCCCCTCAGAAGGGCCACCCCATCGTTCGAGTTTTCTATAGCCACTCTGTAGCGCTCTTCGGAATCTCTAAGCTCCGCCTCGGCCTTCTTGCGCTCCCTGATGTCCCTCCAGGCCGTGTAGAGTATCGGCTTTCCGTTGATGGGGATGACGGTTTGGGAGACCTCCACGAGGATATCCTCGCCATCGAAGGTTCGCCGCATCCACTCGAAGCGATTCACCCCGTTTTTGATCGACATACTGATGAGCTCGCGCGCCTTTTCCAGGGAAAGGCGGCCATCCGGCTGGCGCTCCGGCGAGATATCGTAGGGCGCCAGACCGATCAACTGCTCCTTGGAGGAGGCATGCATCGATCTCCAGGGCGGCCTCGTTGCAGTCTATAAAGGTCTCCCCGTCCACCAGCACGGTGGGATCAGCCGATTTCTCGAAAATAAGCTTGAACTTCTCGTCGCTCTCCTCAAGCGCCTCGTGCCGTCGCCCCTCAGTGAGGAGCTTCTCCAAGTCGGCTATCCGCCGGCGGGCCTTTGCGAGTTCGCCGGCGAGCTGCGCTTCTACGTTGTCCTTGTCGTTCATCCTTTCACCATGCGCGAGCTCCCGGAAACGTCGCCAACCGAGGAGCTTCCTCTCCCGGGTTCGTCGCAAGCTCCCCATGCTCCCGTATCTTGAGGGCCATGTCACATCACACCCATATTGTCGGATGAGTTGCGGGCTGAGTTTAGCATTCCAGCAGGGACTTCTCAAGGAATGGGAAGGTCCCGTCGAAAATAGTGTTATGCCCTTTGCTCCTCGGCGAGATGAAGCAGGAACATGATGTTCCTGCACTTTCTTGTCAAGAAAGCACGTCAATGTGCCGATAACTATACTAGTGGTCTTACCAGAAGCAAGCATCCCGAAGGACGACGTGATGCAGGCGACGGAAGTGTTCGGCCCGGACACGCCCCTCTATAACAGCAGAACCATCCTCACATATGTGAAGTTTATCAAGGAGCACCACAACCACGTCGATGTGGGCCAAGTACTCTCCCATGCCGGGATGGGCGAGTTTCAGGTTCAAGACGAGAATCACTGGTTTACTCAAGAACAAGTGAACCGGTTCCACGAGAAGCTGATAGAGTACACCGGAGACAAGGACATTGCCCGGAAGGCGGGACGATACACTGCCTCGGCGGAATGCCTGGGACCGGTGAAGAGCTATGCGGCACGTCTCCTGAGCCCGGCAAGGCTCTGCGAGATCATAGGCCGGGGCAACACGTACTTCACCAAATCGTGCACCCTCGAAGCCGAAGTAAAGGGTCCGGAAATAATCGAGGTAACAGCGCGAAGTAAGCCGGGCGTCAAAGAGCGACCCTTCCAGTGCGAGAACAGAAAGGGAGTCATAGAAGGAGCCCTTGCGCTTTTCAACCACAGACTACCGACGATCGAGGAGACGGAGTGCATTTTTCGCGGGGGCGAATGCTGCCGTTACATTGTGAAATGGCGGTCATCCAGCTCTGATCCCTGGGGGAGAGCAAGGAATTGGGCGATCGGGCCGCTCGCGGCAGTGACCGGCCTCCTGTTCTTCTCTCTCGGCCATGAAGTCTCCTTGCTCTTCCTTGCCCTGTCGTCGCTTGCGCTTCTTGCTTTGTCGGCGAAAGCCTGGAACAGAGAGCGAAAAGAGCTGACCTCCATGCTTGAAAGCCAGACTTCCTTGGCCGGCGAGCTTCTCGAAAAGAATGATGCGAGCGACAACAATGCCCGCATGACCCAGGAAATCGGGCACGTTCTTACAAGACAGGACAGCGTGCCGGACGTGGTGCGCGAGGTGGCCCGCATACTCGAAAAGCGGCTCGACTATGACCGGGGCATTATACTCATTGCGGACAAAGAAAAGGGTACTCTCGAACCGAAGAGCATCTTCGGGTATTCAGAAGAGGACCTCGAGGTGTTGAACAACGGCGTCCTCAGCCTGGAGGCAACTGACATGCTCCCGGTAAAGTGTTTCCACGAGCAAAAGGCTTATCTCATCAACAATTGTGACGAAATTCCGACCGGTCCCGACGGGGAAGTGAGTCTCACTAGAAGACTCGGCATAAAGGCTTATGTCTGTTGCCCCATGGTATGTGCGCAGGAAACCATTGGCGTCCTCGCCGTCGGCAACAAGACGATGAAGCGTGTCCTGCTCCAGAGCGACATGGATCGGCTCATGCTCGTGGCGCAGGAATTGGGCGCAACCATTCAGTATCTTGCGCTCAAGCAGACAGAAAAGGCTTTGCGTGAAAGTGGCGCTCTTTTTCGGGCCGTTGTGGAAAAATCGAGTGAGGTGCTTCTCCTCACTAATGTCGACGGTAAAATCTTATATGTCTCCCCACCCGTGATGGAACTCCTCGGCCATCGTCCGGAGGATTTAACCGGCACTCAGGCGCGTGGACTCACGCATCAGGAAGATTCGCCCATTGTCGCGGAAGCCATGGCGTGGATTCGTGAAAACCCGGGCAGGCCGAGAACCATTACCGCCCGTGCGCGCGATAAGGATAATCACTGGCACTGGGTCGAGATCACGATGCGCAACCTCCTGGCGGAGCCCGGGGTGGGTGCTGTCGTCTCCAACATGAGGGACATCACCGACCGGAAGAACGCGAAGGAGGCGCTCGGGGAGTCGGAGACCAAGTTCAGGAACCTCGTTCAAAAGGCCATCGTGGGTGTCTACCTCGCGCAGGACCACGTCTTCAGGTACGTAAACGCAAAGTGCGCCGAGATTCACGGTTACACGAATCCGGAGGAGATGGAGGGCCTGGCCATCAGGGACACAATTTTTCGTGAGGATTTGCCCATAGTCAAAAAGACAAACGAGTGGGCACACAGTGAAGAGCAGGATCACGGACCGCAGCAATTCAGGATCGTCAGGAAAGACGGAAAAGTCAGGCACGTCGAGACGTTTGGCAGGTTTACCACGTACCAAGGCAAGCCGGCGGTCATAGGTATGATTGTGGATATCACGGACCGGAGAGCCTCGGAAGAAACCCTCCTTTGGAAAACGACCTTTCTTGAAGCCCTCGTGGACTCGTCGCATGACGGAATCCTCGTGCTCGACCGCCGCATGCGGAAGGTAATGCAGAACCAGCGGCTCGTTGAAATGTGGAAAATACCCCTGGCCGTCGCGGAGGCTCAGGACGAGGAACGCCGCATCGATTTCATCGCGAATTCGATCAAGAACCCTGAGGAGTTCTATAAAAAGCTGATGCATCTCCACAGGCACCCGGACGACGTGGTCCGCGGCGAACTCGAGCTCAGAGATCACACGGTGGTGGAGGCTTTCTCATACCCTGTGCTCGGCAAGGACAGCAGGGAGCAGTATGGCAGGATATGGATGTTCCGCGACATCACCGAGATCAGGCGCTATTGGGATATGCTGGAGAATCTCTCTGCCACGGACGGTCTCACGGGGATATCGAACAGACGGAGGTTCGACGAGTTTCTTGAGCGTGAATGGCGCAGGGGCATGCGTGAATACTCGGAGCTCTCGCTTCTCTTCATAGACATCGACTACTTCAAAGAGTTCAATGACCGGTACGGCCACCTGCCGGGTGACGACTGCCTGAAGCAGATTGCGGCCACCTTGGAGAGGACCCTGAGACGGGCCGGAGACTTGGTCGCCCGTTACGGGGGAGAGGAATTCGCTTGCGTCCTGCCCGGGACGGGAGAGGGCGGAGCCCTAAGGGCAGCCCACAAGATCTTGAACGACATAGCGAGGCTGGGCATACCCCACGAGGGCTCCTCAGTGGCCGAACACGTGACGGTAAGCATCGGAGTGGCGACCGAAGTACCGGAAAAAGGGCGGGAGTACTCCGATCTGATCAAGAGAGCGGATCACTCCCTATACGCCGCCAAGCAACAGGGGCGCAACAAGGTAGTCGCTCTTCCCAACGAACCGCATCAATGAGGTGAGGGGTCATGGCAAGTGATCGCGAAGAGCTGCTGAAGCGCGCACGTACGGCGACAATTCTGCCGATGTTGAGCGGTATGATGAACGAGACATTCAGGATCATGGCCGACCCTGATTCATCGTTCGGTCAGCTTTATGACGTCGTGAAATACGACCAGGCCATTTCTTCGAAAATCATCAGCATCGCCAACTCCCCTTACTACAACAGAGGGACGCCGGTTGTGAGTCTCGAGAGAGCGATGGTGATGGTGGGCTTCAAGGAGATCGAAAGGATCATCATGTGCCTGGTTTTCATGAAGCAAATCATGACACCGTGGAGGCTTGGACAGGATGACTTGGCGGCCATATGGGAACACTCCCTCACGGTTGCGCACGCGGTAAAAACGCTGAGCGCGAAAACGAGCTTAGAGGAGTCGGAGAAAGCATTCGCGATTTCCATCGTCCATGACATAGGGAAGATCATTTTCTATACCTACGACGGCGGCTACAGGAGCCTGGCGAAAGAAGCGGCCCTCGGGAGTCGGGACGTCTGCGATCTCGAGCGTGCCCGATACGGAATCGACCATCAGGAAATAGGTCACCTTATGTCAGTAAAATGGGGGTTTCCCGAGGGAGTTCTCCGAGGCGGTCAAGGACCACCACAGCCCGCTCGACGGGAGAGTACCGGTCATCGATGTCGTGAGGGACGCCGACGCGTTCGCGTGCGGATCGGGGAGATACCTGCCGGAGAGCGAAAGAATAATCCTGCAGAACGAAAAAGAGCTGATAGGGACAGAAACCGAGCGCATAAGACGGCTTGTAGGGATATAGGCCACGGAGAGAGACCCAACGGCTCGGTCTCACCTTTTGCCGCGCGGACATCGGGAGCCGTGATATTCGCATCCGGCAGCCTAAGGGTTCTTCGATTCCGTTTTCTTTGCAGGGGGACCCCAGGTGAGGAGGTAGGCCACGTAGAAGAAAGAATTTGCAGGGCCATGGATATCCGTGCCCGCCGAACCGATGAGATGATGCTTTTCCGAGAAATTCACGATTAACCCCACGTTGTACCCTGTTTCGTACTGCCCGTCGGTTGTGGGCGGCGTCGTGTGAAACAGCTCGGCCCCAAGGGTGAGCCATGTGAAGATGTCCCGCTGAAGTAGCCAGCCGCCGTACCAGTAGTCTCTGTTGCCCCTGCCCGGGTTGATCCAATACCCTCCGCCGCCGTAGGTTGTCCAGGGCCCCCAGCTTTTCTGCAGCCACAGGGGGATGAAGGAGTGGAGCCTGCCGGTGCCCAGACCACGGGCCTCGCTTCCGGCCGGGACCTCGAGGAGGGGAAAGACACCAGCCATGGGGGCATAGTCGGATTCCTGGAGAAACCGGTACTTGACCCCGAGTTCAACGTCGCCGGGACCAAGCAGGGTTGGTCCGTGGGCCGGACGATCAAAGGCAAGGGGCGCGAGAAGATGGAGCTGAAGGTTCTCCATCGGCCCGTAGTTGACCTCGAAATGGGGGGACGTGCCCGAAAGATCACCCCGCTCGTTCTGGTATTCGGTTGCCGTGTAGAATTCCCAGTGCCTGTAATCGACCGGCTCGGGGTCGTCGGTGCGAAAGGGCGGCCCGGCAAGTGCGGCGGTTGCCAAGCCCAGGGCGCAAAGGACGAAGAGAGCAGCGAAGAACCTTTGCAGCTTTCCCTGGCCGGTGCGCCGGCTTGCAGCTCGCCGGCGCGGCCGTCGCACGACCTTCCCTCTTAGCAGCATAGCGCAAATATAACCGGGTCCTCTCGGATTGTCAGCTTACGTCAGGTCTACCCGAGAGCATCCTCACATGAGCGGCCACAAGTTCCGCTCTATTCCATTACTTCTTGCATGACGTAATCACCATACCGGTCGACAAGGGGCTGCCGAATCTGTATCAGATCATAGGACCGCTTGACTGCCAAGGCAAACACGATGATTACCAAAGCCATGATGATAATCGAGAGACCGGCGAGGAGATGCTCTCCCTTGGGCAGGTAATTCATCGTGATATTGAGGTACCCGGCATAGAGTGTCGTAAAGGCCATGACGATACCCGGGATGGCAGTGATCGCCACGTATCTCATTTTCCCCATCCTGAGGAGCATGATAGTGCCGATGATCAGGGCGCTTGCGGCAAGGAGCTGGTTGCTCATGCCGAAGAGCGGCCAGATTGTCGTGATATCGCCGGTGAAAACAAGGTAGCCCCAGGCGCCTGTGAAAAGAAAGCTGGTGATCAGGATACCGGGCATCCAGCGCTTTTCCAGAAACTTGGGAACGACCTTGCCGATCATTTCCTGCACGAAGAACCTTCCCACTCTCGTGCCCGTGTCAACGGCCGTCAGGATAAATACGGCTTCGAACATGATGGCAAAGTGGTACCAGTAGGACATCAACCCCTTCATGAAGGGAACGGCGGAAAAAATGTAGGCCATACCCACGGCGAGCGATACCGCACCACCCGGCCGCCCCTGAACTTTCTCCTGCACCTCTGAGGCAAGCTGCGGAAGATTGACCGGGACCATCCCCAGTTTTGCGTAAACCGCGGGCGCCGCGTTGATGGCGAAATAGTCCGCCGGAATAAGGACGCATGCCGCAATAAGGGCCATGATAGCCACAAACCCTTCAACGAGCATCGCACCGTAGCCGATAAACAGGACGTCCCGTTCGTTGGCGATCATTTTCGGTGTCGTTCCCGAACCGATGATGGCGTGGAATCCCGATAGGGCACCGCAGGCGATCGTGATCATGATGAACGGATAGACGGCGCCCGGAACGATCGGACCGCCGCCATGGATATAGGGCGTCAGGGCAGCCATATGGAAATCAGGCCGCATGATCAATATACCGCCGGTCAACATGGCGATGGTGCCTACCTTCAGAAATGTCGTGAGATAGTCGCGTGGGCAGAGCAGCATCCAGACCGGAAGAACCGAGGCAACGAAGCCGTAGAGCGGTATGATAAGAGATATCTTCCTCTTCGAGAGGGTGAATATGGCAGACAAGGTTGGGTTTGCCGCGACATAAGGACCGGCAAGGATCGCCAGAAAAAGAAGGACAACGCCGATGATGGTCGCCCCTTTTACGTCGCCCTCGCGAAATACGTGAAGGTAAATCCCCATGATGAAAGCGATCGGCATTGTGGCAAAGACAGTGAAAGTTGCCCAGGCGCTTTCGAACATGGCGTTGACGACAGCGATGGAAAGGCCGGCTAGGGTGAGAAGGAGAATGAAAAGAAAGGCGAAGGAAGCGACAAGTCCGGCAGATTTGCCTATTTCGCTTTCGGCGATTTTCGAAAGGCTCTGCCCCTTATGTCTTACGGAGGCGAAAAGCACGACCATGTCATGAACCCCGCCTGCCAGTACCGCACCGATGATGATCCAGAGCGCCCCGGGCAAATAACCGAACTGGGCGGCCAGCACCGGTCCCAGGAGGGGACCGGCAGCGGCAATTGCGGCAAAGTGATGGCCGAAGAGCACATACCTGTTGGTCTTCACGTAATCATGGCCGTCAGCCATCGTGACGGCGGGAGTGGCTCTTTTCGCTCTCAGATTGAGAACTCTGTTCGCGATGAACAATCCGTAATAGCGATAGGCAAGCGCGAAAACACACAACGAAACGATCACGAGCGTCAATGCATTCATGCCCTGTTTCTCCTTGAGTCTCTAGCTGAGCCACAGTTATTTTACAAAATATGGAGAGTTTTTGAAAGGGCCTAGTTTGGGCAGGCGATTATTGGGGCTCGCGTCGCCCCCTCCACAGGCATGAGCCTGCGGAGCCTCCCCTTCATAAAAAGGAAGAGACGGAAAGGCCGGACCTCACGGGCTACTGGATCGGCTCACCTGCCGGTATACCAGGCGGGAGGGCCGCCTCTAGATTTTGAAAAGACAGGGTTGTCTTTGTTTGGGCTTCGCGGCAGTGTGGGATCGATAGGGCATGTCCACAAGGCGGTCCCGTCCTTATCTCGTCGTGCATAGTCCGAGGACGGCGCAAGAATTGCTCGCGACGAATCCGGACACGTTTAACGAAGCCCCCGCAAGCTTTGCGTGGGGGTTGGGTCTCGCATTTTTCTTGACCTTTTCCGCCACTGCATATCATGATACTTGAAAGGCAGTAAATCGCGAAGCGAGCATTGAGGGGGAGGCTCCGCAGGCTTACGCCTGTGGAGGGGGCGACGCTAGCCCCATTAAACGGAAGGAAGGGATTATGAATGCCGTGTTCGTCCTCGTTCTTGGTTTTCTTGTCTTTTTCATCGGATATCGTTTCTACGCGCGATACATCGATGCAAAGGTCCTGAAGGCGGATGCGAGCCGTGATACTCCGGCAAAGGTGTACATGGACGGGGTCGAGTTCATCCCCACGAGCAAGAACGTCCTCTTTGGGTATCAGTTCAAGTCGATCGCAGGCGCCGCGCCCATCATAGGCCCCATCATTGCCATTCAGTGGGGCTGGCTGCCGGCACTCATCTGGATACTGGGCGGAGCCCTCTTCATTGGGTGGGTCCAGGACTACTCCAGCGCCATGATCGCCATGCGCAGCGATGGGGCGTCTTTCGGGGGACTCACCCACCGCCTCATCTCCCCCAGGGCGCGGATCATCCTGCTTTCTTTCCTCTATTTCTATCTCCTTCTCATCGCCGGGGCGTTCGGGAATGTGGTCGTGAGCACGGTCATCTCCCTGAAGTCCGCGCCCATGTCGTGGCTTTTCCTTACCATTGCGGGCGTCCTTGCCGGTCAGATGATCTATCGCTGGAAAAGGGATATCCTCCTCACTACCATTGTCACGGTCGTCCTCTGTTTCGCGGGCATAGTGCTGGGGAGTGTCGTGCCGTCAGATACCTTGCTCGGCGAAAGCCTCGCAAATAGCAGGTTTGTCTGGGCGATCGCGGCTTTTGCCTTCTGCTACTGCGCCGCGATCCTGCCAATATGGCGATTCTCGTTGCCTATCAACTACGTGGCCTCATACGTCGTCTTTCTCGGGCTTTTCTTCGGCATAATCGGGGTGTTCGTGCTCCATCCATCCTTCTCACTTCCCGCGGTGACCACTTTCTCCATCAAGATCGGGCCTGTCTGGCCGATCATGTTTGTCACCATCGCGTGCGGCGCGGTCTCCGGCTGGCACAGCATCGTGTCGAGCTCCGGGACTGCCCGCCAGCTCGAAAATGAACTGGACGCCCGGCCCGTGGGGGCGGGGGTCATGTTCGTGGAGATGATACTGGCCCTATTTGCCCTGATCATCGCGGGTACCATCTATGCATCTCCTGCAGCCTACAGCGCTGCCGTGGCTCTGGGGCCTGGCGCCATTTTTGCCGCAGGCCTGTCCAAGTTCCTCGGCGTGTTAGGCTTGCCCGCGGCCCTTGGCCGGTCGTACGGCAGCGTCATGATGGTAATCCTTGCCATCACCATCATGCAGCTCATCATCCGCTTCATGAAGCTGGCGACCGCTGAGCTTCTGGGCGATGTGAGCCCCCTGTTCAAGAACGGCCATATCGCCACCTTCCTGGCGTGCGTGTTCGGCATGGTCCTCGTGCTGACCGGGTGGTATGAGTACCTGTGGGTTCTCTTCGGCGGCGCCAACCAATTGATGGCGTCCCTGGCGCTCATGCTCGTCACCGCCTGGCTGATGGCCGAAGGAACATCGTATGCCTGGGCCTTCTATCCAATGATTTTCATGTTCATCACCACCATAGCGGCGCTTTGCTACACGTCCTTCGGGCTCTTATCAAAGGTGGCCACCGGGATGGTGAAGGGCGGGGCCCTCGTGGGCAACACACTCATGGGACTGATAGGGCTCTTTCTGGTTGTTGCGGCCTTCGCCCTCGGGATCGAAGGGGTAAAGGCGTTCGCACGCCACAGGCGCGCGAGAAAGGCCGTCGCGGCGGCGGACGCGGCGCGGGCGTGAATTACCGCAATGAGTTGTGGACCTGAGGATGAAGAGGAGGAAAGCAACGACCATTGCGGACGGCGACAGAAACGAGCGAAGCGAGGCTTAAGGGGGGAGGCTCCGAGGCTTGCCACTGAGGTGCGGTTCCAGGCGAGCGAAGCGAGTCTCTGAGGGGGGAGGCTCCACGGGCAATGCCAGCGGAGGGGGCGCTGAGCCCCAATAATAGCGCGCGAGAAAGGCCGGCGCGGCGGCGGACGCGGCGCGGGCGTGAAGGCTCGCAGTATTGTCTTTAAGGTGAGGAGAGAAGGAGGCAGGGAGTCATGGCACAAGAGGACAAGAAAGGCGGTCTGTTTCGGACGATCAAAGACTTCGTTTACGGAGCGGCCGCTCACGACTCCGCCCGGTCTGCCCTTAAATCAAAATCAAACATGGAGCACCTTTTCATGGTCATCACCGTAGGTGACATGCTCGGGGTCCCCGTGATGCCCCCCTACTATTCTCTCCGGCTCCTGCCGCACCTTGTTCCGAAGATAGCGACGTGGAAGAGGAGGATGCTCAGGGAAAAAGACCTTACTGACGGGTTCGGATAGGAGGCAAGAGTGCGGACAATATAGCGTTCCGCAGAATTCATTCCCGTTACCGACCGGCTCCATCTTTTCCTTCGCTACGATAGGCTCCGCTTTAGGAAAAGATTACGCAGCGAAAGTCTCACTTTCGCGAATACGCCGGGGCGGTCGTTACTTTATTCTGCGGAACGCTCTAGATAATTCGGGCAAGCCGGCCCTCTCACCATCCGGGGATCATAGGGTCGACCCAGGATAAGGAGGTGTGCCATTTCTCTCGCAAGGATCTTCGAGGAGCATCCTGAGAGGCGCTACATCATGCTCGGAGGCAAAGGCGGACTCGGGAAGACGACCCTCTCGGCGGCGACCGCATACTATCTCGCTAATCAGGGCAAGCGGGTCCTCGTCTTCTCCGTAGATCCCCAAGCTTCTCTTTCCGATATCTTTCAGCGGGACATCTTCGGCAAGGGACCGACTGAGATCATTCCGAATCTTTATGCCCAGGAGATCGATGGGGCCTCAAGGCTGAGGGAGCACCAGCTGGAGATCCGCCAAAAGATCCTCGACATGTATGGAATGGAAAAGGTGCCCGACGAGATAGAGAGCCACATCCAGGCCGCCGCAACGAGGCCGGGTATGGAGGAGAGCGCGGCTTTTGACGCAATGGTCGATATCGTGGTAAAGGGCGGATATGATTACTATGTCTACGACCTCGTGCCCCTCGGCCACGCCTTCCATTACCTGAGCATGGCCTCGGTTCAGAACGCCTGGATCGGCAAGATGACCGGGCTCAGGGGAGAGATGCGGGAGCATGACCGCGTGGCGGCTGTCATGCGCAGGGACAAGGAAATGGACGAGGACGCTATCCTCAGCGAGCTCCTCCACACTAAAGAACGCTTGAACAAATCGTCGGCCATCCTTGCGGATAGGGAGAAAACGGCCTTCTTCCTGGTTCTGACTGCGGAAGGAGCGGTTATCGACGCGACGTTAAGGGCGGTCGAGCTTCTAGCGAAGTACGACGTGCCGCTGGCCGGCTGCATCGTCAACCGCGTGCTCCCCGATTCCCTGAAAAGGCAGGAGATACCCGACTATCTGAGGAGCCGGCTCGCCATGCAGGAAGACTACCTCAAGAAGGTAGGAGATAGATTCGCGGGGCAGATCCTCGCCTCGGTTCCCGAGATGGCGAGCGACGTCACAGGGCTTGCCATGATCGAGAGGCTCGCGGCAGCCATGTTCTGAAAAGGCCGCGCACGGAGGCGATTGTGGAAGGGATCTTCACGGGCATGAGGCAGTTCATGGAAGGGAACCCCGGCCTCAAGTATATCTTCTTCATGGGCAAAGGCGGCGTGGGGAAGACGGTAATGGCCGCCGCCGCGGCCCTCTGGTCCGCTAAGAGAGGCAGAAGGACGCTCCTTGTGTCCACGAACCCGGTTCACAGCCTTTCCGATCTCTTCGGACAGGATGTCTTCGGAAAGCCCGCGGCTGTCTGCAACGAGGAGCGGTGCCATGCTTTCGAAATTGACACCCATGACACCATCGAGAAGTCCAAGCAGCAGATCCGCGATAAGATCGGCTGGTTCCTGAAGTCCGCCGGCATCACGACCAAGGCGGAGGATTTCCTAGAACCGGCGACGATGAATCCTGCCCTAGAAGAATCGGCTATGTTCGAGAACATGATGGACCTCATCTTCAGGGACGAATACGATTTCTACGTCCTCGACACGCCGCCCTTCGCCAGCGCGCGGAGACTCCTCGGCATGGGGAAGGTATACTCCCTCTGGGTGGAGAAGATGCTGAAGAGCCGGGAAGAGGCCAAGTCCCTGCGGGAGGCCCTGTCCTTTTCAAAAAAGCAGCAAGACGACCCCCTCATGGACTACCTGTTGGGCTTACGAGAGAGGATGTCCAAGGCAGAGAAGCTACTCGCCGACAAGGCCCTCACAGCCCTCTTTTTCGTGACCGTCCCGGAGAGCCTTCCCATTGCCGTCACCGCAAGGTTCATCGACTGGTCTTCCGGAATGGGCATGCCCGTGGGCGGGGTTATCGTCAACGGAGTGATGCAGAAAGGCGAGATCAACGAGCGCACCGCGGAGTTCGTGAGGAGCAGGATAGCGATGCAGGACGAGCACATGGCAGAGATCCGCTCCCGATTCAGCGAACGGGTGAGGGCGGTCATTCCGCTTTTCGAGACAGAGGTCAAGGGCAGCGCCATGCTGGAGCGGATGGGCACATACCTCTTTGCCCCGTGAGCCGCCCTTACGTCGTGTCATGGGGCGTGAAAAAAGGGCTTCGGGTCTATATGCAGGTTCGGCCGGTCCGCATGAAGGAATCGCGAGCAATTAATGGGGCTCGCGTCGCCCCCTCCACAGGCATAAGCCTGCGGAGCCTCCCCCTCAATCTCGCTTACGCTCGTGTGTGCCGTTTGCGCACCGTCCATTAGCCGCCGGAATTGAACCAACGGTCGCCAATTCCGGCTTTTAGAGGACGCTTGAGCGACTATTGGATCGGCGGCCTGCCGGAATACCAGGCGGGAGGGCCGCCTCTGGATTTTGAAAAGACAAGCTTTTGGGCTTCGCAAAGGTTGGGATCGATAGGGCATGCCCCCAAGGCGGTCCCGTCCTTATCTCGTCGTGCATAGTCCGAGGACTACTTAGAAAAGCTCGCGACGATTCCGGCACGAATAACGAATGCCCCCGCAAGCTTTGCGTGGGGGTTGGGGGGAGTGAGGGACTTAAATGAGGAGCGATGCAACGAGCGAAGCGAGGCTGAGGGGGGAGGCTCTGGCGGCTTATGCTGCCGGAGGGGGCGCTTAAGCCCCAATAACTGCGGCGAGCACGCACGAGGTAAGGACGGGACCGCCTGCCGGTAGGGGAGAATCAGTTTCGTACGTTCCTTAAGTCTCTAAGCAGCTTAAACCTATACTCGCCGGCCCAAACCATGCCGACATTACAGAATTGGCATGACGCTGAAAGCCGTGCTCTCGTCCGATGGTGGCCGACATGAGATCCCGCGACCGTGGCCTTAAGGGAAAAGACAGGAAGAAAGAACCCCTATTCGACGACCGTGGTCGTTCCTCTCATCCTCTCGTGGCCTATTCCGCAGAAATTGTCGCAATGAAAAGGGAACGTGCCCGTCTTGTGGGCATACTCCCCCCTTTGGCATTCCCTCGCACCCCGCGGAATCCGAGCCCCCTGTAAGGCTGTTTCGGATCCCAGGGGATCGGGTCCTTCACAGGGACAGAGCCCGGCGCAGGCACGGGGTACATGAGCCCCTTTGCCGCATGGTAGGCGATGCGGCAGTTTTAAAAGCAATGCCCGGCTGTGGCTGTGGCAACCGGAGACACCCGACGGAAGGATCTGTCCCGGGCGGGCAAGGCCTCCCCGGCGAAAGAGACCCCACGGCGAGCCAGGCCCCCCTTATGTGTTGTTCGGTTTTTATTGGTCGAAGAGATGCGGTACGAACCGGCTCACGTTGTTCGTGATCGGCGTGGTGTCTTCCCTGATCCCCATGCCCGCGGATCGGGAGCCGACGATCCATGAGCCGATGACGGGATAATTACCGGAAAAGGAGGGAAGCTCTCTGTACTCCTGATATATGACCTGCTCCTTCTTGCGCGAAAACGACGTGCCGATTGTGATGCCCTCCCCCTCCCTCGAGAAGAAGGGTTTCTCGACGAGGGGCACTGAAGTCTGGGGCGGCGCAAAATGGGCGGCAAGGAGGTTCGGGTGATGTGGGTACATCTCCCAAAGGAGGGGCAGGATAGCCTTGTTGCTCAAAATCATCTTCCAGGGCGGTTCGAAGAGCGTCATACCCGTGGAGAGGAGATACTCTGCAAAGGGCTCCTTGAGCATCCATTCCCAGGGGTAGAGCTTGAAAATGCAGCGGATTTCCTTTTCTTCGAGGTCGACGAATCTCCTGCGGTCGTGATCGTAACCGATGTCGTCGATAAATATCTGTCCTGTCTCTATCCCGGCCTGCATGGCCACATCGCGGAGGTATTCCGACGTCGTGTAGTCTTCGAGACTCCCTTTTACCGAAGAAAAGCAGAAGACCCTTCCGTCGGCCAGGCTGCGCAGCCTGTGATCCATGACATCCAGGAGCTTTTCGTGAATGGAATTGAACTGGTCCTTGGAGGGATCGAAATCCTGGAGCCAGTAGTACTGAACGACACTCGCCTCGAAAAGGGCTGTCGGCGTATCGCCATTGAATTCGAGGAGCTTCGGCTCGCCTTTTCCGTCATATTGGAAGTCGAACCGTCCGTAAATTGAGGCTTCTTGCCTGCGCCACGACTGCCTCACATAATCGTGGAAGGGCGCCGGTATGCCCAGCCTCTCAAGCAGGTCGTGGCTGATCACGTAGTCGACGAGCTTCAGACACATCCCGTAAAGCTCTTCCGTTACCTCTTCGAGCTTGTCGACCTCGTCGGAGGTGAACCGGTAGTATGCCGACTCGTCCCAGTAAGGGAGGCCATCCACTTCGTAAAAGCCGAACCCAATCTCCTCTACCTTTTTCTGCCAGTCTTTTCTGATGAAAGGAACGGTTTTCCGTATCATGACAAAGAGGACTTACGAAGAGGCATGGCCGCCGTGGCCGCCATGGCCGCCGCTTCCCCCGAACCCGCCCCGAGAGACGCCGATGGCCCTTCCGGTGACGCTCGAAGGGTTGTGGATATAACTGGAGGCATGTGACCAACTATACCACGGGCCAAAATAGGAGGTGTGCACGTAGCCGCCCGACCCCTGAGTCGTGCTCGCTTCGCACTTCGAAGGGTCTCGGTAGTCTTTTACACAGTCGTCCCAACTCGCGTATTCGTTTCTCACCTTGTCCTGACAACCAAGAAAAAGGCTGCTCGTGAGGAGGATAAGGGTGACTGTCCTCGATTTTTTCATGGGCCCCCACAAAATGTTCGGCAAAGGGCCGCAGAAATTAAGGACGCACGCCTTCTCGCCCCGTGTAAATGCATCCCCCCTCGATGGATGCATCCCCCTCGATGGATGCATCGATCGAGGGGATCGGTCTCGAAAGCTATTTGTACGTGGGCGTATCGCAGGCGATGAAATGGACTATCGGTCGCTTCACATTCCTTATGGTCAGGGGGCCGTGCTTGATCCCGGCGGGAATAAAGGAGGTAAAGCTTTCATTGATGCTATATGTCTTGCCGTCTATGGAGAACTCTATTTCCGCGCCCAGGTCCATGATATCGTCGTAGTTGAGGCCGTAGAAGCCTATCAGCTCGCCGAATTCGTGGGTGTGCTCTTCCCAGAAGTTGGCGTTCTTCCCCGCCGGTACGGACTTCTTATCGAATCCCGGCAGGATCCACATGGTTTCGCAATAGAACTCGCCGCCGGGGAAGGTGTCCTTGTCGACAAGGGTGATCCTCTTCACGAAATTGGGATCGACCGGGACCCTGTACGGGGGAAGCACCAGGTTCGGTTTGTCGGCGGTAATGAAACAGTGGGCATATTTCAATGGGGCCATTCTCTCTCTCCTTATGCTCGCTATCGGACATGAGCCTCAGGCGTTGTAGTTCTGGCCCGGTCCCATGGTGTAATGAAAGATAGGCCGGGTCACGTTGTGCATTTTCAGGGGACAGTGCTTCACGCCCGCGGGAATGTAGCAGACGAAGCTCTTGTCGAAAACGTATTTCTCGTCCTCCAGCCAGAACTCGATCTGGGCATAGAGCTCTTCCGGGTGCTCCATATCGGTCCCATAGTAAGAGAGAAGCTCGGGAAAGGGATGGGAATGAGGGGGGATGCCGGGATGGTTCTTCGCTGCCTCGGGATCGATGATCTCGGGCTGCGGCTGGGGCCAGAACCAGACTGCCTCCGCATAGAACGCTCCGGGAATGACGTTAGTGTCCATCCACACGAGGTGCTCCATCCTCCGGCGCTGGCCGTTGAGCATGCCTCTGCCCATGATGGCCTTCTCCCATTCCCGTCCGGGAGGCAGATCGAACTTGGTGTAAAGCTCCGTGACGATATACGGCCCGTACTTTCCTTCTGCCATTTCCGTTCTCCTTATGCCTAGCGATGGGGGATTGCACATCCTCCTTAGTTCTCGGAAGTGCCTGGACGACCGATCCGGCGAAGAGCCTTAAGAAATCTTATGCCGATCCTTCTTTTCCTGTCAACTCGTCCGTCAGCTGGGAAGCCTTCCATCCCCTTGACAGGCGCCGGTGCCATGTCAAGCGTCCAATGCCGTCCATGTTCCGCTTCAGGCGAATAGAAGTCGAGCGAAGCGAGCCACGGACAGGCCGAGCAAAGCGAGGCTTGAGAGGGAGGCTCCGGAGGCTTGGCCACTGAGGTGCGGTTCCAGGCGAGCGAAGCGAGTCTCTGAGCGGGGAGGCTCCGCAGGCAATGCCAGCGGAGGGGGCGCTGAGCCCCAGTAATAGCCTTGCCTTTGCCGCCGGCCAGGGCTTATGATGGATATGCGCACGAAAAGGAGGTTGACAGCAGCAATGAGAGAGTCTCT
The DNA here is from genome assembly GCA_963749525.1 of uncultured delta proteobacterium. Classification (GTDB taxonomy): domain Bacteria; phylum Desulfobacterota; class Syntrophorhabdia; order Syntrophorhabdales; family WCHB1-27; genus CAVVNC01. Next base: position 34,091 of record CAVVNC010000011.1, read on the forward strand.
TGACGAGTTCGATGCATCGACATTGGTGAGGGTTAATGAGGCGAATCTTTACGCCCTGTTCCCTTTTTCTCATGACTGGCCGGATGCCACAAAATATGCAGGTCCAGATCTTTCGTGGTGCGTTACGGGCATACCTTTTCCCTGGTGCAACGTTGCCTTTGGGGCGCGCCTCGAGCCTGAGCGCGTGGATGAAGCTGTCGAGGCCTTTGTCGCCGAAGGCGAGAAGAGGAACGTTCCCTTGTTCTGGTGGGTTGGGCAGGAGAGCAGGCCTGCGGACCTTGGCGACTATCTGGGGGACTACGGTTTCGCCCCGTGGGGCGAAAGCACGCTCATGGCGGCAGACCTGTACGCCTTAAAGGAGGGTGTTGCGGGACCTCGGGGGCTCTCGATCAGACAGGTGGAAGACAGGGAGTCCTTGAGGATCTGGTGCCGCACTACGGCAGAAGGCTTCGGCATTCAGGGCTCCGCCGGGGCCCTCCTCGAATGGTTCGAAGGGGGGGTCGATCTGGGGCTCCCCCTGCTTTTCTATTTAGGTTATCTGGAAGGAAGACCCGTGGCCACGTCCCTGCTTTTGCTTGCTGAAGGTGTAGCCGGCATCTATTTTGTGGCCACCCTTCCCGCTGCCCGTCGCAGGGGGATAGGTTATTCCATCACCCTGGAGCCCTTGCGGGAGGCCCGAAGGATGGGCTACGGGGTGGGCGTCTTGCAGGCCTCGAATGCAGGGGCGCCGGTGTACCGAAAAATGGGATTTCTGGAAAGCTGCAAAATGCGCTCGTATGTGAGGATGAACCGGGCGTCACTAAGGGCCGGGAAGCAAAAACGGCCGGGGTTTCACCGATCGACACAGATGACGAAGGAGGGAAGGCATGGACAAGGCATCGAAAGAGGCGCTTCAGCGGAAGATACTGGCTAAGCTGACCGGACACACCCTCTGTATTCTTGCGACAGTGACAGAGGACGGCAAACCCTGGGCCCGCTATGTCACGCCCTTTGCGGACGAGAATCTGACCGTGTGGCTGGCCACTTTCGCGAACTCCCGCAAGGTGGGGCACATCCGCAGGAACCCCGAGGTTCATTTGACCACCGGGGTCACGGACATTCAGGGCTCCATGCCCTATCTGCAGATTCAGGCACGGGCAGAGATTCTGACGGACCAGGAGACGAAAAAGGCGGTCTGGTCGGACTACCTCGCGAACATCTTCTCAGGCCCTGACGACGCCAACTATGTGGTGGCGAGGATCATACCCTACCGGATCGAATGGCAGCCCGGCGGCTCTCTCCCGCCCGAGGTGTGGGAGCCCTAAAGCAGGCCGCCGAAGGGAGAGCGAAATGTCAAAGGCGCAAAGGGAAAGGCAGCAGGGCACGCGCATTTGGAAAGAGTCTCCATAGGGGGCGGACGCGCATTACCTCCTCGTGACAGCCGAGCCGAGAGAAAAGCGTCGCTCCTCATTCCGGCCCTCACTCCCCCCATCCCCCACGCTGACGCTAAGTGGGCTTCGTTATTCGGGCCGGAATCGTCGCGAGCTTTTCTAAGTGGTCCTCGGCAATGCACGAGTCGGCAATGCGCATCCGCCCTTTCGCTCGTCCATCGCCTCCGCAACCTTGAGCTTTCGGCCTACGAGCGGATCATGACGAGGAGCATCTTGAACCGCGTCAGGCCTTTGAGCGCGTGGGGATGACCTGCCGGCATGATGATCGCCTCCCCTGTGCTCACCCGGTGGTTGCGCCCTGATATGGTGATCTCCACCTCTCCTTCCAGCACGTGGACAAGGGCATCGAAAGGGGCCGTGTGCTCGCTCAACCCCTGTCGCTCGGCAAAGGCGAAGAGGGTCACCGTGCCGGTCGGCTTGTTCACGATCTCGCGGCTCACCACCGCGCCTTCCTGGTAGGCGACGAGATCGACCAGCTTCTCGGGCGCCGCGACTATCGTCTTCCCCTCGTTCTCAGGCTGTCCCATGTTTCACCTCTCCTTATTAGCGTTCCGCAGAATTCATTCCCGTTACCGACCGGCTCCATCTTTTCCTTCGCTACGCTAGGCTTTCGCTTTAGGAAAAGATTACGCCGGGGCAATCGTTGCTTTATTCTGCGGAACGCTCTAGTTGTTACGCCGCGTTCGTTCCTTATTCGCCTGTGCCCCACAGAAAGAGGTCCGTGGCCGGGTCCAATTCTCTCGTGAGGGCCGGCCCGTCGAACGCCTCGATGAAGCATTCGCAGGCGAAAATAATGGTTCCCGGCGCGAGATGACCCCCGTAGGCCCTGCCTTCCGCGTCTGCCAAGGTAACGTGGGCGTGGACAAAAGGCACGTTGTCCCGCAAGGTGACGTTCCCCGTGAGCTTCAGGATCTCGAGGGGCTTGTCCACGGACACGGGCTTGTATTCGTGAGTCGCCTGATCGTAGTAGGAAAAACATGCCTTCTGCACCGCGCCCAGCGCCTCGACGCGGCCGAGGGTAACCCCGTGCTTCCTGCAGATATCGGTAATCTCCTCCAGCAAGTCGCTCTCCTTGCTCAGCCTCGCCATGAAACGCTCCCGCACCTCTACACGCTTTATCATCATATCCTGTCCTCGCTTTTCTTTTTAGCGGCGTGACCGACATGGCCCGTCGCGTCTTTCTACAAAGATAACAAAGAACGGCGAAGAATGCACCTTCGTGATGCCAGGGCACGCACATTCTTGCCCTGACCGTGGTGTCAGGGCAAGCACATTCTTGCCCTGACCGTGGTGCCAGGGCAAGCCCATTCTTGCCCTGACCGTGGTGTCAGGGCATGCCCTGACCGTGGTGTCAGGGCAAACCAATTAAGCCCATTCTTGCCCTGACCGTGATGGGGAAATCCCGGATAAGGCCTTGGCGCGTCCGTCTTTTCGAGTCTGCCCTACGCGGCTCATGGCGATCTTAGGACCCTCGCGTAGTCCAGGCTATCAAGAATCTCCTACACCAAGAATCTCACTCTCCCGACAGACAGAGTCGACTACCCTGGGGTACACCTTTCCTAGAGCCATAGAGCAGAAACTCGATTGATTTTCTCAACCAAAGACGTGGGTGAGGCGGGCTTTGTGCGTGACATGGAGGAACCGAAGCCTAAAGCGGATAAGGCGGGCAAGATCCGGAGAGCCTCAGACTCACCTTCGACGCGAGCCTTTTTCTTGACTTTTTCAGATAGGTTCTGCTATGCAAGAGGATCACGATTGCTGGAGATATATGGGTATTGCCTCAATGTCGCTTTCGGCACTGCCATGCGATGCGACCCGATGATCGTCCCTTCGAGACTGCGGTTCGGGCCGCGTGACGCTCGGTTTGGCGGGGCTGGCATGCCCATTATGGGCTCGGAAACGGATTTGACGAGGGTCCTCGGCCTCTTCCCTGATTCGGCGAGATGATCACGGGAATACGGCGGCGCACCACAACCTTACGAGAGACGGGGATACTGATCGCGCTATCGTGCCGGCAAGGCCAGATGAGGGGCGGTGCGAGATGCGGCACTTAAGTTCACGGAGGCGTTGATGAAACGGATCGCGGTTGATATCGGCGGGACCTTTACGGACATCGTCTATATTGATGAGGAGGCCGAGCAGATTATCGCGGACAAGGTCCGGAGCACGCCCTCGGACATAGGACGAGCTGTTTTCGAGGCCATCAAGAAGATCGGCGTCGACATGAGGGAGGTGAGCATCTTCGTTCACGGAACCACGGTCGGGCTTAACACCGTGGTGCAGAGGGCCGGCGCCAGGGTGGGGCTGATAACGACCGACGGCTTCAGCGACGTCCTGGAGATGGCCAGAGGGGACCGGAAAGAGCTCTACAACTACCTGTGGAAGAAGCCGAAGCCCCTTGTGCCGCGCCACTTGCGCCTTGGCATAAAGGAGCGGACCGACCATCTGGGGCGGATAGCGCAGAAGGTGAGCGCGAAGGAAGTGAAAGATGTGCTCAAGAAGCTAAAGGAGCAAGGGGTGGAGTCGATCGCCGTTTGCCTGCTCCATTCTTATGCCAACCCCGAAAACGAGGAAAGGGTGGGGCGGATCATCCGCGAGAACTGGCCCGAGGCGGCAGTCTCGATGAGCAGTCACGTGGCACGGGAATTCAGGGAATATGAGCGCATGAGCACCACTGTCCTGGACGCCTACATAAAGCGTAGGGTCGCCGAATATCTGGGCGCCTTGAGTGAGAATCTGGAAAAGATCCGCTTCGGCGGCCAGCTCCTCATCGTGAGCCCGAGCGGCGTCCTCGGGGTCAACGCCATAAGGGAGAAGACCATAGCCACCTTTGCCTCAGGTCCGATCGGCGGCGTCTCGGGCTCGATGTACATTTCCAGGCTCAGCGGCTACAAGGACCTCGTCACCATGGACGTGGGGGGGACGAGCTTCGACGTCTCCCTGATCAAGGACGGCGAGGGCGTCATACGCCATCAGTCGGAGCTGCTGGGGTACCCGGTGCTTATGCCGGGCATGGATATCCGGCCCATCGGCGCCGGCGGAGGGAGCATCGCCAGGGTGGACTCGGGGGGGCTTCTCACCGTAGGTCCTGAGAGCGCCGGAGCAGACCCCGGTCCAATGTGCTACGGCCTGGGGGGAACGGAGCCGACCGTAACGGACGCAGCCCTGGTGAACGGCTTCATCGATCCCGATTTCTTTCTTGGCGGTGAGATCAAGCTCGATGCGAACCTTGCAAGAAAAGGCATCGCCGCGATTGCTTCGAGGCTGGGCTTAAGCCTTAACGAGACCGCCGATGGGATCCTCACCGTGGCTCGCAACAACATGACAACGGCCACGAAGGAGATACTCATCGGCCAGGGGTATGATCCGCGGGACTTCACCCTCATGTCGTACGGCGGCGCAGGCGGCATCTTCGCCACCGGCATCGCGCAAGACATGTCAATATCACGCGTCATCATCCCGCCTACCCCCGGCGTCTTCTCGGCCCGGGGCATGCTCACCATGGACCTGACCCACACCTTTGTCCGGACTTACGCCCGCTCCCTGGATACGATCGATATCAAGGAGCTGACAGAGACATATAGGGAGATGGAAAAGGCGGGCCGAACCATGCTCGAAGAGGAGGCCATTCCAAAGGACGCCATGCGCTTCGTGAGGTCAATGGACATGTGCTACGAAGGCCAGGGCCACTATGTGGAGGTCCCTGTTGAGTCAGGGGATCTGGGGCAGGCGGCGCTGCGGTCCATCGTCGAGTCCTTCCACTCCCTTCACAGAATAAAGTATGGCCATCAGATGGATGCCCCCCCGAAGACGATCAATGTGCGGATGAAGGCGATCGGCAAGATCAAGGAGATACCGGTCAAGAAGAACCCGGACGTGCGGAAGATAGCTCCTGATGCGTTCAAGAAGCCCCGGAGGGTCTATTTTCAAGGGGCCAACGCTAGCTGGAAAGTCCTCGACCGGGGGAAGCTCGCCTCGGGCAACTCCCATGCGGGCCCCGTGATCGTCGAAGAACCCCACCATATCACCGTGGTCACGCCGGGTGAGACGGTAAAGGTGGATAGGTACCGGAACCTGGTCATCACCCTTTGAGAGGAGATGCGGCGATGAAAAAGGTAGACCCCATAACCCTGGCCGTGGTTCGAAACAACCTGATATCGGTCGCAAACGGCATGCAGGAGACCGCGTTCCGCTGCGCGGTCACGACGTATCTGTACGAAATCATGGATTGCAGCTTCTCTCTCCTGGATGATGAGGCGGGTGTGATCGCCGAGGCCCACGGCATGCTTCTCTTTCTCGGCAGCCTCGGCCCCGCGGTCAGAAACTGCATCGGCCTCATAGGAAAAGAGAATCTGTCGCCCGGAGACGTCATCGTGGCGGCCCATCCGGATATTACCGGGGCCCACACGTCCGACGCCCTCGTCTTCTCTCCCATTTTCTATAAGAAAAGGCTTTTCGGCTTCGCGGCCACGAAATCGCATTGGCTCGACCTCGGGGCGAAGGACGCCTTTCCCACCAACTCGAGGAGCGCCTTCGAGGAGGGTCTGCGCATACCCCCGGTCCGGATTTACCGGAAGGGAGAGCTCCAGCAGGACATCTGGGAAATCATCAGGAACAACTCGCGAACGCCGGACATGGTGTGGGGCGACATGCAGGCACAGATAGCAGGCTGCCGGTTCGCCGAAAAGGGCGTTACAGAGCTGCTCGACCGGTACGGCGAGGCTACGGTGCGCGCGTGCATCGGCGAGATGTACGATTACAGCGAGCGCATAATCAGGCAGGCCATAGAGCAGATTCCCGACGGAACCTACTGCGCCGAGGACTTTCTCGACGACAACGGCATCGATTTCGACGCGCCCCTTCCTGTGAGAATCGCCATTACAGTCAAGGGAAGCGACATGACCATCGACCTTTCGGGCTCTGCGCCCGAGCAGCCGGGACCGGTAAACGGGCTTCTGATCAGCACCATTTCGGGCGCGAGGGTCTCCGTAAAGGCACTGATGGTGCCGGAGCTTCCCGGCAACGAAGGGTTCGCGAGGCCCATCAAAGTCATCGCACCCGTTGGGAGCATTTTCAATTCCACACCGGGCAAGCCTTCCTTCCTCCACTCCTGGGTAGCCCAGACTATCATGGATCTCGTCAACAAGGCGCTCCACCAGGTCCTTCCCGAGAAAGTACCCGCCCTTTCGGGGGCAGACGTGGTCTGCGAGGGCTTCGCCGGGGTGGACCCGAAAACCGGAAGATACTGGGGCACCCTCACGCCGGTCGTCATCGGGCAGGGAGGGGACTCCGCGTCGGACGGCGAGAGCTTCCTCTATCCCCTTTCGGCAGGGGCATGCAGGAACACGCCGACTGAGGTGCTCGAGTCGACCTTTCCCCTCGTTGTCGACAGGTGCGAGCTCATACCCGACAGCGGCGGCCCGGGCCGTCACAGAGGCGGGGTCGGGTCGAGGACGGTCTTCAGGCTTACCACGCCGGGCATCTTCTACGCCACCATCGAGAAGGGCAAGATACCTCACTGGGGCATCTTCGGCGGGAAAGAGGGGCTGCGCAACTACGCCCTCGTCCACTCGAAGAAGCAAGGCGAGTTCGAGGTATTGAAGAACCCTGCCGTGTTTCTCGATGCCGGGGACAGCGTCAGTGTCACCGCCGGCGGCGGCGGGGGCTACGGGGATCCCCTGGAGAGGGATCCCGAGGCGGTCCGCGAGGACGTCATCGAGGGTTATGTGACGCCTGAGAAGGCCCGAAGGGACTATGGGGTCGTGATGAGGCCCGGGACCTTCGAGATCGACCGGAAGGCGACCAGCGCGCTGAGAAAAGGCAAGGCAAGAGCGAAGGCAGCGTTGGGGCAAAAAGGGAAGTGACCGGCGAGTTCGGGGAGCAAGGCGGCCGTAACGAATGTCGATGCTTCATCGATCCTGCCCTCAGGAGGGCTCACACATGTTGGCTGAATACGGGTACATGGGGAAGATGCTCTTCGTCGATCTGACGAATAGAAAGACCCACGAGGAGGATCTCACCGAGGAGCTTGCGCGCGGATACGTCGGAGGCTACGGCATCGGGGCGCGCATCATCTATGAGCGAACCGTACCGGGCATCGATCCCCTCGGGCCGGAAAACATACTCGGCATAGGGACGGGCCCCTTTACCGCCTGCGGTCCGGTCTCCACGAGCCGCTTCATCACCATGGGCAAGTCCCCTCTCACGGGATACTGGGGCGATGCGAACAGCGGAGGCAATTTCGCCCCCAGCCTCAAGGCCGCCGGCTACGATATCGTCTTTTTCCAAGGCAAAGCCGACCATCCCGTCTACCTCCTCGTCACCGACGACAGGGTAGAGATCAAGGACGCGCCCCACCTCTGGGGAAAGAACTCGGTGGAGACCGAGGATCTCATCCGGGCAGAGGTTGGAAACCGGAGCCTGAAGGTTGCCTGCATCGGCACGGCCGGGGAGCGGCTCGCCCGCATTGCCGCCATCATGAACGACACCGGAAGGGCGGCTGCCCGTTCCGGACTCGGCGCGGTCATGGGTTCGAAGAACCTGAAAGCGCTGGCCTGCGGGGGTTCGAAGAAGCCGCGAGTGTTCGACAGGCAGATGGTGCAGACCCTCAACAAGCAGGTGCTGAAGCAGATTGCCGATGCCGGTCCGGGGATCCAGCTTCTGAAAAGCATGGGGACCGCAGGCGCCATGGTGCCCCATCTCGCCATGCATGCCACGCCGATCAAGAATTTTGGGGGGAACAATGTCGATGATTTTCCGGAGGAGAGATGGGGAAGGGTAGGCTTCGAGGCCCTTGAGAAATATGTGGTAAAGAAGTACGCGTGCACGGGCTGTCCGATCGCGTGCGGCGGCATATTGACCGTCGGGGAGGGACGATATGCTGCGAAGAACGTCCACAAGCCCGAATACGAGACCTTGGGCGCTTTCGGCCCCAATTGCCTCATCGACGACATGGACGCGCTGATCTACGTGAACGAGCTGTGCAACCTGGCCGGCTTCGACACCATCTCGGCCGGCTGCGCCGTCTCCCTTGCCATAGAATGTTACGAGAACGGCCTTCTCACGAGAAGCGAGACTGACGGCCTCGAGCTGACCTGGGGCAATACGGATGCCATGATCGAGCTGCTGAAGAAGATGTGCGTCCGGGAGGGTATAGGCGATCTCTTTGCGGACGGTCCGAGGGAGGCGGCCCGGAGAATAGGGCGGGGCGCAGAACGGCTCTCCATGGACGTGGGTGGCGAGGGAATTCCCATGCACGACCCGAGGGAGGCCGACGGTTGGGGGGCAGCCTACGTCGCGGACCCGACCCCTGCAAGGCACACAAGGTCGGGGACGCAGTTTGCCGAGGCAGGGCATGCAAACCCTGCGTTCATGGACATGCTGGGTATTCCCCGCACGCTTGAAAAGTACTCTTCCAAGGGCAAGGGAACGCCTCACGCGAGGATCAGGGCGTGGATGCATCTCGTGAACAACACCGGCCTCTGCATCTTCTGCCACGACTCGCTCGACTACCATCCGCTCAGGGAGCTCCTCGGCGCCGTCACCGGGCGGGAGGCGACGGTCGAGGAACTCATCAAGACGGGGATGAGGATCTCTACCTTGCTCCACGCCTTCAATCTGAGGGAGGGATTCAAACCCGAGCACTTCACGATGCCGGCACGGGCGGCAGGGGATCCTCCGTTCAAGGTCGGCCCTTTCAAGGACAGGACCATCGATTTCGAAGAGCTGAAATGGGAGTACTACCGGGCCATGGGGTTTGACTGTAAAACGGGCGCCATCGAGCAGGGGCACATCAAGGATTTGGGGCTGCAGACCCTTTTGAGGTAACATGTGAACTGCGCCAGAGAAGGAGGTGTGCCAACGCCGATTCGATCGATCGCGAACAAAGGTGGAAAAAGGGAAAGAACAAAGCGAAACTTGAAGAAAAAAACTATAGAAGGGGAGGGATGACATGAAGAAGTGGGGAGTAGTGGCGATCATGTCCTGCGCGCTTCTGGTGGCGGGGACGTTCTTTCAATCGGTGCTTTCCAATGAGGCCCTGGCCGAGACCAAGACCTTGAAAATAGGCCTGATTTCGTCGGTCACAGGTCCACTTGCGCCCGCGTTCCTCACAAATCTGGAAGGGGCCAAGCCTACGGCGGAATTTCTCAATCAGAGGGGGGGCATCACAATCAAAGGCCAGAAGTACAACATAGAGATCGTCGCCGAGGACGACCAATCCACGCCGCCGGGAGCGGTGACGGCGATGAACAAGCTGATGCAGGCGGGGGTAAAGTTTATCGTTCCCCCCATGTTCATGCCGTGCGACATGGCGATTGCACCGATTGCGGAAGGGGCGAAAATACTGCGCATGAAGTCCTACGGGGCCGGTCGGGATGAGCTGAATCCGGATACCAAGTTCATGTTCTACGAGTATACGAGCGTCTACAACGTTCACGTGGTCCATGACTACATGAAGGCGAAGTACCCGAAGGTAAAAAAGATCGCCGTCATCACGCCCGATGATCCCGGCGCCAAGACCTTCCAGGATTTGACCAAGAAGGAGATCGAGAAGCAGGGTACGGAGATAGTCTTCTGGGAGGCTTTCAGGCCCTCGACCGAGGACTTCTATCCCATATTGACGAAGGCCCTGGAAAAGAAGCCTGACGCCATAGACATCATCGTGTCGATTCCGCCGTGGAGCGCCGCCATCATCAATCAATCGAGGGAGCTGGGATTCACGGGTCCCGTCTTTGCTCCTTGTCTTTTCGGGGACATCAACGTAGTGAAGTCGATGGTCCAGCCGGACTACGCGTACGACCTCTTTCACGGAGGGCCTGACGTTCAGAGTCCCGCGATGCCCCAGATGATCAAGGACTTCCGGCCGGTCGTCGAGAAGTTCACGAAAACCCCGTACGACATGGGACACACGATTACCATGGAAGCGGTCTATTGCCTCGCGAAGGCCATCGAGAAGGCGCAGAGCCTCGATCCGGAACAGGTGGCGAAAACCTTGGAAAGCATGAAGACGGTCGACACCGTATTCGGGCCTGCCAAGATGGGGGGCATGGACATGTTCGGCATCAATCACGCGATACTGAGACAGATCGTCATCTCGCGCATCATGAAGGGCAAGGTGGAGACCGAATTCCCCAAGTAGCTCCCTTCTCTTATGTCTTTTGGGCCGGCTCATCCGAAAAGGGACCGGCGGGGGCCGGCCCATGGCGCCAAAGGAGTCGGGGACGGGCCTCTTCGACAGGCAAGGGAGCGGTTCTTGTGTTCCGCCCGTAAGCGAAACCGTGTGTTGCGCCCGTGGGCACAACCGGGTGTTCCGCCCATGGGCGAAACCTTGACACGTAGATCGAAAAGGCCGGAAACCGATAGGGTTGCACGGACGGCACCGGAGTGTGTCGGCTAAAAAGACGGGAGAGAAAGGCGTGAGAGAAACGAGAGCGGGCAAAGGCGTGTTCTCCCTTGCCGGATCGGCGAAGGGCTGAAGAAGGCCGGCCGGGGAGCGCGCATCGTCGAGGCGACCGGGCCGGATGCTGAAGAGCGCTATCTCGCCCTCATCGAAAACGCTGCCGACGGTGTGGTGATGGTCGAAAACGGCGTGCACGTCTATGCCAATCGCAGGTTCGTCGATATGTTCGGGTTCGACGACGAGAAGGAGATCGTGGGCAAGCCCTTATCCGCGCTGGTCCACCCGGAGGATCTCGATCGGATCGCCGGGTACGTCGGCAGGGACCTCTCGGAGGAGGCACCCACGCGGCGGAAGAAAAGGGGAGCAGGGGCCCGGATCTACGAGTTCAGGGGAATAAGAAAAGACGGCAGCGTGATCCATCTCGAGGGCTCAGACACGGGGATTGCCTTCCGCGGCCGCGCAATGGCAATGTGCTTCGTCCGCGACATTACCCGCCGGAAGGAAACGGAAGAGGCGGCCCGGCGGCTGAATAGCAAGCTTCAACGGATGATCCGGGAAAGGACTGCCCGCCTGGAATCGACCAGCAAGCTCCTGGAACAGGAAGTTGTGGAGCGGAGAAACGCCGAGGCTGCGCTGAAGGCCTCCGAGGCCCGGTACCGAGCCATCGTGCAGGACCAGTCGGAGCTCGTCTGCCGCTTCCGCCCGGATACCATGCTCACCTTCGTGAATGACGCCTTCTGCCGATTCTTCGGATCGAGCCGCGACGCGCTGATGGGCCGGAGCTTCGTCCCCCTCCTGTTCGGGAAGACAGAGGCCGAGATGACCGGGGAGACCCTTGAGGATTTTATTCCCCGCACATCGACGTGGTCTGCCGAGACGCTCCTCGTGCAGCATGACGGCCAGGAGCGAATGCTCCAATGGACAGGGCGGGCCATACTCGACAGCGACGGAAAACCGGTGGAGTTCCAAGGGGTTGGAAGGGATATCACAGAGGCGAAGCTCGCGGAGGGGAAGCGCAGGGCCTTCGAGGCGGCTTTGCGGGAAAGCGAGGAGAAATTCCGCGTTCTTGCCGAAAACACCGCGGCAGGTGTCGTTATTTATCGGAATAACCGGCTGCTTTACACGAATCCCGCCATGTCGGCCATTACGGGCTTTACCCGCGACGAGCTCTCGAAGATGACGGTCCTCGACACCGTCGATCCTTCCTTGCGGGAAGAGGCGCGCAAGTGGTCGCGTGCCGTGGCCCGGGGAATGAGTTTCTCGACCAAGGTGGAAACGAAGCCTGTGACGAAGAGTGGGGAGGAGCGGTGGGCCGACGCGACGGCCGGTGAGGTAGTCATCGACAACAAGCCCGCTTTCGTCTGCACCCTTATCGACGTCACGGAGAGGAAGGTCGTCGAAAACGCACTTCGCCAGAGGGTCAAGGACATCGAGAGACTGTACGAAACCTCCCGGGTCCTGCTCCAGCACATAGAGCTGGGGAGGATATACGAGGAAATTTGCAGGATCGGGGTGGAGCAGCTTGGCTTCCGGATGGTCTGGGTAGGCCTTCTGGAGAAAGGGGATTCCGGGGTGCGGCCGGTCGCGTTCCACGGCGATCGTGAGGAACGTTTCTTTGGCGAGTTTTCAGGCTTTGACCGTAACCCCATGACAAGGGGGTCCGTGAAGCAGGCCGTGGTCTCGATGCAGCCCTCGGTCACGAATTCCATCAAGTCCGACCGGGGTTTCGTGCCGTGGCGAAAGGCGACCCTTGAGAGGGGCTGCCGATCGTTCGCCGCCTTTCCGCTCATCTATGATGAAGAGGTCTTCGGCGTCGTAGCAGGGTATTCGCAAGACGAGGGCCACTTCACGGAAGAGCGCCTTCGTCTCTATCAGTCCTTCACGAACCTCGCCGCCAATGCCGTTGCCAACGCCCGTCTCTTGAGTTCCCTCTCGAGACAGCGCGATGAGATCAGGGCAATGGCGTCCCGCCTCGCGGACGTGGAGGAATCGGAAAGGAAGCAGCTCGCGAGAGAACTGCACGACAGGGTAGGTCAGAATCTGACCGCCCTGAGCATCAACTTGAACATTCTCGGCAGCCGGTCAAAGGGCCGCCGGCCGAAGGATCCCAGGATCGACGACTGCCTCTCCCTTCTCAGGGACATGACGGATTCGATCAGGAACGTCATGGGCCAGCTTCGCCCGGCTTTGCTCGATGAGTACGGATTGCTTGCCGCCTTGCGCGAATACTGCGGCCGGTTTTCACGCCGGTTCGGCATAGAGGTAGAGGTTCAGGGTGACGGGTCGGGAACAGGGCTGCCGTCAGCGTCTGAAACCGCCATGTTTAGAATAGCCCAGGAGGCTTTGAACAACATAGCGAAACACGCGCGGGCCGGAAGGGTCAGGGTGACGGTCACAGGCGACGGCAAAGCCGTGAGGATGGTCGTTTCCGACGATGGGGACGGTTTCGTGGTCGATGGGGCATTCGATCCTGCCTCGCGGCGTGGCTGGGGGATCACGACCATGACGGAAAGGGCCGAGGCCATAGGCGGGTTCTGCCGCATCGATTCGGCGCCGGGTAAGGGTACGGTGGTAACCGTGGAGGTCCCGCGATGACCATCAGCGTGCTTCTGGCCGACGATCACCGGGTGGTAAGGGAGGGTCTGCGGGCGTTGCTCGAGCGGAACCACGATATCAGCGTGGTGGCTGAGGCGTCTGACGGACAGGAGGCGGTGAAGCTGGCTGCGACAGATCAAGCCGGATGTGGTCGTCATGGACATCTCCATGCCGGTCCTCAACGGCATCGAGGCGACCCAGCAGGTCATCGAGGCTTCGCCGTCTTCCAGGGTGATCATACTCTCCATGTATTCCACCTCGGAGCACATCTTCAGGGCCTTCAAAGCGGGCGCACAGGGCTATCTCCTCAAAGAATCGGCAGGGTCCGACGTGGTGGCCGCGGTGAGGGCAGTCAAAGAAGGCAGGCGCTACCTGACCGAGAAGATCACGGAGACCGTTCTGGACGACTTCATCCATCGGCGCGCTTTAAGCGAATCGGAAAGCCCGGTATCGAGGCTCAGCAAGAGAGAGCGCCATATTCTGCAGCTCGTGGTGGAAGGAAAATCGAGCAGCGACATAGGCAGGCAGCTCTTTCTCTCGCCCAAGACCATAGACACCTACAGAAGCCGCATCATGCACAAGCTCTCCATCAACGATGTTCCCGGCCTCGTAAAATTCGCCCTGCAGCACGGACTGACAGCCCTGGAATAAGACTCACGCACCTAAGGAGGCAACATGTTCCGACTCACCCCCGAGCAGAAGGACATCAAACAGGCGGCACGAGAGTTTGCCGAGAAGGAGTTCACCGACGTCGCCCGCGAGCTGGACGATAATGAGCGCTTCGATGACAGCTTATGGAAAAAGACCGCCGAGAACGGCTTCCTCGGCGTCTTTATCCCTGAAGAATATGGCGGTCCGGGTCTCGGTCACTTCGAGCAGTGCCTCATCATCGAAGAGTTCGCCCGGGTGGATGGCGGCATCGCCCAGAGCATGGTTGCGTGCTACTTCGGGACCCAGATGATCAAGCTCTTCGGGACCGAGGCCCAGAAGCAGAAGTACCTTCCCCCCATCTGCAACGGTACATGGAGGGCAGGCATGGCGTCCACGGAGCCTGACGCGGGAAGCGATGTCGCCGCCATCGCCACGACTGCGGAGAAGGACGGCGCCGACTACGTCATCAACGGGACGAAGATGTTCATCACCAACGCGAACATAGGCAACTACCTCGTCGTCCTCTGTCTTACGGACCCGAAGAACCCGAAGACCCACAACCGGATGAGCACCATCATAGTGGAGACGGACAGGCCCGGCTACGAAGCCTCTAAGCTCCACGGCAAGCTCTCCATCCGCTGCTCCGATACGGGGGAGATCGCCTTCAAAGACCTCCGCGTCCCTCAGGAGAACCTCATCGGCCAGGAGGGGAAGGGCTTCTACCAGCTCATGGAGTTCTTCAACCGCGCCCGCCTCGACGGCGGGGGCGCCCTCGCCGTCGGCACTGCCCAGGGCGCCCTGGAGAAGGCCATCAGCCACGTCAAGAAAAGGAGGGCCTTCGGCGCCCCCCTCGCGAGCCTTCAGATCGTTCAGGCGAAGATCGCCGAAATGGCGACCCTTCTCGAGGCCGGACGAAGCCTCCTTTACCGCGCCGCCCTTTCCGTCGACGCGGGTGAGATAGATCCCGCGCTCGTGGCCATGGCGAAGTGGTACACCTGTGAGATCGCCGTGAAGGTGGCGGACGAGGCGATCCAGCTCCACGGCGGCTACGGCATCCTCAAGGAATACGGCGTCGAGCACTATTGGCGCGACGCGAAGGTCTTCGAGATCTTCGAAGGCACGAAAGAGGTAGAGAAAGTCCTCATAGGGAAGAAGCTGCTGGGGAAGGGGTAGCGGCGCGTGAAGCCTGTAGTGTCGCCCGGGTTTGGGCCGGCAAACAAGAGTCTGAACTGTCCAGAGACTGGAGGAGCGTACGAGAGTCCTTGCCCCCTACCGGCAGGCGGTCCCGTCCTCACCTCCTCGTGACTCGCCTCGCCAAAAGAAAAGCATCGCTCCTCATTCCAGTCCCTCACTCCCCCCAACCCCCACGCTAGACGCTAAGGGGGCTTCGTTAAACGTGTCCGGAATCGTCGCGAGCTTTTCTAATCCGTCCTCGGACTATGCACGACGAGATAAGGACGGGACCGCCGTGTGGGCATGCCCTATCAATCCCACACTGCCGCGAAGCCCACATAAAGACTACCTTGTCTTTTCAAAATCTAGAGGCGGCCCTCCCGCCTGGTATACCGGCAGGCCGCCGATCGCGATCCCTCCATGCGGACCGGCCGGACTTGCATGTCGACCCGAAACCTTCTTCTCCGCCCGGGTCACACGATTTCCCTTCGGGCCGTGTCTGCGTTATACTACCGATGGTGGACCCGTATGCGCCTTCGGAAAGAGGGAGGCGCAAAAGGGCCGGGACACCAAGGGACGTCCACCAAGGGACGTCCACCAAAAGGACGGCCGCGAATGGGCAGAACCTCTTTGCTATCGGCAGTCTGCGCGCTCTTCCTTCTCTTCGCCGTATCGGAGGCGCACGGGGCAACGATCGCAGCGGGCCTGAGCCACACCCTCGCAATCAAGGCGGACGGCACCCTCTGGGCGTGGGGCGACAACACGAGCGGCGAGCTGGGTAGGACCGCCCGCCACCGTCGGCAGCACCCTGCTTTCCCCACAGGCGGATAGCTCCATCCTCCACGTGGACTGCCATTGCCGCAGGATCCGGTTTCACCATCGCAATCAATTCGGACGGCACTCGCTGGGCGTGGGGAGACAATTCCACCAGCCAGCTCGGGGACGGCTCGAATCACGTCACAGCACTTCCCCGAGCAGATAGCCCCATCCCTCACCTGGACGGCCGTCGCCGCGGGCTCGAGCTTCGCTGTGGGAATCGAGTCCGACGGCAGCCTCTGGGCGTGGGGCGACAACACGAGCGGCCAATTGGGGATAGGTGTCATCGGCGGGAGCTCCCTCCTCCCCCAGCACGAAGTTCAGGCCTTCACGTGGAATGCCGTTACCGCTGGGTCGAACTTCGTTGTCGCAATCAAGTCGGACGGCACCCTCTGGGCGTGGGGCGACAACACGAGCAGCCAGTTGGGCAGGGGTGCGGGCCCTGGGAGTTCGTTTCCCGTGCAGGTAAGCACGGACTCGACCTGGACCGCGGTCACCGCGGGAAAGGATTTTGCCCTGGCCTTGAAGTCTGATAACACCCTCTGGGCCTGGGGGAACAACGCAAGCGGCCAGTTGGGAGACGGCTCGACCACGACACAGACCTCCCCCGAGCAGATAGTTCCATCCTTCACGTGGATCGCCGTTGCCGCGGGCTCGAATTTCACCGTGGCCCTCCGGGCAGACGGCAGCCTCTGGGCGTGGGGAGACAATTCCAACGGCCAGCTCGGGATCGGGAGCACGATCGGGAGCGCCTCTCCGGTGCAGGTGCCCTTGCTTGGCTGGACCGCCGTTGCTGCAGGCTCGAATTTCACCGTGTCCCTCCGGGCAGACGGCACCCTCTGGGCGTGGGGGAACAACGGAAGCGGGCAGCTCGGGGACGGCTCAACCACAATGAGGACATCCCCTGAGCAGATCTTGACCGGCTTCCCCGTATCTCCGGCGGTCATGTCGGTGATTCCCGCAAGCGGCGCCCGCAATGTCAACACGAATACGACGATTCAGGCCACTTTCAGCGAGGCCATGGACCCCACGACTATAACGACTGCCACCTTCTCGCTCAGCGGCAACGTGACAGGAACGGTCGCGTACGATCCGTCGACGAATAAGGCCACCTTCACCCCCACAGGGCACTTGAGCAACCTAACGATGTACACGGCGACGATCACGACCGACGTGAGGGACCTTTCAGGCAACAGCCTGCCGGCAAACTTCGCGTGGAGCTTCACCACGGAGCAAAAGAGCAGCCACTGTTTCATCGCCACAGCCGCCTATGGGTCGTATCTCGACCCCAGGGTCGAGGGCCTGAGGGTCTTCAGGGACAGATACCTCATGACGAACATGGCCGGGAGGTATTTCGTGGACCGCTACTACCGATACTCGCCTCCCCTCGCGGCCGTGATCGCGCGCCACGAGGCCTTGAGGAGCGTGACGCGGTGGGCGTTGACGCCGCTCGTCTTCGGGGTAATGCACCCGGCCCTCTTCGGCCTTGTTCTGCTATGCCTGGCGGCTCTCTCTGCGGCAGCGCTCAAACGGGTGGGCCGCCTCAGGTGAGGCCGCCGCCGATTAGGGAACCATGACCCGGTCAGGCTCTTTCCACTGAGGCGCGAAGATCTGAATGACGATCAAGTCCGAGCTGCCCGTATTCTTCACTGAATGTATCTTGCCCGCCCCATTGAAGTGGACGGTGCCCGGCTTGATCTCGACGACGTTGCCGTCTATCACCATCTGCCCGTTGCCTTCTATCACGTAGACGGTCTCCGAATGGGTCTTGTGAAAATGGGGCTTTACCTCGACCCCCGGGGTGAACCTTCCTATGAAGACGCTCGCTGTCTCGTCCTCGCCCACCTTGATGGTCTGCGCCTTGTCCCCCGCTGGCAGAGGATTGGCCTTGAGGATGTCGGCGTAGTTGACGACGGCCTGGCTTAAGGGATCGGCCGCGCCGGCAAAAGGAACAAAGGCGAAGAGGAGAAGCACCAGGGTTCCGCAGAAAACCGCCTTTCTCATTGATTTCACCATCCACCTCCAGACTCGATATGCGATGCAACCGGAAAACCGGTTCTTCCCGTACAGGCGGCCTTCGCCGTTTTCGCCTTCGCGAAGCGCTGTCATCGGCGCAAGTGCCCTGCCGATATCAGCCTACAGGTGATCATACAAGTACGCACAATAGCTGTCAAGAGAATCGCCGGCTCCGGTATTGGTTGCGTTCCCCCAATTTCTGCTCATTTCCGGGGCCACGCTTGGCGATAAGCCGGATAAGCTAAAGGGACAGCTGACGAGTGGTCTACGGATCGGGCGACTACTTGGGTTCCGTCGGATATTTGGCTTTGACCCAATCCTCCCAGGCGCCTCTCGGGGTGCTGCCCTTCAGGGAGTAAACTTTCTCCCAGCCTGCCTTCAGATATGCTTGTGTCAAACTGACACTCGTCGAATCGTTCACTCAGGCGCAATAGAGGACGATGGTCTTGTCTTTGGGATACTTGCTCATCCAGGAGGCGAATTTCATGCCCTCTTCTCTCACCGCCCCCGGGATCTTCACTTTGCTGTTATCCCAGTCATAGTTCGTGCGCACATCGATGATGACGACGTCGGGCTTCCCCAGCATGGGACGAAGCTTCTCCTTTGTCATCACATGCGCATCGTCCCCCCAGGCGACGCCGTACGCAAGGGCGATGAGCACCAGCACCACTGTTGATACGACGTGTCTTTCATAAGCACACCCCTTTCCTTTTGTTTTTACCCTCTGCGATAAGCTTGGGTCTTCATTGGGCTCGCTTTTTCGGGGCCCCCGTCGAATGGATCGCGAAACAAAGCCACGGAAGTGAGACGGCCATTGATGGAGTATAATCTCGGCCGTAATCTTTCGCATGGCCTGCCTTCTCTGGGGCCCCTTAGTCCGAATAGAAGCCGGTAAAGGGATTCCCGCTGCCGACGCTCTCCTCTTTTGCCTTGGCTTCTATGCCTTCCAGTATCTTCTTCTCCTCCTTCATCCAGGGGTTTCTGCCCATGGTCCACGCCGGGAGAACGAACTTCATCTCTTTGAGGTTTTCCGCAACGGTGGGGATCCAGTTCCAGGGCACCGATACTATCACTAATCCGGGGGGATAGACCTCCCTTGACCTCATGCCGAAACTCAGGCCCGTCACCACATAGTTGACCTTCTGCGCGAGAATGGGATAGGTGTAGAGCCAAGAGCACTGGAAGACGGTGGTTGCCTTGGACTCGTACATTTCTCCGGTCGAATAGGTCATGGCCCGCAAGACGATCTCCGCCTGGTCTGCCCGGCCGACAAAGACCAGAAGGTCCGGCTCGAAGGCCAGCTTGTCGAGCCTCGAGAATACCGCATAGTTGACCTGGCCGGGCTTGAAGGTTTTGTAGTGAGAGATGCACTGCCTATTGGCGCGGGCGTTCTGGAAGATGTCCATTCTTTCTCCGATCTCCCCTCCTTCACCCCAGGCCGGACCGTCCATCATGCCCAGGGCGCATTTCCCTGCGCAGTCCTCATTATCCCTGGATATATAGAAGGGCTTCTCCCTCGCTTGAGCTTCCTTGACCATCTCGCATAAGGCGAGGGTCTTGTCGAGCTGCTCCACGCCAACCGGTCTGAAGAACTCATAGTTGATGGCGACCGGCGCCCTTTCCAGCTCCAGTTTGTTGAAGATTGAGAGATCCTGCTTAAGCGGTCGTAGCGACATAGATGCTCCTCCTTTGTCTCTTTAGCTCTGCGACTCCTCTCGATATGCGAGAACGAGGATTGCTCCCTCGATTGTAGTAGAGCCGGAGAGGAACGTCAAGACCCCCGGCGATGAGACCAAGCACACTTGGGAAGAGTCTCGGGAAGGCGGGCGGTCACGCATTACCTCCTCGTGACTCACCGAGCCGAGAGAAAAGCATCGCTCCTCATTTAAGTCCCTCACTCCCCCCATCCCCCACGCTGACGCTAAGGGGGCTTCGTTATTCGTGCCGGATTCGTCGCGAGCTTTTCTAATCAGTTCTCGGCAATGCACGAGTCGGCAATGCGCGTCCGCCCTTTGTCCTGCCCGTTCGATATGGAGGTGAGTGAGGTATGGTTTCGAAATGCAGTAGCCTCGGCCCGTCACGGGAAGTGTTCTCGAATGAGCCTTTGGCGCCAGCCACTGCCGAGGCGCGGGAGGCAGACCTCATCCCCCCAAAAGGCCAAGGTTTTTGGTTAGCTAGTGTCCATCCGGAAACCCCAATGCCTTGAAATACCTCGCAAAGAGCCGACAATTCGCTGTCGTTTTCCTCGCCCTGCATGATAGACTATGCCCGCAGTTGCTTGGTAGCACTGGAAATAACGCTCGCGAGGACATCAAAAATGCGATACAAGTTCAACTCCCAGATGAACCTCTTCTCCCCCATCATGAGAAGCTCGATCGTGAAGGAGCTCAAAGGCATCTCCGACATCCTCGATGCCACGCCTTCGGTTATGGATCGTGTGTTCAAGGACCTCACCACGGCACGTCGCTCCGATACCGGCAGGGAGGGAATGACCGCCGAGCAGGTGCTCCGCTGCGCCATCCTCAAGCAGTACCGGGAGTTGACATACGAAGAGCTCGCCTTCCATCTGGAGGACTCGGATGCCTTCAGGGGCTTTGCCCGGCTCGAGATGGGCCAGTACCCTTCGAAGTCTGTCCTCCAGGAGAACATCAAGGGTATCACCGAAGAGACGTGGGAGGCCATCCACCGGGACGTCCTGGAGTATGCCGCGAGGGAGAACATAGAGAAAGGCAGAACGATAAGGGTTGACGCAACCGCGGTGGAGACCGACATCCACCATCCCACCGATTCGACCCTCCTTGCCGACGGCGTCCGCATCATCACCCGGTGGCTCACCGAGGGCAAGGAACTCGTCCCCCAGCCCCGCTATGAGTTCAGCGACCACCAGCGAGTGGTAAAGAAGCGGGTCATGGCGATCCTCAACGCCAAGAAGGACGAGGTACGCCAGAGGGCCTATCGGGACCTCCTCCACTATGCACATCTGGTCAAGGGCTACGCCGAATCCGCCATCCCCAAGCTTACCGGCTACGAGGGCCGTACCCTCGAAGACACCTTCACCGGCCGGGAGCTCGCCCGGAGGCTCATCCGCGCCATACGCATCCTCGGCAAGGTCATTGATCAAACCGATCGGCGCGTCTTCAAGGGAGAGAGCGTCCCCGCCTCGGAGAAGATCGTCTCCTTCTTCGAGGACCACACCGACATCATCGTCAAGAAGAGACGGGATACCGAATACGGGCATAAGGTCTTTCTCTCCGGCGGTGCCTCTACCATGATCCTCGGCTGTCTCATCGTGCGGGGCAACCCCGCTGACACCGATCAATACCAATCCCTCCTTGGACAGCACAAGGCCTGGTACGGCCGCATGCCCCAACAGGTAAGCGCGGACGGCGGCTTCGCCTCGAAGGAGAACCTTGCCTTCGCCACAGAACACCGCATCAAGGACGCGGTCTTTGCGAAGAAGCGGGGCCTCTCCGTCTCCGACATGGCGAAGAGCACCTGGGTATACAAGAAGCTCCGGAACTTCCGGGCAGGCATCGAAGCAGGCATCTCCACCCTCAAGCGTGCCTTCGGCCTCGACCGCTGCACGTGGTCGGGATGGGAGGGGTTCAAGCGGTATGTCTTGAGCTCCATCGTCTCCTACAACCTTCTGGTGCTCGCTCGGATCAAACTGGCCTCGGCCTGATCCCTGTTCGCGGCAGGCATTGTCCACACACGATGGGAGAGCTGCCTCTTGAGTTCGGTATGAATGGCATGCTGACGCAGATTCGCGGCTCGAGCGAGCGGCACCCGAGGCGTCATCGTCATCCTATCCGGAGAATGCCCGCCTCGGGTACTTCAAAACAAGGGTTTCCGGATGGACACTAGTTACCGGACTTTTCCACACGGAATGTGGAAAAGATGGGGATAACTCATCGACGGTGCCACGTATTCTACCGGAATGACGAGGTTTTCCTTGAATTGCCTCTTCGGCGGGCACATCCAAAAGGGCGCTGTTTTCAAGGGATATGAGAAAACCTAGATATGCTCTGCCTGTCGCCCCTATTTTGGGTGACTGTGGAAACAAACCTAACAATATCAGATGCTTATGTGCGACCACGTTCGTGGCCGCTAAGACGCCCCCGGTTTTGACCCCCGGAAGAGCCCTTTCCGAGGCTATTTGATCGAAGGCGAGAAACGGTCAACTGGGAGGCATAACCTCAGCCTGCTCTACGTTCGTTGCAGTGCGGACTTGAGACGCTCCTTTTTCATTGCCGGGTTAGTCGGCCGATAGACTTAAGGCGGCCTTACCTTGCACGTCCACCCGAAGCTCCTTCGCGCAAAAACGCGCTAGGCCTTCCTTCGCCTCAACTTCGGTCCCTTCAGAGGAGATCCCTCTTTGATCCGGCGCACCGCCGCCTTTCGCTCCGCCTCGGATGCCATCTGCTCCACGAGGCGGGCCATCAAGAGCTCGGCGTGACGCGTGACTGCCCGGTCGACCCGCTCGGGATCGCGATCGGACAAGCCGGCGACGATCTCCTGGTGCACGAGGTAGATGGAGGGGAGGAGGGTCATGATATCGAAGGGCGTGGGGAAGACGTGGGTTGTGATCGATTCGTAGAGACTCTTCAGGTAGGCATTGCCCGCGGCCTCGGTGATGAGGCGGTGAAACTTGATGTCCGCCGCATAGTAGGTCGCGACGTCGGCGGCTTCGAGCGCCGCCAACTGGTCCGGGAGGCATCTGGAGATCCTGTCGAGAATGGGGCGCGTTGATCCGCTCCACTGCCAGGGCGCTTGCGAGACGGTCCAGGGCGCTCCGTACCTCGATGATGTCTCTCACCCGTTCGAGGGGTCTTTCGGCCATAAAGACCCCTCTATTCGGGATATTCTGGAGGATCCCCTCCTGGCCGAGCCTCCGTATGGCCTCCCAGACAGGGGTCCTGCTGACTCTCAACTCTCTGGCCAACTCCTCTACGTTAAGGCGCTGTCCGGGCTCGAACCTTCTGCCCCCTATGATGCCCCGCAGAGACTGGTAGACCGTTTCACTCATGAGCTGCTTCTTTTTCTCGATCAAAGCGTCCTACCTCTTCCGCCTCGCGGGCCTTTCTCCCGGACCGACTCATAACCCTTTCCTGGAACCTCCCTGTTGCCTCCCTCGATCGTGAGGCCGGTTCAGCTCAGATCTTGAGGGCCTGCTTCACTTCGTCGGGGGTGCTCGCCTTGAAGGCAGCCAGCTTCTTTAGACCCTTGTCGGTGACAAAGGCTTTTCCGTCCTTGATTTCGAGATAGCCCATGAGCGTCAGCTCTTCATCGAGGCAATCGATCATGATAGGGCTGAGGGCAGGGTGGATCTCCTCGATCTCTTCCTTCGAAAACAGACCGAGTATCTCTTTGGCAGGAAGCCCCTGTTTCTTCGACACGCGGTCCAGGATGACCATCTCCCTCCTGAAGTACGGGATATCGTAGCCCTTGTCGCTTAAGTCAAATGCCTTGGCTTTCACCACCATCGAGGTCCTCTTGTCCGGGCAGATAACGGTGAACGGGTCCATTGCGATCGTCCGTTCCGTGATGGGCGGCCACCTGAACGCGTCGCCCGGCTCCATGTTTGCCATGTGATAGGGGGGCTCACGCCGTCGAGCTCGAGGACATTCTGAAATCCAAGGCCATCGTACTTGGCCCGGCTCGGGTCCTTCTTGCTCTTGCGTCGAATACCAGAAGGGGTAGTAGTAGGGGGCAGGCGGAACGACTCTCGGCCCAAGAGAGTGCAAAGGCATCATTGCGGGGATAAGGAGACGCGTTACCGACGGGCAGATACGGCCGACGAACTTCTCCCCATCGTACATGAACTCGTCGCCGACTTTGTGAAGAAAATGGCAGGGATACTTCTCCTCGTCGCCCAGGAAACCAACCACCGTTGCTTTGATCTGAAATGGCATGTGACTCCTCCTCTCTATTTATTCAAAGAACTAAAGGGCTCTTTCCAAACGTCTTCGTGCTTTCCACCGTTTCATATATGCGGTGTTTACAGCAGGAGAAACCCCCCGTCTACCGGTATCGCCGTGCCGGTCACGAACCCCGCCTCTTCCGAGCACAACCAGAGAACGAGGGCGGAGACCTCCGCTGCCTTGCCGACCCTGCCGACGGGATGAAGCGATATGGCCCTCTGGGCCGAGGCCTCGTCCTTGAGGAACGTCCTGTAGGACATGGGCGTCTCGATCATGGCCGGGCAGACCGCATTCACCCTGATGCCCTGGTCCGCGTATTCGATGGCCCCGGTCTTCGTAAGCCCTATCACGCCATGCTTGCTCACGATGTAGGCGGAGCCCACCCTCTTGCCGGCCTTGTACCCGGCCACGGCCGACATGTTGACGATCGATCCTCCCCCCCGTTTCAGCATCTCCGGGATCTCATATTTCATGCAGAGGAACATGCCGGTCAGGTTGACGGCGAGCACCTGATCCCACGACTCTTTCTTGTAGTCCACGATGGAGGTCATGAGGCTTCCGTCCATGCCGGCGTTGTTGTACGCGCAGTCGAGCCCCCCGTAAGCGTCGACGCAGGCCTTCACCATGGCTGCCACGTCCTCTTCCTTGGACACGTCGGCGCGGACGAAGAGCGCTTCTCCTCCCGCTTGCCTTATTCCCGCTGCCGCCTCTTCCCCTTCCTTGACGCGCCTCCCTGAGATCACGACCTTTGCCCCTTCACTAGCGAAGGCGAGGGCGCCGTCGTAACCGAGGCCCGAGGTGCCGCCCGTTACAATGACTACCTTTGATTCGAATCGTCTGCCCATGCTTTTCTAGCCTCCTCACGTTAAGTTCACAGGACGCATCTTTCGCGCCTGATTGGTCCGCTCCGGCTCGATAAGCGGCCGGGGGTCTTCCTTCCTGGTTCGCTTCTCCAATGGTATGCAACGCCCATGGGTGATGTCAACATGAATTTCACGAAATAATTGTGGCAGCAGGAGAAACCCCCCGTCTACCGGTATCGCCGTGCCGGTCACGAACCCCGCCTCTTCCGAGCACAACCAGAGAACGAGGGCGGAGACCTCCGCTGCCTTGCCGACCCTGCCGACGGGATGAAGCGATATGGCCCTCTGGGCCGAGGCCTCGTCCTTGAGGAACGTCCTGTAGGACATGGGCGTCTCGATCATGGCCGGGCAGACCGCATTCACCCTGATGCCCTGGTCCGCGTATTCGATGGCCCCGGTCTTCGTAAGCCCTATCACGCCATGCTTGCTCACGATGTAGGCGGAGCCCACCCTCTTGCCGGCCTTGTACCCGGCCACGGCCGACATGTTGACGATCGATCCTCCCCCCCGTTTCAGCATCTCCGGGATCTCATACTTCATGCAGAGGAACATGCCGGTCAGGTTGACGGCGAGCACCTGATCCCACGACTCTTTCTTGTAGTCCACGATGGAGGTCATGAGGCTTCCGTCCATGCCGGCGTTGTTGTACGCGCAGTCGAGCCCCCCGTAAGCGTCGACGCAAGCCTTCACCATGGCTGCCACGTCCTCTTCCTTGGACACGTCGGCGCGGACGAAGAGCGCTTCTCCTCCCGCTTGCCTTATTCCCGCTGCCGCCTCTTCCCCTTCCTTGACACGCCTCCCTGAAATCACCACCTTTGCCCCTTCACTAGCGAAGGCGAGGGCGCCGTCGTAACCGAGGCCCGAGGTGCCGCCCGTTACAATGACTACCTTTGATTCGAATCGTCTGCCCATGCTTTTCTAGCCTCCTCACGTTAAGTTCACAGGACGCATCTTTCGCGCCTGATTCGTCCGCTCCGGCTGATAAGCGGCCGGGGGTATTCCTTCCTGCTTCATTTCTCCAATGGTATGCGAGCCCATGGGTGATGTCAACATGAATTTCACGAAATAATCGTGGTAAATCCATGATAGTTTGTTAAGTTATTGTAGTTGCTAATGTTTACTAATTGAGGCTCACATCATGGCCAGGGCCTGTCTTCATGAAGATAGCCTGACCGTGTATCCGGAAGGTCCAGCCCAAGGCGCAGATCCGATCAATGTCAGGAGGGGAGGGCTGTCGATATTAGTGTCATGTCAAGCCTCTGATGTCGGCTGCACCTGGTGGATGAGAAGGCCGATTTGGGGCGCAGAAGACAAGGCTTAGGGTGGACATGCAGGTCCGGCCAGTCCGCCTGAAGGAATCGCGAGCAATTAATGGGGTTCAGCACCCCCTCCACAGGCAAAGCCTGCGGAGCCTCCCCGCTCACCCTCGCGTGCGCTCGTCATGGGCGCCCTCTTCACCACGTGGCCTCCGATATACGAAAGTATTATCTGCGGCCGACGTGGTTCAGATTGCATCCACACCTCACGCGATCGTTTTTCCAAGGCGGGAAAAACGATCCTTGATCCCTCCACGCGGACCGTCCATTCGCCGCCGGAATTGAACCAATGGTCGCCAATTCCGGCATTTAGAGGACGCTTGAGCGACTATTGGATCGGCGGCCTGCCGGTATACCAGGCGGGAGGGCCGCCTCTAGATTTTGAAAAGACAAGGTAGTCTTTATGTGGGCTTCGCGGCAGTGTGGGATTGATAGGGCATGTCCACAAGGCGGTCCTGTCCTTATCTCGTCGTGCATAGTCCGAGGACGACTTAAGAATTGCTCGCGACGAACGCTTCCGTCCCAAGGGGGTACCCGAGTGACTCCCGCAATGCAACGCTTCCGAAAAGGTTCCGCCTGGTAAGCCAATCGGTACTTTGTTTTGAGAAAGGGTCTATTCTTCCGGTCTGGCTGCGGTTCTGCGGCGGGGACGGCGTCTGCGCCGCCTTTTTCCTCGTCTTTTCGCGGGGGCTTCCTCTGCCGACTCCTCCGGAGGCGGTGGGGAAGGGGCCGTCAAGAGGAAGGCCTCCCACCATTCGAGCGCTACGCGAAGCTCCTTTCTGCGTGTTGCCGAAAGTCGCAAGTAGGCGAGGGCCTCGTTGAACTCAGGCCGGGCGATCGCGGAGGCAGGCCGTCGCGGCGGCATCTTGTGCAGGGACGGCTGAAGGGCGAGGATGGTGCGAAGCCGGTCGCCGACCCGCTTCGGGATGGATATGGCCCTCGATATCTCTTCCAAGAGAATTGCGCATGCTTCATCCAACGCCTGGTGGCGGGGAATGCCGTCACGGTGGCGTGCGAGCGCGGCATCCTCCAAACCGGGGCCGAAGAGGGCTGCCGCGAAGAGCGCCGGCGACGGGGGCGTGCCGCTCCGACAAAGCTCGTCGGTCCACGCGAGGTTCGAAAGGAGCAACGAAAGGCGATGGCCGCTCGCGTAGATCCATCGGGTGAGGCTGGGGAAAAGGGCGGCGAGGAGTCCGCTTCCCTCCAGGAGGCTGAAGGCAGGCCGGGCAGATCCAAGGAGGAAGAGCTTCTGCATCTCCTCGTAGAGCCTTCCCGGGGTGGCGCGCAAGATGAAGGGGGCCAGGTCGCACATGGCCTCCCACGCGGCAGGCTCTATGACAAAGTCGTGGGATGCCGCAAAGCGAACGGCACGGAGCATTCGCACCGGGTCTTCGGTGAAGCGGACCCGGGGGTCGCCGATGGGGCGGATGAGCCGCTCCTGAAGGTCGGCCAGGCCCGTGCTGTAGTCGATAACCGAGAAATCGGCGATGTTGTAGGCGAGGGCGTTGATGGTGAAGTCGCGGCGGAGGGCATCCTCCTCAGGGCTTCCGAAGAGGTTGTCCACGAGAACCATGCCGTCTTCGTCCGTGACGTGGCGGGGGCGGCGAAATGGCGGGCCTTCCCCCTCGAGTTCGACCTCGTCGGAAGGGGCGGCAGCCCGGCGGAAGGTAGATATCTCCAGGATCTCATTCACAAAATGGATATGGGCCAGCCTGAAGCGGCGGCCTATGAGGCGGCAATTGCGAAAGAGCCGCTTGATCTGGCCGGGGGTGGCATTTGTGGATATGTCGAAGTCCTTCGGGGTTCGCCCCAGGAGCAGGTCGCGGACGCACCCCCCCACCAGGTAAGCGACAAAGCCGGCAGAATTGAGCCTGTAGAGCGTGCGCACGGCATTCGGACTCACGTGCTTCCGTGAGATGCGGTGCTCCTTCCGGGGTATGATTCGCGGCTCCACGCCGTTTACAATACCATAGCGGGTGGAAAAAGCAACATTTCTGTGAGTGGGGGTGCGGGCAGGGGGGCGGCCGGGCGCTTTTTGCGGCTCACTTTGTCATCGCAACGCCGCGCGGGTCCTCACATACGTTAAAGTATGCTCCGGTCCGGCCACGCCGCGATTTCGCGTTATCCATCAAAAATCGCCGCGGCCGCGAGAAAGACCTGAGGTATACCAAACGGCGGGGTCCAAGGCGGTGGGAATACCATAGCTTGAAACCCGTTTACACGTAAACTGTTGAGCTCGCTTAATAGTCTGAGGTGAGGATTGTCGCTAGAAAGAGCCGAATTGTCACCAGCAACGTAGCACGGGCAATAACGTCCCTGCCTTCCCTGGAAGCCTGACACCAAATAACGGAATTACGTCCTTAGGCCTTCCGCACGCGCCTTTCTTTGAGGATCTCTACTTCATTCGATTCAAGGCATCTGCATGTTTTTGGACACATGCATCGTAGTCCGCGGGACTGAAACTTTTCTTAAGCAAAGCAAGGTCAACCCTTACATTGCTCTCCGCGAGGGAGGCATAGTAAGGTGCTCTGCTGCGAAAGGTTTCCCACACCAAACAGTGTTTTTCGAGCGCCATGCAAGCTATTTCAACACTCTCCTTTCGCTCTCCCAGACGTCTGAGCGCATTGCCCAGATTGTTCTGCGCCAGAGCCCAGTCGAGAGGCACACGCGTCTGGGTCAGTTCTTTCAGAGCCTCCCGGAACGCGGCAACGGCCTCCTCGAGCCGCTTCGTCCCGCCCTCCCGCTCTCCCAGAAACATGAGCGCAGAGCCCAGATCGGCCTGCGTCGAACCCCAGTCGAGGGGCACACGCTCCCGTGTCCGTTCTTTCAGAGCCTCCCGGAACGCGGCAACGCCCTCCTCGAGCCGCTGCGTTCCGTTCTCCCGCTCTCCCAGCCTTGCCAGCGCATCACCAAGATCGACCTGCGTCCCAGCCCAGTCGAGGGGCACACGCTCCCGCGTCCGTTCTTTCAGAGCCTCCTGCAGTGCGGCAACGCCCTCCTCGAGCCGCTTTGTCCCGCCCTCCCGCTCTCCCAGACGCACGAGTGCAGAGCCGAGATTGCCCTGCGTTGCAGCCCAGTCGAGGGGCACACGCTCCCGCGTCCGTTCTTTCAAAGCTTCCCGGTACGCGGTAACGGCCTCCTCGAGACGCTTCGTTCCGCTCTCCCGCTCTCCCAGAAGCATGAGCGCATTGCCCAGATTGTTCTGCGCCAGAGCCCAGTAGAGGGGCATATGCTTCCGAGTGTATTCTATTAGAGCTTCCTGATACGCGGCAGCGGCCTCCTCGAGCCGCTGCGTCCCGCTCTCCCGCTCTGCAAGCGTGATGAGCACGTTGCCCAGATTGTTCTGCGTTGCAGCCCAGTCGAGGGGCACACGCTCCCGAGTCAGTTCCTTCAGAGCTTCCTGATACGCGGCAACGGCCTCCTCGAGCCGCTTCGTCCCGCTCTCCCAGCGCGTTGAGCACGTTGCCCAGATTGTTCTGCGTCCCAGCCCAGCCGAGGGGCACGCGCTCCCGAGTCAGTTCCTTCAGAGCTTCCTGATACGCGGCAACGGCCTCCTCGAGCCGCTGCGTCCCGCTCTCCCGCTCTGCAAGCGTGATGAGCACGTTGCCCAGATTGTTCTGCGTTGCAGCCCAGTCGAGGGGCACACGCTCCCGAGTCAGTTCCTTCAGAGCTTCCTGATACGCGGCAACGGCCTCCTCGAGCCGCTTCGTCCCGCTCTCCCGCTCTCCCAACCTCATGAGCGCAATGCCCATATCGGTCTGTGTCGCAGCCCAGCCGAGGGGCACGCGCTCCCGAGTCAGTTCCTTCAGAGCTTCCTGATACGCGGCAACGGCCTCCTCGAGCCGCTGCGTCCCGCTCTCCCGCGCTCCCAGCCTTGCGAGCGTAGCGCCCAGAGCGCTCTGCGTCCCAGCCCAGTCTAGGGGCACACGCTCCCGTGTTCGTTCCTTCAGAGCTTCCCGGTACGCGGCAACGGCCTCCTCGAGACGCTTCGTCCCGCTCTCCCGCTCTCCCAACCTCATGAGCGCAATGCCCATATCGGTCTGTGTCGCAGCCCAGTCGAGGGGCACGCGCTCTTGTGTTCGTTCCTTCAGAGCTTCCTGGAATGCCGTAACGGCCTCCTCGAGCCGCTTCGTCGCGCTTTCCCGCGCTCCCAGAAGCATGAGCGCGGCGCCCAGATTGACCTGCGTCCCAGCCCAATTGAGAGGCACACGCTCTCGAGTGTATTTTTTCAAAGCTTCCCGGAATGCGGTAACGGCCTCCTCGAGCCGCTTCGTCCCGCTCTCCCGCTCTCCCAGACTCATGAGCGCAATGCCCAGATCGGTCTGTGTCGCAGCCCAGTCGAGGGGCACACGCTCTCGAGTCAGTTCTTTCAGAGCCTCTTCGTAGGTTTGAATAGCCTCTACGAATGCCTCATTATAGCCCTTCTCCCTTCCAAAGGCCGTTAGGGCATCGCCCAGTATTACCCCCGTTTGGGCTCGCGTTTCCTGGCTCCAGCCGGGCCTATCGTCGCTACTCCTCAATAGTCGACGCACCTTATCTATGAACGGTCGAATCTGATCGCCCATATATCGCCCCTGGGCGGCGGAGAATTCTGCGGTCTGGGTGGTTATCAGCAGACGGAGAACCTGGGCCAGATCTTCCCAGAAGATAGCAGGCAGATGGAGATCTTCCGTTGGCTGGTAACGGCCGTACTGTCCTGCCGTTCCGAAGACTACTGACTCTGTCCAATAAAGTTTGGGCACAGTCCTCCCTGAGGTCCTGATAACCCTCCCCAAATAAGGACCTGAGCCCCCGATTTACTAAGATACTCGCGGGCTTTTGCGTGTCCGCGCTTTTCCATCTCTTCCGGATAAGCCCCTTCGAGAGGGATCAGCCTATCCAGTCGGAGAGTTTGTACTCCGTCAAATTCTTTAAGGGCCTCGGTGACGAGTTTCTCGACCTCGTGACCTTGGTCGTCTTCGAGGTGCGCTACGACGACTGCAAAACGGTTCGGGTCTGCCTTCGGAACAGACTCCATTGATACCAGCGCCACGACGTTCTTGATGCCCGGAAGCTGGCTAACCTTGTCCCACTGCCACCAGCACCCGAATAACAATAACAATGTGATAAAGATTACGATACCCAAACGGCCAGGGAAGTAATGAGATACGAACTTCCATACTTGGCTTATGATGTCGGGCGGCTTGTCATCGTTGGCCGTAGGGGGTGGAGTTATCTCGGGGGTCACAGTACCCTCATAGGCACACCTTAGGGCTGATTCCCAATATGCATTAGCTGCTCTCTGTTCGTCGCGGTTCCTTTTCCGGTCCTTCCATGGCTCTAGGAATAGCCGAGGTACCTACAGCGATGTGGCGGGAACTCCAATTCATTTCCGCAGTCATTACCGATTGCATCACTTGTTATTGGATTACATCCCTCACGGTTTCGTCCCAACCATAAGCTCTATCCTGTTGCTGGGACTGTCTGGGTCGTCTCGCTCTTCTATCCGCGAGGCGATGCCTTCGACGGTTAACGCAGATACCAGGGAGGCAGCCGCCTTCTTGGTCTGCTCGTCTGCCGTAGGATGTACGTTCACAAAAACGCCACTCGCCATTCCAATCAGGTTTTTTACCCCCTTGTGCTTGACGTATTTCCAGCCTGCGCTATCTAAGGCGGCATATATGCGATTTGTTATAGATAGCGGTTCTTTGAGGCCCCAATATGTAGTCACGAGAAACTCCTGCCCGGAAAATGGTTTAACTTTATCCGCGATCGCCGTAAGTTGGGCGTCTGTCAGCGACCGGTCGGCAAGTCTCTGCTCGATCTTCATACGGGCCAAGCGCTCTGATTCGGCGATGCGATTTGCTTCCGCCGCTCGCGTATTGGCCTGTGCTATTTCAAGCTCAAATTGTCCGGATTGTCTTTCGAGAGAGGCAGTTCGCTCGCGAGAATCCGCGAGTGCATCATTCAAATAGTCTTCTTTTACATTTCCCATCCATACCACTAAAATGGTGGAAGCGACGCCGACTACCAGCCCAATAATCAGACCAATATTCGCCAAGTAATATAACCATGAGGCGGTTCCCGCTGACGGCCACATACGCACTCCCCCTCGGCTCGCACTATTCGCCATTATGGTTGTATTGATCCGGAACTCCCTTTGACCCGGGTCAGCTTATTCCTCACTAATTGCCACCAAGAAACTCCAAGGGGTAACGGGGTCCGCCCCTGACAGGCCCTTGAATCTTGAAATTGGCTTCCCCTCTTTTCCAGGATAATTCAATATCCCGCCGCCCCGCCCTTTTTCTCCTTCCTCGCGACATACTTTATTCAATTCTACACCCTGCCGAGGGAAGGTCAACAAGATTTCTTTCAGCCATGTCACCGAAGGACGGCGCGGCCATGGCAGGAGCACTATATGTGGGTGACCTTTTCTCTTTCCCTGGCTGGTTCTCCTGTCGTGGATTTTTGTTGACATCAGATTAGTATAATGCTATATACTAATCTATATCTACGGGTCGCTTTCGCGTGGGCGTGAGCTACCCTAACCGGGTCTTCCGCGAAAAAAATGCAGGGTTGGCCTGTTGAGTTCTTTGACAATCGAAACTAAAGATAGGCGCAGCCGATGAGGGTGAAGAAGACAGTCGGCCTTGAGAAAGGACACCCCGCTGGTTTTTTCAAAACCGTCAGATTTCGTCAGATTTCGTTAAGTAGGCACCACATCTTATGGTGCCATACCCTTGGTAATGGCGGAAGATGGCCAATGTGACGGCTCATGATGGTTATATATCAATGATCATAGCATGGCATTGTGGCTCTGGTGGTTGCTACTAAAGGAAAGTAGCCATCACGGGAAAAGAGGGTCGGTCATCTGAAAAGTCCCTGAAACTGCGCCGGAGAGTCCACTTATTGCGTTCTTTTGACCTCGCACCTACCGCCTAGTGCCAGGGCAACTTTGGAGACATAGGGCGGATAACGGGCTCAACCCTTGACAGCGGACAAACAAATGGCCCAACTTGTTTAAATTAAACGATTTTCCGGTCAGTCTACTAATCCATCCTGTCCTCGGTCAAGGGCTGATCCCGGTCTCTTTCGTCCCTTACTTTGCCTTGCCGCCGCCCGGTTTGTAGAATTCCATATCCTCGATCGTGACGGTTCTGATAAACTCCTTGGCCCATTCCGGGTTCGATCTTTTGTCGTGGAAATACAATGCGCCGCCCGTGGGGTCCCTTAGTTCCCGGTTGAGAGCCTTGCGTGCGATTTCTTTCGCAACCGCGTAGCTCTTTTCATCTTGTGCCGAGTCCAGGCGTTTACTGCACCACCAGGAGAACTGGCAGGCGTGCTGCTCCTGTCCCTGCTTGACGATGCCGCAGAGCGTATCGGGGAAGCCCTCCTGGCCGAGGCGGTTCATGACCACGCTGGCGACGGCTTCCATGACGGCAACAGCCGTGTTCCTCGCTTCCCAATAAATGGTACGGGCAAGACACGTGATGGCGTCATCGAGAGGCTCTTTGCCCTTGGGATCGACCGCCTGAGCCTCCGTTTTTGTAATGGTCTCACTCGGTGGTGTTTTGGTTCCTTCGACCACGGCCTTCTCCGCAACGGCGGCCTTGCTCTTCGCCGTCTCCTCTTTCTTTGCCTCGTCGTCGGCGCTCGCGAGGCCCACCACGAGAAAGAACGCAAATACAGAGACCGCTGTCAAGACCCGTAGTCTCACCATCGTTTCTCTTTCATAAACCCGCAAGAATTCGTACCCATGTTGAAACGTAGTTCCCTAACCTCCATTAAGCAAAGGGATTTAGGCAAGATAAAGGTTCCGCCGCGCTGGCTTCCACCGACTCGAAAACAGATTGGACTACGCGACTCCGGGTGATCAAACGCCCGGCCCGGCTTGTTGGGCGGCGAAACACGGCGAGAAAGACCCACGCCCTGCCCATCGACCAGGAATCCGGCATGCCGAAGGAATGCTCAGACGGTGTTCTCGATTGCAATTGCTTCGTCCGCCTTCATCACCAACGGGTCGGATACGCCGGTGCTCCTTGAGCTTGCGCGGCGCAGTCCTCGATGCTACCATGTACGGGCAAAGGTGGGAGGCATGGTGGAACCTGCACACAGAGACGCCAGTACCCCACAGATATCAGGATCCACGGGTATGGATGAGTTCGAGGTCTTGGCCCACGGCCTCTTCTCGAGGACGGCCGTCTCCGTGGAATACCGGCCGGGACGCTCCTTTCGGGAGCCATCCGCAGAGGCCCTCATCGACCGGGTATGGCACACCTACCTGCGCACCAGCAGCGACGCGGGCATCACGGTGTACAACGGCGCCCTCTTCGGCCTTGACAGCTTCGAGCGGACCGATGACCTTCTACGCCTTAGGCTCTCGGACACCGACTTTCGCGACTGCATCGGCACGGCAAGCGCTGAATTCACGTCTGCCTTCCCTGACCTCCCCCGTGCAAACCTTCTCGCAGCATCAGTGGCGCTCGTCACCGGCGATGGTAAGATCATCATCGAGAAGAGGAGTCGTGTCGATTCGCGGCGCCGAGCGTACCACGTCATCGCCGGGTATATGGAACGGGAGAGAGACGGTAGCGAGCCACACCCCTTCGATACCCTCAAAAGGGAGGCGCGCGAGGAGTTGGGCGTCGACCTTGAGGAGGCCCACCTCTCAGCCACCGGGCTCGTCTGTGCCCTCTATGGCTCGGAGGTCTGCTTCCGCTGCCGTTTGGCCCTATCCTTTGACGATGTCCTAGGGATACAGGCCGGTTTGGGTTCGGACTCCGAGATCGAGACGCTCGAGGCTCTCGATGACTCTTCGGATGCCGTCGCCGCATTCCTCAGGGCCCACCCCGCGGACCTCGCGCCGCCCGGGAGAGCATGCCTTCTCCTGTACGGCCGCGAGGCATACGGAGAGGAGTGGTACGAAGCGGCGCGGGGAGCAAAGGGGGTAGAACCATCCAGAGGCACGTCCGCCAGGAAGTCCTCGACGATATGCTGAAGACGGCAGTAGCTCCTTCGGCGAAACGGGATATCAAGACCCGTCAGCAGCTTATGGAACGCTCCTTTGCCCGGGCCACGCGCTTCGGGTTTGATCGAGCGCGCTGGCGGGGGCTATGGAAGATAGCTATCCAGGAGTACCTTGTATCAGCTATTCAAAACATCGAGACACTGACCCGGTATGGAAGGAAACCGACGAAGGGGGTAAGGGCCGCCCCTTTCGCCACCCCGGGAAGAGTCTGGGCTTACATCGTGTTGTATCTTTCATCCCGAAGGAGACGGGCTACGATGTGCGACCTTACGGCTAGGGGGTTGTTTCACGTGCCGGGGACATAGGACCTCCTGGCCGCAAGACACGCTTCGGGCAACAGGCCGTTAGTATGTGCAATTGGTAATCGTGAACTGTGCAAGCAGAAGGAAGAGTTTGGCTCCCCTGTCTGCCTCGGTGGGCTTTTTGTTCCCCTTTGCCGGGCACGCCTCTCATCATACTCGGCTGCGCCCCAGAAGTCGGTCAATTACTCAGGGTTCAGTTTGACACAAGGCAAAAGTCTTGCCATGCCCTCTCAAGATGATTATGTATGTTCAGAAAAGGAAGGAGGGCGTGAATGAAGACAAAAACCATCCGACAGTCTGTCACGTTCAGGACAACTCCACATGTGATTTTTGAAATGCTGATGGATTCACGGAAACACGCCAGGTTCACCGGGGAGAGGGCCAGCATCAGCCGGAAGGTGGGTGGCAAATTCACCGCCTACGAGCCGCATATTAGCGGTATCAACCTTGAGCTTGTGCCGGACAAGAAGATCGTTCAGTCATGGAGGGATAGCGACTGGCCGGAGGGTCATTTTTCCAAGGTGACGTTCTTGCTGGAAGAAGTGAAAGGGGGCACTCGGCTCTCTTTCCGGCAGAGCGGCGTTCCCGAGGAGCATTATGATGACATCAATCAGGGCTGGCGCGACTACTATTGGAAGCCCATGCGGGAGATGACCGAGAAGCATTAGACCCCAGTTCGCTGCGCGGGAGCTGCGAAGGGGACATCCTATAATCCTGCTGTCAAGCACATTCTTGGGGCATGGTAGGGGACGTAGTCGACTAACGTGGCTTGTCTCCTCTCCTCCGTATTATCCTTGATACCCCGACGTGCCGATGCCCAATTGCCGTCCGATTTCAGCATGTGAAATGCCGAAGTCTCTCACAAGCAAGTGCGCAAGCTCTGATTTGAGAACCGAAACGTACCTTCCGCGTCGAGACGCGGTTTCCGGGGCATGGGAGTCTGTTCCTCGCCAAGGCCGCACTGTATCAAGTTAGTCAACTACGTCCCCCGATTCACTTCCAGTTTTTGCAGCGCTAACGATCACACCGCTTTTCTCATCCTAACGTTTTCTCCGTGCTGGGACTTTGTCTCCTTGTCCTGAATGTTGGCCTGGAGCAGTAGTGAAAGAATCCAATTGGCGTCGATCCTGCTTATGGGGTGACCGCTTCTTTTGCTCAGGATGAAGTCATTCAGTTGCTGTCTATACATCACCCCTGGAGGGGATTTCTTTAACTCGCACTCCCCGGTGAACACGACTATCGAATAGTAGTCAATGTTCTTGTAGCCGATGTCCTTGGACCTGGTGAGGATGTTCTTGACGGCCTGCACATGGCCGTAGTTCTGGCGGAGGGGATTGTAGAACCTGGTTTTCCTCCGATGTATGACCTGTGTCCAGTAGGCGTCAGTCTCGCTCCCGCAGATCCATCCGTCATAGGCCTTTGTCTCAATGACGAAAATGCCGTGGGGTGAGATGACAACATGGTCGATCTGTGTCGTGCCCCAATTCGTTCTCACCATCAGATCGTTAATGACCCTATGGCCCTCCGGTAACTCTGCGAGCGTGTCGGCCACGAGCTTCTCGCCGAAACGTCCTTTCAGCACAGGGAAATAGGTTTTCCATAGGAGTTTGACAACAAGCACCAGAATGACCAGAAAGAATACCTTGAAGACCATTGATTGAGTGGCCAACAATAGGGGATCTACCGAATTCACGCTTGCCATGTGCTCACCCTTGGCTCACGTACGTTCCAGTCAAAACAAAGCCCCACCTTCGGGAGAGAGTGGGGCCGGAGACGGGTGTTACAGGTAGGGTGCTTTGGCAGGTGCGCCCGTCTCCAACAGTATGATCGGCCTTTAAGGCATGTTCTTAAGTAGCCTAAGATATTCACTTAAGTTATTAGCACGATGACCGTAAGTACCTATGTAGTCAATATGTGCGCTGGAGGATAGGCTCCATGGACTACGAGAACATATCTGACAAAGAAGTCTGCCACCTCCTTAAACAAGCAGTGCCCAATCTGGAAATAGGAGAGATTACCGATTCCAACAGGGAGACGGTGATGGTCTTCTTGAGAGTCCTCTTGTGGATGATAACATAAGGCTGTCTGTTGCCTTAATGAGCGGGGGCTACTGATGCCTTGACCGGCTGTGCGGCAATGAGCCACGCAGCGGTCTAGAATCCGTGTGTTGCTTCGTTACAATCCGGTACAATTGAAGAATCGAGGGGACAACTTTGGGGACGCCCTTTACACTTATCCCTGAGAAGTAACTCCCAAATAGCTATTGTATTGATTTTTATACAATGATAGACTACTGCATGTATAAGAAAACGCGCCCTCAAATGAAGCTGTCGGTATAGAGACGCAGGGGGAGGAAAAGGGGGACGTTGGTGAAATCGTGACATTCATGCATTTCAACCTCGTTCGTGAGATGCAGCAGTAGGCTCTTGATATCCTCTTGGAGGGGCTTTGGGGACGCCCCTCTGGTGTCTTGGAAAGACCACAAAAAGAAGATGGCACATCATTCTGTCTGCTTATATTGAGTTCGATGACACAGGCAAAACCTCTTCCGGGCCGAACACAAATCACTCGAAAATCCTTCTGGTCGATGATGAAGAGTTTCTTCTTGATCTTGTCCAGAGATCCTTGAAGAAGCTGGTTACGAAGTCACGGCCCAGACGAGCAGCCTTGCCGCACTTGGCCGGTTTCCCCAAACCCCTTAAAATTTGACCTCGTCATAGCGGACGGAAAATGCCTGAGTTGTCCGGCATGGACCTCTCGGAACGGATACTGAGATCCGGCCGGATATTCCCATCATTCTCTACACCGACTATCCGGACGCAGCGTCGGTGAAAAGGGCGCTATCCACCGGTGAAGGGCCATCGTCGGCAAATCCATCAGCATGAGTCGGCTCATCACCCACGTTCGCCACCTCCTGGAATGCTAATGCCTCGCCCCGTCCGCAATCAAATCCCTTTCAACCCAGAGTTGCATCGCAGTATATGGCATTGAATTCTGTGATAGCGGGTATAGGGCTCGGCGAGTCGGGGTGACCGTATTCACCGGGAGAGGGATTCAGCACTGATTTGTTCAGACTGCACAGTTTTTCAACAGTGAATGTGGAAAAACTGTCGATAACTCCTGTTGAACACCCTTCAACATCCGGTAATCAGGGGGTTGTTTTCATTTTGCCAACTCTTTGGGGACAAAAAAACCCAACGATTTCAAGCCCCATTTGGAACAACTGAGATAGCACGTAGCGGTCTACGCCGTGCACACTTAACAATAATACACAACAAAATCAATTACTTCCATGCTATCGTCTTTTCAGCTCCCTTTTACGGCTGATACTGCGGCTTTTCAGGGCCCATTTTTTGTTAAAGGTTTTTAACAAAATAATCGCACAAAAGGCGGTCTTCAAAAGTATCACGAGAAACCGCTGTTATCGCTATCGGGCTGCGAAGGTGACGACCGTAAATAAGTAAATAACTATTGACGCACTCCACATCACTCCGATACAATCGACCATGCCCCGTCATGCCTGTCTCGATGCCGGATACGTGCTCCGCCACATCATCGTCCGGGGCATCGAGAGACGACTGATCTTCCGTGACGATATCGACAAAGATCGCTTCCTCGAACGAATGGGGAACAGTTGGTGAGCATGTTTCAAAGGGAAAGTTTGAGGGCCGTTATCTTCGATATCGACGGTACTCTTGTCGACACCTCCAGCGTTAATTGAAGGTCTTCAACGAAGGCATAGGGGACTACGATATAGGACGGGTGGCCCAGGGCTTCCTCGACAATTGCCTGAGAAATGGCAAGGGTCTGCGTGAGATCCTGAAGGGAGTATTTCCACTGGCTACGGACGATAGCACCATCGATATGCGCCAAGACAGTATCAAACGTCTTTTCAGGCAGGCCCAGCCGGAAGAGATCAGATCGTTTCCGGGGGTCGAGGAACTGTTCGGGAGCCTCAAAAGCTGGGACGTGTTGATCGGCATCGCTACCGGCAGGGTATCGACGCCCGAGGATGAGTGGAGACGGTTCGCGGGACTGGGCCTAAGCCGGTTTATCGACGCCATCGTCACATCGCAGGAGGTCTTGTCGAAACCTGCCCGGACGTTCTCCTCTGAACGGCGAGAAGGCTCCATGTCTCTATCCGCGCCTGCCTCGCCGTGGGCGACACGGAATCGGATGTTCTCGCGGCGAAAAAGGCCGGAGCGACCGCCGCTTACGTCCGTACAGGCGAGGAGGACGCAAACGCCATCGCGAAGGCAGGACCCGATATTATTCTGGAAAATACCTACGATCTCCTCGCGGTATTGAAAGGGGCGTAGGAACGGGCGCACCCCTCGGAGAGCGCACGGCAAGCATGGTCGCACGTTCAGGGGCACTCGACAAGTGAACCATCTCAATTGATACCATGAAAGAAATCGATCTCTACAATCCGGTGAAGCGGTTTCTGGAAAGTCAGGGGTATGAAGTCAAGGGCGAGATCGGAGAATGCGACATAATGGCGGTTCGAGGCACTGATAATCCTGTCGTTGTCGAATTGAAACTTGCCTTCAGTCTCGATGTAATCCTACAAGCAGTGAGTCGTTTGAGCATTTCATCGGTTGTCCATCCTGGGATTCCCTCTTGCCGGGCCTTTCGAAAGCGGCGCCAACATGTCCTGAAACTTCTTAGAATGCTGGGCATCGGACTGATTCTGATTTCAGTGAATTCAAAGCGCAGCCGGGCGGGGTGGTTTGGATCCCGGTGAATACCGCCCGCCAATTCACCCGAAGCGGAGCGGACGATTGCTCGGCGAATTCGAACGGCGACGAGGCGATCCGATGCCGGGCGGCAGCGGCAGGCGCTGCGGATTGATGACGGCTTACCGGCAAAATGCGATCCTGATTGCCCAATACCTGACGGAAAATGGCCCAACCAAGGCATCGGTTATCGCCCACGCGATCGAGGAGCCGGAGGTTCGAGCGATTCTTTATCGGAACGTCTACGGATGGTTCGATCGACTCGGTGGGGGTGTCTATCAGATTTCACCACGGGGGATCACCTACTTCGCCACCTGGACCGATTGCCCCCAAGCTTCTGTAATCTTATACATATTTTAGTGGGAGTGGCCAAAAAAACAGGCTCTTAAGTTCTGGTGGACTTGAAGTAGAATGCACCCACGAAACTCGGCCGGCGTTTCCCACGGCAGACCCTAAAGAGCCGCTTTTTGATTTAACTTTATCCTTGCGGTTTCATGATAGACTTAGACCCTTAAATGAAACGCATCAGACCCGAATGGCTGGCTATTGTGCGTGCCGCCCTCAGCGCTTTTGCCGAGATTCCAGACGAAGAGTGGGAGAAAGCGGCCTCCAATCTCAGGCATCTTCACCTGGAAAAAGGCGAGTATTTCATTCGGGCAGGGTTGTCCCCGACAAGATGGCCTGCATCGTTTCCGGTACATTCCGGATATTTTACGCTACCCCATTGGGAGAGGAAATGACTTTCTCGCTATCGGGGGCGAGGGGCGGATGCTCTCCGCTTTTAGCGCCATCTTGGAGCATACCCCTTCCTGGTATGATATCCAGGCTCTTGAAAACTCGGACCTTTTGTACGTCAGCCTGGATCAAT